>JANMNH010000136.1:0-15120 GCA_031373745.1 Hyphomicrobium sp. | reverse complement strand
GCTGGGAAATCGACCCAAGCCAAGCTTCTGTCGGCCCGCCTTGAAGGCGCTGGTATCCCGACGCTCGTGACGCGGGAACCGGGCGGCACGCCGCTTGGCGAAGATATCCGCGGGCTAATCCTCAAGGACCGCCCGCAGGATCCCGTCACCGAACTTCTCCTCTTTGCCGCCGCGCGCGCGGAGCACATGACGGCACTGATCCGCCCGGCGCTGGACGACGGCACGTGGGTTATTTCCGACCGCTTTATGGATTCGACCCGCGTCTATCAGGGGCGCCTCTATTCGGTCGAACCGGACCTGATTAAAACGCTCGAGCGCTACACGGTTGCGCCCGATTTCCCCGATCTCACATTGATTTTGGATTTGCCGCCGGAAGCGGGCCTCGAGCGCGCCAGCACGCGCGGGACGCTTTCGCGGTATGACGCCGAGCGCATCGAGACCCATGTGGCTTTGCGTCGGGGCTTCCTCGAGATTGCCGAAGCCGAGCCTAAGCGCTGCGTCTTGATCGACGGCAGCTTGAGCACGGCAAGCGTTGAAACCGCCGTGTGGCAAGCGGTCGGCGACCGATTGCTGGCGAAGGTCCTGTGAGTGGCGCGCGCTCCCGCACTCTCCGATAGCGAGGCGCTGCCTGAAGCGGATAGGCTTGAGGGTTTTCCTCATCCGCGCGAGACGCTTGTGCTCGTTGGCCACCAAGCCGCCGAGCAGACATTTGCCGATGCGCTGAACTCGGAGAAAATTCACCATGCCTGGTTGCTCACGGGAACCGAAGGTATTGGCAAAGCAACGCTCAGCTATCGTGTGGCACGCGCAGCACTCGCCCGGCCAGAGGATCGCGATCCTTTTGGCGGCAGTCTGCATATCGAAACGAACACGCCCGCGTACCGCCAAGTGACGGCACTTTCCCATCCGGGCCTCCTCGTCATCCGCCGGGGTTACGACCCGAAAGCCAAGCGGTTTGCTACATCGATCGCGGTCGACGATGTGCGGCGTCTCAGAAATTTCTTATCGCTCAGCGCGGAAAGCCAAGGTTGGCGCGCCGTCATCGTCGATAGCGCCGACGATTTGAACGTCAATGCCGCGAACGCACTTCTCAAATCGCTCGAAGAACCGCCCGCTAAAACAATTTTTCTGATTATCTCGTCGGCGCCGGGGCGGCTACTGCCGACCATCCGCTCGCGCTGCCGCTCGCTGGCGCTGGCGCCGCTTGGGCCCGGCGATCTGACGAAGGCCGTGCGCGGCGCTCTTGAAGCGGCGGGAAAGCCACCGATAGTACCCGCTGATCTTCAAGCCCTCGCGCCATTTGCCGGTGGTAGTCCGCGCCGGTTGCTTGCCATGGCGGACGGCGGCGGATTGGTTTTGCAGGCGAAGATAACCAAGCTCTTCGAAGCGCTGCCAAACCTCGATATGCGCGCCGCTCATGCTTTGGCGGACGAACTGCAGCCCGCTGCCCAGGAACAGAAATTCGAGCTGTTCTACGATCTCCTCTTGGGGTTTCTGGCCCGCATCGTCAGGGCGGGTGCGGCACAAGAAGGTGAGCGCCCGGACGTCGCGCTTGCGGCCCGCATCATGGGAGGGGCCCGGCTTGCCACCTTTGCCCAACTGTGGGAAACACTGGCCCGCGACAAGGCCGACGCCCTGGCGCTCAATCTGGATCGCAAGTCGCTCATCCTCGACACCTTGTCCAAGCTTGAAGCGGCGGCCCGCAGCTGACGCGCGCGATTTTTTTAGATCGCGATTTAAGGAACAAGGTGTGACTGAGAAATTCTACATCACGACGGCCATTTCCTATCCCAACGGCGTGCCGCATATCGGGCACGCTTATGAGGCCATCGCCACGGATGCGATTGCCCGTTTCGAGCGGCTCGACGGCAAGGACGTGTTGTTTCTGACCGGTACCGACGAGCACGGACTGAAGATGAAGCAGACTGCGCTCAAAGACGGTCTCAGTCCGAAGGAACTTGCAGACCGGAATGCCGCGCGTTTCATCGAGATGGCGGAACTCTTAGGCCTCTCCAACGACGATTTTATCCGCACGACAGAGCCACGCCACTATGAAGCGTGCGCGGAACTGTGGCGGCGCATGGAAAAGGCCGGCGACGTCTTCAAGAAGAACTACGGCGGCTGGTACTCGGTGCGCGATGAAGCCTATTACAAGGAAAGCGAGACGGAAGTCCGTGACGGCAAACGTTTTGCGACGCCGACGGGGACGCCTGTCGAGTGGACGGAAGAAGAAACGTACTTCTTCAAGCTCTCCGCTTATCAGAACAAGCTGCTCGCCCACTACGAGGCGAACTCGGATTTCATTCTGCCGCCGGAGCGGAAGAACGAAGTCGTCAGTTTCGTCAAAAGCGGCCTCGAAGATCTTTCAATTTCACGCTCGACGCTCGACTGGGGCATCCCGGTGCCGGGTGCGGCGGATCATGTCATGTATGTCTGGGTCGATGCCTTGACGAACTACGTCACGGCAACCGGATTGCTGAATAAGGGAGAGAACCCGCGCAAAGACTTCTGGCCCGCAAACGTCCACGTCATCGGCAAGGACATCGTGCGATTTCACGCCATCTATTGGCCCGCTTTTTTGATGAGCGCAGGGCTGCCATTGCCCAAACGCATTTTCGGCCACGGCTTCGTTTTGAACAAGGGCGAGAAGATGGCCAAATCCGTGGGCAACGTCGTCGATCCGTTCGATCTCGTCAAAGCCTACGGGCGCGATCAGATCCGCTACTTCTTCCTGCGCGAAGTGATGTGGGGGCAGGACGGCAACTACGCGCCCGAAGCCATTTCAAATCGCATCAACGCCGATCTTGCCAACAATCTAGGCAATCTGGCGCAACGCTCGCTGTCGATGATCTTCAAGAATTGCGACGGCAAGATACCGGAGCCGGGTGCGTTCACTGCCGCTGACGAAGCGATCCTCGCGAAGACCGATGCCATCTACCGGCATGCGCGCGGCGAGATGGACCGCCAGTCGATCACCAAATATTTGGACGCGGTTTGGAACGTCATTTCGGACGCCAACCAATATTTCGCCGCCGAAGAGCCTTGGGCGAAGAAAAAAACCGATCCCAAACGCATGGAGACCGTTCTCTATGTGACAGCCGAGATCGTGCGCCAATTTGCTATTCTGATACAGCCTGTAATGCCGGAAAGCGCCGGAAAACTACTCGATCTGCTCGCTGTTGCGCCGGATCAGCGCACCTTCGCGTATCTCGGGAAGGCAGGGCGGCTCGTTGGCGGGACATTGATCCCAGAGCCGCAGGGCGTTTTCCCGCGATACATTGATCCGGCGGCGGAAGCAGATAAGCCATTAAGTTCACCGGCCGAAGCGCAGATGCAATCCAAGGCCGCGAAAGAAGCCAAGCGCGCAGCCGAACGCGATAAGTCGCAGAAAGCAAACGACCGGGGCAAGTTATCTTGATGCTCGTCGATCACCACTGCCATATCGACCGCCACGAATTCAAAGACGATCTCGACGGCGTCGTCGCGCGCGCGCATGCTGCGGGCGTCGGTGTGCTGGTCGATATCTCGACGCGCATCCGCCGCTTCGACGAAATCAAAGCCGTCATCGAGCGTTTCGACAACGTCTATGGATCGGTCGGCACGCATCCCCATCAAGCGCATGAAGAACTCGATATCCCGGTCAGTGAGATCGTGCTGATGTCAAAGCACCCCAAGGTCGTCTCGATCGGCGAAGCGGGCCTCGATTATTTCTACAAGCATTCCTCGCCTTCCGCCCAGGCCGAAGGCTTCCGCAATCACATTGCGGCCGCGCGCGAAACAGGCCTGCCGCTTGAAATCCACTCGCGCGACGCAGATGCCGATACGCTCGCCATTCTGAAGGACGAACACGCCAAAGGGCCGTTCCCCGCCATTCTCCATTGCTTCACGGGCGGACGAGACTTGGCAATGGGCGCGCTTGATCTCGGGCTCTACGTCTCGTTCTCCGGCGTCATCAGCTTCAAGAAGTCGGAAGCGCTCCGCGACATCGCCCGCGAGGTGCCGCTCGACCGCTTGTTCGTTGAAACGGACGCGCCGTTCCTGGCGCCGGAACCGTTCCGCGGCAGGCTCTGCGAACCGGCCCACGTCGCCCATACGGCCGCCGCGCTCGCCGCCGCTAAAGGCTTGTCCGTTGACGAGATCGCGCGCGCCACAACGGAAAACTTTTTCCGCCTGTTTACGAAGGTTACTCCTCCCCCCTTGTGGGGGAGGCTGGGAGGGGGGGAGTCCCAAAACCCAAAAGCCGGGATTCCCCCCACCCCTAACCCCTCCCCACGTCGCGCCGAAGGCGCGCCTTCGGCGCAAGGGGGAGGGGAAACATGACCTACCGCTTCACGATTCTCGGCTGCGGATCGTCGGGCGGCGTGCCGCGCATCGGTATGAACTGGGGCCAATGCGATGCGGCGAACCCGAAGAACCGCAGAACGCGCTGCTCGGCGCTGGTCGAACGCTTGTCGCCGTCCGGTCAAACTGCCGTGCTCATCGATACGTCACCCGATTTGCGCGAACAGATCTTGGCGATCCGCCTCATGGCGCTCGATGGCGTGATTTATACCCACGATCACGCCGACCACACGCACGGCATCGACGATCTGCGGATGGTCGCTTTTGCCATGAAGAAGCGCATCGACGTGTATTTCGACGCCAAGACCGGCGACAGCCTCAAGCGCCGCTTCGAGTACTGCTTCAAGACGCCTGAAGGTTCGAGCTACACGCCGATTCTCAACGCAATCGACATCGACGGCATCGCACCTATCGCGATTTCGGGTGCCGGCGGTCCCATTCCGGTTCTGCCTATACCGCAGGTTCACGGTGACATCACATCGCTCGGTTTCAGGTTTTCGAACCTTGCGTATTCACCCGATATTTCCGGTCTCAGCGACGCGTCCGCTACGCTGCTGGAAGGGCTCGATGTGTGGGTCGTCGATGCCTTGCGCTATACGCCGCATGAAAGCCATTTCAATGTCAAGCAAGCGCTCAAATGGATTGCGCGGCTGAAACCGAAGCGCGCGGTGCTGACCCACATGACGAGCGATTTGGACTACGAAACGCTGCGCCGCGAACTGCCGGAGGGCGTCGAACCGGCTTATGACGGCATGGTTCTCACGTTCAATTGATTGCAGGTGCACTGGTCATCGATCGCCAAAATTTGCGAAGTTGTCCGTCATGAGCTGGTTCAAAGACATCGATCCGATCCCCGGCGACACGCAATCGTGCGCTGCGATTGAACAAATCATCGTGCCGCGCGTACGCGATCTAGGTGGCTTCGATGTGCGCCGCGTGTTGCCATCCCCAAGGCGGCAGATGGTCGGCCCGTTTATCTTTTTCGATCAGATGGGACCTACTCAGTTCATTGCCGGGCAGGGGATCGATGTGCGGCCGCATCCCCATATTGGGCTCGCAACTGTGACTTATCTCTTCGCGGGCGAGATTTATCATCGCGACAGCCTCGGTACGGCGCTGCCCATCCGCCCCGGCGAGTTGAACCTCATGACGGCCGGGCGCGGCATCGTGCATTCGGAACGTTCCGCCCCTGAAGCACGCACTGCAGGGGGTGTCCTCTTTGGAATTCAATCGTGGATGGCACTGCCAAAATCGCATGAGGAGCAAGCGCCGCGTTTCGATCACCTGACGACGGCCGACTTGCCGCGCATCGAAGAAGTCGGAAAGCGCGTGCGCGTGATCCTCGGTTCGATGTTTGGAGAGACGGCGCCAACGCAGTTCCCCCATCCAGCGTTCTACGCTGAAGCCATTTTGGCGCCTGGAGCAGTTTTGCCGATAGACGCCGGCTACGACGAACGCGCCGTATACATTGCATCGGGCAATATCGATCTCGCCGGTCAAACCTTTGGGCCCGGGCAACTGATAGTTTTCAAGCCTGGGGACCGCATCTCGATTTTGGCACTGAGCAACGCACGCCTCATGCTGCTCGGCGGAGAACCAATGGATGGCCCGCGCCACATCTGGTGGAATTTTGTTTCAAGTTCCGAAGAACGCATCGCGCAAGCCAAAGAAGAATGGCGAAGCGGACACTTCGATATCGTGCCGGGTGACGCGGACGAATTCATTCCGCTACCGGGGCCTCTCTAACAAAGTTGGGCCGGGATTGTGCCCCGGCCCTGAGTTGGTGTCAGCGATTTGGAGAGAGTGTTGACCCACGACCGCTCACTTCTCAGCGGTTGCGATTCCAACGGTGTTTCTGCGACCAGCGATTCTTGTAGTGACGGTGCTGATTGAGACGCCAAGACGGTGTGCAAGATAGGCGCGACCAGCGCGTACTTCGATGCCATCCCCAGCGGCCAAGCTGACACGTCCTGTGAATGCCGTGTGTTTTCTCGACCAAAGTTTGACCGGTGTAAGTGCCTTTGGCGGACCCAAACGCCGGTGCGGCTTGCGCACTGGCACCGGCACCAGCAACGGCCAGAAAGCCAGCAAATGCTGCAACGTAGAATTTCATCGTGATCTCCTCAAAGTTCATTAAAGGACTACGCCGGTGCACCAGCAAAGAGGAGAACGCAGATAGCGCCGGGTTCCGTCGCGCGCACGCCTGACGATGATTGAGCGGCGTAATTGGCCGCACCAGCAAGGCGTGGCCCCCGGGTTTCAACCCCGTCCGCGGTAGGGCGCCACCCCTTGATCGGGGAGCCAAACATTTTCTGGCAATTTTCCGAACTGCCAAAACACATCGATGGGCATGCCGCCGCGCGGATACCAATATCCGCCGATGCGCAAATATTGCGGCTTCAAGAGGCCGGCGATGCGCTTGCCGATGGCAACCGTGCAGTCTTCATGGAACGCGCCGTGATTACGGAACGAGGCAAGGTAGAGCTTCAGGGATTTGCTCTCCACGAGCCACTTGTCCGGCACGTAGTCGATGACGAGATGGGCAAAATCAGGCTGCCCTGTCACGGGGCAAAGAGATGTAAACTCCGGCTGCGTAAAGCGCGCGGCGTAGTGCGTGTCGGGGTGCGGGTTAGGAACGCGCTCTAACTCCGCTTCATCGGGCGAGGCCGGAAGCGGCGTTTGCTTGCCGAGTTGCGAAACCTTGGGCGGCGCTTTTGCCATGTCTATTACTCCGCCGCGAGCCGCGATTGTCGCGCGGGGCCGCTATAGACGCAACCTTCGCCGCAACTATCGCGGCTGACGTGGATCTCAGCCAAGCCCGGCACGCGGTTGGCAAGCCGGTTCCAGATCCACATAGCTATGCGCTCAAGCGTCGGCGCGGAAAGCCCCTCGACCTCGTTCAACATACGATGATCGAGTGCTGCTTCCGTGTCGGCTATCGCTGCAGCAAGGTCTTCGAAATGAAACACATAGCCCGTTTCGGAATTAGGTTCGCCCTCGATAACCACGCGGGCGCGAAACGAGTGGCCATGCACGCGCGCGTTCTGGCTCCCCGGCGTCGCCGAGGGGAGGAAGTGGGCCGCTTCAAACTTGAAGTCTTTGTAGATGCGCATGGAGAGGGAATAGGGGAGTTGATGGCAGCAGGCAACAGGGCTCAGGCAGCAGTTCGTCGCAGCAAGAGTTAATACCATCCGAATTTACTGCTGCCTGCTGCCGGCAGCCTACCTGATCCCCAGCACCTTGTGGGTCTGCACCGACAATCGCCACGGCGGATGGGCTTTGCAGTAAGCGATGGCCGCCGCCGAGTTCTCCGCCTGCGCTGGGCCGTCCATCGGCTGCAGAAAGCGGTGCACGAAGTCGAGCCCTTCACACAACTGCGGCATCAAGTCGGGCTGGGGAAAGACCAGTTTCAATTCATCCCCGTAGATCTGCTTTAGATCAGCACCCGCTTTCGGACTAACGCAGATCCAATCGATGGTGTCGGGTACGGGCAGCGTGCCATTGGTTTCGATGGCAATGTTGAACCCACGTGCATGCAAGGCATCGATCAAGCGTTGATCGACTTGCAGCATGGGTTCGCCACCCGTCAAAACGATGAGCGCTGGGCCATGCGGGGCGGTACAGGCCTTGCGGCAGGCGCGCGCCAGATCGTCAGCGGTTTCGAATTTGCCGCCGCCGTCGCCGTCTGTGCCAACGAACTGCGTATCGCAGAATTGGCATATGGCCGCCGCGCGGTCTTCCTCGCGGCCCGACCACAGATTGCATCCTGCGAACCGGCAGAACACGGCCGGTGTTCCCGCATTCGCGCCTTCGCCTTGGAGCGTGTAGAAGATTTCTTTGACGTGGTACATGGAAGGTGAGGGGTTGGGTTCTCGGGATTAGGGGCTAAGATTCTTTTGGACTTCTAGTCCCTAATCCCTAGTCCCTAAAACCTCAAGCAATCAGGGGCCGTATGACTGACGCGAAATACCACACCTACCGCTACTTCGACCTTGTCATGGTCGCGTTTGTCGTCGTGCTCGTGTGCTCGAACCTGATCGGCCCGGCAAAAGCGGCGACGCTCGACCTGCCCTTCATCGGCGCGGTCACATTCGGCGCGGGTGTTCTGTTTTTCCCCGTCTCCTACATCTTCGGCGACATCCTGACCGAAGTGTACGGCTACGACCGTGCCCGCCGTGTCATCTGGACAGGATTTGCCGCGCTGCTGTTTGCAGCCATCATGGCGGCTGTCGTCGTCGCTTTACCGCCAGCACAGACGTGGCCAAATCAGAAAGTCTATGAAATCGCTTTCGGCAATACCTGGCGCATCGCCGGTGCATCCATGCTGGCTTACTTCTGCGGCGAGTTCGTCAATTCGTTCGTGCTCGCGAAAATGAAAGTCGCGAGCCAGGGCCGGAACATGAAGACGCGCTTTGTAGTCTCCACCGTTGCGGGCGAAGCCATCGACAGCGCCATCTTCTATCCGCTCGCATTCTGGAACTCGGGGATCATGCCGAACGACCTCGTGATGACGCTCGTCGTGTCGCAGTTCATCACCAAGACGCTGGTCGAGGTCGCGTTCCTGCCCTTGACGACGCGGATCGTCGCCGCGTTAAAGCGCGCCGAGAGCCTCGATCACTTCGACCGGGATACCGATTTCAATCCGTTCAAGGTTAAGGTTTGAATTTAGGCTGCAGCGATCTCGATCGAGAACGGCCTCAAGGACACTTTGTTGGCTATCATTTCGATCGAAGTGCGCACGCCGGCCGGTTTTTCCGGGAGCTTGTCGCCGTGGGGGAAGAGCATGACCAGCAACGCGAAACCGGCGATGAAATTGACCGCCTGGATTTTCGAGTTGTTGATCTTGTTTGTCATTGTCTTTGGCCTTTGGCTTGGGTGGTTGAGGGTCTGTCGCGTTATCGGGGCTATTTGGTTCAAACTGAAATACCGGCTCGGTATGGGTTTGATAGGCGCTCCCGCCAGGGACCGCAGTTCCGGGGGGAACAGGCCCAGTTTCCCCTCTCCCCACGCCCGTTCTCCTGGCCCGGGGAGAGGGCCATGCTGGAAGCATGTCTTCGACATGACGTGAGGGGCGGCCACACGTCCAGACGGCAGCCAAGGCGCCTTTTTTGAGTTTCGGGAGCTTTCTGCTAATCTTCCCCCATGAACATCCAAGCGCCGAAGAAAATGACGGTCGACGAATTCCTGGTCTGGGGGATGACCCGGCCGGGCAAATATGAGTTGATAGACGGGGTTGTATTCGAAATGTCGCCAGAGCGCGTGCGCCACTTGAAAGCCAAGGGTGCAGCCTACCGGGCGCTGTGTGCTGCGGTTAGCAAATTGAAGTCGGAGCGGCTGCACGTGCTTCCAGACGGTGCAACGGTTCGGATCGACGATAAGACCGCCTACCAGCCTGATGTGCTCGTTTACGATGGCCCAGCGCAGGATGACGACAGTATTGAGATATTGACACCCTTTATCGTGGTCGAAGTTGTGTCACCAAGTTCCAAGCAGGGCGACACGGGTTTCAAATTTGCGGGTTATTCCCGGTTGCCCAGCCTCATGCACTATGTCGTCATCGAGGCAGACCGCAATGTTGTCATGCATCAACGGCGTTTGTCTCCGACAACATTTGAAACAGTTTTTTTGAGCGCCGGCGTTTTGCGACTGGACCCGCCAGGACTTGAAATTCCCGTTGCGGGTCTCTTCGGAACCAAATGAAACTTATTGAGTGTTGGGCCCTCCACGCCACTTCTCCCACCCGTTGGCCCTGAGATCGCATGCCGGGCACGCCCCGCAGCCATAGCCCCACGCGTGGCGCTTCGAACGGTCGCCAAGGTAGCAAGTGTGCGTTTCTTCGACGATGAGATCGATCAGAGCCTGGCCGCCAATTTTTTCAGCAAGCGCCCACGTCTCCGCCTTGTCGATGTACATCAGCGGTGTTTCAATGGTGACCGGCTTATCGAGGCCGAGGGCGAGGGCCTCCGCCAGCGTCTGCAGCGTTTCGTTGCGGCAATCGGGATAACCTGAAAAGTCGGTCTCGCACATGCCGCCGACGAACGTCGAAATTCCGCGCCGCCATCCCAGCGCCGCCGCATACGTGAAAAACAAAAGATTGCGCCCCGGCACGAACGTTGTCGGCAATCCCGACGCACCAATTTCGATTTCGGTTCCACGCGTCAAACTTGTTTCGCTGATGGCAGCCAGCGCCGGCAACGCGAGTAAGTGATCGTCGCCGAGCCTCAAAGCCCACTTCGGAAATGCGGCGCGCAATTGTCCGAGCACCCGCTGACGCGCCTTGAGTTCAACCGCGTGCCGCTGCCCGTAATCAAAGCCCACCGTCTCGACCCGCTCATACTTCGAAAGCGCCCACGCCAGACACACGGTCGAATCCTGACCGCCGGAAAAGAGCACGAGGGCTGACGATGCGGTGTGCGAAGATGCTGTCATATGGCCAACTTTGAGGTTTGAGCCTCGCCCTTTAGCACATCGCGCCGATTTGCTATCCTCCAGGGTAGGCTTCGGCTGCCCGTCAAGACTTTCGCACGGCGACGAACGGGGTTACAACCGCCCGGCCTTCCCCTAAGCCCGCCGGGCTCTGCAACTTTCGCACAGTTTTGAGGACCTCCCATGACCGCCATCGTCGATATCATCGCCCGCGAAATTCTGGACAGCCGCGGCAACCCGACTGTTGAGGTCGATTGTGTGCTCGAGGACGGTGCCAAGGGGCGCGCGGCGGTGCCCTCCGGCGCGTCCACCGGCGCGCACGAAGCCAATGAGCTGAGAGACGGCGACAAGGCCCGCTACATGGGCAAGGGCGTGCTGAAAGCCGTCGAAGCCGTCAACGGGGAAATCTACGACGCGCTCGCCGGCATGGATGCGGAAGATCAGCGCGGGCTCGACGCCGCCATGATCCAGCTCGATGGCACGAAGAACAAAAGCCGCTTGGGCGCAAACGCCATTCTTGGCGTCTCACTCGCCGCTGCGAAGGCTGCAGCCGAAACTAGCGGCTTGCCGCTCTATCGTTACGTCGGCGGCGCAACGGCCCACGTTCTCCCCGTGCCGATGATGAACATCATCAACGGCGGCGCGCATGCGGACAACCCGATCGACATTCAAGAATTCATGATCATGCCGGTTTCGGCGGAAACCGTTGCCGACGCCATCCGCATGGGTGCTGAAATCTTCCACACGTTGAAGAAGAACCTCAAAGACGCCGGCCACAACACCGGCATTGGCGACGAGGGAGGCTTCGCGCCGAACTTGAAGAGCGCCGATGAAGCACTGACTTTCATCATGAAGGCAATAGAGAAAGCCGGATACAAACCCGGCAGCGACGTTATGCTGGCACTCGATTGCGCGGCAACCGAATACTACAAGGGTGGCAAGTACGTACTTGAAGGCGAGGGCAAGTCGCTCTCAAGCGCCGAGAACGTCAAGTATCTCGAAGGTCTGGTCTCGCGCTTCCCCATCGTCTCCATCGAAGATGGTATGGGCGAAGACGATTGGGCGGGTTGGAAACTCTTGACCGAAACGCTCGGCAAAAAGTGCCAGCTCGTCGGCGACGATCTTTTCGTCACCAACACGGAGCGCTTGGCCCAAGGCATCAAGACCGCCACGGCGAACTCCATCCTCGTCAAGGTCAACCAGATCGGCACGCTGACGGAAACGCTCGACGCCGTCTCGATGGCCCAGCGCGCGGGCTACACCGCCGTCATGTCGCATCGCTCGGGCGAAACGGAAGATTCCACAATCGCCGATCTCGCGGTTGCGACCAACTGCGGGCAGATCAAAACCGGCTCGCTCTCGCGCTCGGATCGCCTTGCCAAATACAACCAGCTGATCCGCATCGAGGGCGAACTCGGCGCCGTCGCGCGCTATGCGGGGCGCAGCATTCTCAGAAGCGCCGTGGCTTAGTTGGGCGGCAGCGGCTGTCGCCGGAATCGCATTTTGGGCTGGGATAAACGGTCTTCTCGATCATTGCGACAAGCGCTTCGATGAAGAGCATCATGGCCGTTCTCCTCGGTGTAACGTGAATTTCTTGGAGGAAAGATGCGCTCGCCGTTCAGCATAGACAAACTGCGATGCTTTACACGGCATATCAGCTTTTGTTACATGCGCCATGGCACGGCGGCTTCCATCACTCAACGCATTGCGAGCTTTCGAATCCGCGGCGCGGCACGTCAGCCTGTCATTGGCTGCGGCCGAATTGAACGTTTCGCACGCCGCCATCAGCCGGCACATTCGCGAACTTGAGGCCTGGCTCGGAAGGAAGCTGTTTCATCGCACGGGGCGCGGCGTCGAGTTGACGGATGAGGGCGAAGCCTACGCCCGCGATCTCACACCCGCCTTCGATCTGCTCATTGAAGCAACGAGCCGTTTCGCGGCGCCGCGCAACCGGAACCAACTCGTGATAAGTTCCGAAGTGCCGTTCGCCGCACTCTGGCTGGTCCCGCGCCTTGGCGGTTTCACATCCGAACATCCAGAGATTGATCTCGTGCTTGACCCGAATAACCGGCTTGCGGATTTCACGAAAAATGAAGCTGACCTCGGCATTCGCTATGGTCTTGGACGTTGGCGCGATGTTGAAGCGGTGAAGCTGATCGATTCAGAAATTACGCCCGTTTGCAGCCCAAGCTTGCTAAAGAAAAGCGCCGTCCGGGCGCCGATTGATCTGGCTCGAACAGTCCTGCTTCAAGAAGACACCAAACAAAACTGGCTGGATTGGCTCTCGGCGGCGGCCATCGCAGGCAAAATCTCGCCATCTGGGCCAACGCTGAAAGGCCATCTGGCAATCGCCGCTGCAGAAGCAGGTCAGGGATTTGCTCTGGCCGACCAAGTAACAGCCGCAGACGCGCTTGTCGCAAAGCGTCTGGTCCGGCCCTTCAATATTTCAATTCTGCATCAGGCCTATTACCTCGTTTGGCGCAAGGAAACGAAGCAAAGTAAAGCAGCTAGCGCTTTCCGCGCGTGGATCGCAACCGAGTTGGATAAATCCGTTGCCGCCGTGACAGCACTTCAGCGGCGCTGATGGCAAGGGACAAGCGGCACCGCAGGACATCGCGCCGCATGCTGCCTTGTGCTCACTCCGTCGTCGGACGGCACACCGAAAAGGCCCGATTTCAGCACACTCGTGTCACTTTAGGCTCGTAACGCTTCAACGCCTTGCGGGACCTGACGAGTGTGCGTGTGTTGAGGTCTCTTATGCTGGTTGCGATTACTTCGGCGCGTTTGCCGAATGCCCCTGAAAGCGGCGCGATAGCCGGCGCCGAAACGCTCGCCTGGTTCGGCACGGCTTACGGCCGCCGCGTGCCCAAACAAAATCCGCTTCAAACTCCAGAACGGGATGTCCCAGCGCCGGCAAGTGCGGGGAGCGCACATCGCAGGCGCCGGCCGATTGCGCCCCTTGTCGTGCTGGGTGCCGTCGCGATCGCGCTCGTTGCCCTGCGCACCCATCCCGTGCCGCCACCACCCGCACTCGCGCCCGCTCATGAGGACGCACCCGTTGAACCCACCCCGCAAATCGAAGCGTCTCATCCTGCTGCGTCTCATCCTCCTCAGTCTGGGCAGCCCGCGCCCGTCGTAGAGTCCTCGCGGCAGGAAGCCGAGCGTCTCGCTCGCGACGCATCGGACGCAGCCGGAGCGCTTGCTGCGGCGAACTTGGAACGTCAGGGGCATCCGGCCGAACCTCTCGCCGAACTTCTCAAAGATCGTCCCGCCGTGCCGGTCGATACCCCCGCCACCGAACTCGGGGAGTCAAAGCCCGCGACGCCACCGGGCGCCGATCTGCCGCCGCCAATACCGCTAGCGCCTGCGGCGGCGCAGATGGTTGAGGCGCGTCTCGCCCCCGCTCCAGCGCCAGCGTCTAGTGCCGGGCCCGAACCTGTCGTGGTGAGGGAGGGCCGCATCGCCGACGGGCCACCGTCTCCCATCGTGACGGCAAATCTTCCATCGCCGCAACGGCAGACGGCACCGGCTTCCCTCACTCATTCTCAGGCCCATTCCGGCAACCCTCACTTGGCCGCAGGGCAAGTGCACTTCGCCAAGGGCGACCTGACAGCTGCGCGCGCTTCTTTCAATAAAGCGTTCGCATTGGGCTTGCCGGAAGCGGCGTTGGCGCTCGGCAACACGTTCGATCCGGTCAGCCTCGCCAAAGCCGGCGTCAAAAACAAAGGCGACCCCGAGGCCGCGCGCCGCTGGTATCGCCGCGCCTTCGAACTCGCCATGCGCCCTCCAGCGCGGCGCGGGCCGTAGCAAAAAGGGAGAAGCACGTGGGCCGGGGGAAGAGTACGAGCGAGAAGGGGCCGCGTCTCAGGCGAGGCTCTTCCGCGTCCAAAAGCTTGGCTGCGGTCTTTATCGCCGCGCAGTTCACGTCCGGATGCGCCGAGTTCGAGCCAGAGTGGGCACCCTTGATGTATCTCCAGGCCGAGATCGCCGACGGCCTTGCCAGCACGTATTGCGGCGTGAAGCGCTTATTCGGTTCGGGTCTCGCGTCGTCGGAGTTCGCCGAGCGCGCCGATCCCGAGCTTCTCGAGAAAGCCCGCCGCGACGCGGAGCGCGCTTGCCTAAGGAGCCTCGAAGTCAAAACGGAGGAACGCGCCCGGCGATTGCCCGGCCGCAATAACCTTTAGCCCAGGAACTTTTAGCCACGCCGACCCTCCGGCCAGGGCTTGGTTACCAGGGCTTGGTTAATTGATGGGCGCGGGACTCCGCTTGCGTGCCATGTACTTTCGTGACGGGCCTCTGCAACTCAACGCAAGCGCGAACTACGCCCAAAAGTGCCGCGAAAGCGCCGCAACA
>JANMNH010000129.1:0-14983 GCA_031373745.1 Hyphomicrobium sp. | reverse complement strand
TCGAGCTTGGCCCCTAACCACGGACGCTCGACTTTGCGCCCCGAAAGCGCGCTTTCGGCGTAAACTTTGACGAGGTTGGAGGGGATCGCGAAGCCGATGCCGACCGATCCGCCGGATTTCGAGAATATCATCGTGTTGATGCCCACGAGCCGCCCGTTCATATCGACGAGTGCGCCGCCCGAATTGCCGGGATTGATGGCTGCGTCCGTTTGAATGAAGACCTGTGAGTCGGAAACGCCAACATCCGAGCGGGCGAGCGCCGAAATGATGCCGCTTGTCACGGTTTGGCCGACGCCGAACGGGTTGCCGATGGCGAGAACCAGATCGCCGACCTCCAGGCCATCGCTGTCTTCGAAATCGAGGAACGGGAATTTACCGTCGCCGTTTTCAAGTTTGAGGACGGCAATGTCGGTTTTGTCGTCTTGGGCAATGACCTTGGCATCGAATTCTCGCTTGTCGGAAAGCGCGACGCGGATTTCGGTTTCGCCGCGCGCCTTGACAACATGGGTGTTGGTGACGACGAGGCCATCGGCACTGACGATGACACCGGAGCCAAGCGAGCACATCACGCGCACGGAGGGTTCGCCAAACTGCTCGCCGAAAAAGCGGCGGAACCAGGGGTCGTCCGCGAAAGGCGAATTAAAGGTTTGCACGCGCGAGCGGACGTAGACGTTGACGACGGCGGGCGCGGCTTTACGCACGATGGGCGCGAACGAATATTGCGTGGCTTCGCGCGAGGGCGGGGGGGCTTTTGGCTCAGCAAGCGCGGCGCTATTGACGCCGAAGAGTTGCATAGCGACCGCTGCAGTGAGGATCGTCGCGACCAGGACGCCGCCGGAAATTAGATCGTTGAGAGCCGGTTTGGAGCGGAACATCGGAGCATAAAATCCTTATTGCAAGGCAGCCAGATACTGCTGTTACTTAGTCGCTCAATCGCGGCCGCTCAAGGGCGGAACCGCTGCCATTTCATGCGCACCTCCGAGCTCGCTGCACACACCGTTGAGCGCTTTTAGATTTAGTCTGACATGCTTTCGGCAAATCCCCCTCCCCTGAGGGGAGGGGTTAGGGGTGGGGTGTCGATCTAGGCGTGATGAAAGATCAAGCCCCCCGCACACGCCGCACATGCTTGTGATAATTCTGCAAACACCTGTATCCCGGCTTCTCCCCACCCCTACCCCTCCCCGCTGGGGAGGGGAGCAGTGGAGCGCAAACTCCGTTTCACCCGCACTGCTCTAAATAAGTTTCAAATCCCGCATGGAGTGAATGGCATCGCGGATGGCTATTTCGCTGTCGCGGAAGGTGAGGCCAAGCACTTCGCGGGCCTTGGCGTTTGTACACTTTTTTTGGCGGCCAAGCTCGGGAAGGATGGTGCGCAGGCGCTTGTCGAAGATTGCCAGCCCCCGGACAGCCGTATCGGGAAGCTGGAACTTCGGCACTTTGGACTTGAGATCTGGGCACTCGGCGGCGAGCGCTTTGCCCAGCGCAAAAAGCCCGGTTTCGCCGTTTGCTATTATGAAACGCTCGCCAGCCGCTTTAGGGCTCGTCAGCGCCGCTGCATGCGCGGCAGCTACGTCGCGCACATCGCAAACGGGAAAGCGAATGCGGGGCGCGGCCGGATAGACGCCGCGCGCCATGAGGCGGTACAGCTCGTGCGAGGTCGAGAGATCGGCATCGAGTGCTGGGCCTTGCACGAAGCCTGGATTGATCACAGTGAGTTCCGGCGCACCGAGCTTGCTGCGCACGAAATCCCAGGCGGCTTTTTCAGCTATGGTCTTGGACTTGATATAGGGCGTGATGCCAATGGTATGTTCATTGGTGAAGTCTTCCTCGGAAAAAATGTGATCGCGGGTATAGGCCTCAGGGTACATGACCGCGACGGTCGATGATGTCAGCACCACGCGCTTCACTGCGTTGCGGTGCGCGGCGAGTAGCACCCGCAGCGTGCCCTCGCGCGCCGGGCGGATCACCTCGTCCGCATCGTCGGGCTGCTGCATAGGAAAAGGAGATGCCGTGTGAACGACGTACTTCGCATCGCGCACGGCCGCGTCCCAGCCATCGTCGGATAAAAGATCGGCGGCAGCAAATGAAAGGTCTGAAACGTCGCTGCCGGTTGCTTCAATCGTGCGCAGAACGGGCTGCGTCTTGAGATAATCGCGGACCGTGCCGCGCACGGCAAAGCCCTGGCGCAAAAGTTCGATAATTATGTGCTTGGCGATGAAGCCCGTTGCCCCCGTAACGAGCACCAAATCCTTGCTCACGCGCAGCCCTCCCAGCTGGAAATATCGGCCCACCCATGAAACCTACTCTTTGCCGCGCACGGCGGCCAGATGGACGAATAGCGAGGACGTCAGATTCTCACAGTTTCGAATGGAACACGCCCCGGCGCGGGCGGCACCGGGGCGTGGGAAATGAGCAGACTTATAGGGGTCGGCAGCCAGGACTTTACGCCGTTGCCTGATCCTGCGTTTTCAGCATTTCTTCGTGACGGGCTTTGTCATCCTTGCCCTTCATGGAAACATCGCGATCGACGAGTTCGATGACGGCGCGGGGCGCGCTGTCGCCGTAGCGGAAACCGGCTTTAAGAACGCGGGCGTAGCCGCCGGCGCGATCCTTGTAGCGGGTCGCCAGAACGTCAAACAACTTCTTGACCATGTCTTCGTCGCGCAGGCGCGAAGCGGCCAAGCGGCGCGAGTTCAAGTCGCCGCGCTTTGCAAGCGTGATGTACTTGTCGATAACGCGCTTCAAGTCTTTGGCCTTGGGGAGCGTCGTGACGATTTGTTCGTGCTTGATAAGAGCAGCCGCCATATTCGAGAACATTGCCTGGCGATGGCCGGGTTGGCGGCCAAACCGGCGGCCGAGTTTTCCGTGACGCATTGTCGTCTTCCTTACATTGTTGACCTCGGGCTTTGCCCGGGCTTTGCGTTATCCCGCGGCCGATGCCAGCGAGATTGGCGCGGGAGGTTCTATGGCCTCACCTTCGCCTACGTTCCCCTCCCCCTCTGTGGGGAGGGGTTAGGGGTGGGGGGAACCACAGTGGTCCGGGATTACCCCCCTCCTCTGTCCTCCCCCACAAGGGGGGAGATGAAGGTCAATACTGATCTTCGAACCGCTTCGCGAGTTCGTCGATGTTGTCGGGCGGCCAGTTCGGCACTTCCATGCCGAGATGGAGACCCATGGTCGCCAAGACTTCCTTGATTTCGTTCAAGGACTTGCGGCCGAAGTTCGGCGTGCGCAGCATTTCGGCCTCGGTCTTCTGAATGAGGTCGCCGATGTAGACGATGTTGTCGTTCTTCAAGCAGTTCGCCGAGCGCACCGACAATTCGAGTTCGTCGACCTTTTTGAGAAGGGCGGCGTTGAACGCAAGCTCGGGGTGCGAACGCTCTTCGACGGCCTTCTTCGGCTCTTCGAAGTTGATGAAGACGGCGAGCTGATCCTGAAGAATGCGGGCCGCCAGAGCGACTGCATCTTCGGCGCGGACCGAGCCATCCGTCTCAACAGACATCGTCAGCTTATCGTAATCGAGGATTTGACCTTCGCGGGTGTTCTCGACGCGATATGAGACCTTCTTGACCGGCGAATAGAGGCTGTCGACCGGGATAAGACCGATCGGCGCATCTTCCGGGCGGTTGCGCTCGGCCGAGACGTAGCCCTTGCCCATGTCGGCGGTGAATTCCATGCGGATCGACGCGCCTTGGTCGAGATGGCAGATGACATGCTCGGGGTTCAGGATTTCGACGTCGGAAGAGGCTTCCATGTCGCCGGCCTTCACGGGGCCTGGGCCGTCCTTCTTCAAGACGATGCGCTTGGTGCCGTCCGAATGGAGACGCAGCGCGATTTCCTTGATGTTCAGGATCATGTTGGTCACGTCTTCGCGCACGCCCGTGACAGACGAGAACTCGTGCAGTACGCCGTCGATCTGGACGGTCTTGATGGCAGCGCCTTGCAACGACGACAGCAGCACGCGGCGCAGCGCGTTACCGAGCGTCATGCCGAAGCCGCGCTCAAGCGGCTCGGCGACGACGGTCGCGACGCGGGTGCGGTCGCGGCCCGGCTGGATATCGATTTTCGACGGCTTGATCAGATCTTGCCAGTTCTTTTGGAGAACGTTCACCACGGGGGGCCTCGTCTATGGATTTGGCACGGCTGGGATTTGGGCCGCGCATCGCTGAAAGTCAGTCTTGGTTCGTGCCGCCGGCACGCATGCGCCCGAATGAACACACAGGCGCCGGCTGGATTACGATTACACGCGACGGCGCTTTCTCGGACGGCAACCATTGTGCGGGATCGGCGTCACATCGCGGATCGACGTGATCTGGAGGCCGATCGACTGCAGAGCGCGCAGCGCCGATTCACGGCCCGAACCTGGTCCCGTGACTTCGACTTCGAGCACTTTCATGCCGTGATCCTGGGCCTTCTTGCCGGCGTCTTCAGCGGCAACCTGAGCGGCGTAAGGCGTCGACTTGCGCGAACCCTTGAAGCCCTTGGTGCCCGACGACGACCAGGCAATGGTATTGCCTTGCGCGTCGGTGATGGTGATCATGGTGTTGTTGAACGACGCGTTGACGTGGCAAACGCCCGACGTGATGTTCTTCTTTTCGCGCTTCCTGACTTTGCCTTTGCCAGGACCGGCGGCTGCTTCTTTGGCCATTGGTATTCGTGCTCCTTGCCCCGGCTAGGGGCTTCGCTTTGGGTGCGGAGTTAATCCCGCGAATTTTGTGAAAGACTACTTCGTCGCCTTCTTCTTGCCGGCGATCGCTACAGCCTTGCCCTTGCGGGTGCGTGCGTTCGTATGCGTGCGCTGACCGCGAACGGGCAGGCCCTTGCGGTGACGGAGGCCGCGGTAACAACCGAGATCCATCAAGCGTTTGATGTTCATCTGCACTTCGCGGCGAAGGTCGCCCTCGACATTGTAGTCGCGGTCGATGGTTTCGCGGATTTGCAGGACTTCGGCATCCGTCAATTGATTGACGCGCCGCTCGGCAGGGATGCCCACCTTCGCGCAAATTTCTGAAGCGAATTTCGAACCGATGCCATGGATGTACTGAAGCGCAATGATGGTGCGCTTAGCTGTTGGGATGTTGACGCCTGCGATGCGGGCCACTGGAAGTCTCCTGCCGTAGTCGAGTTGGGCTTAATTCTGCTAATTCCGATTTGTCGTCGTCTCGCTCGTTTGTCCGTCGTCTCGCCGGGCGATACGGGGCAACGTGCACCCAATCGCCAATTCCTATTTTTCCGTTCGCTGCGCCGTACTTCTGCGCACGACTTCCGCGCCTGTCCAAAGTGCAAAAAAGCGCAGAGACCGCGCCCCCTGGCCTTCGCCCGGGTCCGGATCACACTGAGCCTTCGCTAAAATATGGGTGCGTTGTAGCCCGGCCTTCCTTTTCCGTCAATTGCCACAATTGTCCTCAAGCAACTTGAAATCCAGCCAAAACCTCGTCGATTTGCCGGGTGACATCGGCTATGGGCGCCATGCCATCGACGTTTTTCAGCAACTTATGGGCGAAGTAGTAGCCAACCAGGGGCGCCGTTTCGCGATAGTAAGCCATGAGGCGCGTTTTGAGCGCCTCGGCATTGTCGTCGGCCCGCACCGTGCCCCCGGCCGCCAGCGTTTCGCGGGCGCGGGTTTCGATACGTTGGGCGAGGATGGTGTCGTCAACCTTGAGCTCGATCACGCAATCGAGCTTCTTACCTTTGACTTTCAGAAGATTATCCAAGGCTTCCGCCTGCGCCAGCGTGCGCGGGAAGCCGTCGAGGATAAAGCCCCGGGCACAGTCCGGCTCAGAGATGCGGTCCGAAATGATGCCGATAACGATGGCGTCGGAAACAAGCCCGCCGGAGGCCATGACTTCCTTGGCCTTGAGGCCGACGGGTGTGCCAGCCTTGGCTGCAGCGCGCAGCATGTCGCCGGTCGACAATTGAGGTATGCCGCTCTTTTGACTGATGGCAAGGGACTGCGTGCCCTTGCCTGCTCCCGGTGGCCCTAGCAAAATCAGGTTCATCGACGCCCCTTGGGAGACGACGCGCCGCGGAGCTTGGCCTTCTTGATCAGCCCTTCGTACTGCTGGGCAATGAGATGGCTTTGGATCTGGGCCACCGTGTCCATGGTGACGCTGACGGCGATCAAGAGCGATGTGCCGCCGAAGTAGAGCGGGATACCGGCATAGGACGTGAGCACTTCCGGCAGCACGCAAACGGCTGCGAGATAGAGAGCGCCGATGACCGTAATGCGGGTCAAAATGTAGTCGATGTACTCGGCCGTTTTGTCGCCGGGGCGGATGCCGGGGATGAAGCCGCCATACTTGCGCAGGTTGTCGGCGGTCTCTTTTGGATTGATGACGACTGCGGTGTAGAAGAAGGCGAAGAAAGCGATGAGCAGTGCGTACACCAGCATGTGGAGAGGCTGACCGGTGCCGAGAGCCGCAACGGCGTTGTTCAGCCACTCGGGTCCCTGACCGGCGGAAAATTGCGCAATCGTAATCGGCAGGAGCAAAAGCGATGACGCAAAGATGGGCGGGATCACGCCCGACGAATTGAGTTTCAAGGGCAGATGCGAAGAATCGCCGCCCGTCATCTTGTTGCCGACCTGGCGCTTGGGATATTGAACCAGCAAACGCCGCTGCGCGCGCTCGAAAAAGACGATTGCTGCAATGACGGCAAGCGCCAGCAAAATGAAGCCGATCAGCGTGACGGCGCTGATTGTGCCGGTGTGAGCGAGTTCGAAAAGCTGCACTATGGCGCCGGGAAGACCCGCAACGATACCGGCGAAAATGATAAGCGAGGTGCCGTTGCCGACGCCGCGCTGCGTGATTTGTTCGCCGAGCCACATCAAGAACATCGTGCCGCCGACGAGAGTGATGACGGTTGTAGCGCGGAAGAAAGCGCCGGGATCGATGACCACGGACCCGGCGTTGTTGCGCGATCCCTCAAGACCAACGGCAATGCCGTAGGCCTGGAAGGCGGCGAGGAACACAGTCAGATAGCGCGTGTATTGGTTGATCTGCTTGCGGCCCGCTTCGCCCTCTTTCTTCAAGGCTTCGAGCTTCGGGTTGATCGAGCTCATGAGCTGCATGATGATAGAGGCAGAGATGTAGGGCATGATGTTCAAGGCGAAGATGGCCATGCGCTCGAGCGCGCCGCCCGAGAACATGTTGAACATGCCGAGAATGCCGCCGGCCTGCGTTTTGAAGGTCTCGCCGTAGGCCGCGATATTTATGCCGGGCAGCGGAATGAACGTGCCGAGCCGGAATACGACCAGGGCCGCCAGCGTGAACCAGATGCGCTTTTTCAGATCCTCGGCCTTCGAAAAGGCTCCAAGGTTCATGTTAGCGGCAAGCTGCTCTGCAGCAGAAACCATGTATCGTCACTCCTGACCATCGCGCGCGATGCGCCGGTTAGATTTTGTGCCCCTTCGGCCCGGTAACAAGCCTCAGGGCGCAGGGCTCAAGCACGTCGAGTGCCCTGCTCGCGCGGATCCTTATTCCTCGTCCTTCTTGGCAGCAGCAGTTCCGCCGCCGCCCTTCTTGCTGGCTTTAGCGGCCTTCTTAGCCGCAGATTTGGCGCGTTTTTTCTCGTCGTCTTCGAGCACTTTGACGGCGATCACGTTGACAGTGCCGCCGGCCTTTTCAACTGCGGCCTTCGCCTTGGCCGATGCATGATTCACCGTGATGGAAATCTTGGAATTGATCTCGCCGTCGCCGAGAAGACGCAAACCATCCTTGGGGCGGCGCAGGACACCGGCCGCGACGAGGGACGCCACGTCGAGCGGCTTTGATGCGTCGATGCGCTTGTCTGCGATGGCCTGCTGAAGACCGCCAACGTTGACTTCGTTGTACTTGGCGGGGCGATACTTGTTAAAGCCGCGCTTGGGCAAGCGGCGATGAAGCGGCATCTGTCCACCTTCGAAACCGCCGATAGCGACGCCGGTACGAGCGGTCTGGCCCTTACCGCCGCGGCCGCCCTGCTTGCCGACACCCGAGCCGATACCACGGCCGATACGGACACGTAATTTGCGGGAACCCGCGTTGTCTTTGATGCCGTTGAGCCGCATGGGCCTTACGCTCCTTCGCGTCGTCAGTTTAAAAATTATTTCCCGTCCACAACGCGGACGAGATGGAGAACCTTATTCAACATGCCGCGAACGGCGGCGGTGTCTTCAACCGTCGACCGGCGGCCGATCTTATTGAGACCGAGACCGATCAAGGTCTGCGTCTGGCGCTCGGGGCGGCGGTTGGCGCTTCCCGTCTGCTCTAGCGTGATCGTCTTCTTGGCAGCCATATCGTTACCTCAAGTGCAAATTTAAAGCCCCCAGGAACAAGCCCGGGAGCTTCCGCGTGAATTAAGCCTCGGCTCCGGCATCGATCGCCGATCCGTCGCGGCGGCGCGACACGATATCGGAGACTTTCTTGTTGCGGCGGGCGGCGACGGCGCGCGGATTTTCTTGAGCCTTGAGGGCGTCAAAAGTGGCGCGCACCACGTTGTAGGGGTTGGTCGAGCCCAAGGACTTGGCAACGACGTCGTGAACGCCGAGCATCTCGAATACGGCGCGCATGGCGCCGCCCGCGATGATACCGGTACCGGCGGGCGCCGAGCGCAAGATGACCTTGCCAGAGCCATGACGGCCGGCGGTGTCGTGATGCAATGTGCGCGCGTCTCTCAGCGGCACGCGCAGAAGATTTCGCTTGGCGGCTTCGGTCGCCTTGCGGATCGCTTCGGGCACTTCGCGCGCCTTGCCGTGACCAAAGCCGACGCGGCCTTTGAGGTCGCCAACAACCACGAGTGCGGCAAAGCCGAAGCGCTTACCGCCCTTCACAACCTTGGCGACGCGATTGATGTGCACCAGCTTATCGGTGAACTCGCTATCGCGCTCTTCGCGATCGCGTCCGCCGCGATCTCTTTGAGGTCCACGTGCCACGTTATAATCCTCTCAAGCGTCTAGAATTTCAGGCCGCCCTCGCGGGCGGCATCGGCGAGCGCCTTAACGCGCCCATGGAATAGGAAACCGCCGCGGTCGAACACGACCTCTTTGACGCCGGCTTTGACAGCGCGTTCTGCAACCAGTTTGCCGACGGCAGCGGCTGCTGCCTTGTCGGCGCCGGTCTTGAGCGCACCCTTCAACGATTTGTCCATCGTCGAAGCTGCGGCAATGGTCGTGCCCTTCGCGTCGTCGATGACCTGGGCGTAGATATGCGCCGAGGAACGATGCACTGAGAGCCGCGGACGGCCGCTCGAATATTGTTTCAGCGTCTTGCGCACGCGCGCTTGCCGCTTCACGAACTTCTCTTTGGAATTGGCCATAACTGCCGTCCTTATTTCTTCTTGCCTTCCTTGCGGAAGATGTATTCGCCTTTGTAGCGCACGCCTTTGCCCTGGTAGGGCTCGGGCTTGCGAGAAGCTCTGATAACGGCCGCCATTTCTCCAACGGCCTGCTTGTCGATGCCGGAGACCGACACCAATTCCGACTTGGCACCGCCAACTTTGACATCAATTCCGGCTGGAATTTTCAGCACGACATCATGGCTGTAGCCGACGCTCAACGTAATCTGTTCCTTGCCCTTCATCGATGCTTTAAATCCCACGCCGTGGATCTCGAGATCGTGCGTGTAGCCCTTGGTCACACCATCGATCAAGTTGGCGATCTGAGTGCGCGACATGCCCCACTTCGAGCGGGTCAGTTTGGTATCTGCGATGAGCGAGACCACAACGCCTTCGTTGGTCTTCTCAACTTTCAGATCTTCAGGCACGCTAAAGGCGAGCTCGCCCTTGGGACCCTTCATCTTGACAGTTTGGCCGGAAACCGTGGCCGTCACACTGGACGGTACGGGAACGGGTTTTTTACCGATGCGCGACATGGTCTTGGACCTTTTCAGTTCACCGGCTCGAGCCGGCCCTTTCGCGAGTATTTAGAATACGTTGCAGATCACTTCGCCGCCGACGTTGGCTTCGCGCGCCTTGCTGTCCGACATCACGCCCTTGGGCGTGGAGAGGATAGCGACGCCCAGGCCGTTGGCGACGGTCGGGATATCTTTAACGGGCGAGTAGACGCGCCGCCCGGGTTTCGAGATGCGCTCGATTTCCTTGATGGCCGGCTGGCCATTGTAATACTTCAATTCGATTTCGAATTGGGGGTGCTCGCCCTTCAATTCGACGCGCGTGTAACCGCGGATATAGCCCTCGTCCGTCAAGACGTCGAGCACGCGGGCGCGAAGGCTTGAAGCCGGGGTTGCAACTTTGGGGCGGCGGCGCATCTGCGCATTGCGGATGCGGGTCAGCATGTCGCCCAACGGATCGTTCATTGCCATTGTGCGCTTCTCCTACCAGCTCGACTTGACCATGCCCGGGATGCGGCCCTGGCTCGCGAGTTCGCGGAGCTGGTTGCGGCACATCCTGAGCTTACGGTAGTTACCGCGCGCGCGGCCGGTGATCTCGCAGCGATTGCGCACGCGGACTTTCGATCCGTTGCGCGGCATCTCGGCGAGCTTGAGACGCGCCGCAAAACGCTCTTCCGGCGTTTTCGTCTTGTCTTTCGCTGCCGCCTTCAGCCGCTTGCGCTTGGGCGCTTGCTGCGCTGCCATTTTGCGGCGGCGGTTATTTTTCTCAATCGAACTGGTCTTTGCCATTTAGTCTCCTCCAAAGGCCTTTCGGCGGCTTCGTGAATGAAGCGGGGCCGAGGTCCTCTAGCTGCGGAACGGGAAGTTGAAGCCTTTGAGTAGTTCGCGGGCTTCCTCATCAGTGCGGGCCGACGTGCAGACGATGACGTCCATACCGAGGACGTTATCGACTTTGTCGTAGTCTATTTCAGGGAACACGAGGTGTTCCTTCAGGCCGGTCGCGAAATTGCCGCGGCCGTCGAAGCTTTTGGCGTTAAGGCCGCGGAAGTCTTTCACGCGCGGCAGTGCGATGGTGACGAACCGGTCGAGGAATTCGTACATGCGGTCGCCGCGCAAGGTGACTTTGGCGCCGATCGCCATGCCTTCGCGCAATTTATAGACGGCGATAGCTTTGCGCGAACGGGTGATGATGGGCTTTTGACCGGCAATAAGCGCCAAGTCCGCGGCTGCAACATCGACCTTCTAGAGGTAGTTGAAGTCTTCGCCAACGCCCATGTTTATCACGATCATATCACTTTTCGGGATCAGCATGACGTTCGTGTAGGCGAACTTTTTCATCAACGCGTCGCGCACGACTTTCTCGTAGAGCGTTTTCATGCGCGGCTTGTAGTCTTTCGGACGCGGCGTCGCGGGCTTCGCTACCTTGGGAGCCTCTGCCTTCTTGCCGCCGCCGGCCTTCGGGGCCTTAGCAACTTTGGCTTCTCCGCCCTTAGCGCCTTCTGGAGCCTTGCCGCCCTTGGGCGTTTTGTCTTTCTCAGCCATGACCTAGTTCTTCTCCGGGATCTGCTCGCCCGAGCGCTTCGAAATACGAACTTTCTTGCCGTCGGCCAGAACTTTGAAACCGACGCGGGCCGGTTTGCCGTCCTTGGGATCTTCGATAGCAAGGTTCGAAATCTGGATCGGACCTTCCTTTGAGATGATGCCGCCTTCCTGCTGCGCCGTCTGGCGCTGGTGGCGGCGCACGATATTGACGCCGCGCACGAGGGCACGGTTTTCTTTCGGCATCATCTCGATGACTTCCCCGCGCTTGCCTTTATCGCGGCCGGCGAGAACGACGACATTGTCGCCTTTCTTGATCTTAAACGACGCCATTACAGCACCTCCGGCGCAAGGCTAACGATTTTCATGTGGTTCTTGGCGCGCAGTTCGCGCGTTACGGGTCCGAAGATGCGCGTGCCGATCGGTTCGCCGTTGGCGTTGATAAGTACGGCCGCGTTGCGGTCGAAGCGGATGAGCGAGCCATCCGGGCGGCGCACGCCCTTGGCAACGCGCACGATGACAGCCTTCATGACCTGGCCCTTCTTGACGCGGCCCTTGGGGATCGCTTCTTGAACTGCCACCACGATGGTGTCGCCGACCGTCGCATACCGGCGCTTCGATCCGCCCAGCACTTTGATGCACTGAACGCGGCGCGCGCCCGAGTTGTCGGCGACGTCGAGATTGCTCTCCATCTGGATCATCGCTTTATTCCTTCTTTTTCGCAGCTCAGGGGAGAGCTGCTATTTTTCTTTGGATCCTTTTTCGCTCCCGGGGTCTTGGGACGGGCCTCAAATCAGGCTTCCCAACGCTCCGGCGGCTCAAAGGACTTCACTTATCAAGCCGTGTCTTTTGGAGACTTGGCGGCTTGCAGTTCCGTTAGGCGCGATCTTGGCAATTCTGCCAAGCAACAAGTCTTCGTCGCTGCTAGGCCTTATCGGCCATCACAACCCATCGCTTGTTCTTCGAAATCGGCGCGGTCTCTTCGATCGAGACCTTATCGCCAATCTTGAAAACGTTCTTCTCGTCGTGCGCGTGGTACTTTTTGGTACGACGCACGGTTTTCTTAAAGAGCGGGTGGGTGTAACGGCGTTCGACAGACACGACAATGGTCTTGTCGTTCTTGTCGGACACCACAACGCCCTGTAGCACGCGCTTCGGCATATTACGTCTCTCCTTTACGCGCCCTTTTTGGCGCTGCCAGCCCGCTTCGAACGGGCTGCTGTCTTGATACGCGCGATATCGCGGCGAAGTAGCCGGATACGCGCCGTGTTTTCAAGCTGACCTGAAGCACGTTGAAAGCGCAGATTGAACTGCTCCTTCTTGAGCTTCACCAGCTGGTCGTCGAGCTGATCAAGCGACAAATCGCTAAACCCGGCTGCCATCGTCTATCCTCACTCGTTTCTTCACGACGTTTCTCAGGAATTATCCGAGACGCGTCACAACCCTGCACTTGATCGGCAGCTTTGCAGCTCCGAGCAACATAGCTTCCTTGGCGATCTGCTGATTGAGACCGCCGAGTTCGAAAATGATCCGGCCCGGCTTGACGCGCGCGACCCAAAGCTCGGGCGAACCCTTGCCCGATCCCATGCGCACTTCGGCCGGTTTCTTGGAGACCGGCACGTCTGGGAAAACGCGGGTCCAGAGGCGCCCGGCACGCTTGGTATGACGGGCAATGGCGCGGCGCGCGGCTTCGATCTGACGCGCCGTCAGACGCTCCGGCGCCATTGCCTTCAAGCCCACTTCGCCGAAATTCAAGGTCGTGCCGCCTTTGGCATTGCCGTGAATCCGGCCCTTGAAGGCCTTGCGGAATTTTGTTCGCTTCGGTTGCAGCATGTCTATCGAGCCTCGAAATTTTTAAGTGCTGCTTGAGCCTTCGGGAGTGACGTCGCCGCCGCCGCCCGAAGATCCGCCGGGACCGCCCCGTGTCGCGCCACCACGCCCGCCACCTGGGCCACCGCGGCCGCCACGACGCTCGCGGCGATCCGTGCGTTCGCCGTCATCGCGGCGCGGACGGGGTGAGCCGCCCTCTTGCATCTCGGCGGCTTTCTTTTCGGACGCCATGGGATCGTGTTCCATGATTTCGCCTTTGAAGACCCAGACCTTGATGCCGATGATGCCATAGGCAGTGACGGCTTTGCCGTAGCCAAAGTCGATATCGGCGCGCAGCGTGTGCAGCGGCACGCGCCCTTCGCGATACCATTCCGTGCGCGCGATTTCAGCGCCGCCCAAACGGCCGGCAACGTTGATACGGATGCCGACCGCGCCAAGACGCAGTGCCGACTGAACCGATCGCTTCATGGCGCGGCGGAAGGCAACGCGGCGCTCAAGCTGCTGCGCGATGCTTTCGGCGATAAGGGACGCGTCGATTTCAGGCTTTCTGATTTCGACAATGTTCAAGTGCACTTCCGACGCCGTCAAGCGCGCGAGTTCCAAACGGATGCGCTCGATGCTTTCGCCCTTCTTGCCGATCAAAATACCGGGGCGGGCGGTGTGAACCGTGACGCGGCACTTCTTGTGCGGGCGCTCGATGACGACCTTGGAGATGCCGGCTTCGCGCTGCTGCTTCATGATGTGGGCGCGGATGGCGCGGTCTTCGTGCAGGAGCTTGCCGTATTCGCCAGTGCGGGCAAACCAGCGGCTGTCCCAGGTGCGGTTGATGCCGACGCGAAGCCCGACGGGATTTACTTTTTGACCCATATTACTTGGCCTCCTTGGGCTGGCGCACGGCCGCAGTCTTTGTTTTTGCGGCTGCCTTTTTCGGCGCCTCTTCCTTCGCTTCGACCTGGCGGACAACAACTGTCAGCTGCGAGAAGGGTTTGAAGATGCTGGAGCCACGGCCGCGGCCGCGTGCGTGGAAACGCTTGAGAACCAAATTCTTACCAACGTAGGCTTCCGCGACGACGAGTTCGTCGACATCGAGGCCGTGGTTGTTTTCGGCGTTCGCAACCGCACTCATGACGACCTTGCGGACATCGCCTGCAATGCGCTTCTGGCTGAACTCGAGTTCCGCCATCGCCTGGTTGACCTTCTTGCCGCGGATCATGCCGGCCACCAGATTGAGTTTCTGGGGCGAAATCCTCAAGCTCTTGGCAACAGCCTGCGCTTCTTTGTTGGCGCGGCGGCGAAGCTGAGTTGCGTTAGGGTTGCTCATCTTATTTCGCCTTCGTTGACTTCTTATCGCCGCCATGACCCTGGAAATGACGGGTCGGCGAAAATTCTCCGAACTTGTGACCGATCATATCTTCGGTGATGGCAACGGGAATGTGCTTCCGGCCGTTGTGGATACCAAACGTCAGACCGACGAACTGCGGCAGGATCGTCGATCGGCGGCTCCACGTTTTGATGACTTCGTTACGACCCGATGAACGCGACTTTTCCGCCTTCTTCAGGATGTAACCGTCGACAAACGGGCCTTTCCAGACTGAGCGTGACAATTTCCGTCTCCTTCACTTATCCGCGCTTATTTCGACTTTTGGCGAGCGCGAACGATGTATTTGGTGGTCTGCTTGTTCTTACGTGTCTTGTAGCCCTTGGTCGGCTTGCCCCACGGCGTCGCCCAGTGCTTGCCGCCCTTGGTACGGCCACCGTTGGGATGGTCGACAGGGTTCATGGCGATC
>JANMNH010000012.1:0-32208 GCA_031373745.1 Hyphomicrobium sp. | reverse complement strand
TGCGCCTTTTGAGGAAAAAATCAGCGAGCCCAGTTGCCAATGCCCCCCTCTCCCACCCTCCAAACCCTAACCTCCGGCGAAATCCTCTCGCCGTTCACGCAGCTGCGCCGTTTGCTTGGCGATACGCCGGCCGGTCATGCCAAGCCGATCGAACTCACAATCGGCGAACCGCGCGAGGCCATGCCGGATTTCATTGTGGCGAAACTCAACGAGGCCTCAGCGCTCTACGGAAAATATCCGCCGATCCGGGGCAGCGACGAATTGAAATCCGCGATCTCAAACTGGCTGTCGCGACGTTACGCGATTCCCGGCGGTGTCGACCCAGTGCGCGAAATCCTCGCCCTCAATGGGTCGCGCGAAGGTTTGTTCTATGCCTGCCTTCCGGCCGTTGGCCGCAAGGAGGTCTCGAAGGCCGGGGGCAAGCCCGCCATTTTGATGTGCAACCCCTACTACTCGGCTTATCTGGGCGGTGCGCTCGGTGTTGGCGCGGAACCCATTTTTCTCAATGCCACAAAGGAAACAGGCTTCTTGCCCGATCTCGACGAGATCGCACGCGACACGGACCTCATGGCGCGGACATGTGCGCTCTTCATTTGCTCGCCCGCCAACCCGCAAGGCGCCGTCACCAGCCGCGGCTATATTCTGAAAGCACTCAGTCTCGCTCGCGCACACGACTTCATGCTATTCCTCGACGAGTGTTACTCGGAAATTTACACGCAGCAACCGCCAACAGGCGGTCTCGAAGTTGCCGCCGCAACGCCAGAGCGTTTCAAAAACCTCGTCGTCTTTAACTCGCTTTCCAAGCGCTCAAATCTGCCTGGCCTGCGTTCCGGGTTCTGCGCAGGCGACGCGGAGTTCATCGATAGCTACGCCGAGATCCGCAACATGTGCGCGCCGCAAGTTCCGGGGCCAGTGCAACACGCATCCGCCGCGGCCTGGAGCGACGACGCCCATGTTGAAACCGCACGCGCTGCATACCGTGAAAAATTTGCCGTAGCAGACGAGGTATTGAAGAGCCGCTTCGGCTACGAACGCCCGGCCGGCGGATTTTGTCTTTGGCTCGATATGAGCCAATTTGGCGGCGATCTCAACGCGGCGGTAACCTTATGGAAACGTATGGGCGTCAAGGTCATACCCGGTAGCTTTCTGGCCCAGACTGGCCGTGACGGAACCAATCCCGGCGCGAACTATGTGCGCGTGGCTTTGGTTCAAGATCCCGCGACGATCCGGGAAGCGCTCGAACGCTTGGGTAAGGTTTTCGCGTAGCAGGTCGTTTGCGCTTATGTCGCTAGATACACGTGGCATTGATCCTCAAAGGCTGCTGCCGCAGTCGCTAGAGGACCGGCTTTTGGGCTGGCTGAGCCGCACGGGGGGCGTTGCGCTTCTCGCCGGACTTGCGCTTATTTGGGCCAGTCTCGCGACGTGGTCGGTGCTCGATCCAAGTCTCACGCACGCGACCGCCAACGTGCCGCGCAATCTTCTCGGTCCACTCGGCGCCATCGTCTCCGATCTCCTGTTGCAGACCTTCGGTGCCGCCGCAGTCCTCGCGCTACTCGCGCCGATGCTATGGAGCGCAGAACTGTTTTCCGAGCGCCACCTCGCGCAAAGCCGCACCAAACTCGGCTTCTATCCTGTGTCCATACTCGCGATGGCCGGCGCGCTGTCATCGTTGCCGGTCTTTGGCGCGTGGCCTCTGCATCACGGCATTGGCGGCGCTATTGGAGATGGGCTTTTCAAGCTCGTCACCAATCTCCTCGCCATTATCAACGCCGACCGCGCCGACATGGCGTCTGGACTGGTTCTGATCTTCGGGGCTATCGCATCGACCGCCAAAAGCGTTGACTTCAATATCGAAGCCTGGATTCAAAACATTCTCAAAGCGCGCAAGGATGGGGCCGATGCCCGTGCGCGCGAGGACATTGAGACGCAAGAGGCCGACCCTCAGCCATCTTTGCTGGATCGTTTGCGCCAGTCACGCACGAAGCCCAAGAAGGCGGAGCCTGTGAATAAAAGTCCATTCGGGGCGGCGGCCGAACTCGCGGTTCCCTCAGCAGGTGGTGCCGATTGGCCGTCTCAGCCTTGGGCTTGGACACAGGCTCAGTCGCCACCTGTGAGCAGTCGTCTGCCCGATCCGCATATGAACCAGACTCGGGCCGGCATGGCGCGCGCCACGCCGTCCGCCTGGGATTTTAGCACGCCCCATATGCCAGCCGCAGTGCCGGATTTTTTGCGCGATGCTTCGCTCCCGGTTCCACAAATGCGGTCGAGCGCACACGAAACGCCGCCTATTTTCCGCGGTGGCGCATTCGATGCCAGCACGGACGCGGCCAGTCAGGCGATTGCCCGCCGGTTTGCACCGGCTTCAATCGATACCGGAGCAGATACGGGTTTGGCTTCAGAGCCGGACGCAGACCATGACGCGGGCTCTAACGGTTATCTCGCAACTTTGACACGCCGGAAAGGCGAAACGGTGCGCCAGTGGAAACGCCCGTCTCTCAATCTTCTAAAGCGCGCGCCGGCCGCAAAACCCGGACCCGAGCTGTCGCAAACCGTCATGCGCGGCAATGCGCGTTTGCTTGAAGACGTGCTCAACGATTTCGGCGTCAAAGGCGAAGTCAAAGACATCAAGCCGGGCCCGGTTGTGACGCTCTACGAACTCGAGCCTGCACGCGGCACGAAATCGTCGCGCGTCATCGGCTTGGCGGACGACATCGCGCGCTCGATGAGCGTCGTCAGCGTCCGCGCCGCTGTCGTTCCCGGCCGTAACGCGATCGGACTTGAGCTGCCGAACATGCGGCGCGAGTCCGTATTGTTGCGCGAGATGCTCGAGTCCGAAGCCTACAAAACCAGCGACGCCATCCTGCCTATCACGCTCGGCAAATCGATTGGCGGCGAGCCTGTCGTTGCAGATCTTGCTCGCATGCCGCATCTCCTCGTCGCCGGCACCACAGGCTCGGGCAAGTCGGTCGGCGTAAATGCTTTCATATTGTCGCTGCTTTACCGGCACTCCCCCAACGAGTGCCGGTTCCTTATGATCGATCCGAAGATGCTGGAATTATCGGTTTATAACGGCATTCCGCACCTTTTGACGCCCGTTGTGACCGATCCGCACAAAGCGGTCGTAGCCTTGAATTGGGCCGTCTCGGAAATGGAAGAGCGCTACAAGCGAATGTCGACGCTTTCGGTGCGCAACATCGACGTGTTCAACAATCGCGTGCGCAATGCGCAAAAGCGCGGCGAGCTGTTGTCGCGCACGGTGCAAACCGGGTTCGATAAATCCGGCCAAGCCATTTTCGAAAAGCAGAAAATGGATCTGGAGCCGATGGCGCGCATCGTCATCGTGGTCGATGAATTTGCCGACTTGATGTGCGTTGCCGGGAAAGAAGTCGAAGCTGCCGTGCAGCGCTTGGCGCAGATGGCGCGCGCGGCCGGCATACATCTCATTATGGCGACGCAGCGCCCATCCGTCGATGTCATCACCGGCACGATCAAGGCGAATTTCCCGACACGCATTTCCTTCAAGGTGACGTCGAAAATCGACAGCCGCACCATTTTGAACGAGCAAGGCGCGGAGCAGCTCTTGGGCCAAGGCGATATGCTGTATTCAAGCGGCGCGGGGCAGATCGTGCGCGTGCACGGCGCCTTTGTTGCCGACGACGAAGTCGAGGCGATTGCCGATTCGCTGCGTCAGCAAGGCGGGCCGCAGTACATTGAAGGCATTTTGGACGGGCCCAATCCTTCGGAAATTCCAAGCGGCGAGCGTGAGTCCGGCAGCGACGATCTCTACGACCGCGCGGTTGCTATCGTCTTGCGCGATCGCAAGGCCTCGACGAGCTACATCCAGCGCCGGCTGCAAATTGGCTACAACCGGGCCGCGGATCTTGTCGAGAGAATGGAGCGCGAGGGCCTCATCTCGCCCGCCAACGGCGTCGGAAAACGGGAAATCCTGGCGAGCGGTAGCAATGCCGACGCCGCCTGATCTCTGCGGGTAAGCCGGCACCCTTAAGGCTTTGTCCCGGCCAGCGACGCCGTGCTGCTTGCTCTCCTGCGAGCCTTCCCCTATTTGCTCTCGTCACGGGCCGCATTGCCCATTTCTCGTCGCAATGTTCGCCGACACCATAAGTGCCTGCAGGCGGGGCGGATGCACGCAGGCGGAAAATCGACCCTTGGGGGATTAATGAGACGGAAACTGACAGTGTTCGGCCAAAGTGGGTTCGGCCGTGGCGGCGTTTATGCGGGCGCGTTCGCTGCTGCTGTTTTGTTTGCAAGTTTGGCAAGTGCCGAAGACAAAGCACCGCCGGCGCCTGTTCCCGCACAAGCTCCTGCTGCGGCGGCACCAGCCGCACCTGCCCCGGCAGCCACCCCGGCTCCTGCGGCAAAACCCGAAGCGGCCCCGGCAAAACCCGACGTTGGCGCCGACGGATGGACGGGCGAAGTCGCACCCGAAAAATCGACGAGCGGCATTGCACTCGATGAAAAACAGACCGAAGTGGTCAAGACCGTCACCGGATACTTTAGCGAACTCAAGGGTTTGAAGGGCGCTTTCGTTCAAACTGACTCCAACAAGAAAAAGGCGAAGGGCAAGTTCTTCGTCAAGCGCCCGGGCCGCTTCCGCTTCGACTACGCCCTGCCTTCAAAGCTCATCATTATTTCCGACGGTGAAAACCTCGCCATACAAGACCTGGACATCAATACCGATGACCGGTTTCAGCTTGATCAGACACCGTTCCGCCTGCTGTTGCGCAAAGACGTGGATCTTCTCAGGGACGCCCGTATCGTTGAGGTTCAAGCTGCGGAAGACCTAATCGTGCTGGCAATTCAGGACAAAAGTCCGGACACGCCCGGCAAGATCAAGCTCTTCCTTGCCACCAAACCGAGTCTTGAACTGAAAGAATGGGTTACCACGGACGCCCAAGGCCTCGACACACGCATGGAGCTTTCGGAGCTCACCCGGAGCGACGATATCGATGCGAATATGTTTAAAATTCAGATGGTTGGCAAGAAACCGGGGTTGCAATAAGGCGAAAGCCCCGGCGAATCAGGTTGTTGCCCCGTTGTCCTCACGCAATACGCAATCTGGGGATATTCCGGAATAAGTGTTCACAATTTCGTGAAGTGTGCACACACCCCCTATTGAAATCTTCCGGGTTGCGCTTAACTGTACCTCATGCAGGTGGCGTCACCCTGTATTCGGTAGTGCCCCCCGTCTAACCGAAGACGCCACCTCTGGTACCGGCTTCCCTCCCGGTACCGGCGCGTCAAGCGCAAATCGCGCCCAGTCCCTCCCCCCGGGACTGGGCGTTTCTCTTTTCCGGGCTTCAAATAGAATTTCGATCCGCTTTCTAGCGCATGCGCAGCTGACCGATCGGTCAGTGCGATTTCGCACAATGACATTTCATTCAATGAAGTTGAGCGGCAACTCCTTGAATATTGGTACTGCGCTTGTTGACGGTCGCTGTCGAGTTCCCATCGATCTCAGCAATACCAGCCAAGGCGTCGTCTATGGCTTTCACTTCGAAAGCCAAGCGGCGCAGCCGAGACGCGATCTTCCCCATCATGTGTTCGGCAAGACGCGGATCGTCCGCCATTTGCGCGTGCATATCTTCGCGCGAGATTTTCAACGCGCGCACTTGCGTTCGTGCAACGACCGTCGCGCTATGCACGGACTCCACCAGCATCGCGAGTTCGGCAATGATCGACCCTTCGACAATAGTCTCAGCCGGCGAACCGTCGTCTGGTCCTGATAGGCGCGCGGCTTCGCCGGACACTACGACGATTGCGCCATCTCCCATTTTGTCTTCTTGAATGAGTGTGTCGCCAGGTTTGTAGACGACGCGATCCGCGCGGCGCACAATCTCTGTGAGCTGCAGCGGTTTCAAACCCTGAAACAAGGGTAAGCGCAAAAATGGTTTGACGAGGGCGTCGATTGCCATCGGTCTCACTCCGCTTCGGTTACGATACGAGGGAACTGGGACGCGACAAACACAACGAACGCGAAGAACAGAAAACGCTCAAACGCGGCAAACAGGTTTCAAAAACGTCGAACACACGGACAGACTAGACGCCGTAGCTCTAATCAGCATATCTCAAGGTTGAGGTCCAGACGCGTCTCGGTAACTGTGGACGGCTCAAGCACAACCTGGGGACATCATGGGGAAAGACGGTTTGTAGCTTCCGCATGTTTCAACGTGCTTAAGGGGCCAATTTGTATCCGCCGCTCTCGGTAATCAGCAATTCGGCGTTGGATGGGTCTTTCTCGATCTTCTGGCGCAACCGGTAGATGTGCGTTTCGAGCGTATGGGTCGTGACGCCCGCGTTGTAACCCCAGACTTCGTGCAGCAAAACTTCGCGCGACACAACTTTTTCGCCGGAACGATAAAGGTACTTGAGGATCGAGGTTTCCTTTTCGGTGAGCCTTATCTTGGCCCCGGTCTGATCGACGAGAAGTTTGGATGCGGGTTTGAATGTGTAGGGTCCAATCGCGAATACCGCATCTTCGCTTTGCTCGTGTTGGCGCAATTGTGCGCGGATGCGTGCGAGCAGAACGGCAAACTTGAAGGGTTTCAGAACGTAATCATTGGCGCCGGCGTCAAGGCCCAGGATCTGATCGGCGTCCGACGTATTGCCGGTGAGCATGACGATCGGCGTCTTGAATCCGCCCTTGCGCAGCATCTTGACAGCTTCGCGCCCGTCCATGTCGGGCAAGCCGACGTCGAAAACCACGAGATCGAAATGACCGCTCTTAGCAGCCTCCATGCCTTTGGATGCCGTGTTGGCTTCGGAGACTTCGAATTCGTCGTGTAATATGAGTTGATCTTTTAGGGAGGTGCGGAGATCTTCGTCATCGTCGACGAGTAGGACGCGGCGGGCCGTGCTCATGCAAGGGGGCTCCGGTATCGGATGAAAATAGGCGTCAAATGTCTAGCATCCGTCGCGGCGCCGACATAGTGTCCGTTGTGGTGGGAACATGACAAGTATCGGGGCGTCCCTGTCAACAATCCGGCCTATGAAACAACCTCAACTCATCGTGAGACGGATTTCGGCCAAGAATAGCCGAGGCTGGATCGAATTTGGCCCGTTCCGGTGGGCCTGTGCTCTCGGTCGCAGCGGTATTAGTCCTTTGAAGCGCGAAGGCGATGGGGCGACTCCACGAGGCCACCACCGGCTCCTTTTTGGCTACTTCCGCAAGGGGTATTTTCCACGCGTCAACGCGTCTCTGCCGCTTAAGGTACTCAAAGTTAGCCAAGGCTGGTGCGATGCGCCGTCTGACGGCAACTATAACCGCGAGGTCCGCTATCCCTATAAGGCGAGTGCCGAGCGGCTATGGCGCGACGACCGGCTCTACGATTGCATCATCGTGCTCGACTACAATTTTCGCCCGCGTGCGCGCGGCAAAGGCAGCGCGATATTCATGCACGTAGCGCGTTCGGGATTATTGCCGACCGAGGGCTGCATTGCGATGCGTAAATCTGATCTTCGCATGCTGCTAACTCACCTGCCGCGCAACGCGTCCATTTTCGTTCCATAAAAAAAGTCCCGGACACTCGATTGAATGTCCGGGCCAGTTTAAGAGCACAGCTAGGGGAAGTCTTGAGTGTGCTCGGGAGACATCGTGCGCCGCCTGGGAACTGGTGGAGGTCAATTCCCAGGCAGCACGCGACCTAGTAGTTGTAAGCGCGCTCACCATGGTCGGTGATGTCGAGTCCTTCGCGCTCTTTGTCCTCTGCCGGACGCAAGCCGACGAGAATATCGACCAGCTTGAAGAGGATCAGCGAGCCGATACCGCTCCAGAGCAGCGTCATACCGACCGCTTTGGCCTGCGCCGTCATCTGCCCCACGAGATCGTAAGTGGCAACGGCGAGTTCGCCCGGCTTCGAAAGGTAGTCGGGTACGCCCGCGCCGCCGAGATCGGGATTGACAAGCAGGCCCGTCGCGAGTGCGCCGATGATGCCGCCGATGCAGTGGATGCCGAACACGTCGAGGCTGTCGTCGTAACCGAACGTGCTCTTGACGCCCGAGCAGAACGTGAAGCAAACGACGCTGACGACGAGGCCGAGAACCAGCGACCCCATTATGCCGGCGAAGCCGCAAGCCGGCGTCACGGCGACGAGACCGGCAACGACGCCGGAGACGAGGCCGAGTAGCGACGGCTTACCCTTCACGATCCATTCCATCATGATCCATGACCAGCCGGCGGCTGCGGTGGCGATGAAGGTATTCATCATCACTTGGCCGGCGAAGCCATTGGCTTCGAGGTTGGAGCCGACGTTGAAGCCGAACCAGCCGACCCAGAGTAGAGCCGCGCCGATCATGCACATCGTCAGAGAGTGCGGAGGCATGGCTTCGCGGCCGTAGCCAACGCGGCGGCCGAGGATCAAGCAGCCGACAAGGCCCGCAATACCTGCGTTGATGTGCACAACGGTGCCACCGGCAAAGTCGAGTGCGCCCCATTTGAAGATGAGGCCCGCGTCTGCGAGTACGCCGTCAAGCGCGGTTTGAGCCGCTGCCTTGGCTTGGTCGCCTGTTGCCGCCGCAAGCGCCTTGGCAGCGTTTCCGAAGGCATCCGGGCCGCCCCAATACCATACCATGTGCGCGATCGGGAAGTAGATAAACGTCACCCACAAGGCCATGAACAGCATGACCGCCGAGAACTTCACGCGCTCGGCAATGGCTCCGAGTATGAGGGCCGGAGTGATACATGCGAACGTCATCTGGAAGGCGATGTACACGTATTCCGGAATATAGACGCCGTTCGAGAACGTGGCGGCGACCGTTGTCGAATCGACCTTTTTTAGGAACATCTTGTCGAGACCGCCGACGAAGTCGTTCAATCCGCCGCCGTTGGTGAAAGCCATGGAGTAGCCGTAGAGCACCCAAATGATGGCAACGAGGCAGAGCGTTGCGAAAACCTGCATGCACATCGACAGCATGTTCTTCGTGCGCACGAGACCGCCGTAGAAGAGCGCAAGTCCCGGCACCGTCATCAGCAGCACTAGAACCGAACAGATCATCATGAAGGCGGTGTCGCCCTTATTAGGCACGGGCAGTGCCGGAGCGGCGGGTGCGGCCGCAGCCGCATCGGCCGCGGTGGCTGCCGCTTCTTGCGCAAGCGTCGGATCCGCGAAGCAGGCGAGCACGCCAAGAGCCCCCAAGGCTCCGGCGGTGCGCGCTAAAGTTCGATACGTCATATGTGAAGCTCCCTGATTTATCGTAACTGGCTGATTGGTCCCCGATTGGCTCGAGGGCGCCTCACAGCGCATCGTCGTCGGACTCGCCCGTACGAATGCGAACCGTGTGCTCAATGGAAGAGACGAAGATCTTGCCGTCGCCGATTTGGCCGGTTTTGGCGGCGTGCTGAATGGCGGCAACTGCTTTTTCAACCTGAGCCGAGGACACAACAGCCTCGATTTTCACTTTGGGCAGAAAGCTGACGGCGTACTCCGCGCCGCGATAGATTTCCGTGTGCCCCTTCTGGCGGCCGTAACCCTTGACCTCGGTGACCGTCATGCCCTGCAGCCCGAGGTCGGTCAGCGCCGCGCGGACCTCCTCAAGCTTGAAGGGTTTGATAATCGCAGTGATGAGCTTCATGTGAGCCCCCTCTCCCTTTCCCGGCTGCTCGCCGGCTGACTGTTCGACGTGAGCCCGAGCCAAATAACCCGGGTGCCGAAGGGGGAGAGATCAAGAGCCGTGCCAGTTCAAGGGCGGCGCATTATCTTATTGTTTTTCAATGAAGAAATAGAAGTACCAGAGCTTTCACAAACTCTCGCGGGGGCTATGGCCGGCTATTTTTTATGCAATTGGTGGGTTTTGCCTATTATTTGATCAGGCTACTTAATGGCGAATGCCGTCGCCTTTTTGCGCATCAATCCTTCTTGGGCGGTTGACGCCACCAAACGCCCCTGCCGGTCGTAAATCGTGCCCCGGCAGAAGCCGCGCGCGCCAAAGGCCGACGGACTGTCCTGAACGTAGAGCAGCCAGTCGTCGGCACGGAAAGGGCGGTGGAACCACATCGCGTGGTCTAGGCTCGCGAGTTGGACGTCGGGATCGTAAAGCACCTTGCCGTGGGCAACGAGGGCCGTGTCAAGCAGCGTGAAGTCTGAGGCATACGCGAGCGCCGCAAAGTGCAGCTGCGGTTCGTCGGGCAGAGGGCCATTGGTCTTGAGCCACACAATCTGTTCGGGCTTGCGCTCCGTGCGGCTTGTGTAGCGGCTTGGATCGACGATACGCATGTCGATCGGGTTCGCCCGCTGCCAATAAGCGCGCATGTTTTCGGGCAATTCGTTGGCAAGTCTGCTCATCAGCTCGCCAACGCTTGGCAACGAGTCCGCCGGGGGCACGGCCGGCATTGCCGACTGGTGATCGAAACTTTCCTCGACCTTGTGAAACGAGGCGCTCATGGCGAAAATGGCGCGCCCGTGCTGGATGGCTTTGACGCGCCGGGTCGTGAAGCTGCCCCCGTCGCGAATGCGCTCGACGTCGTAGATGATCTCGTGTTCGGGATCGCCCGCGAGCAGGAAATATCCATGGATCGAATGAATGGGCCGTTCCGCATCGACCGTTTGCATGGCGGCCGACAGCGATTGACCCAGAACTTGACCCCCGTAGACGCGCTGCCAGCCGACGCTCGCGCGGGGGCCACGAAACAGGTTCTCTTCAAGTTTTTCGAGTTTCAGGGCTTCGACCAGCCGGGCAAGCGCGGAAACCGGGGGAGCGAAAGTTGCCACGGTCTTATGTGTCCTTAAATCTTTGTTTGCGGTCTGGCAGTGAGACCGGCGACAATGGGCGCGACGCGAAACTCCAGTTTAAGCCTTAGTGTCACCGCTTGCGTCAAGCACTGACAACGACACCGCGAGCGGATCAATTGCCAGCAAATCGGAATAACACCTACGACGTTGCGATTTCTGGCGCCAGCTTTGCCGGCCTCGCGCTCGCCGGATCGCTGCGTCAGGCGCTGGGCCGCGACGTTCGTATTTGCATCATTGACCGCGCGGTAGCCCCGGCTGGTGCCGCGGCCGATACGCGTGCCTTCGCCATTTGGGCCGCGTCCAAAAATTTGCTTGAAGCGCTGGGCGTGTGGGATCGCATCAGGGTCGACGCCGAGCCGATGACGCGGATCGAAATCACCGACTCCGCGCTCGACGACGGCATCCGGCCGACGCTCGTCGGTTACGATGCGGTGACCGAAAGCGGCGCTGTCGCGGCCTACATGGTGCCGAGCGAAACTTTGAAAGCGGAACTTTATCGCCTCGTCGCGGCAGATACGGCCATCGAGTGGGTCGCGCCCACCGAAGCGATAGGTTTAGAGACGGGCGAGTTTGCCAACAAAATCGAACTCAGCGACGGCCGCAAGATTTCGGCACGACTCGTGGTCGCCGCCGAAGGCCGCCAGTCCAAATTGCGCGACGCGGCCGGGATTAAAACGGTGAGCTGGGGTTACGAGCAAACCGGCATCGTCGCGATTGTTGCGTTTGCCGAACCGCACGGCGGCGTCGCCATTCAACATTTCTTGCCCGGCGGACCGTTTGCCGTTTTGCCATTGAAAGACAACCGCGCATGCATCACTTGGAGCGCGGCAAGCGTCGAAGCCGCGCACGTGATGGCGCTCGACGATGCGGCGTTCCTCAACGAACTCGATCATCGCATCGGCGGGCGCTTTGGTCCGATTACGCTCGCCGGGCCGCGCCAATCCTGGCCGCTCGATCTGAAGATGGCACGCAGTCTGACCGCGCCGCGTTTCGCTTTGATTGGCGACGCAGCCCATGGCGTGCATCCTATTGCGGGCCAAGGCGTCAATCTCGGATTTCGGGATGCGGCTGCTTTGACGGAAAGCATTTCTGATGCGGTGCGGCTTGGCGAAGACTTCGGTTCTGCGGCATCGCTCGAGCGCTATAGCCGCTGGCGCCGTTTCGATACCACCATGTCGGCGGCGGCCTACGATGGGCTCAATCGACTTTTTAGCGCCGATAATTTCTTGCTTCGCGCAGGACGCGACGCGGGCCTTTCCCTCGTTGATCGTATCCCGGCTTTGAAGTCGATGTGGGTCGAAGAAGCGGCGGGGCTGACCGGCGACGTGCCGAAGTTGTTGCGGGGGGCGGTTATTTGATACTTGCAAGATTCGCGAGTACTGCAGGCAACGCACTCTCATAATTTCGTTATCCTCGCGCTGAAGCTGCGCAAGCGCTGCTTCAGGTCTACGGAGCGGCCCTTGCGGCAGACGCGTTTGGTGCGGCGATGACTCGCCATATCTTATTGCCGACGTCGTCTGCGACGAGGAGTGCGCCGGCCTTATCGATCACGACACTCACCGGGCGGCCCATGGCTTCGTCGTTCGCGTTGACGAAGCCCGTTAAAACGTCCTCCGGCAGACCTGATGGTTTGCCCGCCTGGAACGGAACAAAAATCACTTTGTAGCCGCTTCTGGGGTTGCGATTCCAAGAACCGTGCTGAGCGACGAACGCTCCGCCGTAAAAGCGAGCCGGCAATCGCTCGCTGGTGTTGAAGGTAATACCGAGCGACGCTGTATGCGCGCCCAGGGCGTAGTCTGGTGCGATAGCGGTTTCGACAAGATCAGGGCGTTGCGGGCTCACGCGCGCGTCAATGTGCTGACCAAAATAGGAATACGGCCAGCCGTAAAACCCGCCGTCTTTGACGGACGTCAGATAGTCTGGCACTAAATCGTTGCCGAGTTCGTCACGCTCGTTGACTGCCGTCCAAAGTACGCCTGATTGCGGTTCCCATCCCATGCCATTGGGATTTGCAGACCGGTTGCATAAACCCGCATTTGTCCGGTCGCGCGATCGACTTCCAGAATGCATGCGCGGCGATCCTCATTCTCAATGCCGTTTTCAGCAACGTTGCTGTTGGAGCCAACGGTCGCATAGAGCTTAGCGCCGTCGCGGCTCGCGAGAATATTTTTGGTCCAGTGATGATTAATCGACCCAGCAGGCAGATCTGCGAGCTTTGTCCCCGGATCGGTAATTTTTGTTTGACCGTCTGAATATGGAAAGCGAAGGATCGCATCGGTATTTGCAACGAATAGTTCATTTTCAACAAGCGCCATCCCAAACGGCGAGTTCAAGCCTTCCAGAAAAACAGTCTTGAGTTCTGCGACGCCATCGCCGTCGGCGTCGCGCAGGAGCGAAATTCTGTTTGCACTTTTTACTCCGGCACCCGCACGGCGCATCATGAACCTCATCAGCCACGCTTTGATGCCATGGCCGTCGTTTGGGCGTGGAGGCGCATTGGTCTCGGCGACCAGAACATCGCCGTTTGGCAGCACATAGAGCCATCGCGGATGATCCAGATTGACCGCATATGCTGCGACCTCCAGTTCATCCGCAGCGGCGGGTCGGCGCGTGCCGGACCAGCCCACCGCCGGTGCGATTTGCACCGTCGGCAAAATTGAACGTTCCGGCTCTGGCAGCTGCGGGTTCTGCCCAATACCGATGCCTGATGACGGACTTTCGGCACGCAACACGGAGCCTCCGGATACAATCACGATGGTCACCAGCAACGCCTTCAATAAGTTGTTCACGGCCCGTCCTTGATTGAGACACATCGGGTCGGCAACGCATGAAACCCGCGTCTGTTCCAATCAGGAGATTTTTGTTGACGTTTGCTCCGGTCGTCAGGTGGTAGGGTCATGCCCGCAAATAGAGGACACCGGATGCGCGCTCAAACGTCGGGCTCTTGTTCCGACACTGGCTCCGCCTCCCCGTCCTCCCCCTCCACCATCTCCGGCATGACGACGGTTGCAACGCCTGCTGCGATATCTACGTGCGGCACGCAGGCATCCGTAAATGGCACGTACTCGGTTGCCGTGCCGCCGGCGAGTTGCACTTCTAATAAATCCCCCGCACCGAAATTTGCGACAGCAATAATCTTGCCGATCTCTTGGCCCTCAGGCGAAACCGCGCGCAGCCCGATCAGATCGGCATGGTAATATTCGCCCTCGCTGGCAGCCGGCAATTTCGCACGGTCAACGTAAAGCTCAATGCCCTTCAAGGCTTCCGCCGCGTTGCGATCTGAAATGCCCTCGACGCGGGCGATGATGCCTTTGTCGGTGACGCGCACCACGCGCAGCTTGAACGTGCGTGCGCCGGCCTGGTCGCTCAAGGGACCATAAGACGCGATCGACTCGGGCATACCCGTAAACGTCCGCACCTGCACCTCGCCGCGAATGCCATGCGCGTTGGCAAAGCTGCCAAGCAGCACGCGCTTTGCGTCTCCCGGATGGCCGCTGGATTTGGATTTGGGGTCTGACATGAAAAGCCTGATGCCCTCTCCGCGCGCATTCGGCAAGCGAGATCGGCAGAAACGTTTGACATGTGGGCTCTGGCACTCAATTCGGCAGCGGCCCAAGATACGACAAGGCGACGTCGATGGGGCGGCCGACGATATGGATGGATGTTTTGGCGATGGGCGCCGGGCGTTCGAATTTGCACGTGATGTTGAACGCCGCCCCGTGAGCTTCCGCCGAAAAGCCGTTGACGAGCGTGCCGAAGGGCGGAACCTCGACGCGCAAGTGCACGACGTTGATCTCGCGCGCGGCATCGAACTCGTAGGTGCCCGTGAACACGCCGCCATGCCGGTCGGATCCCATGATCTTGCCGTTACGCAAAACGGCGAGAGCATGATCGTTGTCCGGCTCGCCGTTAGCCTTGCCATGGTAGGCGATACGGTAAATGCCCTCGTCGAGCTTTTTACTGCGGCTGGGCAGCCGGTCCAGCTCCCGGCGCCGGACGGATGGCCGCGCTGCTCCAAACAATCTGAGATACCCCGCCACGGGCTCAGGAAGGGGCTGGGCGCCCGTTGCCCACTGGCTGACGGTCCGAGGGGCTACCCCCATCAAGGCCGCCAGCTCGCCCTGTTTGAGGCCCAGTTTGTCGAGTGCCGGCTTTAACCCTGTATCGCTCATATGAATGACCTATAAAATCAAAAATTGATATAATATCTAAGATACAGAAACGGTCGGCCGCTACAAGATTAATTTGCGCCTCAAACAAAAAACCCCCGGATTTGCATCCGGAGGTTTTGCAATTCGGCGCTTGAGAGCCGTACTTATGCGGCGTCGCCGGCTTTCGCGGCTTCGGCTGCTTTTGCGGCCTTGTCTGCTTCAGCAGCGGCACGCTCCTGGGCCTTCTTCTTTGGCTTGGCCTTCTCGGGATTGTTCGGTGACGTGCGCTTGGCGAGGCCGGCAGCATCAAGCAAGCGCATGACGCGGTCGGTTGGCTGAGCGCCAACGCCGAGCCAGTGTTTGACGCGTTCGGTCAAAAGCTTCACGCGCTCGGGGTTGTCCTTCTTGAGCATCGGATTGAACGTGCCGATCTGCTCGATGTACCGGCCATCGCGCGGGCTCGTGACGTTGGCAATAACGACGTAGTAGTAAGGCTTCTTCTTGGTACCGCCGCGCGACAAGCGCATCTTCACTGACATTTTCGTTTTCTCCTGTTTGAATCGCATTCGTGATGAAGTTTGTGCGTCTACTTTTTCTTCCCCGGAAACCCTTGAAATTTTGGAGATCCGCCGCCCAACCCGGGCAACCCCGTTAGTCCCGGCAAACCTTTCTGTATTCCGCTGCTACCTTTCCCGGCAGGCGCGCCCGGCAGCATGTCTTTCAATTCCGCTGGCAATTGATCGAGTGCTGCAGGATCGAGCTTGGCGAGTTCCGCCTGCATGGACGCCATGTCGGCTTCGGTCGGACCCGCGCCCGTGCGGCCGAGGAATTTATTCAACATGCCGCCCTTCTGGCCCATCTGCTTCATCATGTCGGCCATCTGCCGGTGCATCTTGATGAGCTTGTTGATGTCTTCGGGCCTCGTGCCGGAGCCGCTCGCGATGCGGCGCTTTCGCTTGCCGTCGAGGATCTTCGGGTTGCGCCGTTCTTGCGGCGTCATCGACGAAATGGCCGCGCGCATATGCACGAAGCTTTTGTCGGCTTTGGCTTCGTTGATTTGACCTTTGATCTTGCCCATGCCCGGCAACATGCCCATGATGCCGCCCATGCCGCCGAGCTTTTGCATCTGGGCCAATTGATCGCTCAAGTCTTCGAGGTCGAACGACCCCTTCTTCATTTTCTCGGCGATTTTCGTGGCTTTGGCGACGTCGATGGTCTGCGCGGCCTTTTCGACGAGGGAGACGATGTCGCCCATGCCGAGGATGCGCCCGGCTATGCGGCGGGGATCGAAATCCTCAAGCGCGTCCCACTTTTCGCCAACGCCAATGAGCTTGATCGGCTTGCCTGTCACGGCGCGCATGGAGAGCGCGGCGCCGCCGCGTCCGTCGCCGTCGGCACGCGTCAGCACGATGCCGGTGACGCCGATGTGGCCGTCGAAAGCCTTGGCGGTGTTGACGGCGTCTTGGCCGGTCAGCGCGTCGGCGACAAGCAGAACTTCGTGGGGTTTGATCGCGGCTTTAACGTCGCGCACTTCGTCCATCAACTCTTCGTCGACGGTGACGCGGCCGGCGGTGTCGTAAAGAATAACGTCGTAGCCGCCAAGGCGCGCGGCTTCCTCGGCGCGGCGCGCGATCTGGATCGGCGTTTGCCCGGTTATGATGGGAAGCGTCGCGACGTGCGTCTGCTCGCCGAGAACGCGCAGTTGTTCTTGTGCTGCCGGTCGGCGCGTATCGAGCGACGCCATCAAAACTTTTTTGCGCTCGCGGTTGGTCAGGCGATAGGCGATCTTTGCCGTCGTCGTGGTTTTACCGGAGCCCTGCAGGCCAACCATAAGAATGCCGACCGGCGGCTGAGCCGCGAGATCTATGGTTGCGGCATCAGAGCCGAGCATGGCAACGAGCTCGTCGTTGACGATCTTGACGACCATCTGCCCAGGCGTCACCGAGCGCAGGACTTCCGCGCCAATCGCCTTGGCTTTGACCTTGTCGGTGAAATCCCGGACGACATCGAGGGCGACGTCGGCTTCAAGCAGCGCGCGGCGCACTTCGCGCATGGCTTCGCCGACATCGGCTTCCGTCAGCGCACCGCGCCGGGTCAGCTTGTCGAGGACGCCCGAGAGGCGTTCTGTGAGGCTTTGGAACATCGTGCTTAAGCTCCCTCGACGCGTAAGCTCGAATAATCGATCATGACATGCTCGCGATATTGAGGACGCTGTGATAGCCGCGCGTACCAGGCTTCGACGTTCGGAAGGCCCGGCCGCGCAATCGGCAGCGTAAAGTAGCGGTACATGATCCCGCCCGCAGGAATGTCCGCGACTGTGAACGTGTCGCCCAGAATGTAGGGACGGTTCGCGAGAACACCATCCAGAATGCCGAGCTTCTCGCCCACGCGCTTTATGCTTGTTTCGATCGCGGCCATGTTGCGCTGGTTGGCCGGCGTACGGATGAGGCCGATAAAAATCGAGCCGATGATGTCGGGATAGATCGTGCTGCCGGCCCATTCCATCCATTGGTCGGCGCGGGTGGCGTCCTGTTCGTTCGCGGGCATCAAGCCGCCGGTGCCGTATTTCTTAGCGAGATAGCGAATAATCGTGCTGCTTTCCCAGAGCGTGAAGCCGTTGTCGTCGATGGTGGGGATCAGCCGGTTTGGGTTCATGGCCGCGTATTGGGGCGTGTTGACGACGCCATGGTGCAGCCCGGCATCGATGCGCTCGTGCGGCAGGCCGAGTTCGGCCACCGTCCACATCACCTTCTGGACGTTGGCGGAGGTGTTTCTGCCCCAAACCTTCAGCAAGCCGTGCTCCTCAAGGCGCTCTATCAACCGCGCAAAACGAAAATGCACCCGGGAGCGCAACGCGCTTTCGGATGTTGACCCCCCTGCCTCCCGATTCGACTCTCCCGAGTTCCCTCATGTGCAAGGCGGCGGCTCTGAGTTTCAGGGCCGACTGGATGGGGGGTGTATGGTAGGGCAGCGTTGCTAAGTCAAGCTTTGCGAGGTTTTTGCGCCCGCAACACTTTGGCCCACCCTCTCGCCAGCCTGAAAATCCGGCGTTGGTAGGCGCGCTCGTCCAGTGTCAGGCAAATGCAACTGTAGCAATAGAAAGGCCGCTTCCGGGAAAAAGCAATCCGGAACAGAAGGCTTTGGGATTGTGGCTCCGGTTGGGGCATGGGTCCTCACGGTTTTGGGGTCAACCTCAGCAATTTCCCATCATCATCGTCTGTCAGCACGTAGACCGCGCCATCGGGACTTTCGCGCACATCGCGGATGCGCTCTCGGCGGTCTTTCAACAGATGCTCGGCGGCAACGACCTTGCCGCCTTCGAGTACGAGCCGCTCAAGCGTCATGCCAGACAGTCCGCCAGCCAAGAGATTACCCTTCCAGCCTTTGAACAAGTCGCCCGAATAGAACGCGAGGCCCGACGTGCCGATTGACGGCTTCCAATAGTAGACCGGCTGCTCCAACCCGTCTTTAGCTTTGATGCCATCGCCGATTTTTGAGCCGTCGTAGTCGATGCCATATGTAATGACCGGCCAGCCGTAGTTCTTGCCGGCTTGCGGCTGATTGAGTTCGTCGCCGCCTTTGGGCCCATGTTCCGTGGTCCAAAGCCGGCCCGTCTCGGGATCGAGCGCCGCGCCTTGTACATTGCGGTGGCCATAGCTCCAAACTTCCGGCATCGCGTCGTCTTTGCCGACAAAGGGATTGTCTTTCGGCGCGCTGCCGTCCGGCACGATGCGGACGATCTTGCCGAGGTGGTTCGTCAGGTCCTGCGCGCCGTCGCTCAAGTCCGCGCGCTCGCCCATGGTCACGAACAATGCGCCGGTTTTGTCCCACACGAGGCGCGAGCCGAAGTGATAAAATCCGCGTGCGCTCGGCTGCTGGCGGAAGATTACTTCGCCGTTTTCGATCCGGCCCGCGTCCCCCTCAAGCACGAGTTTGGCGCGCACCACGCTGGTACCGTTGGAGAACGACGCGCGCGGTTCGGCGTAGGAAAAGAATATCGTGCCGGACGTTGCAAAGTCCGCCCCCAAGAGCACGTCGAGCAAGCCGCCCTGGCCCTTGTTGACGACGTGGGGCAATCCTTCGACCGGCTTTGAAACCTTGCCGTCCTTGGCGATGAGACGCATCGTGCCGCCGCGTTCTGTCACCAGGATGCGCCCGTCGGGCAGAAACTGCATTCCCCAGGGGAATTTGAGTCCTTTGGCGACTTCTTCGACGATAATCTCAGTTTTTGGTGTAGGCGGTGCGTTGGACTGCGATCCCGCAGCTGCTGCTACAGCGCTTGAAAGTAAAGCGGCAGCACTCGCGAGGAAGAAAGTCGTGACTTGCGGCAACATGGATACTCCGCCCAGTTTGTGCCAGTTTGTCTTTGTCCCTAGTCCTTGCCATATAGGGAACCATGACAGCACCTGCCACCATCCCTTATGTCAAGATGAACGGCCTCGGCAACGAGATCGTCGTCGTCGATTTGCGCGAGAGCGGCAAAATCTTCTCAGCGGACGAGGCCGCAGCCATCGCCGCCAACCGGCAAACCCGCTTCGAACAGATGATGGTGCTGCACGCGTCCAAATCCAAAGATATCGACGCGTATGTGCGCATCTACAATGCAGACGGTTCGGAAGTTGGCGCCTGCGGAAATGGAACGCGCTGCGTCGGCTGGCTGCTGAACCAGGCCGCTGCGGGCCGCGCCGATTTCAAGGTCGAGACAACGGCTGGCATTCTAGACGTTAACGTCAAGGACGCGTCGTCAATTACCGTCGATATGGGCGAACCGCGCTTCAATTGGCAGGACATACCAACAGCGGAAGAGTTCCGCGACACGCGCGCCATCGAACTCCAGATCGGCCCGATCGACGCGCCCGTTTTGCATTCGCCGTCTGTCGTCAATGTCGGAAACCCGCACGCGATCTTTTGGGTCGATGACGTCAACGCGCACGACCTTGGCCGCTTTGGGCCGCTGCTCGAAAATCACCCGATCTTTCCCGAGCGCGCCAATATCTCGCTCGCGCAAGTGACGGCGCGCGACGCCATTACGTTGCGCACCTGGGAGCGCGGCGCTGGGCTAACCAAGGCGTGCGGATCGGCGGCGTGTGCGGCGGCGGTGTGCGCGGCGCGCAAAAAGCTGACAGGACGCCGGGTCACGGTGACGCTGCCGGGCGGCCCGCTCTTGATCGAGTGGACCGAAAGCAACCATATCCTCATGACGGGACCGGCCGAATTCGAGTACGAAGGTCAGCTCGACATGGCAACGCTTATGAAAGTGCCGGTCTAGATGGCGAGCCTAGCCGCAACCGCGTTTCTCAGGTATTGCCAGCCAACCCGAAGCGATAGAAGCAAACACGCTGTGTCCGAACCTCAAGTCATCACGCTCGGCTGCCGGCTCAACGCTTATGAGTCGGAAGTCATGCGCCGGCATGCGGCGGATGCCGGGCTCGGCAACGCAATCATCGTCAATACTTGCGCTGTCACGGCAGAAGCCGTGCGCCAGGCTTCGCAAACCATCCGCCGCGTGCGCCGCGAAAACCCAACCGCCCGCATTATCGTCACAGGCTGCGCAGCGCAGATCGAGCCGGAGCGCTTCGCCGAGATGAGCGAAGTCGATCACGTCATCGGCAACGGCGAAAAGATGAAGGCCGAAACATTTCGCGGTCTCTCGGTCGCCGATAGCGAGCGCGTGCAGGTCGACGACATCATGAGCGTGCGCGAAACGGCGTCGCACATGATCGACGGTTTCGGCAGCCGGGCGCGAGCCTATGTGCAAATTCAGAACGGCTGCGATCATCGCTGTACCTTCTGCATCATTCCTTTTGGACGCGGCCCGTCGCGCTCGGTGCCGGCCGGCGATGTTGTCAAGGAAATCCGCCATCTGGTTGAAAACGGTTTTCCCGAAGTCGTGCTAACCGGCGTCGATATGACCTCGTATGGACCGGACCTTCCAGGTGAGATGACGCTTGGCAAGCTTGTGCGTCAGGTGCTGAAGCATGTGCCGGAGTTAAAGCGGCTTCGCTTGTCGTCTATCGATCAGGTGGAAGCCGACGCGGACTTAATGCGCGCGCTGGCCGAAGAGCCGCGCTTGATGCCGCATCTGCATCTCTCCATGCAAGCGGGCGACGATATGATTTTGAAGCGCATGAAGCGGCGCCACTTGCGCACTGACGCCATCCAATTCTGCGAGACCGCGCGCAAGCTGCGCCCCGACGTGGTGTTGGGTGCGGATTTCATTGCCGGGTTCCCGACCGAAACCGACGAAATGTTTCAGCGCTCGCTCGACATTGTCGATGAATGCCACCTGACATTCTTGCACGTCTTTCCCTTTTCGCCGCGCAAAGGGACACCGGCTGCCCGCATGCCGCAAGTCGCACGCCCGATCATTAAAGAGCGTGCCGCAAGGTTCAGAGCCAAGGGTGAGCGTGCGCGCGACGCATTTTTGGCGGGTCAAACAGGCGCGACCCACGCTGTATTGATCGAACGTGGCGGCCCGGTATCATCAATGGGCCGCACGCCGCATTTCGCCGAAATTAATGTCACTGGAGCGGAAGCCGCCGCCGCTGGCGACATTATCGCTGCGCGCGTTACAGGCTTTGCCAACGGCCAGCTCGTTGGTGAGTTTATGGCCGGTGAGGCCGTGTCAGGCGGGGTCGGGGCGTGAGCGAAGAAAAGCGTAAAGGTCTGTTTGGCCGTCTATTCGGGGCCAAGGACGAGACGCCGCCAGCGCCGCCCGCCACTGAAGTTGCCACTGAGGTGGCAGCGGTGCGAGAAGCGGCGATTGAGTCTGTTCCAGAACCCGCAGCCGAGCCGCCCAAACAAACATGGTTTCAGCGCCTCAAGACCGGTCTCGGCAAGACCTCAAGCAAGCTGTCGGACGGCATTACCGGGCTATTCACGAAACGTAAACTCGACGCGAATACGCTCGAAGATCTCGAAGACTTGCTCATCCAGTCCGATCTCGGACTTGGTATGGCGATGCGCATTACGTCGGCGATCGGCAAAGGCCGGTTTGAAAAAGGCATCTCGGCCGACGAGGTGCGCAGCATTTTGGCCGGCGAAGTCGAGCACGTGCTGACACCCGTCGCCAAGCCTCTTGTCATCAATACCGCGAACAAGCCGCACGTGATCATGATGGTCGGCGTCAACGGCACGGGCAAGACGACGACCATCGGCAAGTTGTCCGCAAAGTTCGCTGCCGAAGGTAAGAAAGTCCTCATCGCGGCCGGCGACACATTCCGCGCCGCAGCCATAGATCAGCTCAAGGTGTGGGGCGAGCGCACGGGCGCGGAGGTCATCGATACAGGCGTCGGTTCGGATTCCTCGGGACTCGCCTACGAAGCTCTCAAACGTGCGCAAGATCAAGCCGTTGACATTTTGCTGCTCGACACGGCGGGCCGGCTTCAGAATAAGCAAGCCTTGATGGAAGAGCTCGAGAAAGTCATCAGAGTTCTGAAAAAGCTCGATCATTCCGCGCCGCACGACGTGGTGCTGGTTTTGGATGCCACAACCGGGCAAAACGCCCTGCAACAGGTCGAGGTTTTCCGGGACAGGGCCGGGGTCACAGGCCTCATAATGACAAAGTTGGATGGCACAGCCCGTGGTGGCATTTTGGTCGCAATCGCGGAGAAATTTAAGATGCCCGTGCATGCTATAGGCGTGGGCGAAGGGGTTGACGATTTGCAGCCGTTTAGTGCGGCCGATTTCGCGAAGGCCATCGTCGCGAGCTAGTCGAATTCAGGTGGGGATGGGAACAGACGCTCTCAGGCTCTTGTTCTCAAAAAAAACCGGCAGGACGACATGAGCAGATTGAAGAAGCTTTTTCCGTTCAACACGGAACAGACGATCAATATCGCGAGCGAGTTCGGACCCCTCGTTACCATGTTCGTGGTCAACGCAATTTACAGCGAGTCGGATCCGACGCTGTTCTACGGAACGGTCGCCATCATCTCCACCACGATTCTCGCGTTCATCGTGATGTGGGTGGTGCTGAAGAGATTTCCCGTGTTTCCGACAATTGCATCTAGTGTGACGATCGGCTTTGGCGTCCTTGCGCTTGTCACCAAGAACCCGGAATGGATTGTGCTCAAGGTAACGATTTTCAACCTAATGTTCGCTGCATTCCTGTTGGCGGGGCTTTGGATGAAGCGCAACTTCTTCAAATACGCCTTCGAGAAAACTTTCCACTACACCGACGTAGGCTGGAATAGGTTCACCATGAGCTTTGCGCTGTTTTTCCTTTTCACGGCCGTTGCCAACGAGTACGTCCGGTTGACCTTTAGAGGCACGGAAATCTATGAATTCTTCGGTCACCATATGAGCGGGATTAACGTTTGGGTGCTGTTCAAGATCGCGTTTATTCTACCCATTACATTGCTCTACGCGTGGTTGATGACACGGAGCCTGCAGAAATACCGGCTACCGGCTCCATCGCACGCCGGCGGAGCGTGACGCGCATGACAGAGCCTGAGAGCAAAAAGGCAGAGCCGGCCGAAGCCGAATTTGACCGCAAGCAAGTGATCAAGCTGCTGGTGGAGATAGGCCCGCTCATTGTTTTATTTATCGCCAATTGGCAGCTTGGCATCTATTGGGCGACGGGCATTTTCATGGTCGCGACGGTTCTGTCGCTTGCCGTGTCGCGCGCAGTCTTGGGCCGCATTCCCATGATGCCTCTGGTGACGGCACTATTCGTTATGGTCTTTGGCGGGTTGACCATCTGGCTGCAGGACGAACACTTCATCAAGATCAAGCCGACGATCGTTTATTGTTTGTTCGCGGCGATCCTTTTCGGAGGATTGCTTGCGGGAAAAACCTTTTTGAAGCTTGCACTTGGCGAAGCCTTCCGTTTGACAGACGAGGGCTGGCGCAAGCTGACGGTGCGCTGGGGCGGGTTCTTCCTTTTTCTTGCACTTTTAAATGAGATCGTGTGGCGCAATTTCTCGACCGACTTTTGGGTCGGCTTCAAGGTTTTCGGCGCCGTACCGCTGCTCATGCTGTTTGCTGTGGCCCAAGTCGGCCTCATGCAGCGTTACGAGCAACATAGCGAGTAAAGCGCCAATAAAGCGCCAATATAGGTATTTTCATAGAACAGAATATCTTCACACAAGCGCAATTTACCTGTCCGGCTTTGAACAACAAAGTAAGAAATTGGTTACGAAAATTTGAGTAAACGGCTAGACCTTTTTCGAGAATTAGTATTTCTTGTTAGGAATATTGGTAACTAAGGGTTGTTGATATTTCTGTGTGTCCCGCAGAGACTGAACTTCCCAAATGACGCAAAGTACTCAAAATAAGCTCGCACTGATTTCGGTTACCGTTGTTTTTGGAACAAGACTTTTTTTGAGGATTAAAATGGCACGGGATTCGGCACCCAATCGACTAGAGCGCTCGCCTTTGCATCTGCTTCATCGGGCAGGACAATGCGCGGCCGAAGTCTTCCAGGCTGAGCTTGGCGGCGGCGATCTAACCCCCCGGCAATTCGCGGTTCTGGTAACTGTTTCGCAGAACGAAGGCCTGAGCCAGACCCATTTGGTTGACCGCACCGGAATTGACCGGTCAACCCTGGCGGATATTGTGCGGCGCATGCTCAAAAAAGGTCTTCTCCAGCGCCGCCGCACCAAAGAGGATGCGCGCGCTTACGCTGTCAAGCTGACGGAAGAAGGCTGGCGCGTTCTGAAATCGGCTGAGCCGCTCTCGCGCAAGGTCGATGAAAGAATTCTCAGCGCCCTCTCGGCCGGCCAGCGCGACAAGTTTCTGCAGGATCTGAATTCCATCGTGCAGGTTCTTGGCCGCATGCAGACTAAGGAAGCAACGTCGTCGAAGCGTTAGATCCTGATGGAAACGTCCAAACTGGGGGTCAGGCTGATGCCACGCCCCCGGTTTCCTTTGCTAGCTACGGCGCACGAACTTAAGCGGCTTTGCGCAGCAACTTGCGCTCGATCATGGCTTCGGCAATTTGTACCGCGTTGAGTGCTGCGCCCTTTAACAGATTGTCGGATACAATCCACAGCGCGAGACCGTTTTCGACGGTTGTATCCTCCCGGATGCGCGACACGAACGTCGCGTATTCGCCGGCCGCCTCTACAGGCGTGATGTAGCCGCCGGGTTCGCGCTTATCGATCACTTGAATGCCGGGCGCCCGGCGCAGGATTTCGCGCGCCTCTTCGGGCGAAATCGGCTTTGCGAACTCGATGTTCAGCGATTCCGAATGTCCGACGAACACGGGAACGCGCACGCATGTCGCCGTCACTTTGATTTTTGGATCGAGAATCTTTTTGGTCTCGACCAGCATCTTCCATTCCTCTTTGGTGTAGCCATCTTCCATGAAGACGTCGATGTGGGGAATGCAGTTGAAGGCGATCTGTTTCGGGAACTTTTTCGATTCGACTTCCTGGCCCGGAACGTACTTGCCCTTGGTCTGGTGCCAGAGTTCGTCCATAGCCTCTTTGCCCGCGCCCGAGACGGACTGATAGGTCGAGACGACCACGCGCTTAATGGTTGCGGCGTCATGCAATGGTTTCAGTGCCACCACCATCTGCGCGGTCGAGCAATTCGGGTTGGCGATGATGTTCTTCTTCGTGTATCCGGCGATGGCGTCGGCGTTGACTTCGGGCACGATGAGCGGAACGTCCTGGTCGTAGCGCCAGTAGGACGAGTTATCGATGACGACGGTGCCCTGCGCGCCGATGCGCGGCGACCAGTCCTTGGACACGCTAGAGCCGGCCGACATCAGGCAGATATCGGTGCCCTTGAAGTCGAAGTTTTCAAGATCCCGGCATTTCAGCGTTCTGTCGCCGAAGGACACTTCCGTGCCGATAGAGCGGCGGGAGGCCAACGGTACGAGCTCGCTGACCGGGAATTTGCGATCCGCCAGCACGTTGAGCATTTCCCGGCCGACGTTTCCCGTCGCGCCGACGATGGCGACTTTGTATCCCATGAGGTGTCAATCCTGAACGGCTGCGCCGGGCGCCGTTGCGGGCCCAAGCAATTTCGACGGTTAAGCGGCAGGCTTAGCGGCCGGGGCCTGGCCTTTCAAGACTGTTTAGGGTCTCAGTCCGGCCCACTGGCGCGTTTCAGTCATATTCTTTTGTTTGGCTTCGGCCCGTTATTAGGCGAATGGAGCAAAGAGGGACATGGCTATCTCAACCGGCCGAATGGGCAGTTTCCGCTTCACGGGCGCAATGGTGTTGGGGTTCCTATTGGCCATAGGCCTCGGCCATCCGCCCGCGACGGCACTCGCCAAGGAATGGCTATCGGCCACCGAAATCGAATCGGGCCTTGGCGGCAAGACGCTGGAAGGCATGTACGCCACTGGCCAGCGCTTTACCGAGCGCTATTTGTCTGGCGGCCAGCTTGAATATGTCGAGAGCGGCGTGCTCGTGACCGGCCACTGGTCTGTTACCGCCGGAACGCTTTGCACGATCTACGACACCGATCCGGCAGGCGGGTGCTACCGTGTCGCGCGCTCGGGTAGCAATTGTTACGAGTTCTATTTCGTCAGCCGCAGCGAGGCGGCAGCGCCCGGCCCTCCTGACGTAAAACCCGATTGGACGGCACGCGGCGCGGTCGATGGACAGCTCGATGCCTGTAAGGAAGGCGCACACGTTTAAGCAATGAAACCGCTCAGCCTGCGAGCCTGCCAAACAGCAGCACCGTTGTCTCAATCGTTCCGCCTTCGGCAATAGTGCCTGAAACAGTGGCAGGATCGGCCACGATATCGATCGTTGCTTCGAGTGTTTCGACCAGAAGCCATTCAAACTGCGTACCGGTCGCTTCGTTTGTCAACCGGCGGTACTCGGCAACCCGCCCCGTTAATAGTGCGGTAGAGGCCGGAGCTTGTGCAGCCGTGCCGGCCTCGGTGCCGCCGCCCTGCTCGTTGGCAAAGAGACCGATCGGAATGAAGGCCTTGGACGAGAGTTGCGGACTATCGCCGCCATTGCGAGCCGCGTAATAAGCAGCGTCATCGGGGAATGCCGCAAGCTCGCGCGCAAAACCACAGAGCCGTGCGCGGGCAAATGCCGGCCACGCGGCGTCTTGATGAGCGGCAAAGTCGATGGCGTCAAAGACCAGCGGAAAGAGCTGTTCGGCGCCATCCGCACTCGTCACCCAAGCATGGAATGCGCCTTCGAAGGCATTATCGCCGGCGCGATTGACGGGAGCAGTAATCTGGAGTGCGACATCGCTCGCGCCGTCGAAAAACGGTGTCAGACCGAATATCTCGACCTCGCCGTCAGCGTCTTTGCCGAGATGAAACCAGACTTCGGCCCCCGAGCGAGATCGCCAAATTCCATATGTGCCACCGGAGCATTCGAGGTTGGCGCTGGCCGCCGCCGCGCACTGGATCATGCGCGTGCGGAACTCGTCTTCGTTCGCGAAAGCGAAACCGATAGTTGAAAGATTGCTTGCCATGGGGCCTGCCGTCCGCTGCGCCTAGAGCAATATCCGATCAGACAAGATCGCTTCAGCGATCAACTGATCGGATGAAATTGCTCTAGCATTATGATTCTAGAGCATCTTTATCGGACCGGTAAATCGCAACAGCGAGTCTGTCCGGACCGATGATGCTCTAGTGCTGGCTCATGGTTGTGCCCGCGTCAGGCGATGCGCGCAAGCTTTTGCTGGTTCGAGACACCGCCAAGTTCGCGAACGCGAGTGGCGAACACCGTTTTCAGCGCGGTATCGATTTCCTGGACGTTATTGGTGACGATTTCGCCGATAGGATCGGGGAAGATATACTTATCGTAACCGTCGGCGCCTTCGATGTAGTCGAACAGGCGGCCCTTGCGTTCGCGGTCGTAATAAACGGTCAAGCGGCCGACGTAGTCCGTGTAGCGCACGTTCTCGATGGCTTCGAACTGTGTGTTGTCGTCAACCAGGAAGGCGAGGCGGCGGCGCAAATAGTTGAAGAGCTGCAATTGGTTTTCCGTTGTCGCGATGCGCTGGCCGATTTGATGCATGGTGACGGGCCCCGAGCGGCTTTCGCCATTCGGCTGGCTCTTCAAGCGCTCTACAACGGGAAGTACGAGGCTTTCTTCAAAAGCCGCTTTGATCATCGGCGCGTAGTAGCGGTCGATAGCGGACTTGCGCACGTTTTCGATGCCGATGCGTTGAAGAGCGAAGCGGCAGAAGTCTTCCGAGGGGCCTTTGGATTCGTCCACAAACACGGTCCTCAGCCGGCGCTTGACGAGCTGCACATGTGCCGCTTCGGCGATCGTTTCCGGATCGTAGTGACCTTTGACGGCGGCGATAAGCGTTTCGAGAATTTCGTCCGTGACGCCGGCACGGGCGATTGTTTCGAGATCGACGGTCAGGAATGGCGAATGGTCGAGCACGCTGCTTTCGCCCGAATCGACGTGGAACTGGAACAGCGTGCCGTTGGTCAATATAGCGAGCTTGGTTTCTGCGACAGCCTTGAAATAACGCGCCAAGCGGGCGTGTCCCTCAGCCAAATCCTGCCCCGCGGTTTGCACGTTGACGGCGATAACCGGGATGCCGTCGCGCAGAATGGCGAAGTCGGTGTTGCAGTCGGGGCTGATCGAGTGCTTGGGGTAGACTTCGTAGGGATTGGCGTAGTCGTAGCCAAGCAGTCCGAGAAACGGCAGCACAAGATATAGCTTCGTGCTTTCCTCGTTGGTGCAAGCGGTCATCAGGCTGACCGACCGCTTGGCAACCGCCAGAAGCCCGGCGCGTAGTTCGTTCGCTGTCGTCATGGCTGGTCTAAGTGCCCCCGCACTTTTGCGCCGTTTGCAGGTTTGCAAAGCGGCACCCTATTCCCCGAATCACTTTGAGAAGTGTCTCATGACCGGGCTGCCGCGCGAAGAGGTTGATTTGTCAACTCTTTCTTAACTGTTGTAGGGGTCTCACAAATTCAGAAGTCTGAGCCGGGGTCGCTCGATGTCGGCATTCTGAAGATTTGGTTGAGATTTAGTTCGGCTCAATGATGAGTATGGCAGCGCTTGAATCGCTTGTGAATTTTGCTATCGGCTTCAAGTTTCGGCGCAACAAGCTTTCGATTTTTTGCGTCGAGCAGTTTCCAATTCTAAGCCAAACGACCTTTGGTGGCGCACCGAGCAGAAAGCTCAACTGGCGATAATCGCCATCCTTGGTCACGATCATTAGTCCATTGCGTTTGGCATATTCCCACACGTCATGGTCGCTTGCGCTTTCCAGTCCAGAAGTCACCGCATGTTTGGAATCGGGAAAAATGTCTTTCAAGCGCTCGCACAGACTTCGAGACAGGTTTTCGTCGAACAGAAGCCTCACGCGCCAATTCCGCCCACCAGTCGCCTTTCGCGGTCGGCTGCGAAGGCCAAGCAGGCCCTAATGTCCTCGCGTGTCAACTCCGGGAAATCTCGCAGAATTTCGTCCTCGCTCATACCGCCCGCAAGGTAGTCGAGCACGTCATAGACCGTGATCCGGAGGCCGCGAATACAGGGTTTGCCGCTGCGCTTGCCAGGTTCGATTGTAATGATATTCGAGTAATCCATTTGGCTAGTGTTCCGCCAAATGCGTATTCGGTCAAGTCCTCTCGGGTGAACAACCTTTACTTGCCAACGGTAGCCTTGCGTTACGCCGTCAAAGCCTGGAGCTCCGCCTCGATCGCTTGGCCCATCCCGGTGGTGCCCACCTGCTTCATGCCCGTCTGCATGATGTCGCCGGTCCTTAAGCCCTTCTCCAAGACACGGGCAATGGCCGCGTCGATGAGGTCGGCTTCCTTCTGCATGTCGCAGGAATAACGCAGCGCCATGGCAAACGAGGCGATTGTTGCGATGGGGTTGGCTTGCCCCAAGCCGGCGATGTCGGGTGCCGAGCCGTGCACCGGCTCATAGAGCGCCTTACGCTTGCCGGTTTTCGCGTCCGGGCTCCCGAGCGACGCTGATGGCAGCATGCCGAGCGATCCCGTCATCATCGCCGCTTCGTCCGAGAGGATATCGCCGAACAGATTGTCCGTGACGATGACGTCGAACTGCTTCGGGTTGCGGATGAGTTGCATGGCGCAGTTGTCGGCGAGGATGTGTTCGAGCGTGACGTCGGGCGCATAGGATTTGTGCACTTCCGTCACGACTTGATTCCACAGCACGCCGGTCTTCATGACGTTGCGCTTTTCAGCCGAGTGAACTTTGTTGCCGCGCTTCCTCGCGAGATCGAAAGCGACCTTGGCGATGCGCTCGATTTCACGCGATGTGTAAAGCTGGGTGTCGACCGCGCGGCGCTCGCCGTTTTCGAGCGTCACGATTTCCTTGGGTTCGCCGAAATAAACCCCGCCCGTCAGCTCGCGCACGATCATGATGTCGAGGCCTTCGACCAGTTCGCGCTTGAGGCTCGAAGCGTCCGCAAGCGCCGGATAGCAGATCGCGGGACGCAAATTCGCGAAGAGGTCCAAGTCCTTGCGCAGCCGCAATAGGCCGGCTTCCGGGCGATGCTGATAGGGAACCTTGTCCCACTTCGGCCCGCCGACAGCGCCGAAGATGACAGCATCGGACTTGAAGGCTTTGGCCATGGCCGCATCTGTGATGGCGACGCCGTGCGCATCGTAAGCCGAGCCGCCCACGAAATCGCGATCAAGGGTAAATTTCGCCGTGTTGCTCCTAGCATTGAAGAAGGCGATCAGGCGTTCGACTTCCGCCATGGTTTCGATGCCGATACCGTCGCCGGGGAGCAGGAGCAGGGAATGCGTGGCCATTGGAGTCCTTCGATCGATTGTGAGCGGAAGTTGCGGCGCGGTAGTGCTATCCTCTTGCGTGGAGCCCGGCAAGCGAGGCGGGGCATTCAAGGGCACTTTGGCGCAGAGGGCGGGATGAGCTGGGTCAATTACTGGATTGCCGGTGCCGTTTCAATGACGGCTTTGGCGGTCGCGGCCGCTGCGCAAGAGAAGTTCGAACTCTCTTTGCCGCTCGCCTGCGAACCGCATAAGACCTGCTTCATTCAAAGTTACGTCGATCTCGATCCGGGTCCCGGCGCGCGCGATTACGCTTGCGGCGGGGCAACCTACGAAAAGCACAACGGTATAGATTTCAGGCTTCTTTCGGCAGACGCTGCAAAGCAGGGGTTCGCGGTGCTGGCGTCGGCCGGAGGAAAGGTCAAGGCAACGCGCGACGGCGTGCAAGACATCTTCCTGCGTGAAAACAAATTGGAAGACATCAAGAGCCGCGAGTGCGGAAACGGCGTCGTCCTCGATCATGGCGATGGATGGGAGACGCAGTACTGCCATATGATGCAAGGGACGGTTGCCGTCACAAAAGGACAAACCGTCAAGCGCGGGGACAAGCTCGGCAACGTAGGCTTTTCAGGCATGGCGGATTTCGCGCACGTGCACTTCACGGTGCGGCGCAACGGCGAGGTGGTCGATCCGTTTCTCCCCGACGCAAAAGACGGAGCGTGTCAGCGCGATACCAAATCAACCGGTCTATGGCAGCCGGCAGCCATTGCGCCCTTCGCCTATCGCAACGGCGAGATCATCATGACCGGGTTCACCGGCGGCGCGCCAAATCTCGATGCGCTCGAAAAAGCACACACGGTTATCGATCCGCTTAATGCCGAAAGCCCGGTACTCTTGTTCTACGCCCGCTTTATCAATCTCTTGGCAGGCGACAGAATTCGCATCGTCGTTGACGGTCCGGGTGGCACGCTGGTCGGGCAACTCTCAGAGCCGCTTGAGCGCAATAAAGCGACATATGTTTCCTATGCGGGCAAGAAACGGCGCGAAGTGCCGTGGCAGCAAGGTCGCTATGAGGCCCGCGCTGAAATCGTACGCGATGGCGGGGTTATTGCGGCCGCTGTCGGGCAGCACGATATGGCGCCCGTGAAGGTGCCGTAGTCAAACGCGCTCCTACGGTTATGTTTAAATTGGAATCGACAGCGCAACGCTCCCCCTCCCCAGCGGGGAGGGGTTAGGGGTGGGGCGAATACAGCAAGGGTGATATCGGAGTTTGACTGATCGTTTTCTTCAAGTAAATTTTTGCGATCATTCCTTGCTGTCGAAAAGTGAGAAATCTCGTGAGCAGCACAGTAGAAATTTACGTCTACTTAGAAGACGAGAATATTGACGTCTGGAGGCCAGTTCTTGCAGAGCATATTGCAGAAAACACATACAGAATTCTTGAACAATCTTACAATCGATCCGACGAGCACTGGCGGTTTGAGCCCGGCGATAAAGTGGTGTGCAAAATGACTAAACTCAGCGAGGGTGAGTTCCTCGTAGCTGTAGAGAATGCCAGTGGTTGATCTCGGATTATTGCTCAACTCTGCCATCACGCCCGGTTCGTGGGCCCCCCCCCCACCCCCCCCCCCACCGGGCGGGGGTTAATTGGGAGGAGCCAAAAAAAAAAAAA
>JANMNH010000073.1:0-33076 GCA_031373745.1 Hyphomicrobium sp. | reverse complement strand
CCCACGCCGTGACAGTGGAGCAAGGGGTCAGACCCGCAGGGTCTGACCCCGCCGAGAGAGACACATGGCCGAAACGGAAATCAGAAACTTCAACATCAACTTCGGGCCGCAGCACCCGGCGGCGCACGGCGTGTTGCGCCTTGTGCTGGAACTGGATGGCGAAATCGTCGAGCGCGTCGATCCGCATATTGGGCTTCTGCATCGCGGTACGGAAAAGTTGATCGAGCACAAGACGTACTTGCAAGCGATTGGGTATTTCGACCGGCTCGATTACGTCGCCCCGATGAACCAGGAGCACGCGTTTTGCCTGGCCGCTGAAAAGTTGCTCGGTCTTGAAGTGCCGCGACGCGCCAGTCTCATCCGCGTCTTGTATTCCGAGATCGGCCGCATCCTTTCCCATCTCTTGAACGTGACGACGCAAGCCATGGACGTCGGCGCCCTGACGCCGCCGCTCTGGGGTTTCGAAGAGCGCGAAAAATTGATGGTGTTTTATGAGCGCGCCTCAGGTTCGCGCATGCACGCCAAATATTTCCGCATGGGCGGCGTGCATCAGGATCTGCCGGAAAAGCTCGTCGACGATATCGCCGCGTGGTGCGATCCCTTCCTGAAAGTGGTGGACGACATCGACCGGCTGCTGACGGAAAATCGCATATTCAAGCAGCGCAACGTCGATATTGGCGTTGTGTCTTTAGACGATGCTTTTGCTCTGGGCTTTTCGGGCGTGATGGTGCGGGGCAGCGGCGCGGCGTGGGATTTGCGCAAAAGCCAGCCCTACGAGTGCTACTCGGAATTCGACTTCGATATTCCGATCGGCAAGAACGGCGATTGTTACGACCGCTACCTGATCCGCATGCAGGAAATGCGCGAGAGCGTGAAAATCATGAAGGCCTGCTGCCAGAAGCTAAAGGCACCGGATGGCCGCGGTCCGCACGTGGCGGATGCCAAAAAAGTCGTGCCGCCGACGCGGGGCGAGATGAAGCGTTCCATGGAAGCACTGATACATCACTTCAAGCTTTACACCGAAGGCTTCCACGTACCAGCGGGCGAAGTTTATGCCTGCGTTGAAGCGCCGAAAGGTGAGTTTGGCGTCTACCTCGTCGCGGATGGATCGAACAAACCCTACCGCTGCAAAATCCGCGCGCCGGGATTTCCGCATTTGGCGGCGATGGATTTCCTGAACAAAGGGCACATGCTGGCGGACGTCAGCGCGATCTTGGGTTCGATCGATATCGTGTTCGGAGAAATTGATAGGTGATGCTCCCAATCACCGCTGACTAACGGCAACGCCATTCAACATTGTCTGCGCGCGGCGGTTTTTCGACCAGCACGAGATGTCGTCGCAGGTCGCAACAGGGCGTTCCTTGCCGTAGGAGAGCGTGCGCATGCGTGCGGCCTGCACGCCGTTTTGCGCGAAGTAGTTTTTGACGGCTGTCGCGCGGCGGGCTCCAAGGGCGATGTTGTATTCGCGGGTGCCGCGTTCGTCCGCGTGACCTTCGATCGTGATCGTGTTCTGCGGATACTGCTGCAGCCACTGCGCCTGTTGGCTCAAAGTTTGCTGGCCTTCGGGCGTCAGGTCCGAGCTGTCGGACGAGACGTAGACGATATCGCCAGCGGCGGAAGCAAAGTGCTGCGCGCTACCAGGCGTACCGCGCGCGTTGGCCCATTTACTGGAGCCGTTGCCCCCGGCGCCACCTTTGTATTTGTAGTCGCCGCCGTCGCGATCCATGGCGCCAAGCCGGCTCTCTGGGAGGGCGGCGTTTTCCTTGGCGCAGGCGGCGAGCATCGGGAGGACGAGAAGCGCTGCAAGGGCGAGCGCGCGGGGCGCACTGAAATGCGCGTGAGAAGCGATATGCAACATGAGAACTCCAAACCAGACTGACTGGCGCTTACAAAGCACGAGGCTTAGTAAACAATTGCTTACCAAAGGTGGCGCGCGAGGGGCCGCTTTTGGTTGAAAGTGTTATCGTTACGTGTCAGACGCAGGGCGATTGCCATGCGTCTCCAAGGGCGGGATGCCACGGGGGTGAGGGGATTTCACAACCGCGTTCACATCGACACGTGCCGGCCACCTGCGCAATCTGGGGGCGGCCTCACGGCCAGACCGGCCCATGGCGGTATCGGGCGGGCATGATTGGCGGGATTCCGGCCTTAACCTACCCGCGCAAATGGCTAGCCTCTGCCACAAAGCATTGATATTCATGTGGGCTCACGGAACGAACCGGGAGGCCCCAATCGTTCGTTTTATCGCGCCCGGAGACTAATCCTATGATGGACAACTTGTTTTTGCTGGCCGTCGCCTCGTTTGGCTTTGGCCTCAGCCTTTCCACATATCGCCTTTTCGCCAGATCGAACGGCTGGCCCCAAGGGGCACTGCAAGCGGATCTGCCGGTCATTCCGGTTTTAATCGGCATTGCAGGCTTAGCTGCCGGATTGCTGTTTGCGACCGCACGCGGCGTCGATGACGGCGGCTGGTACATCATCGCCTTCGGCCTACTGCTGGCCGTCATCTGGACGGGGTTCTTGAGGGTTGGCTCGCAGCTCGGGCTGTTTATCGTGCCGGTTGTCACATTTCTGCTGCTGCTTGGCTGGCTTTCCGTGCCGCTTGGCTATTCGGAGCGCAAATGGGCAACGGAACAGCCGACGGAGACCCTGCGCCGGCGCGGCATTATCGACGATCGTGTCAAGGAATTGCCAGCTCCCGGGCAAACAACCCCCGGACAGCCTTAACGGCCGTAAGCGAAAACATCCATTTTGCAATTATTTTTGCCGCACCCCTTGGGTTCCAAACCTCTGGGGTGCAGGACTTTTGGAGGTAAGTCAAAGGCTTGCGCGGGTCTCCCGATCCACGTAGTGGAGAGGCGAATTTAACTCTGTGAGTCCGTCATCCCCGCCCCCGTGCCGTGGGCTATGATGCGCTCCATGGCCGACTCGCTGGCCGGTCCGTTGAGGAGCTAAAAATGGCCGTTCGCCGCCTGAACCCAGAGCAGCCCGCGCATTTCGCATTCAGCGCGGAAAACATGGCCTGGGCCAAAGCGCAGATTGCGAAATTCCCAGCCGGCAAGCAGGCGTCCGCGATCATTCCGCTGCTGTGGCGCGCGCAAGAACAGTCGGGCGGCTGGCTGCCGGAACCGGCGATCCGCGCCGTCTGCGATTTGCTCGGCATGGCCTACATCCGCGGGCTCGAGATCGCGACCTTTTACACGATGTTTCAATTGGCGCCCGTGGGCGAGATCGCGCACGTGCAGGTATGCGGCACGACACCGTGCATGCTGCGCGGCGCGCGCGCGCTCGTTGACGTATGCAAGAAGCGCATCGCGGGTGAACAGCATCACGTCACGCCGGACGGAAAATTTTCCTGGGAAGAGGTCGAGTGCCTCGGCAGTTGCGCCAACGCCCCGCTCGTTCAGATCGGTAAGGACACGTACGAGGATCTAAAGCCAGCGGCGCTTGAAGCCTTGCTCGACGATTATGCGCGCGGCAGGGCGCCGGAGCCCGGATCGCAGACCGGACGCAAGGCGTCATGCCCGGCGGGCGGGCAGACATCGCTGACCGATCCAGCGCTTTATGACGGTTCGGGGATTAGCGCGTGGAAGAAGCGGTTTGACGAGGCGGCAGCCACACACGTCCATCATGCCGTGGCGGCGGCACACGCTCCTCCGGCACCGGCCCAGGAACAGAAAGCGTCGCCGGTAAATACGGGCGCTCTCGCAGCGATGGCCAATGCCGGACTTGTCAAAGACCTGAACGAGCGCGGCAGCGGCAAGGCGTTGTCAGTGGACGAAATCCAAAAAATGAAAGCGGGCTCGGTGAGCCGGGCGCCGCTCGCAGCGTCTATAGGTTCCAGCACAGACTTTCGCGTGACGCCGCTACTTTTGAACGCACCCAGAAAGGGAACCGGCGACGATCTAAGCCTCATTTGGGGCGTTGCCGAGAAGCTTGCCGGAAAAATGAATGACATGGGCATCTGGCATTTTGATCAGATCGCGCAATGGACGCCTGCAAACATCGCATGGTTCGAAAACGAGGTTCCCGGTTTCAAGGGCCGCATCGAGCGCGACAAGTGGCTTGAACAATGCACGAAGCTTAGCCAAGGCTGGCGTCCGGGTAGCGACGTTGGCGAACGGCCGAAGGGTTAGACAAAGCGCATGGAGCGAGCGCTAACACGGCTGGCGATCGAGCTGGAGCTTCCTCCAGATGGCGGACCCGTCTGGTTTTATCCAGGTGCGACGACGCGCGGCGGGCACGATGGCCTGCTGCTCAGCGTGCTCGACACGGACGGCACGACGCGGCTCTGCATGGTGGCGAGCGCGGAGAATGACGGCACGCTTTTTTCGGGTCCCATCGAAATGCCGGACAACGTGCATTTTTACGCGAATGGTTTGCTGATGAGTTACGACAATCCGGACATGTGCGAGGACGTAGGCGTGTGGCCGGTCATTGATGCGCGCTGGACGCCGTCGCAATCGAGACTCGTGTTTCACGATCACATCAGCGCCTTTGCTTATGGTCCGCAAGGGCGTGCTTGGAAATCGGAACGGCTCGTTCTTGACGGTCTCGAAATCGAAGACATTACCGATGAAGTGGTCCGTTTCACCGGTTACACGTTAACCGATACGGATATCGCGGTCAGATCGCATCGCTTGGCGCTCGATGTTGTGAGCGGGCGGGTGGTTGAAGGCGTTTCCATGCAAAGCCTGGAAGGATGACGACGATGGCAGAAACGAAACCGCCTTCTAAGATCAAACAGACCATTTCGAGTGCGCCGTGGGTGCGCGCTATGCGCTTCATTATTGCGGCGGTTGCGGCGTATCTCATGTATCACGCCGTGTCGCGGTTTTTGGCGGGCCAACTCTCGCCGACGGACGCGTGGTTTGCCGGCATGATCGGCATTCTCGGTTTGACTGCTCTTGTCGAAGCGATTTGGCCGGAAGGCAATATGGGTCTTTTGCAGTTTTGGGCGCTGACGGCGCTCGCGTCTGCCGCGCTCGTAGCCTGGGCCATGGGCGGCGCGAGGTGGATCGGCATTCTCGGGCTCATCGCGCTCATTGCAGGCTTTGCTATTGCGGCCCTCGAAGCATCAAAGGGGAAGGCTGACTGATGCTCCATGATCGCGACCGGATATTCCGAAATCTTTACGGCTTCCATGACGCGGGCCTTAAGGGCGCCATCCAACGCGGCGCGTGGGACGGCACCAAGTTCTTCATCGACAAGGGCCACGACTACATCATCAACGAGGTGAAAGCATCGGGCTTGCGCGGACGCGGCGGTGCGGGTTTCCCCACGGGGCTCAAGTGGTCGTTCATGCCGAAAAGCGATCCGCGCCCGAGCTATCTCGTCATCAACGCGGACGAGAGCGAACCTGGCTCGTGCAAGGACCGCGAGATTTTACGGCACGATCCGCATTTGCTTGTCGAAGGCGCGGCACTTGCAGCCTTCGCCATGCGCGCGCATGTTTGCTACATTTACGTGCGCGGCGAGTATATTCGCGAGCGCGAAGCGCTGCAGCGCGCGATCGACGAAGCCTATGACGCGCGGCTCATCGGCAAGGGCAACGTGCACGGCTGGGATTTTGAGATCTTCGTGCATCATGGCGCGGGCGCTTATATCTGCGGCGAAGAGACGGCGCTGCTCGAGAGCCTTGAAGGCAAGAAGGGTCAGCCGCGCTTGAAGCCGCCGTTCCCGGCGAATGTGGGGCTATGGGGCGCGCCGACCACGATCAACAACGTCGAGAGTGTCGCGGTTGTCGGCGAAATTCTGCGGCGCGGTGCGACCTGGTTTGCCGAACTGGGCTTGCCGAACAACACAGGCACCAAGCTCTTTCAGATTTCGGGGCACGTCGAGCATCCCTGCGTCGTCGAAGAAGAGATGGGCATTCCAATGCGGGAGCTCATCGAGAAACACTGTGGCGGCGTGACGGGCGGCTGGGACAATCTCCTTGCTGTCATTCCGGGCGGGTCGTCGGTGCGCTGCATCACGGCCGAGCAAGCAACCGATGTGACCATGGATTTCGATGCGCTCGGCAAGCTTGGCTCCGGGCTTGGAACGGCGGCCGTGATCGTCATGGACAAGTCGACGGACATCATCGCTGCGATCCGGCGCATCGCGTATTTCTATAAGCATGAGAGCTGCGGCCAGTGCACGCCGTGCCGCGAGGGTACGGGCTGGATGTGGCGCGTGCTTGAGCGCATGGAGCGGGGCGAAGCCGAAAAGCGCGAGATCGACCTTTTGTTTGAAGTGACGAAGCAAGTTGAAGGTCACACGATCTGCGCGCTTGGAGACGCGGCGGCGTGGCCGGTGCAAGGCTTGATCAAGAATTTCCGGCCGGTGATTGAAGCGCGGATCGATCAGTATCAAAAGAAGCATCGAAGAGAGGCGGCGGAGTGAATTCGACGATGGTAGGCAACCTGTCATCCCGGCCGAGCCCTCTCGCGAGAGCCGGGACCCAGGATGGCGTGACGCCCGGCATGGTGGGTCCCGGCTCTACGAAATCGCGTGCACGCGATTCCTCCGGCCGGGATGACAATTGTGAGATGGTATGCGAATGACCAAAAAACTCATCGTGGATGGCAAGGAAATCGAGGTCGAGGATCACTTGACCCTGATGCAGGCGTGCGAAATGGCCGGCGCCGAGATCCCGCGCTTTTGCTATCATGAGCGCTTGTCGATTGCCGGCAATTGCCGCATGTGCCTCGTTGACGTTCAAGGCTCGCCAAAACCCATCGCCTCGTGCGCCATGGGCGTCGCCGATCTGCCGCCGAACAAGGATGGATCACCCAAGGTCATCTCCACGAAAAGCCCGCTCGTCAAAAAAGCGCGCGAAGGCGTGATGGAGTTTCTGCTCATCAATCATCCGCTCGATTGCCCGATTTGCGACCAAGGCGGGGAATGCGATCTGCAAGATCAAGCCATGGCGTTTGGTATGGGCGGCTCGCGCTATCAAGAAAACAAGCGCGCGGTTGAAGAGAAAAATATCGGCCCGCTCATCAAAACGGTGATGACGCGATGCATTCATTGCACGCGCTGCGTTCGTTTTATGACCGAAGTGGCGGGCGTCGAGGAACTCGGCCTCATCAGCCGCGGCGAAGACGCCGAGATCACGACGTATCTCGAAAATGGCATCATGTCGGAGTTGAGCGCGAACGTCGTCGATCTCTGTCCCGTTGGCGCGCTGACGCACCGGCCGTGGGCATTCAGTGCCAGGCCCTGGGAGATGACGACCACGGAATCGATCGACGCGATGGACGCGGTTGGTTCGGCCATTTCCGTCGATACGCGCGGGCCTGCCGTGATGCGCATTCTGCCGCGCAACAACGACGCCGTGAATGAAGAGTGGATCTCGGACAAGACGCGCCACGTTGCGGACGGTTTGAAAGCGCAGCGCTTGGATCAGCCCTATATCCGCAAAAACGGACGGCTGGAGCCCGCAAGCTGGGATGAAGCGCTTCTCCTCGTCGCGCAGAAGCTCAAGTCTGCAAAGCCGGAGCGAATTGGCGCGATTGCCGGCGATCTCTGCGGCGCTGAAGAGATGTTCGCGCTGAAAGATCTCTTCACGCGGCTCGGCTCGAAAAATCTCGATTGCCGCCAGAAAGGCGACAAGCTCGATCCCAAGCTCGGGCGCGCCAGCTATCTTTTCAATACAACCATTGAAGGCATCGAGCAGGCCGACGTCATCCTCATCATTGGATCGAACCCGCGTCTAGAAGCACCAGTATTGAATGCGCGCATTCGCAAGCGCTGGCGGCGCGGCGGATTGATGGTCGGTGTCGTTGGGCCCAAGGCCGATCTCACGTACCCTTACGAATATCTCGGCACCACGCCCGAACACTTGAACGAAGTTTCCCGCATCAGCCATCCGTTTTCGGCGGTATTGGGAACGGCAATGCATCCCATGGTCATCATCGGCGAAGGCGCATTCGCGCGCGCGGATGGTTTGGCGGTTCTGGGGACTGCTGCGCGCATTGCAACGGCCGCATGCATCGGGAAGCCCGCCAACTGGAACGGCTTCAACGTTTTGCACACGGCGGCGGCGCGCGTGGCGGGGCTCGATCTCGGCTTTGTGCCGGGCGCGGGCGGACGCGATCTCGACGGCATGTTGAAAGCCGATATGGATGTCGTCTATCTGCTTGGTGCCGACGAAATCGAGCTTGGCCGTTTGGGCGGCGCGTTCACGATCTATCAGGGCAGCCACGGCGACTCGGGCGCCATGCGCGCGGACGTCATTCTGCCGGGCGCAGCTTACACGGAAAAAAGCGTGACCTATGTCAACACAGAGGGTCGCGCGCAGCAGACTTTGAAAGCTGCGTATCCGCCCGGAGACGCCAAAGAGGATTGGACGATCATTCGTGCGTTGTCGGCGCTTTTGGGCACGACTTTGCCCTACGATACGTTGAGCGCTTTACGCGCCGGGATGTACAAGTGCGCGCCGCAGTTGGCGGCATTGGATTCGGTTGAGACACGCGCAGTCTCGGGACTGAGTACGCTTGCCGGCCTCAAAGGCGGGTTTGGGCCGGAGCCGTTTGCGACTGCGATTGATGATTTTTATATGACCAACCCGGTTGCGCGCGCGTCGGCCGTGATGGCGGGCTTGAGCGCGCTCAGGGCAGGCACTGGTGCGAAGCGGGAGGCGGCGGAGTAGGTTGGGTTAGGCGGCCCTGCACTTGCCGCCGCAACCAAACGGTCGGATGAGGTTGATAGAGATGTTGGGTTACGCGCGGACGAGAGATTCGAGTTTCTCGAAGCATTGGGGCCGCGCTAACCCAACCTACAAGTGAAGGCGAAGGATGCTCGACACGTTTTGGACATTCATGAACGACACCGGCTGGAACGTGCTTGCACTAGTTGGCCTGTCGCTGCTGTTGCTCGTGTCGCTGCTCGTCATCATCGCGTTTCTGCTTTTGATGGATCGCAAGGTGTGGGCGGCAGTGCAGTTGAGACGGGGCCCGAACGTTGTTGGGCCATTCGGTCTATTGCAGTCGTTTGCCGATTTGCTGAAGTTTGTTTTCAAGGAGCCGCTGATACCGGCGGGCTCCGACAAGATCGTGTTTCTCCTCGCGCCCCTGGCGACAGCGACCTTTGCGCTGGCGACCTGGGCAGTGATCCCGGTCAATGAGAACGCCTGGGGTAAGTGGGTCATCTCAGACTTGAACGTCGGTGTGCTCTACATCCTCGCCATTTCCTCGCTCGGCGTTTACGGCGTCATCATGGGCGGGTGGGCGTCGAACTCGAAGTATCCGTTCATGGGCGCGCTCCGGTCCGCCGCGCAGATGGTGAGTTATGAGGTCTCGATCGGCTTCGTCATAATCTGCGTGCTGTTGTGCGTTGGATCGCTCAATCTGACGGCGATTGTGAATGCGCAGAAAACCGGGATCGGGACGTCGATGGGGCTCACGCCGTCGCTGCTCGACTGGCACTGGCTCGCGTTATTCCCGATGTTCGTCGTGTTCTTTATTTCGGCACTCGCCGAGACAAACCGGCCGCCGTTCGATCTGCCGGAAGCTGAATCGGAACTGGTCGCTGGTTTTATGGTGGAATATGCCTCGACGCCGTATCTGCTCTATATGCTGGGCGAGTACGTCGCGATCACCACCATGTGCGCGATGACGGCGATCTTGTTTCTCGGCGGGTGGCTGCCGCCGCTCGACGTGGCGCCGCTGAATTGGGTGCCGGGGATATTCTGGTTTATCGGCAAATGCGTGTTCGTGTTCTTCATGTTTGCAATGGTGAAGGCCTTCGTGCCGCGCTACAGGTATGACCAACTCATGCGACTAGGCTGGAAGGTGTTCCTGCCGTTGTCGCTGGTGATGGTGGTCGCAACCGCGAGCTGGTTGCATTTCACGGGGACGGCGCCATGAGCCCTAGCTTGATTGGATTGGCGATCGGTTTGCTGCTTGGCGGATTAAGCTACGGAATACTGAAGAAACTCGGCGAGCGCGTCGACAAGCCTGAAACGAAAAAGCTGTTGCACATCGTGGGGTTGAGTGAGCTGCTGATATTGCCGGCCATGGGCTACGTTATCGGCGCCGTGGTGTTCGAGTGAGGAAAACGAAATGAACATCGCACGCGGCATCAAATCGCTCTTCCTCGCGGAGTTCGTCTCGGCGTTCTTCTTGTCGATGCGCTATTTCTTTAGCGCGAAAAAGACGCTGAACTATCCCTATGAGAAGGGGCCGCTCTCGCCGCGGTTCCGCGGTGAGCACGTATTGCGCCGCTATCCCAACGGTGAAGAACGTTGCATCGCCTGCAAGCTGTGCGAAGCGATTTGCCCGGCGCAGGCCATCACGATTGAAGCGGGGCCGCGAAGGAACGACGGCACGCGCCGCACGACACGTTACGATATCGACATGACCAAATGCATCTATTGCGGGTTATGTCAGGAAGCGTGCCCAGTGGATGCCATTGTCGAAGGGCCGAATTTCGAATTCGCGACGGAAACGCGCGAAGAACTTTTCTACGACAAGGACCGATTGCTTGCGAACGGCGACCGCTGGGAACGCGAAATCGCGAAGAACATCAGTTTGGATGCGAAGTATAGGTGAGAGAAATGGGCGACAGGCAATAGGCAGCGGGCAGCAGGCATTCGTGATGGCAACGGCATTCTTCTTCTATCTGTTCTCAGTGCTCGCGATTGCGGCGGGCGCGATGGTGGTGTTTGCCCGGAACCCCGTGCATGCCGTGCTGTTTTTGATCCTGACGTTTTTCAATGCGGCCGGGCTGTTCGTGCTGCTCAATGCCGAGTTCCTGGCGATGCTGCTGATCGTCGTCTATGTGGGCGCGGTGGCCGTGTTGTTCCTGTTTGTGGTCATGATGCTCGACGTCGACTTTGCGGAATTAAAAGCGGGGTTCATCAGGAATGCACCCATCGGGGCTTTGGTTGGAGGCGTGGTGCTGGCGGAATTGATCGCGCTCTTTATGTTCAAAGGACTGACTGTTGCGCCGGGTAAGGTTGCGGCGGCGGCTGTACCGTCAGGTGTTTCGAACACAGAAGCCTTGGGTCAGATCATTTACACAAAGTACGCGTACTTCTTCCAAGGCGCGGGAATGATTTTGCTGGTCGCGATGATCGGCGCGATTGTCTTGACGTTGCGCCATCGCGAGAACGTCAAGCGGCAATCGATCTCGGAGCAAGTGGCGCGCGGACCCAAGACGGCGCTTGAGGTGGTCAAGGTGCCGAGCGGCGGCAGTCATGTGCCGGCGAAGAAGCACAAGGAGGCGGCGGAGTGAGATTGGCGACGGCAAAAAGGCTGTCATCCCGGCCGAGCCCTCTTGCGAGAGCCGGGACCCAGGATGGCAACGATTTATTTGAAGTGCTGGGTCCCAACTCTTCGATATCGCGCACGCGCGATCTCTGCGGCCGGGATGACAGTCGTGCGGGGGAGGTGGAGTGAGCAAAGGTAACGGCCATCAGGACCGGAAAGTCGCATCCCTCGACGAAGCGCGCAAGCGGGCGTCTGAGAAGGCGAAGGCCGAGCGGCGCGCAGTGGTAGGGCGCGGTCCGAGCACGATGCGCGATTGGGTGATCGGCGGCATGATTGTGCTGATGGCAATTGGATACATCGCGTCATTGATTTCTGGTGGATGAGGAATCGTAGGTTGGGTTAGGCGGCTCTGCACTTGCCGCCGTAACCCAACGGTCGAATGAGAAGGATAGAGACGTTGGGTTACGCGCGGATCGAAGTTCGGTTTTTCAACGCTGGCATACGGGCCGCGCTAACCCAACCTACGCGGGGGTTCGCATGACCATCACCATCGGCCATTATCTGACAGTTGCGGCGTGCCTGTTTACGCTCGGGATTTTTGGCATCTTTCTCAATCGCAAGAACGTTATTGTGATCTTGATGTCAATCGAGCTCATGCTACTCAGCGTGAATATCAATTTGGTGGCGTTCTCGCATTTTAACGGCGATCTCGTGGGCCAAGTGTTCGCGCTGTTCATCCTGACGGTCGCGGCGGCGGAAGCTGCAATCGGGCTCGCTATTATCGTCGTATACTAACGCAACCGCGGCTCGATCGCGGTCGATGACATCAACATGATGAAAGGGTGAAGTTGGGCAGCAGGCAACAGTCAACAGGCAACAGTGAAGTGGTACACCTAACGGTCCGCTCGCAAGACCTGCTGCCTGCTGCCTGCTGCCTGCTGCCCACAGGACAAACATGATCTACACCGCAATCGTTCTCCTGCCGCTTCTCGGAGCACTCATCGCAGGTCTCTTCGGCCGGCTCATCGGCGACCGGCCGAGCGAAATCGTGACCACGCTATTCCTCGGAATTGCTGCGGTGTTGTCGTGGGTCGTTTTTATAGATGTTGGCTTCAGCCATACAACTCAGAAGATCCAGCTGATGCGTTGGGTGACGTCGGGAGAGCTTGATACCTCGTGGTCGCTCCGGATCGATACGCTGACGGCAGTGATGCTGGTGGTGGTGACCACCGTGTCGTCCCTCGTGCATCTCTATTCCATCGGCTACATGCATGAGGACGACAGCCGCCCGCGCTTTTTCGCGTATCTCTCGCTCTTCACGTTCGCCATGCTCGCTCTGGTAACGAGCGACAACCTCCTGCAGATGTTCTTTGGCTGGGAAGGCGTCGGACTCGCCTCATATTTGTTGATCGGCTTCTGGTACAAGAAGCCGGAAGCCAATGCGGCGGCGATCAAAGCGTTTGTCGTCAACCGCGTCGGCGACTTCGGATTTGCGCTCGGCATTTTTGGGCTGTTCTATGTTTTCAAGACGCTCGACCTGGATGCCGTGTTTGCGGCAGCACCAGAGTTTGCTGGGAAAACGTTTAACTTCGCCGGATATGACGTCGATATCCTGACGACGCTGAGCTTGCTGCTATTCATGGGCGCAATGGGCAAGTCTGCGCAGTTTTTGCTGCACACCTGGTTGCCGGACGCCATGGAAGGTCCGACCCCAGTTTCAGCGCTGATCCACGCTGCGACGATGGTGACGGCGGGCGTGTTCATGGTCGCGCGGCTTTCGCCGGTTTTCGAGTACGCGCCGGAGGCCTTGAAGTTCGTGACGTTTGTCGGCGCCATTACCGCATTTTTCGCGGCGACCGTCGGCCTCGTGCAAAACGACATCAAGCGCGTGATTGCCTATTCCACCTGTTCGCAGCTTGGGTACATGTTCGTCGCTTGCGGCTTAGGCGCGTATGGCGCGGGCATTTTCCACCTCTTCACGCACGCGTTCTTCAAGGCGTTGCTGTTCTTAGGCGCGGGCTCGGTTATTCATGCCATGCATCACGAGCAGGATATGCGCAACATGGGCGGACTCAAATCCAAGATCCCGCTTACCTGGGGCGCGATGCTCATTGGGACGCTCTCGTTGACGGGTGTCGGGATTCCGCATTTCTATGGTTTCGCCGGGTTCCACTCAAAGGACGCGATTATCGAGGCGGCTTACGCGGCGCACACGCCGTCGAATTATGCCTTCTGGCTGCTTGTCGCCGCAGCGCTGATGACGTCGTTTTATTCCTGGCGGCTCATGTTCATGACATTCTACGGGCGCACGCGCGCAGATCATGAGACGTATGATCATGCGCACGAGAGCCCGAACTCGATGCTCATTCCGCTTGGCGTTTTGGCGCTTGGGGCGGTCGTGGCGGGCATGATCTTTACGCCGTACTTCATCGGTGATGGCGAGAAAGAATTTTGGGGTGCATCGCTTTTCCGTGGCGAACAAAATCATATCTTGCACGCCATGCACGAGATTCCGTCGTGGGTCGGGTTCGCGCCGTTCATGGCGATGCTCGCAGGCTTCACGATTGCCTACGTCTACTACATCCAGGCGCCTTGGTTGCCAGAAGCGACTGCGCGCACGTTTAAGCCGCTGTATCTCTTTCTCTTGAACAAGTGGTACTTCGACGAGCTTTACGACTGGCTGTTTGTGAGGCCTGCATTCGCCATTGGCCGCTTGTTTTGGAAGGGCGGAGACGGAGGCGTCATCGACCGGACGATTGACGGCACGGCGGCCGGCGTCGGGCACGTCACGGGCCGCGTCGTAAAACTGCAGACCGGGTACATGTACCACTATGCCTTCGCGATGCTCATCGGCGTTGCCGCGCTGCTGACGTGGCTGATGTATGGTGGCGGCTTGATCGGCGGGGGGTTAGGCCGATGAGCAATATTCTCTCCGTCGTGACGTTTCTGTCGCTTGCCGGCGCGCTTGCGATTGCGTTCCTGAACACGGACGCTAAGGGCAATGCACGTTGGATTGCGCTCTGGACCACCCTCATCACGTTCTTTGTGTCGCTTCTCATCTGGATGCATTTCGAGAAGACCAATCCCGGGTTCCAGTTTGTCGAAGAATACGCCTGGCTCGGGCCGCTCAAGTATAAGATGGGTGTCGATGGCATTTCCATGCTGTTTGTCATTCTGACGACATTTCTAATGCCGCTCTGCATTTTAGCGAGTTGGGAGAGTATTGAAGACCGCGTCAAGGAATACATGATTGCGTTTCTGGTTCTGGAAACGCTGATGCTTGGTGTCTTCTGCGCACTGGATCTCGTGCTCTTCTACTTATTCTTCGAGGGCGGCCTCATTCCGATGTTTCTCATTATCGGTGTGTGGGGCGGCAAGCGGCGCGTCTACGCGAGCTTTAAGTTTTTTCTCTATACGCTTCTTGGCTCGGTTCTAATGCTGCTCGCCATGATGGCGATGTACTGGCACGCAGGTACGACCGATATCCCAACGCTGCTGACGACGAAGTTTCCGGCCGATATGCAGTGGTGGCTGTGGCTGGCGTTCTTTGCTTCGTTCGCGGTCAAGATGCCGATGTGGCCGGTGCACACGTGGCTTCCCGACGCGCACGTCGAGGCGCCAACGGCTGGTTCGGTCATTTTGGCCGGTATTCTCTTGAAAATGGGCGGCTACGGCTTCCTGCGCTTCTCGCTGCCGATGTTCCCGTTAGCCAGCCAAGAGCTGGCGCCGCTGGTGTTCGCGCTGTCGATAGTCGCGATTATCTACACGTCGCTCGTCGCGCTGGTCCAGGAAGACATCAAGAAACTGATTGCATATTCGTCGGTCGCCCATATGGGCTTCGTGACGATGGGGATATTTACCGCGTCCCAGCAAGGAATCGACGGCGCGATCTTTCAAATGCTTTCGCACGGGCTTGTTTCGGCTGCGCTGTTCTTATGTGTCGGTGTCGTTTATGATCGCATGCACACGCGCGAAATTGCAGCCTATGGCGGTCTTGTCGAGCGCATGCCGATGTACGCCTTCGCGTTCATGATCTTCACGATGGCGAACGTGGGGCTTCCAGGCACCAGCGGGTTTGTCGGCGAATTCCTAACCTTGCTCGCGGCCTTCAAGGCGAATACCTGGGTTGCGATTTTTGCGACGCTCGGCGTGATCCTTTCGGCGGCTTACGCGCTTTATCTCTACCGGCGGGTGATCTTTGGGGCGCTGGAAAAGCCGGGCCTCAAGGGGCTCTCGGATCTGTCGCTGCGCGAGATCGCAATATTAGCGCCGCTGGTGTTGCTGACGATTATCTATGGTTTTTACCCGGCGCCGGTTTTGGACGTGACGGCAGCGTCGGTCAAGAATCTCGTGTCGCAGTATGAAGCCGCGGTAAAGCCCGCCGCTGCCATGTTGGCCAAGTAGGGGAAGACATGGATTTCTCAGATTACGCTCCCGCTTTTCCCGAAATCATCCTAGCCGTTGGAGCCATGGCGCTGTTGATGCTGGGTGCTTTCACGCGCAATGGAGTGATGGCCGGCAAAGTTTGCGGCTGGCTGGCGCTCGGCGTGCTTGCCTTGGCGCTTGTCACTGTTTTGGGGCAGGACGCTGCGCGCGCGACGCTATTTGAAGGCGCGTATGTTGCCGACGGCACGGCGCGATTCCTGAAGGTGCTGGTGCTGGGAGGCGCCGGATTGGCGCTGTTGCTGACCTTTGACGACTTCGGGCGGGCCAAGATCCTGTTCTTCGAATACCCCGTGCTTGTGCTGCTGGCGACGCTCGGCATGTTGATGATGGTGTCGGCCAACGACCTTATCGCGCTCTATCTCGGGCTTGAATTGCAGTCGCTCGCGCTCTACGTGGTCGCCGCCTTTAACCGGGACGATGTCAAATCGAGCGAGGCGGGCCTCAAGTATTTCGTACTCGGCGCGCTCTCGTCGGGCATGCTGCTCTACGGCGCATCGATGCTCTACGGCGTGACGGGCTCAACCGGATACGAGGCGATTGCTGCCGCCGTGAAGGCAGACGGTATGAGCGCCAATCTCGGCCTTATTGTGGGCCTCGTGTTCGTCCTCGTTGGTCTTGCTTTCAAGATCTCAGCGGTGCCGTTCCATATGTGGACGCCGGACGTCTACGAAGGCGCACCGACGCCAGTGACGGCCTTCTTTGCGGCGGCACCAAAAGTTGCGGCCATGGCGCTGCTGTTACGCTTTACACAGGCTGCTTTGCCTTCGATCTCGGCGCAGTGGCAGCAAATTATCATTTTTCTTTCGATTGCGTCCATGGTGCTCGGCGCCTTCGCCGCGATCGGACAAACCAACATCAAGCGCCTGCTGGCGTATTCATCTATCGGGCACGTCGGTTTTGCGCTCGTGGGCTTGGCTTCGAACAACGCCGAAGGCACGGCGGGCGTACTCATCTATCTCGCCATCTATGTGCTGATGACGCTCGGGGCGTTTGCGTGCGTGTTGTCGATGCGTCGCGACGGCCGCAATATCGAAGAGATCAGCGAGCTTGCAGGTCTCGCCAAGACCGATTTGCGGTTAGCCTCTATTCTAGCCATTCTCATGTTCTCGCTCGCCGGTATTCCGCCACTCGCGGGCTACTGGGCCAAGTGGTACGCATTCCTGCCGGCCATCAAGGCGGGGCTGTTTCCACTGGCCATCATCGGCGTGGTCGCGAGCGTGATTGGGGCGTTCTACTATCTGCGCATCGTCAAGCTGATGTTCTTCGATGAAGCAGCGGCCCCGTTCGAGCGCGTTGAGCTCAAGGCATTATTTGTGATGGGATTGGCGGCGATGTTTATGGTCGCTTTCGTGTTGCCCTTTATCGGTGGCACACTCGTCGATGCGGCGACCGCTGCGGCGGCGTCGCTTGTGCCGCCCGCCGCACCAGCGGCGCCTTGAAGACAGCCGATGAGCAGGAGACAGCACACCATCATCCGCCTCAGTGAGACGGCTTCAACGAATAATGACGCCCTGCGCCTGGCGCTTGCCGGCGAGACCCTGCCGCTTTGGGTGACTGCTGAACGCCAATCAGCCGGACGCGGCCGCGCAGGAAGAATATGGGTATCGGATGCCGGCAATCTGCACGCCAGCGTGGCCATTCGGGTCGCAGCACCCCCGGCCTTGGCCGGCCAGTTGGCACTCGTTTCAGGCATTGCGCTTTATGAAGCAGTGCGGGCCGCGGCTCGGCCTGCTAAAAACATTGGTCTACGTCTTAAATGGCCGAACGACCTATTGCTGGATGGCGGGAAAATTGGGGGAGTATTGGTCGAGAGCACAACCCAAGGGGATGGATCGTTTTTCGTTTCCGTGGCCGGATTTGGGCTCAATATCGTATCGGCCCCGGACCTGCTCGGCCGTGCCGCGACTTCGCTCAGAAGTGCGGGTGTCGAGACCGATCGAGAAACCTTGCTTCCGGTCCTTGCCAATGAGATGGAGGTCTGGCTTGAGCGTTGGGATGCGGCGCGCGGGTTTGGGGCTGTTCGAGAGGCTTGGATGAAGCGCGCGGGCCCCGTTGGCGAGCGCATTACCTTTAATTCTGGCCAAGGCCCAGTGCATGGGACATACCAGGGATTGAATGAGACCGGCGGCCTTGTGGCTGAGGTCGAGGGAAAACGCGAAACAATCACGTTCGGCGACGTAATGCTCGCCGCGGCGGCTGACACGAGTGATGATGGATGACCGCCAAACAGACGAGTAAGAAATCCGGAAAAGCCAGAAATGGCCCCTCGGGAGAGGACGAACTCGTCTTCATGGCCTTGGGCGGTCTCGGCGAAATCGGCATGAACGTGTATCTCTACGGCTTTGGCCCGCCGAACGCACGCAAGTGGCTGATGGTCGACCTTGGCATAACGTTTCCGGGCGAAACCGAGCCTGGCGCCGATGTTGTGCTGCCGGACTTGCGCTTCATTATCGCGGAGAAGCACGCGCTTGTGGGGCTTGTGCTGACCCACGCGCACGAAGATCACATTGGCGCCGTGCTGGATCTATGGCCGCAGCTCGGCTGCAAGATTTACGCGACGCCGTTTACCGCCGGTATGGTGCGCTCAAAACAGGCTGAATACGGCCGCAGCAACATGAAGCTGCCGATCACCGAGGTTCCGCTTGGTGGGCGGATTTCAATCGAGCCGTTCGACATCGAATTTGTGACCCTCGCGCACTCGATACCCGAGCCGAGCGGCCTTGCCATTCGCACGCCGGCGGGTCTCGTGTTCCATACCGGCGATTGGAAGCTCGACAAAACGCCGCTGGTCGGCGCGCCGCCCGACGAAACCAAGCTCAAGGCGCTCGGCACTGAAGGCGTACTGGCGATGGTGTGCGACTCAACCAACGCCCTGCGCGAAGGCGTCTCTCCCTCTGAAACCGATATCGCCAATTCGCTGACCAAACTCATCACGTCCGCGCCGCGCCGTGTGGCGATCACGACATTCGCGTCAAACGTAGCGCGCGTCAAAGCTGTGGCGGATGCTGCGCGCGCTTCGAATAGAAAACTCGTTGTTGCGGGCCGGGCTTTGCACCGCATCATTTCGGTTGCGATCGACACCGGCTATTTGCCCGAGAATTTCAGCTATCTGGACCAGCAGAGGTTTTCGGACTTGGCGGCCGATGGCGCCGTTCTGCTCTGTACCGGCAGCCAGGGCGAGGTGCGCGCTGCCATGGCCCGCATTGCCGAAGACGAGCATCCCGATGTTTCGCTCGACAAAGGGGACATCGCGATCTTTTCCTCGCGCACGATCCCCGGCAACGAGAAAGCCGTTGGCCGCGTGCAAAATGCGCTTGCGCGCCGGGGCGTGAAACTTATCACCGACAATGAGGCGCTGGTGCACGTGACCGGGCACCCGAGGCGCGGCGAACTGAAACAGATGTACGAGTGGGTGCAACCCAAGATTTCCATTCCGATGCATGGCGAAGCGCGCCATCTACAGGAGCACGCGCGCCTCGCGCTCGAAGCAGGTGCCAAGCACGCGTTCACGCTGACCGATGGCGAAATGGTCAGGCTCTGGCCCGATCCGTCCGGCGTGATCGACGAAGCGCCTGTTGGGCGGCTCTATCGCGACGGCAAGCTAATCGTGCCGGATGCCGATGGGCCGGTGCGGGAGCGGCGCAAGCTATCGTTTGCCGGCATTGTGGTGGTCGCGTTTGCGATGTCGCGGCGCGGGGATATTCTGGGCGAGCCGGAACTCGTGCTCGATGGCGTGCCGCTCGACACGGCGGGCGGGGACACGATGGCAGACACCGTTTTAGATGCGGTTGACGGTACGCTAAGGTCTATCCCAGCCAAGCGCCGGACCGACGTGGAGCTTGTGCGCGAGGCGATCCACCGCTCGGTGCGCAGCGCGGTCAACGAAGCCTGGGGCAAAAAGCCCATCGTCAAAATCCTCATCAGCGTTGTGGAAGCGAGAGGCTAACCCTCTTATATGCCTCGCGCGGCGGGAGTATCCGGCCGGCACCTGGAACATTTGGACGACACGGAGACGACGCATGATCGGACGCCTCAATCACGTTGCCATCGCGGTCAAGGACCTCGCAAAGGCAACCGCGATCTATAAAAATGCTCTCGGGGCGAAAGTGACGCCGCCAGCGGCACAGCCCGAGCACGGTGTGACGGTTGTCTTCGTCGAACTGCCGAATACCAAGATCGAATTCCTCGAACCGTTGGGCGAGAATTCGCCGATTGCCAAGTACCTCGAAAAAAATCCCGACGGCGGCATTCATCATGTGTGCTACGAAGTTGAGGACATTCTGGCGGCGCGCGATCAATTGAAGGCGCAGGGTGCGCGCGTGCTGGGAGACGGCAATCCTAAGATTGGCGCTCATGGAAAACCGGTGCTGTTTCTGCACCCGAAAGATTTCTGCGGCACCTTGACCGAACTCGAACAAGTCTGATCGGAGCGTCATGCGCACGTCCGTCGCGATTGCAACATTCTTCTGCATCTGGTTTATCACGCTGTTTGCCGTGCTGCCCTTTGGCGTCAAGACGCAAGATGAAGAAGGAATCGTTGTCCCTGGAACGCCCGGAAGCGCACCCCATAGCGTGCGCATGTTGCGCGTGTTCATGATCAATACGGTTGTGGCGGCAGTGGTGTTTGCTGGGGTCTATGCGCTGGTCGCCCATCTCAACGCGTCGTAACGCAAAGGCGTCGGCAAACGAAAAAGCGGGGCAAGAACCCCGCTTCCAAAACTTCCAAATGTCTTGCCCAATCTTTTGCCGGTTCTTGCCGCCGAACCGTTGTTTGACCTAAAGCCCTGAAAAATCCGTCGCCACCCGGAAACCGAGAGCCGTGGTCTCGCGAGACCAGCGCCCAAGCCATCGAAATATCGCCAATGGCTGCAGTTTCCTTCTATCAATATTTTGAGGCTAATCGCCTGTGGAGAACTTGTCACGGGCTTCGTTTAAGGTTCGGATTCTATTCATAAATCAGAGCCGCCCAATTGTGGCGGCGAGCCAGGGACGGCGTTGAGCGGAAACTTGATGCCGGTCCACGCGGGTTCAATCGCGCAGGGACAATGCGGCGGTGGCATTGCATGGTGCGGCATTACCCGGTATTCCGCCGAAGCCTCAGAGGCGAGGCTTGCGCGCCGCAACTGCAACGGCAGCGTTGCTGTTTGAAATCAGAAAGATAAAGCCAAAACACATGCGCCTATCCCGTTATTTCCTGCCCGTTCTGCGCGATTCCCCCAAGGAAGCCGAAATCATCTCGCACCAGCTGATGCTGCGCGCCGGCATGGTCAAACAATCGGCGGCCGGGATTTATTCGTGGCTGCCATTGGGGCTCAAAGTGCTGACCAAAATCGGCGCCATCGTGCGTGAAGAACAAGACCGGGCAGGCGCTGTAGAGATCCTGATGCCGACCATTCAATCGGCCGATCTTTGGCGCGAGAGCGGGCGCTATGAGGCTTACGGCAAAGAGATGCTGCGCATCGTCGATCGCCATGAGCGCGAAATACTTTTTGGGCCGACGGCGGAAGAGGTCATCACGGCCATCGTACGCGACTGCATTAAGAGCTACAAGGATCTGCCGAAAAACCACTACAACATTCAGTGGAAGTTCCGCGACGAAATCCGCCCGCGCTTTGGCGTGATGCGGGGCCGCGAGTTTCTGATGAAGGATGCCTACTCGTTCGATCTGACGGCGGAAGCGTCGCGCCAAACCTACCGGCGCATGTTCGTTGCGTATTTGAGAACGTTCGCGCGCATGGGACTGAAGTCCATCCCGATGAAAGCGGATACGGGACCTATTGGCGGCGATCTCAGTCATGAATTCATTATTCTGGCAGAGACCGGCGAAAGCCAGGTGTTCTGCCACAAAGACCTGATTGATGGCGCCGTGCCGCCGGCTTCGACCGATTTCGATGGCGATTTGACCGGCATCGTCGACGCCTGGACCGCAAAATATGCGGCAACAGAAGAAATGCACGACGCGCAGAAGTTTGAAAAAGACGTGCCCGCTGAAAAGCGCGTTTCCGCGCGCGGGATCGAAGTCGGCCATATTTTCTACTTCGGCACCAAGTATTCCGAGCCAATGGGCGCACGCGTGCAGGGACCGGATGGACAACTCGTGACGCTGCAAATGGGATCTTATGGCGTGGGCGTTTCGCGTCTCGCGGGTGCGATCATCGAAGCAAACCACGATGCCAATGGTATCATCTGGCCGGTGCCTGTCGCGCCGTTCGAAGTTGGTCTCGTCAACCTGAAATCGGGCGACAAAGAAACCGACGCCGCAGCTCAAGGCCTATACGAAAAGCTGCAGGCGGCCGGCATCGATGTTCTCTATGATGATACGGACGAACGCGCGGGCGGCAAGTTCGCCACCATGGATTTGATTGGCTTGCCCTATCAGCTGATCGTTGGACCGAAAGGCGTGAAGGCGGGCGAAGCCGAGGTCAAGGACCGCAAAACGGGCGAACGCAAAACCATGCCGATGGACGCGGCGCTGAAGAGCGTCATTGATGCGGTGAAAAGCCAGCGGGTGCTTGCCTAGAAAGGTGCTGCCGGGGCTTGAGGGTCGAAGGGATAAATTAAACCAATGAGCGCGCCGATCCCCGATACGCGGGCCTTTTCCCCCTTCGAGTGGCTGCTTGCCGGGCGCTACCTGCGCGCGCGCCGCAAAGAAGGCTTCATTTCCGTCATTGCCGGATTTTCGTTCCTCGGCATCATGCTCGGCGTCGCGACGCTCATTATCGTCATGGCCGTGATGAACGGCTTTCGAAAAGATCTGTTTTCGAAAATTATGGGGCTCAATGGCCACGTGATCGTGCACAAAATCGGCGAGCCGTTCGAGGACTATGCCGAGATTGCTGCCAAGATATTGACCGTGCCGGGCGTCAAGTCCGCGCTGCCGCTTATCGAGGGGCAGGTGATGGTGTCGTCAAACGTCCAAGCGCTGGGCGGACTCGTGCGCGGCGTCGATGAAAAGGGCATCAAGTCGCTGCCGCTCGTCGCCGACAATGTGAAGCTTGGCACGCTCGATGGATTTGACGGGCAGACCGGCATTGCCATTGGTTCGCGGCTGGCGAATTCACTTCGCGTGAGCCTTGGAGACACGATCACGCTGGTTTCGCCACGCGGGGCTTCGACGCCCTTCGGGAATGCCCCGCGGTCGAAACCATACGTGATTGCCGCAGTATTTGAACTGGGCATGTCGGAATACGATCGCATGATGATCTTCATGCCGCTCGGCGAAGCGCAGAAGTATTTTTCAAAGGGGACCGAGGTCGATGTTCTCGAAGTCGTGGTCGATAGGCCCGATCACGTCGAGGAGTACACGCAGAGGATTAAGACTACGCTTGGCCCGGCAATGAACATATCCGATTGGCGTCAGCGTAACGAGAGTTTCTTTACGGTGCTCGAAGTCGAGCGCAACGTCATGTTCATTATCTTGTCGCTCATTATTCTCGTGGCGGCTTTGAATATCGTTTCCGGCATGATGATGCTGGTGAAGGACAAGGGCCGCGATATCGCCATTCTGCGCACGATGGGGGCGTCGAAATCGGCTGTCATGCGCGTGTTTCTCATTACCGGCGCTTCGATCGGCATTATTGGCACGCTCGCGGGGCTGATTTTGGGAATCGTGTTTTGCTGGAACATCGAGTCGATCAAAAATTTCGTCTCTTGGATCACGGGGACGACCGTGTTCGATCCGAGCATCTCTTATCTCACCCGCCTGCCGGTTGACATCGACGTCAGGGAGACGGCGGGGATCGTTCTGATGGCGCTGGCGATTTCAGTTCTGGCGACATTGTACCCCTCCTGGCGGGCTTCAAGGCTCGATCCGGTCGAAGCCTTGCGGTACGAATAAGCCATGCAGGATGCAATGCAGACCATGACGGATACGGCGGTCTTGAGGCTTGAAGGTGTGACGCGCGCATTCAAACAGGGCACGCGCGAAATTAACGTGCTGCAAGGCGCGAGCGCGGACTTGAGAAAAGGGCAGGCAGTTGCGTTGGTCGGGCCTTCGGGTGCGGGCAAATCGACATTGCTGCATATCGCGGGGTTACTCGAGTCTCCGAGTGCCGGTAAGGTGATTATCAACGGGCGCGATTGTGCCAAGTTGTCGGAAGCGGACCGCACGCGGCTGCGGCGCCAGGAAATCGGTTTCATCTATCAGTTTCATCAGCTGCTGCCGGAATTCTCGGCACTCGAAAACGTCGTGCTCCCGCAAATGATTCTCGGGCGGCGGCGGCGCGACGCGGAAGTGCGTGCGCGAGAGTTGCTCGGATCTCTTGGTCTTGCGGAGCGCGTCGATCATCGCCCGGCCGAACTCTCGGGCGGCGAGCAGCAGCGCACCGCGATCTGCCGTGGGCTCGCCAATGCGCCGAAGCTTTTGCTGGCGGACGAGCCGACGGGAAATCTCGATCCCCACACGTCCGAGTACGTGTTTCAGGAGCTGTTGGCGTTGATCCGCCACCACGGCGTTGCAGCATTAATTGCCACCCACAACATGGACCTGGCGCGGCGCATGGACCGCGTCTTGAAGATGCAGGACGGGCAGCTGATCGAAGTGATGCCGGCGGCCATGTAAGCCGGTTATGCTAGTTCGGGTGCGCGATTTCCAGTGAGTATTTAGTGGGTCAATCGAAACACTAGCTTGACCTGGGAACCTGCCGGTATTCTTGTCGCGTTATGACAAAGTCCGTCGCAGTGATTGACACCCCAAAATTCATCCACCTCAAGGTGCACTCGGCGTATTCGCTGCTTGAGGGCGCGTTGCCGATAGAAAAACTGGCGAAACTTTCGGTTGGCTATGGTTATCCGGCGCTCGGTCTCACCGACACGAACAATCTATTCGGCGCGCTGGAATTTTCGGAAAAGCTGTGGGACGCGGGCGTGCAGCCGATTACCGGATGCACTATCGATCTCGACTTCGGTGATATTGCCGACACGTCGATCCCGGCCTTGCGCGCCGCGACCAACGCGCCCCGCGCAACGTCTGCCGGAAAGATCGCGCTGCTTGCCATGGATGGCGATGGCTACGCCAATCTCATGCGGTTGTCGAAGAGCCTGTATTTCGAATGCGCGGCGGATGAGCCGGTGCATATCAAGATTGCCAAACTTGAGGAAGCTTCCGCCGGGCTCATTTGCTTGACGGGCGGCCCGGAAGGGCCAATCGACAAGGCGCTACTAGACTCGCAAAACGAGCGCGCACTCGAACGGTTGCGCTCGCTCGAGAAAATCTTCGGCAACCGGCTTTATGTCGAGCTGCAGCGCCATGGCCGCGAGAGCGAAGCGCGCGTCGAACCGCAGCTTATCGAGCTAGCCTACAAGCGCAGTTTGCCGCTCGTTGCCACGAACGAATGCTATTTTGCGAGCCGAAACGACTTTGAAGCGCATGACGCGCTGCTCTGCATTGCCGAGGGCCGCTTCGTGGTCGAGGACGACCGGCGCCGCGCGACGGCCGAGCACTATTTCAAGAGCCCGGACGAAATGGCGGTGCTGTTTGCCGATCTGCCTGAAGCGCTTGCCAACACGGTCGAAATCGCGTTGAGGTGCGCCTTCCGGACAAAGGGGCGCAAACCCATATTGCCGCGTTTTGTAAAGACCGATGACAGCGTCAGCGAACTCGAACACTTCCGCGCCGAGGCGGCGGAATTGAAGAAGCAGGCCAGGCTCGGCTTAAAGGTTCGGCTTGAGACGATGGGCCGGGCCGAGGGCTTTTCTGCCGAAGACTACGAGAAGCGGCTCGCCTATGAAGTCGACGTCATCACGCAGATGAAGTTTCCAGGGTACTTTTTGATCGTCGCCGACTTTATCAAGTGGTCGAAGACGAACGGAATTCCGGTCGGCCCGGGCCGCGGTTCGGGTGCGGGCTCGCTGGTCGCGTATGCATTGACGATTACCGATCTCGATCCCTTGCGGTTTGGTCTGCTGTTCGAGCGCTTTCTCAATCCCGAGCGCGTGTCGATGCCCGACTTCGACATCGACTTCTGTCAGGAAAAGCGCGACCGCGTCATCGAATACGTGCAGCAGAAATACGGCGCCGGCCGCGTTGCGCAGATCATCACGCACGGTAAATTGCAGGCTCGCGCCGTGTTGCGCGACGTCGGGCGCGTGCTGCAGATGCCCTACGGGCAAGTGGACAGGCTGTGCAAGCTCGTCCCCAATAATCCGGCAAGCCCCGTTACGCTGCGCGAAGCGATCGACGGCGAACCGAAATTGCAGGAGGAACGCGATCGCGAACCGATCGTCGCGCACCTCTTGGAGATCGCCGAAAAACTTGAGGGTCTTTACCGGCACGCTTCGACGCATGCCGCAGGCATCGTCATTGGCGACCGGCCGCTCGAAGAGCTTGTGCCGCTCTATCGCGATCCGAAATCGCACTTCCCGATCACGCAATTCAATTGGAAGATGGTTGAGGCCGCAGGGCTGGTGAAGTTCGACTTCTTGGGTCTTAAGACCCTAACGGTTCTCGAGAAAGCCGTGCAACTGGTCAAGCGCGGGCGTGGCGTCGCCGTTGATCTTCCGGCGCTGCCGCTTGATGACAAGAAGTCCTACGATATTCTGGCGCGCGCAGATACGGCCGGCGTGTTCCAACTCGAAAGTACGGGCATGCGCGAGAGTTTGAAGCGCCTGAAACCCGATCGCTTCGAAGACATTATTGCGATGGTGGCGCTCTATCGCCCGGGTCCGATGGATAACATCCCGACCTACATCAATCGCAAGCACGGCGAGGAGCCCGTCGATTGCCTGCATCCGATGCTGGAAGGGATTCTGAAAGAGACCTACGGCGTCATCATCTATCAGGAGCAGGTTATTCAGATCGCTCAGGTGATGGGCGGTTATACGCTGGGGCAAGCCGACCTTTTGCGCCGCGCCATGGGCAAGAAAGATAAAAAGGAGATGGCGGCTCAACAAGCACGCTTCGTTGAAGGCGCGATGGCTAAAGGCGTTAAAAAGGAAGACGCCGCCACAATTTTCGAGCTGGTCGACAAGTTCGCCGGCTACGGTTTCAACAAGTCGCACGCAGCCGCTTATGCGCTCGTAAGTTATCACACCGCGTATATGAAGGCAAATTTCCGCGAGGAGTTTTTAGCCGCGTCGATGACGCTCGACATGGGGAACACCGATAAGCTCGCCATGTTCGCGGGCGAAGCGCGCAAGTCCGGAATCATATTGATGCCACCTTGCGCCAACGAGTCGGGTGTAGACTTCGGCGCAATCCCTCCTAAAGATGGCGAGAGGGCCGGCGCAATCCGGTACTCGCTCGCGGCTTTGAAGAATATCGGCGCTGGCGCGGTTGAGACGATCGTCAAGGAGCGCGAGGAAAATGGCCGTTATGCCTCGTTAGCGGACTTCGCGCACCGGCTCGATCCCAAGGCCCTGAACAAGCGCGGGCTTGAGACGCTGGCCAAAGCTGGCGCATTCGACATATTTGAAGGCAATCGCGCGCTGGTTGCGGCCAATACCGATGCGATGCTGGCGCTGGCGCAGCGGCGCTCGTCCGACAACGCCCAAGGCATCGTCGACCTCTTCGGTGGCGGGGGTAATAAAGCACCGGAACTCGCGTTGCGCGGCACAAGCACTTGGACGCCCATGGAGCGGCTGGCGGCCGAATTCGAAGCCGTTGGATTTTATCTCTCCGGCCATCCGCTCGATCAGTACGAAAAGGCCCTCGCCAAGCTTGGCGTCAGGCGGTTTGTCGAGTTTGAAGCTTTAACCGCGCGGGGCGCGACCGCCGGGCGGCTTGCAGGGATCGTGATATCGGCGCGCGAACGGCGCTCGCAGAAGGGCAACAAGTTTGCGTTCGCCATGTTCTCCGATATGACCGGGCAGTTTGAGGCCGTGATCTTTTCCGACACGCTGGCCGTGTGCCGCGATCTTCTGGAGCCTGGAACGCCGGTTATCATTTCTGTCGAAGCCGAGCGGGATGGCGAGACGCTCAAAATGCGCGTGCAGGGTCTCGAGGCTTTGGACAAAGCGGCCGCCGCCATCCCGCGCAATTTGCGGGTGGTGCTGGATTCCGGCCTACTCGCATCGGGCAAAGCATCCATGGCGAGCGTTCGCGCGCTTATGAAGCCGAGCGGCGCGCGGGGCGGCGAGATCCGCCTTGTGCTGCCGCTTGAGGAGCGGGACCGCGAGTTGGAATTCGTTTTGCCGGGCCGCTATGAGATTTCGCCTCAAGATACCAATCGCTTGGCAGTCATGCCGGGGGTTGTCAAAGTCTCGGAGATGTGATCCGCGACGGCATGCGGGGCCGTAGTCGAAGGCATGGGTTTCCGGCTATTGCACGCCGCGCTAGATTGTAATGATCGGGTGCAGGCCTTTGCGTTACGAAGGGGCGGTTTTGCTATGCGTATGGCTTCTCGCATGATGACGCTCGGTGCGGCCGCTGTGCTAAGCGCCACGTCGGTTGCTGCCGTCAATACACTGACTTTCGAAGAGTTGATATCCGTTGTCTTCTTCGAAGACGAACGCGCCCACCTCGATACCAAAGCTTTTTTTTGCCATTTCATTGTCCTCAGCGGTCCGGGCGATTATTGCAATGCGAGTCTGCGCGTCATCGACCCCAAGACATGCAAGGCCGAAGTTTTGCGCGAGCTTCAGGTGACTTATGGGCAGGGTGCGGGCCGGGAGTTTATGCGCGCCCGCGAAGTTTTCACGCTCGCAAGTTTGGATTTAACGAAACTCAAAGAGCCCGAAGTTGACGCGCAAAGCGGCGCACTCCGGCAACGGTTCGAGGCGCCGATCGACATCTACGCGCATGAAGGGTTCCAGTATTCTTTCTTGCTCGATGACAAGGGCGGCTACAAGGCATGCCGGATCGACGGAAAAGAGTTACAAGTGCCTGAGGACGACTGCGTGAAGGCTGGGACAAAAGCGTCTTCGACGTCGAAGACGATGACGCTGGGCTTCAATAAGGACAAGTACAACCGTTCGATGGCCGCAATCCGCTGGCTGCAGAAGACCTACTGTCCGGCGGGCGGAGAGCCGCTATAGTGCGCACTCTTGAGCTCATATCGGTACTCATTCGCGTGCGCGGCCGGTTAGAAATACGAATCCAGAATATCCGCTCCGGATCTCCCGGTCGATGATGCCGATGCGCTCGGCTTTGACGTTGAGCGCGTGAAGCGCAAATGTTGTTTCAATGGCTTCGGGCGTGAGATGCAAGACGGGGAAGCGGTGACCGCTCACTTCGTATCCGGCGGAGCGGACGAGAAAGGCTGCCGCGAGCGCGCCGCCGGGCTTCACGCATTGGGCATAGGCGGCGACGGCTGAGCCGAATTCATCCTCGCGCTCGGTAATCGATTCCGCACAGAAGAACATCGTGGCGGCGTCCCAGCGGCGTTTGGGCAGATCGAACACGGATCCCCGCGTTATCCGGCTCATCGCGGCGAGAGTGGTCAGCGGATTGTCCGGCAGGCGCCAGTCCGGGCCGTATGCGTCTTTCGTTGTGCCCCAGAAATGCTGCCACTGCGGACGCAAGGTGTCTCGGCGCAAATCGGCGCGCAGCCATTCGACGTTGGATTCGGAAAACTCCCATGCCGTTAAGCTGCGCGCGCGCGGCATTGCGCACATGAAAGGAATGAGATTGGGGCCCGTGCCGACGTCAATGATATTGAGACCGGCCATTGAGGGTGGGATCGCCTTCATCGCGGCAACGGCGCAGCGGATAACGTGATCGTCGTCGGCGTGCGGCTCGCCGTAATAGTGCTGAAAGTAAGCTTCCGAATCGAACTCCGACCAATGATAGTCGGCATTGCCGGAGCGGGCGTCTTGCGAGGGATGGGCGTTTGCGGCTTTCGATGACATGACGAGTTCCCCTGTGATTTGTGTTTCTGGCTACGCGACGACGCGGCTCTTGCAAAACCGTTAGCTCAGCTCGCTGCGGCAGCCGGCAGCTCATTTGCCGTAAGCGCGCCGCCGGGCGGCATGCCGAAAAGCCTCGGCACAAAAGTTTCGAGTAACCGGCTTATGGCTGGCGGTTCGATGGGTTTGGAGAAGTAGTAGCCTTGAAGTGCGGTGCACCCGAGTTGAGTCATGACTTCGACCTCGGCTTCTGTTTCGACGCCTTCGGCCACAATTTCCATGCCGAGACCGCGACCGAGAGAAATGATGGCGTTGACGATTTTTCTGTAGCTTTCCGATTTCGACATGCCGGCAACGAAAGCGCGATCGATCTTGATTTTATCGAAGCGAAAATTGCACAAATAGGCGAGGCTGGAATAGCCCGTCCCGAAATCGTCGAGGGCCGTCAGGAAACCCATGGCGTGGATGGCGTCCAGCGTGCGGCTGGTGCGCTCGCTCGACTCCATCAGAACGCCTTCGGTGATTTCGAGAACGAAGCGGCTCGGGTCGATGTCGTGTTCCGCCACGAGTTGGCGTAGGAGCGCTTCGAGATCGACCTGGCGGAATTGGACCGGCGAAAGGTTGACCGAAACTTGGAGTTGCGGCCACAGTTTTGAATCCTTCATGGCGCGGCGCAGGACCCATTCGCCAAGTGCCGGCATCAGACCCGACTGTTCGGCAATCGGGATGAAAACGCCGGGCGAGATTTCGCCGCGAAGCGGATGGCGCCAGCGCAGTAGCGCTTCGATACCGTCGATTTTACCCGTGTCGCACGAAATGATCGGCTGATAGTTGAGGCGCAACCCGCCGGACTCAAGAGCGGTTCTTAAATCGGCTTCAATGGTCAGCCGCTCCTCGACACGGCGCGCCATATCTTGGCTGAAAAGTACGGATCGGTTGCGGCCGTTGCTCTTTGCTTCATAGAGTGCGATGTCGGCGCGGCGCATAAGTTCGTCAGCGGTGATGCTGCGATCCGAAGTGATGGCAATTCCAGCCGATGCGGTTGCGAATAGACTCTGTCCGTCGACATCGAAGCGGGCTGAAAACGCGCCCTGAATGCGTTCGGCCATTGCGTTGGCGGCATTTTCGTTCGACGCGAGCCAAAGGATTGCGAATTCGTCGCCGCCGTAACGGGCAAGAAGGTTGTCGTGGCGGATGAGCATCTTCAGCCGCTGGCCAACGGCCTTGATCAATTCGTCGCCGGCATGGTGGCCAAGCGTGTCGTTCACGTCTTTGAACCGGTCGATATCGACGTACGCAACGATCACCTGGGTCTCGTGCCCGCCGTCGTCCAGCCGGTCGAGCGTGTCCTGAAGTTTGGCTGCGAAGTGCGGACGGTTAGGCAAGCCCGACAGAGCGTCATGGCGCGCATCGTGGCGCGATTGTTGCGCGCGCTCGGCCAATTCGCGGGAGGAACGTTTCAAGCGGCGCAGCATGCCGGCGGCCAGCAGAGCGGCGGAAGCCACACCGAATGCCACCAGCGGCAATATGAAAGTCAGCAGCACTTGGCCGGGCCGCTGCGTGGTCCAACTCAGGTACCCGGCGCGGGAGCCATCGTCCCCTTCGAAGGGTTCCGAGACGACGGCGTCGCGGCGCAAGGGCACCGGTGTAATCGCGAGGTCCGGCAGAAGGAGCGCCCGGCCCATGGCGGTAACATAGTCCTCGTCGATGTGCGTGATACTGATCAGGAGATTGGGCGGCCCTTTAAGTAGGGACATTTCGACATTGGGGACGATGGTCAGCGCCGCCGCAACGGCCAATTTGCCATCAATCGATAGGATGTGTCCGGCCCAGCGTGCAATGCCGACGGCGCCGTCGAGTACGCGATAATTGCTTTGATCCGCACCAAAAGTATCGGGGCGCGATTTGAGGTTTGACGGCAGCGTGCCGCGCGTTTCGCCGATAATGCCTTCAAGCGCTTTTCTGCGGTGTTCGAATCCGGATGGTTCGGCGCGGGCGCCGCCCGTGAACGCGTAGAGCGGTTTGTTTTCCGCGTTGAGGATGTAGACTTCGTCATGGCCGTAGGTCTCGGTGAGGAAGACGCCGAAATTGCTATCGGTAAATTCAAGGTCGATCGCTGCATCGGTAATCTTCACAACAGAATCGTCCCACCACGCCACGCTCTTTTGTTCGTTCAGCGCGCGCGCGATGCCGCGATTGAGAGCATTCTGGAGAAGAGTGCGTTCGCGTTCGCTCGCACTTCTGTTGGCGGCGGTGCCCGCATAAGCGATAATCGCGAGCAGCGCGATACCAGCGAGCGTAATGCCGGCCGCGGTCAGCATGGTCAGGCGATGGACGTTGCCGTCGTGGTGTTGCAGCTGTGACGCCGGCGCGGGCGGTCGATCCATGTCTGGCTCCTTTGCGTTGACGCGGTTAATACACGCAAAGATTGAAGTTTTCTTTACCACGGAGCGCACGCCAGGGGACCCCGTCTCAAAAAAATGGCGAGAAAACAGTCATTTAGAGGCGATCTGATAATAATTGGAATAATTAATGGCGTACGTCTTGTCTTTTCGTTCACCATATATTATCAACCTTAACGTGCAGTTAGAAGCTGCATAGGGGCCTTCTTCGAAGCCGCCGGCCCTGCCGCCTTCCCCTCATTTCCGGTGTTGAGATTTTGCTGATGACCAATCTTGTTATTCGTTCCCGCGCCTCGGATGCCGGTTTGAAAAAGGCAGCGACGGCCATCGAGCAGGCGGCATGGAACGACCTTGGATATCTGAACTACACGCGCGCGCACTACGAGCTCTACGCGAGCCTGCTTGAGGAGTACGCGGATTATCAGCTGTGTTTGGTCGATGAAGAACGCGGCTATCCTGTTGCCGTCGCGAACTGTGTTCCCCTCGCTTGCGATCCGGCCGAAGGCTTGCCGCCGGAGGGCTGGGATTGGGTGGTGGAAGCTGCGGCAAGCGGAAAAAGCCGCAAGAACCCCAATATGCTCGGTGCGCTCGCCATTTCGGTGCCCGCGCGCTACCGCTCGAAAGGCTATGCGCGCATCATGATCCGCGCCCTTCTCGACCTCGCCGCCGCGCGCGGGCTGGATGGTCTCGTGGCGCCCGTTCGCCCTTCGGCAAAAGCCCGCCACCCCCGTGTCGCCATCGCCGACTACATCACATGGACCGACGAGCGCGGCCGCCCGTATGACCCATGGCTGCGCAGTCATCTCGCGGCCGGGGGCAAACTGATCGGGCCGTGCGAGCGCTCGATGGTGGTCGAGGAGCACGTCGGCTTCTGGGAAACGTGGTCGGCCCAAGAGTTTGATGCGTCCGGCGACTACGAATTTGACGGCGCGTTGGTGCCGGTCAAAATCGATCTGGAGCGCCAGCGCGGCCGCTACGAAGAACCCAACGTCTGGGTGGCTTACGCGGCGGGGACTGGGCATTGATTTGAGCTGCATCTGGCTAAGAAACGCCCGCTCTCGTCGCGCTCGCGTTTGGTTGCGAGCTGACGGCGGGCTTCGTAGGCGGCTTCCCTTTCCTTATGGCGGTCGCGGATGACTTTCGCACACGCACGCCTGCCCTGCCTTCGTTTCCCGGCGCGGATCTCTTCGCGTATCTCCCATTCCTCGGCGAGTTTGTTGGCGCGCGCGAGGAGCTATGGCGCCGCGTGGG
>JANMNH010000065.1:0-14957 GCA_031373745.1 Hyphomicrobium sp. | reverse complement strand
CGTATCGAACCTTTGAACAATCCGGTGACGCACCCTATAGTGGGGAAACTAGCCGAACATCGGCTAGTTTCGTGCGGCAAATCATAAGGGCGGTTTTGATGTCATTCCGGCACAATTTTTCGACGCGGACTCAAGTCATGTCGGGCATCGCGGCGGCCGCTGCAATGGGCACTTTTGTCTTTGCTGCATTGGCCCAAGAAGATCCCCCGCAAGTCGATACCGCGCTGATCCTCTCGGTCGATGTGTCGAGTTCTGTGGACGAAAAACGCTATCATTTGCAAATGGAGGGCATCGCTGCGGCGCTCGAAGACGAAAGCGTCATCAACGCCGTCCTCGGCGGGCCTAACGGGCGGATCCTCATCGCCATGGTGACATGGGCCGATAAGGCGAAACTCTCCGTGCCCTGGACCGTGATTTCGAACGCGGGAGACGCCAAAGCCCTTGCCAACACGATCCGCACGCTTCCCCAGCAAGAGGGTGAATTCACCTGCCTCGCCCGCATGCTGCGCTACGTCGCCGACAAGGTGGTCGCCCGCATGCCGACACGCGCCGCGAAAATCGTTGTCGATGTTTCGGGCGATGGACCCGATAACTGCAATACGGGCTCGTTGCTTGAAACGGCGCGCGCGGACTTGTTCGGCGGCGGCGTGACGATCAATGGATTACCCATTCTCGAAGGCAAGGATGCCGCCACGATCGAGGGCTGGTTTAAGGAAAATGTGATCGGCGGACCGGGCGCCTTTCTTGTGCCCTCCGTCGGCTACGACGATTTCGCGCGCGCGTTCCGTCAGAAATTCGTTGTCGAGGTCAGCCAGAATTTCGCCGAGCCGGCTACTCGCTAGAAATTGCCTTCAACCGGATTGCTCGTACTCAACAAAACTTGAAAACTTGCCAGCAAGCATGCAGCAAGCATTATGCGTGTGCCAAGGCGTTTTGCAGCGCAGCAAAATAGTCGGGCCTTGGGGCGTCCTTTGGAACCCTACGCGCCGGCATTCTTTCAATGACGCCTTGTAAAATATTTTCTGTAGCGTCTCACCCGTTGCATGCGACGCGGCGAGGCCCGTCTACTGCGACGGATGTAGCAACGGCGCGACACCGGATTAATCTGAACAATCGGATTCCACCGACAATCCTTCTACTTCCACCACTCCAATCTTTTGGCACGCTGATTGCTGATGCTCGAACGTCATCCGCGTACGGGGCCATCCTTGCTCCCGTGCGCACGTCAGACAGAGGCACAGAGTGATCCATCAAGGCGCCGTGAGCTTAATTGTTACCAACGCCGCCTGGAGGCGCGTTGCGCACACTTCACTTCATAATGCATTGGTCTAGACTCCATTGCCTTCGTCGCCGGAAAGGTGCACGAATTAATTCAGATCCCAGCGAGCAACAGGGCGAGATCACCTGGTGCTGCTGGTATTCAAGAGTGTTGCAACACTGAAGAATGATCTCGCTTAAGGAGGAAACTAATGAAAATAGGTAAGACTCTTATGGGAATGCTGGCTTTGACCGGCTCAGCGGCGGCGCTTTCCGCGCCTGCCACTGCGTGGGATTGGAAGCCAGTCACGGATGAGCGCCTGCTCAACGCAGACAAGGAACCGGACAACTGGTTGCTTTATGGACGAACCTACGACTCGCAGCGCTTTAGCCCGCTCAAACAAATCACGACTGAAAATGTCGGCAAACTCAAACCTGCTTATCAGATCTCGCTCGGAACCCTAGAAGGCCAGAACGTGACGCCGTCGGTCAATAACGGAATCATGATTGTCGCCGTCTCCAGTGAATATGTCGATGCCTACGAAGTCAAGACGGGCAACCGGCTGTGGCGCTACGAAATCAAAGTTCCAGCCGACACCGTCCAGTTTGCTTGCTGCGGCAAGCTCTCCAAGGGCGTCGCTCTCTACGAAGACAAAGTTTACGGACTGACCCTCGACGCCCGCGCTTTCGCACTCAATGCGAAAGATGGCACGCTGGTTTGGGAGAAGACACTTGAAGACTATAAGGGCGGTTACACCTTCACGATGGCCCCAACAGTCATCAAGGGTAAGATTATGGCCGGTTTCGCCGGGGGCGAGTTCGGCATCGTTGGTCAGATACTGGCTCTCGACGCCAAGACGGGCAACGAAGTGTGGAAGACTTCGACAATCCCGCAACCGGGTGAAGAAGGCTACGACTCGTGGGGCAAAGACTCGGCAAAGTACGGCGGCGGTGCTGCCTGGCTGACCACGTCATTCGATCCCGCTCAGAACCTGACGTTCTGGGGCACGGGCAACCCGGCACCCTGGAACTCGGATATGCGTCCGGGCGACAACCTGTTCTCGAACTCGACGATCGCTCTTGATGCCGATACCGGCAAGCGCAAGTGGTATTTTCAGCACGTTCCGAACGACGCTTGGGACTGGGACTCCATGAACGAGAAAATCCTCGTCGATCTCGATGGTGGCAAGACCAAAGCCATGATCGACACCCACAAGAACGGCTTCATGTACGTGAACGACCGCACGACCGGCAAGTTCATCAAGGCCATCGAAGTTGCTAAGACGGACTGGGGTACGGTCAACAAAGAAGGCAAAATGGAAGTCAAGGACGGCAAGCGTCCTGGCGTCGGCAAGAAAGCTACGTTCTGCCCGTCTTACTTCGGCGGCAAGGACACAGGCCACATGTCCTGGAATGCTGCCTCTGGCGTAGCATTCGTACCGCTTCTGGATATGTGCGTGACACTTCATCACGAAGCCACCGAGTATAAAAAAGGCACGATGTTCCTCGGTGCCGGCGGTGAAGTACCCGAAGCTGGCAAAGGCGAACTTGCGGCTGTCGATGTGGCAGCTGGCAAAATTCTCTGGAAGTGGCTGAACCCCTCACCGCTGCAGGCAGGCAGCGCGCTTGCAACGGCAGGCGGCGTCGTGTTCGTCGGTACTCTTGAAGGAAATCTCGTTGCTATCGACCAAAAAACCGGCAAGGAACTCTGGAAGCACAAGACGCCTTCGGGTATCATTGGAGGCGTTATCTCCTTTGGCGCCGACGGCAAGCAGTATGTCGCCGTTGTCTCGGGATACGGCGGCGCCTTCCCGCTGTGGGCCGGCAAGGGCGTTCCCGATCACATCAAGAACAATGTGAACAAGGGCGCCACGCTCAGCGTTTACGAGCTTGGTTCGTAACATCACAATAGTCTAGATTATGCCGGAAGGGGGTCCGCCTCCTTCCGGATTTTTTTGCGACATGGAGACAAAGAATGATTCGGCCCGGCACCGGCAAGTCACTCGTATTCGTGACTGCGCTCTTAACTATCCCTGGGGCTGGTGACGCTCGGGCCCAACAGACGTCGATGGAGCGCATCAAGCGAAGCGGCACGATTACGGTGTGTGCCGATCCCGACCGTCTCCCTTATTCGAGCGAAAAGCTCAATCCGGCCGGTTTCGATATTGAAGTTGCTCAAGAGATCGCAAAGGAACTCGGCTACAAGCTTGGCTACCAATGGCATTCGACGCACCGCGGCACGAAGATCGTGCGTCAGCTTGCCGAAGCAGGCTGCGATTTCTTCCCCGGCTTCCCAGTCGATGCCTCGTTCGAGGAAAACAATTTCAAGATTATTCTGTCGAAGCCCTTTTATGCAAGCGGCTTTGCCACGCTCACGCGCGCCGATGCTGCCGACACCATCCTGCAGGATTCCAAAGCCAAGGGTGTCGGCGTCATGATGGGTACTCTGCCCGATTTTAGACTTTTCAATCGCGGCTATGAGCGCAAACTTTTCCGCAATACCAAGGAAATTATCGAGGCGATAACGCACAAAGAGATCGATGCGGCGGTGGTTCCTGCATTGGAAGGCGGCTGGGAGGTGAAGTCGCACGGCGACGCCAACCTCAAGGTACTGGCAAATACCGAAAAAGACTTCGTGTTCCCGATGGCCATCGGCTTCAGCAAAGGGGACAAGGACCTACGCGATCTGGTCAACGCGGCGATTGACAAAATCGAGAGCGACGGCCGCATGACGGCAATCTTCGAAAAGTACGGCATGGTGAAATTGGCAGGGACCGGCGGCGGCGAGGCGGCGAAATCTAAAGCCGAGCAGGAAAAAGAAGAGGGCGGCAAAGGCGGCGATGGGCCACCTAAGGCGGACAAGAAATCAGAGGCCGCGCCGGCTTCTCCCGCAACCGGACAGAAAGCCGAAACCGCAGCTACCGCGACCGCTGCAGCAGCGGCTGAAGCGCCCAAAGCGGAGGCCGCGAAGCCGGACGCCCCCAAAGCGGACGCACCCAATGCGGCCGAAGCGATCATTCCCGAGACGGGCGAAGATCTGGGTGCCGACGACCATGGTCTCGCGCGCTCGCCGCCATGGCGCGTCGATACGAAAACGGTCGAAGATTTCCCGTCAGACGATAAATCCGTCGACACCGGACGTAAGCTCTACAAGCAGGCTTGCTACAAGTGCCATGGACCAAATGGCGTGTCGGGCGGCACTATCCCCGATCTGCGTAAGTTTGCGGCTAAGGCCGATCACTATGAAATGTTCGGCATTATCCAAGCTGGCCGCTTGGATCGCGGCATGCCGGCGTGGAACGATTACCTGACGGCCGACGAGATCAAACAGATCGTTGTTTACGTTAAGGCACTGCACAAGAAATAGCGCCGCAGTCCTAAGGCTTCTGCCGAGGGTTCCAAGATTTGCGATAACGCAAAATTGACCGGTTATCTAGGTCTCGTTCGCTGGCGCGGATTATGGCTTTAAAATACTTAAATCGAATGGCGCCGCTGCCGATAAGCGTAGCATTCCAAGGGATTGCATCAAATGCGAAAGTCACCAATTACTCGTCGTGACAGCCAGTGCGGACGGTCAATGCATGCGATCCTCCTTGCACTGTTAGCGGTTGTGGTGCCCGCAACCGCGGGTGCCGAACCCGTGACCGACGCACGTATGAAGGCGGCGGCATCCGACAATGCGAATTGGCTGCTTCACGGACGCGACTACACAAACCAGCGCTTCTCGCCGCTCGACACCGTGAACGCCGGCAACGTCAAAAAGCTGGTGCCGAAGTGGATCTACCAAACAGGGATCGCGGGAACTTTCCAAACGACTCCCATTGTCGTCGATGGGATTATGTACCTTTCGACGCCGTTTTCTCATGTCGTCGCCCTCGACATCGCGACGGGTCGCGAAAAATGGCGCTACGAACATAAACGCAAATCGGACAAGCTGTGTTGCGGGCCGGCGAACCGGGGTGTTTCGCTCGGCTATGGCAAGGTCTACGTGGCAACCGTCGATGCGCATCTCATCGCGCTCGAGCAGGACACGGGCAAAAAAGTCTGGGACATCACGCTCGTCGAGCCGGCCGCGGCCACCGAAGACAAGAGCGCCATCAACGCCGCCGACCCCCTGATCAAGGAAGCCGTATCGGGTTCAACCGGCGTCGGCTCGGTCGCGGCCCCGCTTGTTTACAATGGCATGGTGATCGTTGGCATAACCGGTGTCGGTTACGGCCTGCATCTCGAAGATGCATTGAAAAAGAATGGCCAGCTATCTGCGGTAATTGGCTTTGCCGGAAAATACGGACAACCCGGATTTATGGCAGCCTTCGACGCGTCGAACGGCGCCGAGAAGTGGCGCTTCGAGACCACGAAAAAAGGCTGGGAAGGCGAATTCGTCGAGAAGACCGCATATGGCTTTCCCATGCGCCGCGACGTTGCCAAAGAGAAGGCCGACGCACCGCAATTCACTGATGCTTGGCGCTTCGGCGGGGGATCGATCTGGCATTCGCCGGCGGTCGATACCGAACGCGGGCTCATCTTCTTCGGAACAGGCAATCCTTCTCCGCAATCCATGGGCGCGGGCCGGCCGGGCGACAATCTTTATACCGTCTCGCTCGTCGCACTCGAAGCGGCAACCGGCAAACTGGTCTGGCACTTCCAACAAGTGCCGCACGACATGTGGGGCTATGACGTCGCGAGCCCACCGACGCTGTTCGACGTGGTTATTGACGGAAAGACCGTTCCCGCCGTCGGCCAGGCTAGCAAGGTCGGCTGGTACTTCGTCAACGACCGCACGAATGGCAAACTCCTGTTCAAGTCTGAAGCCTTCGTGCCTCAAGAAAACATGTTTGCAGCGCCTGCAAAGGGCGGCGTGCGTGTGGCACCGGGGGCGGGCGGCGGTAGCAACTGGTCGCCAACGTCATACGACGCGAGCAAGGGGGTTGTTTACGTTGCCGGCATGCATATGCCCTTTACCTACCGCATCGAGACGACACCTGCTTCGGGCAACAACTCGGAAGTCACCTACAGCGCGTTTGAACCCGCGAAGGAACCGCAATACGGTCTGTTGTCGGCGATCGATTTGAAGAACCAGGGCAAGATTTTGTGGCAGACAAAAACCAACGAAATTCTCGTTGGCGGCGTGCTCGCCACAAAAGGCGGCTTGGTCTTCATGGGCGAAGGCAACGGCGATTTTTCAGCTTTCGATGCGGCCAGCGGGTCACGTCTTTGGAAGTTCAACTGCGGATCAGGGGTCAATGCCCCGCCAATCAGCTATGCCGTTGATGGAAAACAATATATTGCCGTTGCCGCAGGGGGCAGTTCGATCTGGGGATTCCGCACAGGCGACGCAGTCATGGTATTTGGGCTTGCGGACTAGTTGGTGTATCTTAAAGCAGGTTTGCCTGACCGGCAGGTTACAGACCACGGGGTTCTATTGGCAAAACGGCGAGCCATAAACATGCGATACTTTGAAGTTCTGCCGACCTTGAACGGTAGGCTTGTCCGGTCTCTAGCAGCCGTAGCAGCCATTATGTCGTTCGGCGGCATAGCGGCGGCAGAGCCTGAAAGCGATAACGAACAAGCCAATGTACTTGCCGATTGCCAGCAGACCGACTCCGCTCCGCGCGTGGTGCGGGCGTGCACCCTTATTCTCAACGGACAAAAGCTTGAACCGGCCGAGCGTATGCGCATCTTGATCCTGCGCGGCGTCGGCTGGAGCAAAGAGGACGAGTTCACTGCGGCGGTTGAAGACTTCTCGAGCGCAATCGAGATTGACCCCGCCAACGTTGCCGCCCTTGAGGGTCGCGCAAAGGCGCACAGCAAACTCGCCGAGCACAACAAATCGGCTGCCGATCACAGCAAGGCGGCGGGTGACTGGTCGCAACTCATCGCGCTTCAGCCTCAGAATGACAAATACTATCGCTCGCGCGGCATCGATCACTTGGGTGCCGGCCTGCACCAGCAAGCACTCGCCGATTTCGACAAGTCGCTTGAGATCAACCCAAAGGCGGTCGACGCCTATATCGGCCGCGCTCAAGTCTACCATGCCCTCAAGGACCGCCCGCTCGCCGAGAGAGAATTCAAGAAGGGTATCGAGGTCAACGATAATTATCTGCCGCTGCACTGGGCCCGCGCCGAAATGGCGGAGCACTGGGGCGAAGATAAACTCGCGATCGAAAGCTACGTCAAAGTGCTCAAAATCAACGGTGTCTATGAAGATGCCCGGCGCCGGCTACAAAGGCTGGGTGTGTTTACGCCGCCATGACGAGAGCTAGCCGAGCCATCGTCAGTGCCAACAACCCCGGCAGGCGCATCAAACCGCACCTTTCGCGCACGGCGTTGCTGCTCCGTCAATCCAAGCCGATGTTTGCGGGTTTTGTTTTGCTGCTTGGTTCGGCGCTTTCTCTCGCCGCAACGCCGGCAGTTGGCCAAGAGCAAAGGGGCGAACCAACCATTCAAGAATGCGCACAAGATGACGTTGCTTCTTTTGCCATACCCGCCTGCACCGCGCTGATCAAGTCATCCACGTTCAACACGGCGGCCTTTAGCATTCAAGACCGGGCACGGATCTTTGGCTGGCGCGGCAAAGCCTGGATGACGGAAGACGATCCGGCCGCCGCAGTTGCCGATTACACGCGCGCACTCGAATTGGACCCGGCAAATCTGGCAACGCGCAAAGACCGGGCGCTGGCCTTTACGAAACTCGGCCAACACGCCGAAGCCGCCGAGGATTGGACTAAGTTACTCGCAGCTCAGCCAGAAAGCGATCAATTCTACCGGTCTCGCGGAACGAGCTTGTTGGCCGCTGGCCGGCACAGCGAAGCATTGGCCGACTTCGATAAATCGCTTGAGATCAACCCCAGCGGCATCGATGCCTACATCGGTCGCGCCGCAGTCTACGATTCGCTCGGTGACCAAACCCAGGCGAGGCGAGAATTCGAACGCGCGATCGCCGTTGAGCCCGGCCATCTGGCAATATACTGGGAACGTGCCGTCATGGCGGAACGTTGGGGCGAACAGAAATCTGCCATCAAAGATTATGAGACGGTGCTCAAGATCAACGGTGTTTATTCGCATGCCCGAAAAGCGCTCCGGCGGCTGGGTATCGAGCATCCGCCATAATATTACGTTCCGGCTGCGTACGTCCGCCCAATGCAGGTATTCAAGTTTTCGGCTCCGATAATGCCATGGTGAATTCGAAGGACATAACAACATCGGTAAAGTCCGTCACTTCGGCGGCAGCTTTTTGTACGCTTTTCGTGGCCGGTGTTTCATTCACTTTCATCGCCGCCGCTGCAAACGCAAACAAGCTGCAGTGCTTTCGCGACGATATGCGCGCGGCCGACGTCCGCGCTTGTGCCGCTTTGGCGAACGACCCGGGATTGAACGCGAAGGAGAGATCGGCGGTTTTCGCCGGGCGCGCCACCGCTTGGCTAAGGGAGGATGAACCGGCCGCCGCAGCGGCCGACTTTACGCGCGCGATAAATGCCGATCCTGCGAACATCTCCGCAATTTCCGGCCGCGCCAAAGCATATACGCTTCTTCTCAGGCACGACCTTGCCGCGGCCGATTGGTCGCATGTGATCGCGAGCAATCCGGAACAGCCCGTGAGTTACCGGCAGCGCGGCACGAGCTATTTATCCGGCGGGCGGGCGCAAGAGGCCCTTGATGACTTCAACAAGGCGATTGAATTGAGTCCTGGCGTGCCGGAGATCTACGTCGAGCGGGCCGCCGTTTACGACCGCCTCAATCAGCGCGACAAGGCGCTTCAAGAGTTCGACACGGCCATACGCCTCGATTCCAAATCTTGGACCACATACTTGGCGCGCGCCGAAGCCGCCGACCGCTGGGGCGACACAGCGATGGCCATTGATAGTTATAGACGCGTCATAAAACTTAACGGCCGCTATTGGAATGCCTACAAAGCATTGCACAGGCTCGGCGCCGCCCATGCATTCGGCGATGAATGAGATGCTGAAGATGATTCCAGGTAACCCGCCGATTGGCGAAAAGGCAGGAAGCAATGTGTAAGAGATCGAGCGGACGGGTTAACGCTGGCGCGTCATGGGCCCTTTTGGCCGTTGCAGGGTTGGCGATTTGCGACGGCGCGTTGTGGAGCTCACCACTTCACGCCGAGGACGTCACGTACGGTCAGCCGGAGGCGGGCGCGGAAATCGCCGGAAGCGATCTGCAAGACTGCGAACAGCAAGACCGGGCCTACGTCGCTCTCCTCGCATGCTCGAAACTTCTCAAAGCCCAAAACCTCGATACCGCGCAACGGACACGCATTTATGAGCGCCGGGGACGCGCCTCCCTCACTCTATTCGATTTTAGCGAAGCGGTGCAGGACTTCACAGAGGTCCTAAAGGCCGAGCCCGAGAATGTTGCCGTTTTGGCGAGCCGTGCGGAAGCGTTGAACGAACACGGCGACCACGGCAAAGCCGCTGGGGATTGGGCGCGAATCGTCTCTCTTAAGTCCGACAACATGGCGGCGCACCTGAAACTTGGTTTCAGCCACTTGACGGCCGGCGATGCCGCCAAAGCCGCAGAAGCCTATGAAGGCGCGATCAAACTGGACGAGAAAAATCCCGAGGCGCATATCGGTCTTGCGAAAGCCTACGAGAAACTGAAGCAGCCCGAAAAAGCAGACCTTAGCCTAGCGGCTGCAATTGGAATCAATCCGTCGAGTTCGTCGGCGCATTTTGCACAAGGCGAAATTGCAGAAGCGCGGGGCGACAAAAAACAGGCGATTGAGAGCTATTCACTTTCGCTGAAAGCCAACGGCATGCAGATCAAGCCGCGCCAGGCCCTGCAGCGCTTGGGCGTTGAAACGCCTCCGTGAACAGCGCTTAATTCACCGATTTGTATCATTGGTGCGGACGGAGGGACTCGAACCCTCACGCTCTTTCGAACTCAGGATTTTAAGTCCTGTGTGTCTACCGTTCCACCACGTCCGCCGCAGCCCTAATCCGGGCCCGGCTCCTTATGACGGCTAAATCCCGGTAGCGCAATCCAACGCTGCATGCGGCTGCAGAGCATACCAATTCTGCTTTGATCAAAACGTTGTGGCCGGACCCCGTTCACGTTTTGCTTTCTTGCCCCTTTGACGGAGCTGCAGGCTTCAACGCAGCGCGCGCTTTCGCCATGAGAGCCACCAATTCAGCCGGACCATTGACGTCGATCGAATGGGGATACTTCGGATCGCCCTGGCCTTTGAACTCGGAGCGGATATTGCCTTCGGCGTCGAGGAAGATCGTGCGCGGAACATAGGTGCCGTCCGGCGAGAAGGCGCTGTTGACTTCCTTTTCGGCGTCGCCGTCGATCAGGATCATGACGAAATCCTTCGCCGCTTCGATGACACCCTTGTCTTGGAAGACGCTGCGATATTTTTTACAGGCAGAGCACCATGTTGCATGAAACACCATGACGACCGGCTTGCCCGTTTGGGAGGCTTCGTAAACGCCGCTCTTGATGTCCTGCCAATTGATTTCGGTGCCATTCCAGAGGTCCGCGTGATTGGGCGTGCGCGCCGACACTGCGAGAGGCAGCAGCATAATGGTTAGCGCGGCGAAGGCAGTGCGAAGGCGGAACATGGGCGGGCGGCTCCTCGTTTGAGTCAACGTCGTGATTTTCTCACAGAATACGGGCCGGTGACAAGATGGATCGCCGAACCTGAAGATATCGTAATACTCCGCGATTAGCTGCCTTGAACCAGCCGATGTTGATAGCACTGCAAATTGGCATACGCCGCCACGAGTACAGGCATTTCGAACCCCGCCGCTTGACCTCGCGCCAGAATATCCCCAACGATATGATCCCCTTCAATCGGGCCGCCGCGTTGCATATCGCGCAACATCGAGGCAACAACGGGCGATGTTGGATCGGTGAGAAGCGTGCGAATACGGACGAGGTGGTCTTCCGAGGGCTCAAATCCAGCGGCCTTGGCAACGCAGCGGCACTCGTCAATCGCGCAGAGCATTAATTTTCCCCCTCCTTGCGCGCAAGAAATCTCACCAATACTCGCCCGGAACAAGCACGTGAGCGCCGCAAGGCTTGCGAGCAACACCCATTTATCCCACATGGACTGAACGACATTGGGACTGAGCAATGTGTCAAAGTTTGCCGCAGCGAGCACCGGATATAGCGCGTCGCACTTGGCTTTCTGTTCTGGAGATCGCGGCCCATAAGTTAAAAGATGCAACGGATTAAGATGCAGCACCTTGCCGTGCTCTCCAAGCGCGACGCTTAAGTGACAACTTCCACCTAATACCCTTTGCGGCCCGAACGCGGTGTCAAGCGTGTCGAGATGGCGGAGACCGTTGAGAAGCGGCAAGATAAGTGTTGCAGGTCCCACTGCCGGCCGAACCGCTTCAATGGCGTTGTCGAGGTCATAGGCCTTGCAGCTCAGGATAACGACATCGTGAAAACCTGAGAGGGTGTCCTTGGTCGCCGTTTTGACCGGCGTTTTAAGATTGCCGTGCGGGCTCTCGATCACGAGTCCGTCAGCGGCAAGTTGAGCCTCGCGTTTCGGGCGGACAAGAAATGTCAAGTCGGCGCCGGATGCCGCAAGCCGCCCGCCATAGTAACCGCCGGTCGCGCCCGCGCCGAGAATGAGGATCTTCATCGCGCCCAAAAAAACCTCGAAATTCGCCGTTGAAAGGTCATAACCGGATCACGCGGCAGTTTAGCACAAGACGCTGCCCAGTCAGAGTTAAGGGCCCAAAGATTTTTTTCTTCACGCACATCTCGCAACCAATCAAGTTTCACTCGCGCGCGCCAACGGCAACGTGATTGGTATTGATCGCCCCTCGTCTGCATCTCTGGGTCATGGAAACGGCAGTCTTGAAAGCTAACCGGTGAGCCTGACTTGCCGGGCTGCGCTCTAGACGCTCCGGTTAACAATTCCATATCCGTTTGAAACATGGAGACACACATGATCCGCGCACTTTCGATCGCCGCTCTTGCCGCCGCCGGTTTGTCGGCACCTGCATTAGCTGGCGAACAGGCCGCAAACGATACGGCCGCCGTTTCGGCATACGCCGCCGAACTCGCAGATGCCTACACGGCAAAGCAGGCACACCGTTTGCTTGCCAGCCAAGGGTACCTCAACATCTCGGCCTTGGACCGCGACGAGAACGGACGCTGGACCGGTACGGCGCTCAAGGACGGCAAAACGATTTTTGTCGCCGTGGTACTCCCCTCGCCGAAAACCGTCGCAGCAACCAACTAAGCCGCTCGAAGATCGTTTGAGTATTTCTAGGAGGCGCCCGTCCCAAAGACGGGCGCCTTTGCGTTGGGTGCACACATTGTTGCGGTGCGAAGTATCGCTCGGAGCTATGGATAGGCCCGGCTTACCCACCCGAGTAGGGCAATTGGCGCCGCACCAAGACCCTTCAATGTCCTTGCGAAATATCCCGCGCGGTCCCTAACCTTCTCCCAAAGTCGCATGCCAATAATTCGCTCCAATGAGGGCGATGGACGGCCAGGGAAACGCACCATCATGATGAAGAACAAAGTCATCTCGGCTGACGATGCGATTGCACTCATCAGCGACGGGGATGTGGTCTGCACCACCGGGTTTGTCCAGAGCGCCATTCCCGAATTGCTGCACGCAACGCTTGAGAAGCGCTTCGTTGAAACCCAATCGCCGAAGGGGTTGACGCTCATCATGTGCGCGGGCGCGGGCGACAGCAAAGGTCTTGGCACCGGTCGCCTTCACCACGAAGGACTTCTCAGCCGCGTCATCGCCGCCAACTTCGGGCGCATGCCGAAAGTTGCGCAGGCAGCTCAGGAAAACAAGATCCAGGGTTACAATCTGCCCCAGGGCGTCATCTCGAAACTCTATCGCTCGTGCGCATCGGGTTCGCCCGGCCTCTTCACAAAAGTCGGCTTGCACACGTACGTCGATCCCCGTCTCGGCGGCGGCAAGGTCAACGAGGTGACGAAAGAAGATATCGTCAAGCTCGTCGAGGTCGATGGCAAGGAATGGCTGTTCTATAAAGCGACGCCGATCGACGTGGCGCTGATCCGGGCGACCAGTGCCGACCCTTCCGGCAACTTGAGCATGGAAAAAGAGTGCCTGACGCTCGACGTCCTGGCGCAAGCGATGGCAGCGCACAACAACGGCGGCGTTGTTATCGCCCAGGTCGAGCGCATCGTCGAACAGGGCTCGATCAAACCAAAGGACGTCAAAGTTCCGGGTATACTTGTCGATTGCGTCGTCGTGGCAGACGACCCTGTCATGCACCGCATGAACTACGGCGTCATGTATGACCCGGCGCTTTCGGGCGAAATCCGCGTGCCGGTCGACGCCATGGCCAAAATGGAATTCGACGAGCGCAAAATTATTGCCCGGCGCGCGGCGTTCGAATTGCCCTTGAACGGCGCCATCAACTTGGGCGTCGGCGCACCCGACGGCGTGGCGGTGGTTGCGTCGGAAGAAAAGGTCACGCCGTTTCTCACCATGACGACTGAAGCGGGCGCGGTCGGCGGCGTGCTGGCGGGCGGCTCCAGCTTCGGGGCGTCTGCCAACGCCAACTCGATCCTCGATCAAAACGCCATGTTCGATTTCTACCACGGCGGCGGGCTTGATCTCACGTGCCTCGGCATGGCCGAATGCGACGAGCACGGCAACGTCAACACAAGTAAATTCGGCGGGCGCCTCAACGGCTGCGGCGGCTTCATCGACATTTCGCAAAATTCCCGCGCGGTCGTATTCGCGGGCACCTTTACGGCCGGCGGCCTCGACGTTCAGATCGCCTACGGCAAGCTCAAGATTTTGCAGGAAGGCCGCGCCCGCAAGTTTGTCAAGAACGTCGAACAGATCACGTTTTCCGGCCAATACGCGGCACAGAAATCGCAGCCCGTCATCTACGTCACCGAACGCTGCGTGTTTCAACTGACGCCCGGCGGGCTTGAATTGATCGAAGTCGCGCCCGGCATCGACATCGAGAAAAACATTCTGGCGCACATGGACTTCAAGCCCATCATCAACAAGCCGATCCCCATGGACCGGCGCATTTTCATCGACGAGCCGATGGAACTCCTGGCCGAGTTGCAGAACCTCAAATTGTCCGAGCGCATCAAATACGACAGCGACCGCAACATCCTGTTCCTTAATCTCGAAGGCTGGAGCGTGCGCAAAAAATCCGACATCGACGACTTGCGCAAGATGCTGGTGGCGGCGTGCGTCGCGGCCGGGCGGCGCGTCAACTCGGTTGTCAATCACGACGGCTGCCGCATTGCCGAGGATCTTTACGACGACTACGCCGAGATGATCGAGTACATGGTGCAGCACCATTATTTGACGACGGCGCGCTATTCGACCAGTGCCTTCATGCGTTTGAAGATGCAAGAGGCGCTGGATAAGCGCGGATTGCAGCCGCACATTTTCGAACGCGCGGAGGAGGCGCACGCGTTTCTGGAAAAAGGGCGGTAGGCAGCAGGCAGATTTGACTGGAGACATGTGCTTCGGTTGAATCCCCCTCCCCGCGACGGGGAGGGGTTAGGGGTGGGGTGATGAGCTTGGCGGAATGAGTCATTTCCGGTTCGAGCTTTCAGCACGATATCGCGATTTATTTCCCGCTTCTGCTTCCCTGCGTGGGGGCCCCCCCCCCCCCCCCCCCCCCCCCCCGGGGGGGGGGCCCCCCCCCGCCACGGACTGCTAAAAAAAAAAAAAAAATAGAAAAAAAAACAAAAAAAGATATAAAAAA
>JANMNH010000056.1:0-5106 GCA_031373745.1 Hyphomicrobium sp. | reverse complement strand
TGCGGTCGGTAACGGCGCGCAAGCGATCAACTCGGTCGCGGTGGGCGCGTTTGCCTTCGCCGCGAACGGCGGTGCGGCCTACGGCGACGGTGCGCGGGCTTTCGGCATCAACGCCACGGCGCTCGGACCCAACGCGGTCGCTTCGCACAACAGTTCGGTCGCGATCGGCGCGAACTCGTTCACGACCGACCCGAACACGGTGTCGTTCGGTTCGGCCGGCAACGAGCGGCGCTTGATGAACGTCGCGATGGGCATCTTGGGCACGGACGCGGTCAACCTAGATCAGCTGAACCGTGCCGTCACGGGCCTCAATCGCGGGATCGCGGCCACGACGGCCTTGGCGACGCCGATGCTGGCGTTAGAACGGGGCGAGACCGGTTTTGCGACCGGCGCCGGTTACTTTGAGGGCGAGACGGGCGTTGCGTTCCGCGTTGCCCATCAGATGGACATGGAAACGCCGATCCTGCTCAGCGCAGGCTACAGCACGGCCGGCGGCCAGACGGGCGCCGCGCAAGTGGGCCTCGCGTTTAAGTTCTAAGGTTACTAACGAGCATCTTGCCGGGGCTCACCGTTGACGGTGGGCCCCGGTTTGCGTCACATCCGGCGCATTGACCGGAGGGGTGATATGCGGCCGTTCTTTGCTGCGCTCGTTTTTGCGATTGCGGCTTTGGCTGCACCCGGTGCGCTTGCTGCGCCGCCCACGCAAACTTTGAAGCTGCTACAGCCCGTGATGCCGAAAGTGCCGTCGGCGGCGGCCGTACTTGCGATGGTGCGCAGTACGCTGATCGCGGTGGACCAAGGCAACAAGACCGGCAACTACACCGTCGTGCGCGATCTGGGTGGCCCGGATTTTCGCGACGCGAATACGCCAGCGAAGCTTAGTCTGGTGTTTGCGAACCTCACCGACCTCGGCGTCGACATGCTGCCGGTGTTGGTGGTCGAACCGCAGTACCGCGAGGCGCCACGATTGACGGCGCGGCGGATGCTCTATGTCGCGGGCACGTTCAACATCCAACCGCGGCGCGTTTCGTTCGAGCTGCTGTTCGACGTGTGGAAGGGCGAGTGGCGGCTTTACGGCGTCTCGATCGTGCCGGGCTAGGGGTGAACGAATTGCGGTAGATGTAGCGGGCAAGCATCATCGCATCGCGCTGGCGGGAACATGATCTTTTGAATTGGTGCCGCCGCAAGTCCTTGATTCTCGCTGTTGATTTCGCCTGTTGGGTGAATCCATCCCCCACGTTCGCCTGTTGGCGATACACCTTTGGGTTCTTTAGTTGATTTTTGGGGCGGGTGCTTCGGGTGATAAAATGCTCGTCTCAGTCTGACGGGGGACGAAACCATGATACGCTTCAAATCTCTTCTTCTCGCGACGGCCGTCGCCGGTGCTGCGGCGTTTGCGAGTCCTGCTTCGGCCGGACCTTGGGACGGCTGGTATATCGGGCTCAACGCCGGTGGCGGTTGGGGTAATGGCGACGTCGACTTCGCCGGCGATGGCGGCGGCGGCGGCGACCGGCTCTTGAATTCGTCCTTGGGCGGTATCAGTTCGCTTGCGCCGGCTGCGTACACCGCCACGCTCGACACACAGGGTTTCACCGGTGGCGCGCAACTCGGCTTCAATTGGACAAACGGCTCGTGGCTGTTCGGCGTCGAAACCGACATTCAATACAGCGGCCTCGAAGAGAGCTTCCTGGGCACGGATGCCAATCCCCACGCCATCATTTTGGAGATGGAGCGTTCGCTGGATTGGTTCGGAACGCTGCGCGCGAGGCTCGGCCTGTTGGCAAGCCCGAGCCTACTTGTGTACGCAACCGGCGGCCTTGCCTATGGCGGCACGGACCAAAGCGCCAGCCTCAGCCGGAGCATTGCGTTTGCAAACTTCGGGACCGGCGGCACGACGCCTCTCACCTGCGTCTCCGGCGTACCCTGTATTGCCGACTCGGCCTCCTCGACCTCGACGGGTTGGGCGCTTGGCGGTGGGCTTGAGTTCGCGCTCGGCGGGATGACGACGTTGCGGGCCGAGTATATGCACCTCGACCTCGGCAGCGAGCAGTTGCTCATGACGGCGGTGGCGCCATCGACCGGTACGGGCTTTGCGACGGCCGATTTCGAAAACACGTACGACGTCGTACGCGTCGGCGTGAACTTCAAGTTCTAACCGGCGCCTTCTGAAACGGCATAGCGGCGCGCGAGCACGATGTTCGCGCGCCGCTTTCGTTGCGGTGCTTTAAGGCCGGAACGTGATGCGCTTCACGAAGGCCTGAGAAGGGCCTTTCGAGGACGACGTGTCCACCTCGACTGCGAAACCCGATACGGCGTCGCGCAGGTCGGCGCCGAAGGCGGTGCGGAAGCCTTGGCGCAGGTCGAAGCGGGAGATGAGCGCGCGTTGCGGCTCGGCGTGGTCGACGCAGATGTAGCGGTCGGCTTCCTTGTAGTGACGGCCGATATAGGGGAAACCGACGCGGTCGGTCGCGCACAGGATACGTATCTAGAGGGCGCGCCTGGCCCTGGCCAATGCAACCGCCGACAATGAAATACCGTCGTTTATCAAACCGCTCGACATAGCCTCGTCGATACCGGCAATCGGGATTGCGCTGACGCTGGTAATCTCGTCGCTCGTCATCATCCCCAATTCGTCGATGCGCGCTAAGACCACGTGTACGCACCAGGACAATATACCGTTATCTGGCCAGATCGGCCCTAAGTACTCGGTGCGGCTCGCGACCGATCCGGTTTCTTCGGCGAGTTCGCGCATCGCCGCGGCGACGATATCTTCGTGCCGACCCAAGAAGCCGCGCGGGACTTCCATGTGCTCCCGCTGCGTGGCAAAGCGAAACTGCTTCACCAGCACCAGGCTGTCCTCGTGAAGCGTCACGATTGCGACGCCGCCGGCATAGTGACGTCCTGGCTCAACCCTTAGATAGGTCCCAAGTGCGCCACTGCTAAAGCGCACCGGATAACGATCAATCTTCAGGTACTGATCCTCAAAGACCGAACCTACCCGCGCCCACCCAGGCGGCAAGCCGGCTTGCAACAATCTCTCGCGCACTGCCATTTCGGCACTCGCGATTTCGTCCGGCTCTTCGAGAGTGACGATCATATCCGTTTCTCAAGTGATCGGGTTCAGACTACCGCACCGGTCGTTGTCGCGAAACTGCTGTATCGAAAGATCCCCTATGTGCAGCGAGTGCGATCGGCGCGCGTGCGACTGCAACCGATCCTTTAGGCGGGCGAAGAACTCTTTCGGGTTCGAGATTCTTGCGCTGAAAGCCGGATATTTGCGCAAGAATGTTTCCCGATGCTCCTTGGGTCCGCCGGTTACGGCGAACTCAACCAGAAGCGGCGCCACAGCGTGTGCGATGCTTCCTTCGAACAACATGTCGGGAGGCAGCAAGATGAAATGCTCCTCGCCAATGAACTTGCTGACGATCTTGGCAGCCGTTCCGATCAACGAGATCGTGAACTCGCACCATGAAGCCGTCCGCTCGCCGAGCTCGCGCACCTCCACGAAGGAATGTGCCCTAGCAAGTAGCGCAATGTGGCTATCTACAAGCTCAGTCGCATAACTGTCGTTGAGCAGCGGATGATGGAAGAAGTCAACTCCGTGTTGGGGAAGTCCCTTTTGAACGACGGCGACGTATCTCTTCCATTCGTCACAGTCGCGAATAGCCAAGACATCCGCCAGTTCGAGATGCGGCAGGAAGTCCAACGCTTGAAACGAATTGAGCTTAGAGAACCCTGCCGAACTCAGCAACGTCGCAAGCTGATTGGAGACATCGTCTTCCGACGATAGCGACATGGCCCCCATGTCCATTTCCTGTAGGATCGAACGATCACAGTCGCCTTGCGACGTGAGGCCATAGCGATCCAGCGCGTCTGCCAAATTGAGATTGTACTTCAAATCCACAATGGCCTTGAGTTCACGCGCAAACGGTTTGCTTCGATCGATAGACCCGACTAGGGAGTTTTGCGTTTCGTTGATGAACCGGCCGTAGATCTGTTCCCGATTGACGAGACCACCGACCGTGGCCGCAAATGATGACAACTCGTCGAGGCGCCTGAAGAATGACGGCTCATCGCTCACTGCAATTCCAAAATCACGCGCGAACTGCCGCTTGTTGCTTGCCTGCAGTGACAAGACGTACTGGTGAAACGGGAGCGCCAGCGAATCCTTGACGAGACCTTGGTTTTGGCTGTCGTCCCAACTCAACCTCACGCAAGCAGTTCTTATGCGCCCGGTGATCTCTGCGAGGCGTTCCACCCGGTCTTGATGGGCACGAAACTGCGGCGGCTCGTGAAAGCCATGTTCCTGGAGAAAGCAAAACGTGATGACCTCAGAGTCGAGTGCTCTTTCGAAATCGGGACGGCTGAGTGGATCCTGGTAGAGGCTCGCGAACACATCGTTGTTGAGTGCGAAAGCCCGGTTGAGCACGAGCTGCTCGGAGGTGAGCAGCGCCGCCATTAGCTCGTGCTTAATCAATTCGTCCCTACGACGCATGATCTCTTTACGATCCGCGTCGGCGAAAACCCTGTCGACCAGCTCCGGAGGGAGCCACTGGTTGTCCATGCATTGGGCAACAGCAGCGACGTTCCTTAGATCCGACGGTGCTTTCTTTATGATTGGCACGTTTCCTCCCGAAATCCGCTTGAAGAGACTACGCCCGACCATACACGGTCGTAGCAAGAGAGCTCTTTACCAAAACTTCGCGCGACAAGAGAGTCCGTTGTTGCCCGATCGCCGCTCCCCCCTCAATCTCGACGTTCCGGCAACCAAAAAACCCACGCACCCTCCTGCAAAACGAAAACAGCAATATAGTGAGTACGCGCGGCGACAGCAGGGTGCGTTGAGGGCGGGCAACGGGATGGCAACGGCGGCGATGGACGGCTCGCACGCGAAATCGCGTCCGGCTGTTGCGTTCGAGAAGGGGGAGCGGCCTGCGCTAGTGTTCTCCGCGATATCGTTCTTTTTCATCATCGGCAGCTTCTTTGTCTTGAGGCCGCTGCGTGATTCGCTCGCTCAGTCATCGCAAATACCGAATCTCTTGCTCTTTGTTTTCATCGTCATGCTGATCGCCACACCCGCATTCGGCATGGTCGCCGCGAGGGTCC
>JANMNH010000054.1:0-8380 GCA_031373745.1 Hyphomicrobium sp. | reverse complement strand
GGGTGGAAACCCGAGATGAACGAGTTCGATAACCCGTTGAAAGCGCCGCGCAAAATTTTCGGGCGATTTTTTTTCATCCCCGGGGGGTGCCGGCGGCCGCATAATCGGCACGTTGAGTCGAGGACTGCGAGGTGTGGTGATGGATTGGGTGATGCGGGTGTTGGCGGGGGTAGTGGCGGTGGGCGCGGCAAGTACCGCAGGATACGAATCCGGTTTCGTCGGTGATACCGCCCAGGCCCTCAATCAGGCGGCATTCGCCATTCCATACCGTAGCAACCGTCTTGATGCACAAACGTTTCGCCAAGTTTCTTGAGCTTTCATCATGGCGTTGAGGATTGTGAGGAGTTTACGCATGGCGGCGACGAGGATGACGTTATTGGGTTTAAACTTGCGAAGCCAAAAGCTGAAAGAAGCTCGATGAGTCATTCAACCCAAGACGCCAAAGTATTCTGGGAACAATATTGGATCGGCGTCTATGGCATGCCACGCGCCTGGGCCCACAAGGGCGAAAACCTGGTGCATGCATTTCGAATTCTCGCGGCTCAGGCTGGTAATAGATCGATCAGTTTTGACATCCACGACCAAGCGATAATGCTGGCGGGAATGGCCTGTGAAGTTCTCCTGAAAGCGATAATCGTTCACTCCCCACAGTTGAGAACTGTGGTCACAACACCTCGCAAAAATCTCAACGACGCTGAAAAGCTGAAAAGAGATAAATTTTACCAGCATGAACTCGTAGCACTTGCGGCACTAGCTGACGTTGTGCTCTCGCAGGAGCAGGTTCTGACAGCAAAAATCCTATCGGAATTCATCTCTTGGCGAGGTCGCTATGTTCTTCCGACACAAGCCAATGTTGATGATCTCGTTCCTTTTAAAATGCCAAATGGCCTAGTTGGCTCGAGTCAGAATGTGATATCGATCTGTGATGCGGAGAACCTTACGGAGCTGATCGTTGCCGCCGTGCAAACTCGCCTATACATGCCGTAAGGCGAAGCCCGCGTAGCCCGCAATAATGACGCGGATCGTAGGGTGCATAAGCCGCGCTATTTTCCTGGCGCTTCGGTTGCCCAGAGACGACCGCGCGCGGCGTCATGCACCGCGATTGTGCTCCGGAGCGTATCGGAAGGCGGCGCATGACGGCCCGGCGTGCGGCCGTTGGCGCTCAACTGAAACGGTGTGCAGACGCCGTGCCTTATGCGCCCTACGCGGCCACAGCTTTGGCAATTCAAGCTTGCCTTGCTTGACCGGGCCGGGGTGCCGCCCTATTGCAAGGCGGCCTGCATGCTCGCGCACAGCAAGAGAGAAAGACCACCGCCGCCTATGGCCCAATACAATTGTCTCAACTGTCCCGGATATTGCTGTTCTTACCCGTTGATCGCGCTCAACAAGGCCGACGTGAAGCGGCTTGCAAAACATCACGACATGACGTTTGAAGCCGCGCAGAAGAAATTCACGAGGCCGGCACATGGGCGCAAGTACGTCATGCGGCGTAAGAAGGACCCGCACTTCGGAAAAATTTGCCGCTTCTTCGATACCAAAGAGCGCCGCTGCACGATTTATAAAGCGCGCCCCTTCAACTGCCGCGATTATCCGGGCGAAAAGCGCCGCTGCGGGTACTATGATTTTTTGATGCACGAGCGCCAAGTTCAGAACGACCCGGCGTTCGTCGCCATCACCAATCACAAGGATTGAGCGCAGAGCGCGCGGCTTGCGCTTGGGCAGATCAAAAATTTTGTGGCTCCGGCACTTGGCGCGGCGCTGTGACTGATGCGCAACCATCGACCAATGTGACAACGATGTTTGCGGGCGCGCGTACGGAGCCGTGCGGCCCCTCCCCGGAAAAAATACTGCAGCACGGCATTCTCTGTTGCGGGCGCACGCTGCGATCTGCGAAAGTCAGCGCAGCCAGGAACCGGAGCGGGGGATTCCCTTTGCGGAGGGTTCAAGCCGAATAGGCCGAATAAAGCTTTAGGGTTCCTGGCTTCTCTTTTTTTGTGGCCGTTGGCGACTCCCCTGCAGGGAGCCGGCCGCCAACGGCTGAGCATTGCTGCGCCGGCCCTCTGCGCCAGCGCCTGCGCGGCGAGCCGGCGCCGGCGGAAACGATCGGCACCATCCGAACTCATGTCAAAGTTCGCGCCTAGCTCGACGCCCCACCCCTACCCCCTCCCCGCGTCGAGCCGAAGGCTCGCCTTCGGCGAGATGGGGAGGGGAATTCCGCCGCAACAAGCGGCGCGCCCGCAGAGTGCGCCAAAAACGAAAGCGACCAAAAGAAGCGGCGTTTCTGAAACACCAGCCACATAGCGCCCTTACGGCGATGTCCTCCAAAACGCGAAAACCCCGCGCTTGTCCTCAGACGTGCGCGGGGTTCCTTTTACCATAGATGGTTTGCCCAGATTATAACCGGGCTGTTACTGCGAGGCTCTGCCGGCGTGATCGCGCCAACGCCCTCGTATGAAGGTTCCAAATTTTGACTGTGGCGGCTAGGAACAGCATGGCCCCAATAAGCATAGCTATTGGCTCGAGTCCGCTATCCAAGCCGTGACCTCGCTCCTTGGCGAGGTCCGAATGTACCAGGTGGCTTCATCCTTCCTCCATCAGCTGTTTCAACTGCGTGAGGCGCGACCTCGAAACCAGTTCGGTACTGCAAGGAAAGCCGAGGGTTTAGCGGCCGCATGGGCCGGGATCCGTCTCGCTTTATCTCAACTTGCAGCGGCGGCTTCACGGGATATGAGTGAATACCGGTACCGGCCTCTCGTCAAGCCGTCATATTGTTTAAATCACAGGAACGGACCGCTAGGCAGTTGGCGTGTTACGGAGCACTCGGCGCGAACGGCAACGCGCGGCACTTCGAACATGAAATGCCGCGCGCAACGCATTGAAAATCACTCGATGATGCCGGTTTAGTTCGCGGATTAGTTGGCGGCTGGGCACGCCTTATCGCAGGCCACTTCCTCGCGCTTTTCGACTGTACCCTTGAACAAGGAAACGGTTTCCTTGAAGCACTTGCCGGTTTCCTTGACGACGCGGGTGATCATGTCCTTGGCTTTCGCCTGGCAGAGCACTTCGGTCGCCGCTTCGGCAACGACGATCGGCGCGCTCGATGAGGGAGCAGCCGCCGCTTTCGGCTTCGCCAGTTCTTTGGCAATCGCGGCCGCTATGAAGATATCGAGCATCGAGGACGCGGCTTGCGTCGTCGCGGGCTTGGGCAATTTTTCAAACGCAATCCACTCGTAATTCACTTGGCCGTTGGGTCCGGAAATCTTGATCGAGATATCGCCGGTCTTGGCGCACGAGCCGACATCGACCTTGGCGCCGCTAGCGGCCGACAAGGCGCGGTAATCGATTTTGCAGTCGAAATTTTTCTCGAGCAGCTCGGCTTGCGTCAGCCGGTGCTCGACCTGGTTGAAGGGCACGCCCGTGGTCCAGGAATAGTAGAGATTGCGCGCGGTCGGAATGGCGGCGGCCACCGAGACGGCGAGCACGCCGAGTTTGACGAGCGACATGGTTTTGTTGACGGCGACTTCGCCGTGCGCCGCGAGCGCGGAGAGCTTGGAATTCTGTGAGTAGTCGGTCATCTGCATTGCCTCTTCGAAGTAAACACTTGCGCATGCCATGGGGTATACTCGCTGACTATAGCCGGGTTATGGCGAGATCACTACATGGAAGCCCTTGAACGGCCCTTGAGCGGGCGGTTCAGCTGGCGTTCACTTTGGAACATCGGGGCCGAATGGGCTTCGCCGCATCGGCTAGCGGCGAAGGAAAGACTGATATTTTGCCATCCCGGCCTCGTGCTCCTAGGTTTGGCCGGGTCGCCACCAGCCCCTTCCCGCCGCTTTGCCGCTTGGCCGGGGCTCGGCTAGACTCTAGAGTTGATGTGACCGGCTCATCCGGCAGAATGCGTGCCACAACATTACTTTGCCCCGATCTCCCGCACCTCGCCCGGCTTCACATCTTGCAGAACTTGTAGCAACTCTGGCACGAGCGGCAGTAGATCGGCGATCCGGTTCGTGCGGGCGGCAAGAACCACCACAGTAATTGATCGCCCCGACATATTCTGTTGCCATTGAACGCTGCGATCACAGGTTACAATCGCGTCAAAACGGTATTCGGCCGCATTGAGCAGTTCTGCGTCGACCAGCCCCTCCAGTCTCGCGTATCGCGCGGTCTCGACTTGATGGTTAGGTAATTTATGGCGCAAGCTCTGAGGTACGCATGCATCGAGCAGCACGCGCATTCCGATTTACTCCGCCGCTTGCTTTGGGCCATCGGAACGGTCGAGTGCGAAGTCGCGGGCGAGGCGTAGAACCGCCTGGGCATGCTCGCGCGATACGTCGGGAAAGTCCGCCAAAAACACCTCCAGCGGATCACCTGCCTCAAGGTGATCGAACAGCGTCTTCACCGGCACCCGGGTGCCTGTAAAGCACGGCGTGCCGCCAAGACGGCGTGCATCCGACGAAATCAAGGGCTCTGGCAGCTGATTTGTGATCACCTCGTCCATGCCTTTTCTAATAGCACATTCTTCGCGTTCGCACAGCCTCTAGGCTAGGCCACCCGCCGCATTGCTCCCTGCAGGACGCTCGGCTACACCCTTTTCCCATGAAAAAGCCCTCCACAAAATCCTCGCCCCTTAGCCGCTCTACGGCAGGCGCCCGCCCGGGCTCAGACCTGATGAAAACGATTACCGTGGGCGGAGCCCACAAATCGATTCATGTGCGCGGGGCGCGCGAGCACAATCTCAAAAACGTCGATCTCGAAATCCCGCGCGACGCGCTCGTCGTGTTCACGGGGTTGTCGGGCTCGGGAAAATCGTCCCTCGCCTTCGACACCATCTACGCGGAAGGGCAGCGCCGTTACGTCGAGAGCTTGAGCGCGTATGCGCGCCAGTTCCTCGAGATGATGCAGAAGCCGGATGTCGATCACATCGACGGCCTGTCGCCCGCCATCTCGATTGAACAAAAGACGACGAGCAAAAACCCGCGCTCGACCGTCGGCACGGTGACGGAGATCTACGACTATCTGCGCTTGTTGTTCGCGCGTGTCGGCGTGCCCTATTCGCCGGCAACGGGACTGCCAATTGAAAGCCAGACTGTCTCCCAAATGGTCGATCGCGTGCTGGCACTTCCCGAAGGCACGCGGATGCTGCTGCTTTCGCCCGTCGTGCGCGGCCGCAAGGGCGAATACCGCAAGGAACTCGCGGAGTGGCAGAAGAAGGGCTATCAGCGCGTCAAGATCAACGGCGAAGTGTACGAGATCGGCGACGCGCCGAAGCTCGACAAGAAGTTCAAGCACGACATCGACGTCGTCGTCGATCGCATCGTCGTCAAGAAGGATTTGGGCACGCGCCTCGCCGATAGTTTCGAGCAGGCACTGAAGCTTTCCGACGGCCTCGCCATCACCGAATACGTAGATAAGCCGCTCACGAAGGGGTCTGACCCTGCGGGTCTGACCCCACGAAGAACGGCCAAATCGGAGCCCGGGGTCAGACCCGTCGTGTCGGAGACACGCCTTCGGCATGAAGGGTCTGACCCCGATCGCGAAGTCCTCCGCAACAAAAACGAAACGCACGAGCGCATCACATTCTCTGCGCGGTTTGCCTGCCCGGTCTCTGGCTTTACGATTGAAGAAATCGAGCCGCGTCTCTTTTCGTTCAATGCGCCGGCCGGCGCTTGTCCGGCGTGCGACGGCCTTGGCACGGAGTTGCGTTTTGAGCCCGATCTCGTCGTACCGGATGGCAACTTGAGCATGAGCGAGGGCGCCGTGTTCCCTTGGGCCAAGACCGGGGCGACATCGCCCTACTACGAGCAAACGCTGGAAAGCCTCGCCAAATTCTACAAAGTGCCGATGAAGACGCCGTGGGTGAAATTGCCGAAACACGTGCAGCTCGCGCTGCTTTACGGCTCGGGCGAGGAGGACGTGACGTTCACCTACTGGGACGGCGCGCGCAATTATTCGACCGTCAAACCCTTCGAAGGCATTATCGGCAATATCGAACGGCGCTGGAAGGAAACGGACAGCGATTGGGTGCGCGAAGAACTGTCACGTTATCAGGCGGCGCACCCCTGCGACGCGTGCGGCGGCTATCGCTTGAAGCCGCAATCTCTCGCGGTGAAGATCGGGGCTAAACACATCGGCGAAGTCGGCGATCTCTCGATCAAGGCGGCGAACATCTGGTTCGCGGATATTCCGAAAACCTTCACCAAGCAGCAATCCGAAATCGCAACGCGCATTTTGAAGGAAATCCGCGATAGGCTCAAATTCCTGAACGACGTGGGTCTCGAATATCTCACGCTCTCGCGCGGATCGGGCACGCTTTCGGGCGGCGAGAGCCAGCGCATCCGCTTGGCTTCGCAAATCGGCTCGGGCCTCACCGGCGTGCTCTACGTGCTCGACGAGCCCTCCATCGGCTTGCATCAGCGCGACAACGCCCGGCTGCTCGAGACGCTGCGCCACCTGCGCGACATCGGCAACACGGTGATCGTGGTCGAGCACGACGAAGACGCGATTATGACCGCCGACCACGTTGTCGATATCGGCCCGGGCGCCGGCATCCACGGCGGCGAAATCGTGGCGCAGGGCTCGCCTGACGACATCATGGCGACGCCTGCGAGCTTGACTGGTGATTACTTGAGCGGACGCCGGCAAGTGTCCGTGCCGCGCAATCGCCGCATCGCGGAAAAAGGCAAAGCACTGATCGTCTACGGCGCGCGCTCGAACAATTTGGCAAACGTCACAGCCGCCATTCCGTGCGGGCTTTTCACCTGTGTCACGGGCGTCTCGGGCGGCGGCAAATCCTCGCTGCTCATCGACACGCTCTACAAAGCCGTGGCGCGCAAGTTGAACAATTCGAAAGAGCATCCCGGCGAGCACGACAAGATCACTGGCATCGAGTTCTTCGACAAGATCATCGACATCGATCAGTCCCCTATAGGCAGAACCCCGCGCTCGAACCCGGCGACGTACACGGGCGCCTTCACGCCCATGCGCGAGTGGTATGCGGGCTTGCCGGAATCCAAAACGCGCGGTTACGAGCCGGGCCGCTTCTCGTTCAACGTCAAGGGTGGCAGGTGCGAAAAGTGCCAGGGCGACGGCGTCCTCAAGATCGAGATGCACTTCCTGCCCGACGTTTACGTGACTTGCGAGGAATGCAAGGGCAAGCGCTATAATCGCGAAACGCTTCAGGTCCTATTCAAGGACAAGTCGATTGCCGACGTGCTCGACATGACGGTCGAAGAAGGCGCCGACTTCTTCAAGGCGGTGCCGTCAATCCGCGACAAGCTGGAAACATTGGCGCGCGTGGGGTTGGGGTACATTCACATCGGCCAGCAGGCGACGACGCTCAGTGGCGGCGAAGCCCAGCGCATCAAGCTGTCAAAAGAGTTGAGCCGCCGCGCCACGGGCCGCACGTTGTACATTCTCGACGAACCGACCACGGGCCTGCATTTCCACGACGTCGCAAAGTTGCTCGAAGTGCTGCATGAGCTGGCGGATGCGGGCAACACCGTCGTCGTCATCGAGCACAATCTCGAAGTCATCAAGACGGCGGATTGGATCATCGACCTCGGCCCCGAAGGCGGCGACGGCGGCGGGAAGATCGTTGCCGAAGGCACGCCGGAGGACGTGGCTAAGTGCAAGGAAAGCTATACGGGGAAGTATTTGCGGGAGCTGTTGGCGAGACGGCCGGCTGCTGCTGCGAAGCCGGGCAAGAAGCAGGCGGCGGAGTGAGGCGTCATGAACGAGACGTTTGCTCGGATTCGTCTGCTCGTAAAGGCCGACAAGATTAACGTGTCGCGCCATGCTTTTCGCCGATTGGCTCAGCATAACATCGTTTCGGACGATCTTCTGAGGAGCATCGACACCGCAGAAGTGCTCGAAGACTATCCCGATTATTTCGCCAGACCGTCTATGCTTGTGCTACATTTGGATGCGAAGAAACGCCCGATTCACGCCGTCTGGGGTGTGGCAAAGGACACGACAGAACCAGCGGCACTCGTCACAGCTTACCGGCCCGACCCGTTGCTTTGGTCGCCCGACTTCAGGAGTCGCAAACCATGAAGACAACGCCCACCACCGAATTCGTCCATGAAGGACCGTATGCCGCCAAAGTCAGCGTTACCCTGATTGAGGACGATCACGCATGGGCGCCGTACTTTTCTATAGAAGACGTCCGCAAGCTTGAAGCCGTTCGCCGCGCACTTCAAAGCGGCGACATTGCCGCCGCCGCCAAACTCGCGAGCATTTACGAGTTGAAGCCTATCGCGGCTGCTACGACGAACGCAGCGGAATAAACCGGTATTCACCCCATGAAATACATCGCGTTGATTGCCGTTGCCGCCATCATTCTCATCCAATGGAGCGGCGCAGTTCCGAAATCGAGCGTGGG
>JANMNH010000033.1:0-3450 GCA_031373745.1 Hyphomicrobium sp. | reverse complement strand
GATTTGCGAGCGGATCCCGATCGGCAGCAGCAAGAAGAAGGCGAGCCACCACCCGATTGCGATCACCATCAAGGACCCGGCGACACCCATGGCTTTAGATCAAACCTGCTCGAGTTCGATCAGCGTGCCGTTGAAATCCTTCGGGTGCACGAAAACCACCGGTTTGCCATGCGCGCCGATCTTCGGTTCGCCGGTGCCCGTGATTGTGGCCCCTTTGGCGATCATTTGGTCGCGCGCGGCGTAGATGTCCTCAACCTCGTAACAGACGTGGTGGATACCGCCTGACGGGTTCTTCTTCAGGAAGTTCGCGATCGGCGAGCTTTCGCCAAGCGGTTCCAGCAACTCGATCTTCGTGTTCGGCAGTTCGACGAACACAGTGGTCACGCCGTGATCCGGCTGCGGTATCGGCTTAGAAACCTTGGCACCCATGACAAAGGTGGAGCGGTAGATCTCCGCCGCCGCCGCAATGTCCGGGACGGCAATAGCGACGTGGTTTAGGCGGCCGAGCATTTTCTAGTCCTGTTTGTGCAATTGCGAACGGTCGAAACCTAGTTGGAAGGCGCGGCCACGGCAAGCGGCGGGCTTCTTGGCGCGCCGGTCGCGATCCCCTATCAAGCCGCAATGTTCCAGCTTCTGCAGATTCTCGGCACGCTTGCCGTTAACGCGATCCCGCTTGTCGGCGCGCTTTGGTTTGGCTGGAACGTTGCCGAAGTCCTGATCCTCTATTGGATCGAGAACCTTACGATCGGGGTGGCGTATACGGTGCGCCTCGCGATCAGCACAGGGACGAACGGAGATACGTCTCCGTTTTCGACGACGTGGTTCTTCGCCATGCACTACGGCATGTTCACGTTCGTGCACGGCATCTTTGTCATTGTGCTGTTCGGCGTGCAGGGTGGAGGCTTTGCCCATATGAGCACCGGGTTCGCGGGGCCTGTGCTGGCGATTGTTTGCTGGCAGGCCATGTTCTTGGCGATCGATGTCGTTCGGACAGACCGGTTTCGCGGAAGGTCGCCGGGCGACATGATGTTCGAGCCCTATCCGCGCGTTCTTGCGTTGCACCTAACCGTCATCGCCGGTGGTTGGTTGGTCGGCGAACTTGGTGCGCCGATCTGGGCGCTCGCGATCCTGGTGCTCGTGAAAACACTGAGCGACCTTGTCATCGGCCTGGTTTTTGCGCCAGGCGGGGGAAGTTCGGCCGAAGCGCTCGCCGCGTTAAGGAAACGGCCGCAACCCTAGCGTCACGGTTCCGTCAAACGCTTGTCTGTTGCCGCCCTGCATGGTCTTGTCCGGCGCTAAGCGGTCCACGCAAGGGAACTCTGTTCATGGATGTAATTGTCTTTCAGGTCGGTCTTGCTATTACGGTTCTGAGCGGCCTCCCGGTCTTGTGGCAACTGTCGCGTGGCCATCCCAAGGGGCTCTTCATCCTGTTCTTTGCCGAGATGTGGGAGCGCTTCTCGTACTACGGTATGCGCGGCCTGCTCGTGTTCTACATGACCGAGCAATTCCTCTTTAAGGACGCGGCTGCGCAGGGCCAGTACGGCGCGTACACCTCGCTCGTCTATTTGGTGCCACTGCTCGGCGGTTTGCTCGCGGATTTGTATCTCGGTACGCGCAAAGCGATCGCGTTCGGCGCGATGCTTCTCGTTTGCGGCCACCTTTTGATGGCGTTCGAAGGTCCCCCGGCCCAGCAAACACTGACGTTCAACGGCACCACCTACGGGTTCGATGTGCAAGGACGGATGGATGCCAAGCAATCGCGCATCATCGTCGACGGTCAGAAATACGCGTATGGCGCTAGCGCCGACGGCGGGTTCGAAATCAAGGGGCTTGCACCCGGTGGTACACTGCCGAACATCCTGCCGAAAGACTCCTACCAGATCGGCGTGATCGAAGGCCCGTCCATCTTCAAGAACATCTTCTACCTCGCGCTGGCTCTCATCATCATGGGCGTCGGATTCTTGAAGGCGAACATATCGACGATCGTGGGTCAACTCTACGGTCAGACCGATCCGCGGCGCGATGCGGGCTTCACGCTCTATTACTACGGCATCAACCTGGGTGCGTTTTGGGCGTCGCTGCTCTGCAGTTGGCTCGGTACCAGCTATGGCTGGGGCGCAGGCTTCGGTGCAGCCGGCATCGGCATGCTCTTGGGCTTCATTGTTTTCGGTCTTGGCAAATCTTGGCTTGAAGGCCGAGGCGAGCCGCCCAACCCGGAAGTTCTGAAGCGGGCGGCGCTCGGTCCGATCAACGTCGAGTGGACTATCTACTTGCTCGCCATCCTCGGCCTCGGCGTCGTTTGGATGCTTGTGCAGCAACACGACTGGGTCACGAACATGCTGATCGTGGCGTCTGGGTTGGTGTTGCTCTACCTGGTGATCTTCATGTTCACCCAGTGCACCTTCGTCGAGGCGCAGCGCATCATTCTGGCGCTCATTCTGGTTGCCGCGTCGACAGTATTTTGGACGTTGTTCGAGCAAGCGGGTTCTTCGTTGAACCAATTTGCGGAACGCAACACGGAGCTCACCATCTTTGGCGTTACACTGACTGCGGCGCAGACGCAGTCATTCAACGCGGGCATGATCTTGATCTTGGCTCCGATATTTTCGGCTATTTGGGCCGGACTGGGCCGCGTCAACCTGGATCCGAACCCTGTGCTCAAGTTCGGCCTCGCCCTTCTTCAGGTTGGCGCCGGGTTCTTTGTGCTCGTCTGGGGCTCACAGTTCGCTGACGCGAGCTTCAAGGTTCCGATGATCTTCTTGTTCTTGACCTACATGCTCCACACAACCGGCGAACTCTTCATCTCGCCCGTCGGGCTTTCGCAGATGACCAAGCTTGCACCGGCCGCGATCGCGTCAACGATCATGGCCACCTGGTTCTTGGCCTCTTCGTGGGCGCAAATGATCGGCGGTTGGATTGCGCAGCTCACGGCCGCCGAAACAGTCGCGGGCCAAGTGCTCGATCCCGGCAAGGCGTTGAAAACGTATGTCGAGGTTTTCCAGCAAATCGGCATGTACGGCATCGCGGTCGGCGTCGGGTTGATCGTGCTCTCGCCGATACTGCGTTTTCTAGCGCATGACAGAGTAGCGAAGGCTGGCAGCATGCAGCCGGCCGAGTAACGCCCGTCACGTCGTTCATCTTGAGCGACTGAACATGAACGCCGCGAGACTCTAGGTTTCGCGGCGTTTTTCGTTTGATGAATGAACCTCGCCTGAACGACAGGTTCGAGTTCCTTTCAGGATCAGAACGGCAAGCTCTTCAGCGCTGAAGATGGCATTCAACGCAATGCCATCCGGTCTTGGAAAACACAGGAGATTGTCATGAAACTCAAACTCGCAATCGCCAGCGTATTGCTTGCGGCCGGCTTGGCCGCTCCGGCATCGGCCGCCCCGCCGCCATGGTCGCCCGCGTGGGACCTGCTGGGTTCGCGTGCGGTGAGCCGACATGCCG
>JANMNH010000007.1:0-47738 GCA_031373745.1 Hyphomicrobium sp. | reverse complement strand
TGGATCGCGTGAACATTCACTTCTTCGCGGCAAACTTGATCGCGGAACTTGGAGATTCTGGAACTATGCCGCTCTGATTTCGTAGCCAGAGTTCAAAAGGAAAGCGCCGCGAAGGTTGATCCTCGCGGCGCGGAATTCTCAACGATCAAGAACCTGCGCGAATTACTTCGCGGTTTTGAGATACTCGACGACGTTGTCGATGTCGGCAGCGTCCTTTAGGCCCATGAACACCATCTTATTGCCGGGAACGGCTTTCTTTGGGTCTGTGAGGTACTCTTTAAGCGTTGCTTCGTCCCAGGTCTTGCCCGAAGCCTTCATCGCTTCGGAATAGGTGAAGCCTTCGGACGTACCGGCCTTGCGGCCGATGACACCCGTAAGGTTCGGACCGACGGCGTTCTTCGCACCTTCGCCGATCTGATGGCAGGCCTTGCACTTACTGAAAACGGTTTTACCGGCTTCTGCATCTGCGGCCGAAGCCGCTACCGGCATTGCAGCGATCATTGCGACCGCCAGAACGATCTTGCGCATTCTTGTGTTTCCTCTCCGTTTCGCCAGCCCAGGCGCATACTCAAGCGCGCCGAGTTTTAAACTAGCCGGAGCATTTTGGCAGCCTTTTTCTGAATGGCGGCTGAACCAAATGCCGCACCTTCAAGTCCGGCGGCTGCCGCCGGCCAAAATCTTGAGTTTGGTCAACATTGCGTAAAGTTGAGTGCAGGCCCGGTGCTTGCGCCTTATTCGGTCTCTACGGCGCTGTCCGGGCTGCCCTTAGCGCCGCCCAGCCGGCGGTATAGGAAGTTTGGCGGGTTAGCGACGCCGCTTTCGGCCTCGGCTGCCGCCACGAAGGCGGCGTGATGGGGCGAGAATTTGCAGGCCGGATCGGTATTCGTGGCATCGCCAGTAAAGGCCATGGCCTGGCAGCGGCAGCCGCCAAAATCGATTTCGGCGCGCGGGCAGCCCTTGCAAGGCTCCTTCATCCAGCTGGGGCCGCGATACATCTGGAAGGCCTGACCTTTGAGCCAGATGTCGGCGAGGCGCTTTGTTTTCACGTTGTCGAACTCGAGACCCGGTACGCTCTCGGCGGCATGGCAGGGGAGCACCTTACCAGACGGATTAATATTCATAATGCCCCGGCCCCAGCCGCCCATGCAAGGTTTCGGGGTTTTGGCATAGTAGTCGGGAACCACGAAGTCGAATACCAATATGCCTTTGAGGCGTACTTTGGCTTCTTCGACGATCTCATTCGTCTTGTAGACCTGCGCGCGCGACGGCATGAGGGCTGCGCGATTTTTCAAGGCCCAGGCGTAATACTGAATGTGCGCGACTTCGAGCCGGCCCGCGCCCATCTCAACGGCGAAGTCGATGATAGCCGGGAGATTCTCGATGTTGTGGCGGTGAATTGGCGCGTTGATGGTCAGCGGCATATCGAATTCGCGAACCCACTTGCCGAGTTCGCGCTTTTTGGCGAGGCCGTTCTTGTAGGCCGAAATTTTTTCTGCGTTAGCTTCGTTGACGTCTTGGATCGAAAGCTGGACGTGATCGAGACCGAGGTCTTTCAGTTTCTTTAAGCGGTCGCGCGTGAGCGTCACGCCGGCAGTAATGAGGTTCGTGTAAAGCCCGGCTTTGGCCGCCACCTCAACAATGTCTTCGAGGTCTTTGCGGACCGTCGGTTCGCCGCCTGACAAATGGATCTGGAGAATGCCTAGATCGGCCGCTTGGCGCATAATGTCCTGCCACTCAGCCGTCGTCAGTTCCTGATTGACGCGATCGAGTTCGAGCGGGTTCGAGCAGTAAGGGCATTGCAGCGGGCAACGATGCGTCAGCTCCGCCAAAAGACCGATCGGAGCGCGGCTGCACGCCGCTTCGACGGGCGCGTCAGCAAAATGCTCAAGGGGCGCGATTTCGTTCATGGGACTTAACCTTTTATACTTTCAAGCCTCAGGCCTTTACGACGCCCTTATCGGCTAGTTCCTGAAGCATCGAAATTACGTCGGCAATGATGTTTTCTACTGGCGCATTGTACTCGTTCGCCAGTTCGTCGGCGATACTCTGCACCGTTCTTTGGTCATCACATCGCTTCAAGATTTCGACGGCAATGGCGTCGGGTTCAAACACGCGCTCCGGGGCGAGAACGTGCCAGCGCCCGCGCCCCGGGTCGTGACGCAACTTAATATGGTGCGGCAAACCAGGTTTGGAAGCCGCGCTGATAATCGTTCGAGTGCGCTGCACGGACGCGGTCATTTCAAGTCTCCGGACGGAAGGCGCCAGGCGGGATGTTGCCGGCGACGTAAGCGTTATAGAGTGCGTCTTGTTGGACCCAAAGAACATTGCACTTAAATCGGACCGCTTCGACGCACGCTTCTTGCTCCTCGCGCGACTTGGCGTTTTGCAGGACATACTGCAAGGCGAAATCGGCATCGCGCGGCGCTTGCGTCAGGCGGCGCTTGAAATACGCCATCACCTTGTCGTCGATAAACGAATACCCTTCGAGCATTCCAGAAATGCGTTCCTTGTGGATTTTCGGCGCGAAGAGCTCGGTGAGAGAGGAGGCGACCGCGACAGTCAGGGGCTGCTCGCGAACGAAAGTCACATAGGCTTCGACGGCGAAGACAGTTGCTGCCAAGGCCCCTCGCCGCGATGTGACGTACTCGCGGTCCAAGCCAAGTCCGTCGGTCAATACCAGCCAGCGCTCGATGCCGCCCGGTTCGTCCGGCAGCTGCCCGTCGTGGTCGAGAATGCGATGCAGCCATTCCCGGCGCAGCTCGCGATCATGAACGCGGCTGATGAGAGCGGCGTCTTTGCGGGGTACGGCCGCTTGATAGCAGTACCGGTTCAATGCCCAGGCTTGGACCTGACCCTTGTTCAACTTGCCGCCATGCAGCATATGATGGAACGGGTGCAAATCGTGATAGCGCTCGGGACCAACTGCGCGGATTGCCGCTTCGAAATCGGCGACCGTCATTGGCGGTTCGTTCTCACGGCGTTCGGCGCTTTTCTTTTCGAGACTGACGGGGTTCATAAGCGGATCTCCATACCGTCGGAGCCGACTTCCCAGCCGGCCGTTTCCACATGTTTGCGCTCTTTCGAGCCTTCATCCAACACCGGATTAGAATTGTTGATGTGAACGTAAATACGGCGCTTAACATTAAGCGGTTCGAATGCGGCGACCGAGCCGTCCGGTCCCGACATCGAGATGTGTCCCATGCGCTGGCCGGTTTTGTTCAGCAGGCCCTGGGTCAGCATTTCGTCGTCGGTGTAAAGGGTGCCGTCGAAGAATATGAGTTCCGCGCCCTTGATGCGGGCAGCAAGGGGCGCATCGATTTCTGCGCAGCCTGGAATATAGAAAAAGGACTTTCCCGTTCGATCGTCCTTGATTTCAAGGCCTATGGTGTCCCCGTCGCGGCTGCCGAAGTTACTGCTTGAGCTGCCTTGCTCCAGGAAAAGTGCAATTTTTCCAGGGACGGCAAAGGGCTCGATTGTAATGCCGAGACCGGTTCCGGCACCGGAGAGGCTCACGGGCTTATCGAGGGCTAAGGGAATGCGCGGCACAATGTCCGGCGCGCATACATTAAATATCGAGTTGGCATTGAGGGTAGCGAGCACGCGTTCCGACCCGTAGATCGCGAACGGCTGGCGCTCTCGCAAATTGATGAGGCCGACAATGTGATCTACGTCGGCATTCGTGACGACGGCGGCCTTGATCGGGCTGTTACGAAGAGCGCCGTTCTTGTCGGGCTGTAGCTCGGGCGTTGCGGCAATCTGCTGGCGCAAATCTGGCGAGGCGTTGAGCAGAGCCCAGTTCTTCCCGTCGGAGGAGATTGCGAGCGACGACTGCGTACGTGCGCGATATCCGGCCTTGCCCGATCGGACGTTCGCGGAATGGATGCCGTTGCAGTTCCACTGCGGAAAGCCGCCGCCTGCCGCAGCCCCGAGTATCTTAATAATCATGGAACGATTTCTGTTAACGGCGCGCCGGCACCGGATAAGGGCTCACGCTGGTTTTTAAACGGCCCGATTTTAAAATGGCAACGGCGGCCGATGGAAACACCGGCCGCCGCGCCGAAACTCACGGGTCGCGTGAGTCTAGGAACATCAATCTTAGATGACATCGATCTCGGCGGGGAGGTAGCTCGTCACTTCCAGACCAACTTCCGTTTCGCGAACTTCGGGCTTCGACCAGATCTTCATAATTTCCTCCATAGATGAATTGTTGCTTACCAGTTTCACGCGGCCCAATTGGGCCCACTCCACCAGGGCAGACACATTTTTATAATGTTGTGCCGCCCCAATCTGCGGAACGTGCCTAAGTTGTCAAGCCCGCGCCACCTTACATCCGGTTACACCACAAATCGATGCGCGTTAGAATTCAATTTGGCTCACGACTGCGTGTGAGAAAGGCTTGAACGACAAGTGTAATTTTGTATCATTTACTTCGAGCGGCCAGACTTTGATTGCGATGTCGTTTGCGATGTAAATCGGGTGCGATCAGGGGCAGATTTTCTCTTCGACGATGCGCCAACCGATCCTTCGAAAAGTCGACAGGGCGGCGGGTCTGCGATATCCCGTCACGAAGGCCGGAATTGCCAGCCAGCACGGCTCATGCGTTGGAAATAGTATACTATTTTATAATATAAAAAAGAAAAACATGCCTTTTTTACTCTATAAATGCGTTATTAGTGGAAATTTGTTCTATTACAGTGTATGTTGCCCTGAATTAAGTTCGTCGGCGCTTGTGCCAACTTGCCGTGTCGAAAGGCTGGCGGATGGCACCACCACATCCGCGTCTTCGTAACCAGCCGTAGAATGAGGACAAGCAAACGCTTTGCCGCTAAGAGGTGAAGCGGCTTTAATCGATGAATCGGGCTGGGCTCGCATGTTCGGGCCAGCCTTAGGTGGCCGCCAAGGAGAATTATGTGACGTCTATCCCGATGCTTCCCAAGAACGCACCGTTCGCGCCGGAAGATATTGATGCCCTGAACAAAGTCGTTGCCAAGACGACGCCACTGCAGCGCAGCTGGCTGGCAGGGTTCTTCGCGGGCTTTGAAGCGGCTCAAGGCGGCGCTGCGCAGCCGGTGGCGGCCGCGAAACCGCGTGCGCCTTTGACCATTCTCTACGCCAGCGAAAGCGGCAATTGTGAAACGCTCGCATTAAAGGCCAAGAAAGTTGCGCAGAAGCACGGCCTCGATGCCAAAGTCTTTGATATGGCAGACGCCGACATGGCGCTGCTCGCGAAAGCAAAAAACCTCGTGATCTATGCCGCGACCTGGGGCGAGGGCGACCCGCCAAGCCGCGCCATCGATTTCTATACCGCTTTGATGAGCGATGCGGCGCCGCGACTCGATGGCGTGCGTTTTGCCGTGCTGGCTCTCGGCGATACGGCTTACGTGCAATTCTGCGAAGTTGGCAAAAAAATTGACGCGCGGTTGGAAGCCTTGGGCGCAACGCGCGCGGCCGATCGCGTCGATTGCGATCTCGATTTTGCCAAGCAGGCTGCGGCCTGGACCGATGGTGCGCTTGGAAAACTTGCGCCGGCAGACACGGGCGCAAGCAGTACAACCGTGGTGCACGTTGACTTCAAGGGCGGCGGCTATCAACCTGACGAGGATGCCGAACCTCAATTCTCGGCCGAGAACCCGCTTGAAGCGGAAATATCAGCGCTCATCAATTTGAACGGCACGGGTTCGACGCGCGAAACGTGGCACGTCGAGCTCGCCTTTGACGATCCGGGCTTCACCTACTTGCCGGGTGACGCGATCGGCGTGATGCCGGAAAACGATCCGGAACTCGTCGATCAACTGTTGCGCGCCGCCGGTCTCGGTTCAGACGCAGCACTTTTGCTCAAAGTTCAAAAGGGCTACGACGTCACCACGCTTTCCAAGGCGGCCGTCGAAAATTATGCGAAACTTACCGGCCGCGCGGACGTGAAGACGCTTGTCGAAGGCGACGCCTACGCGAAATTTTCTAGTGATCGCCAGCTCGTCGATCTCTTTGAAACTTACGCGGAAAAACTTTCGGCCGAGCAGCTGCTCGGCCTATTGCGCCCTTTGCCCGGCCGGCTCTATTCGGTTGCCTCAAGTTTGAAAGCGCATCAGGGTGAAGCACATTTGCTGATTGGCGCCGTGCGCTGGGAGTCGCACGGCAAGAAACGCAAGGGCGTGGCGTCCAGCTACTTCGCCGACCGGCGCAAGTCGGGCAACACGGCTCGGATCTACGTCAAGCCAAACCGCCACTTCCGCCTGCCCGAAGACGGCAACAAACCGATTGTCATGATCGGCGCGGGGACCGGCGTCGCGCCCTATCGCGCGTTCATTGAAGAGCGTGCCGAAACCGGCGCGAAAGGCAAGAGCTGGTTGTTCTTCGGCGAACGCAACTTCACCAATGACTTCATATATCAGCTCGATTGGCAAGATCACATTGCGGCAGGCGCATTGACGAATATCGACGTTGCCTTCTCGCGCGATCAGCCGGAGAAGATTTACGTTCAGCACCGGCTTTGGGAACGTCGCGCGGAAATCCAAAACTGGATTTCCGGCGGCGCTCATCTCTACGTCTGCGGCGACGAAAAAGGCATGGCCAAGGACGTTGATGCAACGCTGGTCAAAATCCTGGCGGAAGCCGCCAAGGGTGACGACGATGCGGGCCGTGCCAAGCTTAAGGAGCTGAGCAAGGCTGGGCGCTATCAGAGAGATGTGTATTGATTGGCACTCGGCAATAGGCACTCGGCAATCGAAACACTACGCCACACCAATTGCCAATTGCCAATTGCCGAATGCCGGTTGCCGCATAAGTCAAAAAACCGGACCTAATCAAATGACCGAAGACAAGCGCGCCAGAAACGAGATCATCAAGGAAAACAGCCGCCAGCTACGCGGCACGCTGGCAGAAGGATTGCAAGATGTTGTCACCGGCAACATTGCTGAGGACGATCATCAGCTCATAAAATTTCACGGCTCCTACATTCAAGACGACCGCGACGTGCGCGGCGAGCGCGCGAAGAAGAAGCTGGAAAAAGCTTTTTCGTTCATGCTGCGCTTGCGCATCCCGGGCGGCCTGATGACGGCCAAGCAATGGATCGCGCTCGACGATATCGCCTCGACCTACGCCAACGGCACGCTACGGCTGACGACGCGCGAGACGTTTCAGTATCACGGCGTCATTAAGTCAAACCTCAAGCGCACCATGCAGGCGATCAACAAAGCGGCGCTCGACACTTTGGCTGCCTGCGGCGACGTCAACCGCAACGTCATGACAGCGGCTAATCCGCACCTCTCGAAGGCACACCGCCAAGCCTACGATCTGGGCAAAGCCATCAGCGAGCATTTGCTGCCGCAAACCGGCGCTTATCACGAAATCTGGCTTGACGGCGAAAAGGTCGAGGACAAATCGGGAACTGCGAATAAGGATACAGAACCTCTCTACGGCGTTCATTATCTGCCTCGCAAATTCAAAACCGTCGTGGCCGTGCCGCCCGATAACGATGTCGACATCTACGCCCACGATCTCGGCTACATTGCCATTGTCGAGAAGGGCGAAGTTGTTGGCTGGAACGTGACCATCGGCGGCGGCATGGGCATGACGCACGGCGATCTCACCACGTTCCCGCGCACGGCCGACATGCTCGGCTATTGCACGCCCGAGCAGGCCGTCAAGGCCGGAGAATGCGTGCTTACCGTGCAGCGCGACTGGGGTAACCGGGAAAACCGTGCCCGCGCGCGCCTCAAATACACGATTGAAGATCGCGGCCTCGATGCCTTCCGTGCCGAAGTTGAAAAACGCACGGGCTTCAAACTTAGCAAGCCGAAGCCCTTCAAATTTTCAGGCACCGGCGATCCGCTCGGCTGGCGTCAGAGTCTCGATGTGAAAAAAGGCGAAGAGAAAACCTGGCATATGACACTCTTCGTCGAGAACGGGCGCATCAAGGACAGCCCGGGCGTGGCGTTGCGCAAGGGCTTGCGCGCGATTGCCGAAGAAGGCTTGTGCGAGTTTGTCGCCACGTCGAACCAGAATGTCATTCTGGCCAATGTCTCGCCGAAAACGAAGACAAGGCTCGAAGCAATCCTTAAAGAGCACGGAATTACGACTGATGTTTCCTCGCGCCTCAGGGCCAATGCGATGGCCTGCGTCGCGCTGCCGACGTGCGGATTGGCGCTTGCCGAAAGCGAGCGTTACCTGCCGGGCTTGATCACGCTTCTCGAAGACAGCCTCGATAAAGCTGGCCTGCGCAACGACGACATCGTCATGCGTATGACCGGATGCCCGAACGGCTGTGCGCGGCCTTATCTGGCCGAGATCGGCTTCGTCGGACGCAGCCCCGGCCTTTACAACTTGTATCTTGGTGCGGCCTTCGACGGCTCAAGGCTCTCAAAGCTTTATGCGCAGGATGTTGGTCAGGAGAAGATCGTTCAAATTCTTGAACCGATTTTTATGGCTTACGCGAAGACGCGAAAGGACGGCGAACGTTTCGGAGATTTCTGCATTCGCGCAGGCTACGTTAAGGCGACGCCTACGGGAAATCGGTTCCACGCGGATGTGAAGCTCGCGTAACCGGGTGGCGGGCTCACGCAGTAACGCCGCCCTTCAAATCTTCAAATACAACTGATACGCCGCAAACATCAGCACGACTGCGAGTGCAATGCGCAGGATCCAGTCTGGTAGCTTGCCGGTCAAGCGCGAGCCGACTGCAATTCCAGGAATGGACCCGGCGAGCAGCATGCCGAGCAGTCCAAGATCGACGTTGCCCATGCCGGCATGACCGGCGCCTGAGACGAGCGTCAAGGGTATCGCGTGCACGATATCGGTGCCGACCAGGCGCCGTGTCACAAGCATCGGGTAAAGCGCGGTCAGCACGACGACACCGATGGCGCCCGCGCCGACGGACGTGAGCGTCACCACAGAACCAAGTCCGAGCCCGAGCAGAATTGTCGGGAACGGACGGGGCGGCGTGTCGGCCGTTTCCGAAAGCATTTTCATCCGTTCTTTGGCGATCACGGGATAGAGCAGGATTGCGAGCGAACTCAAGACGAGCGCTCCGGCGAGCGCCGTCTTGATGATGCGGGCAATCGCGGCCATGTCGGGGTTGAGAAAACTTAAAAGTGCTAGCATGGCTATCGCGCCCGGAACGCTGCCCGCCGCAAGCCAGCGCACGATTGGCCAGTTGACGTTGCCAAAGTTGTGGTGACGTGCGGCGGCGCTCGCCTTGGTCAAACCGGCGAATAGTAGATCCGTGCCAACGGCCAACGTTGGCGGAACGCCAACTTGGGTGATGAGGAAGGGCGTCATGAGCGATCCTGCTCCGACGCCGGTCATGCCGACCAGGAAACCGACGCAAAATCCGCCGGTGACGATCATGGGCCACAAGTCAAGGAAGGGTGTATCGAACATGTGACTTATGGATCGACCGTTTCTAATTGCCGCAATGGGTAAGGGAGATTGAGCGTCGGTGCAACGTTCATTATGCGTGCAGTGCACTCAATAGCGTTCTGAGGCTCAGCAGGATGACAACGCAGCCCACAATGATCATCAGGGCCTTGTCGGGAAGGTGCTTTGTCGCATAAGCGGCGAATGGTGCCGCCATGACGCCTCCCACGATCAGTCCTGAAATAATGGGCCAGAGCTCTAGTCCTATTGTGAGGAAGAACGTTCCCGAAATCACGGCAGTAACGAAGAACTCCGCCAGATTGACCGAACCGATCGCATAGCGCGGCGTCGTGCCTTGTCCAATCAGAGACGACGTGACAATGGGTCCCCAGCCGCCGCCGCCGATCGAGTCCATGAAGCCGCCGATCAATCCGAGCGGCGCGACGCGCTCGGGCGGATCGGAATTCCCAACCTGGGTCTTGATCGCTTTCCACACGATGAAAAATCCCATCAGCAGCAGATAGCCGGCAACATAAGGCTTGATGATCGTGCCATCGATATTCGACAAGAGATAGGCACCGGCTGCGCCGCCAATCATGCCGGGGACCGCTAGGCGCCAAACAAGCTTCTTGTCGATATTGCCGAGGCGCCAGTGCGAAGCGCCGGATGCGGCTGTGGTAAAAGTCTCTGCCGCATGGACGCATGCGCTCGCGGTGGCCGGCGGAATGCCCATGCTCATCAGAACGGTACTGGATGCGACGCCGTAGGCCATGCCTATTGCGCCATCGACCATTTGCGCAACCAAGCCTACTGCCACGTAGAGCAGAAAATCTTCCGGCATTGTTTTGATCCTTGAGCGCCAAAAGAACTAGAGACCAGGGTCCATGCCGTCGTCAATCATAGGCGGCGGCTCTATGGCAACCGCGACACCGGCTGCTCGCAACAATATGGCGGCTTCGTTGGCGCGGCGCATGAATTCCTCACGGTCGGCCGAACTCAAGGACAAATCCCGGCAAAGACCGTTCGCCAGCATTTCGCGCGTGAGGATAAAGTGCCCGTCACCGTGCTGCTCGCTTTTCGCGGTCACGCTTGTCGCCACGCCCCCGGCGATCGAAGCGCCCGTTATGGCATCGACCAGCATCAAAGTGCCGGTTTCGGAGATGTCGCCAAAGAGATCGATCGCGGCCGGGCGGCCGAGCGAAATCTTTGCGATCGCGATATCGTTCACGCCGCAATGGGAAGCAGGATGCGAGGACATGGTTTCGAGATCGAGCAGGGCCTTGATCTCAATATTCGAGACGGGAATCAGGTCCGTGACCGTGCGCAGCAAATACCCGGCGCGCGGATCAAAAGCCGTTTCCGACAGCCATACGAAACGGCCTTCAATGGTTTGAGCCGCGACGGGCTTTGAACTGGGCGCGGCCAGGACCGCACCGCGCGAAACGTCGATGTCATGATCGAGCTGGAGGGCGATCGCTTGCCCGGCCTGAGCGGACGGGAGATCGCCGCTCATCGTGGCGATGCGTTCGACCTTGGCTTTCTTGCCGCTCAGGACGTCGGTGATTTCGTCACCGACCTTGATGGAGCCGGAACTGATTGTGCCAGCGAGCCCGCGGAAATCGACGCCGTCGCGTAGCACCGTTTGTACCGGAAGACGAAACGGGCCTTCGAACGCGGTGCCGTGGCTCGGGGCCCTTTCCAAATGCTCCAGTAAGTAAGGACCACTATACCACGGCATGGTGGTCGCCTTGCGGGCAACGTTCTCGCCATAGACCGCGGACAAGGGGATAGCGACCGCGTCCCAGAAGCTGAATTTCCAGCACAGCGTGCGGAAATCGGCTTCGATCTTGCGAAATACCTCTTCGGAGTAACCAGCAAGGTCCATCTTGTTGACGGCGAGGACGACGCGTTTAACGCCGACGAGGTCGAGAATGGCGGCATGGCGCTTGGTTTGACGTTTGACGCCGGCGCGGGCGTCAACGAGCAAAATTGCGACGTCGGCGTGGGAGGCGCCAGACGCCATATTGCGCGTGTATTGCTCGTGGCCGGGGCTATCGATGATGACGAAGCGGCGCGTCTCGGTATCGAAATACTTCCACGCGATATCGATGGTGATACCTTGTTCGCGCTCGGCAACGAGCCCATCAAGCAGCATCGAGTAATCGGGAAGGTCGGAATCTGCGGCCTTGCGGCCGGATTTGCGCACATTTTCGCGCTGGTCTTCGTAGAGATCGGAGGCGTCCCACAGCAGGCGGCCGATGAGTGTCGATTTGCCGTCATCGACGGAACCGCAGGTCAGTAAATGGACAATGCCGTTGAGGTCGCGCTCCAGCGTGTGCTGGACCACGGGCCGCACTTCGGATTTTGGAACGAGAGCGAGAGCCGTCATCAAAAGTAGCCTTCTTGCTTTTTCTTTTCCATGGCGCCGGCCTGATCGTGATCGATTAGGCGTCCTTGGCGTTCGGAGGTTTGCGCATTCAAGGTTTCGAGTACGACGCTCTCGATATCGCTCGCGTCGCTGTCTACGGCGGCCGTCAGCGGATAGCACCCGAGCGTGCGGAAACGGATTTTGCGCATCTTGATTTCTTCGCCGGCCTTCGGCTTCAGCCGCTCGTCGTCGACCATCAGGATTTGCCCGTTGCGAATGATCGTCGGCCGTTCGGCAGCAAAATAGAGCGGAACGACATCGAGTTTTTCGCGAATGATGTAGCGCCAGATGTCTTTTTCCGTCCAATTTGACAGCGGGAATACGCGAACACTTTCTCCGGTTCCGAGCCGCCCGTTGAGCAGACGCCACATTTCCGGGCGCTGTTTGCGCGGGTCCCAGCGATGGCCGGCGGCGCGGAACGAGAAAACGCGCTCCTTGGCGCGGCTCGCTTCTTCGTCGCGCCGGGCACCGCCGAAGGCCGCGTCAAAGCCGTACTTGTCGAGCGCCTGCTTCAAGGCCTGCGTTTTCAAAACGTCGGTGTGTATCGACGGCGCATGATCGATTGGATTGATGCCGCGCTTGATGCCGTCCTCGTTGATGTGGACGATGAGATCGAGACCAAAATCCTTAACCGTTTTGTCGCGAAACGCGATCATTTCCTTGAACTTCCACGTCGTGTCGATATGGAGCAGGGGGAAGGGCGGTTTTTGCGGCCAAAACGCCTTGCGCGCGAGATGCAGCAGTACAGTCGAGTCCTTGCCGATCGAATACATCAGCACCGGCTTGCGGAACTGGGCCGCCGCCTCGCGGAAAATATGGATGCTTTCCGCTTCGAGTAAATCGAGATGTGACGGCGACGCGTTCATGAGCGCTGACCTTTGATGTCTTGCGAAGGAGCTGTGCCCGCAGGCGCGGCGTGCAGCCCGCATTCCTTACCGTTTTCGTTCTCCCACCACCAGCGCCCGGCTCGGATATCTTCGCCCGGCGCAATGGCGCGCGTGCATGGCTGGCAGCCGATTGACGGAAAGCCCTTGGCGTGCAGGGGGTTGACCGGAATTTTGTTGGCCGAAATATAGGCTTCCAGTTGTGCAAGCGTCCAATCGGCCATCGGATTGAGCTTGATAAGTTTTTGGGCGGGATCGAAGGTAGCGAACGGCACGATCGCCCGGCCCTGAGATTGCTCGCGGCGCAGGCCCGTGATCCAACCTGCGGCCCCAATGAGCGCGCGGTTCAACGGACGCACCTTGCGAATGTCGCAGCAGGCCTTGCGCGCATCGACCGAATAACGAAAGCCATAAATGCCATCGTTCGAAACAAGCTCTTCGACGTCGGCCGCGTCCGGAAACATGACGCGGATCTTGATGCCATAACGCGCTTCGGTTTCAAAAAGCGTGTCGAGCGTTTCGGGAAAGTGGCGACCCGTATCCAGTGTGAAGATGTCTATGCCCGTGCCTGCGGCAGCGATCGCGTGGGTGACGGCCTGATCTTCAATGCCGAGGCTGGTCGAGAATGACACGCGGCCAGGAATTTCTGCCGCGATCAAGCCGATTCGCTCTTCGAGCGTTGCGCACGCAGCTATTTTTGCGTCGAGTAACTCGGCGCGCGCATGTGCATCTCGTTGTACTTCTGGTGCCGTTTGGGTCGGCAAAAGCGTATCCCTGACGGGCATCGAAGACCTCCGATTCAATCGCCATATAATAGCAAATAATTCCGAAAAAAAGGACTTTTTTCCAATGAATATGGAATAATATTCCTTAATTTTTTATAAATAGGAAAATTATGCTATATCGTCAAAAAGTCGAACGGTCTATTTCCAAGGCCCGCCATGAGTTTGAATGCGTGGTTCCTTTTCGAGCCATTTTGTCACTCCGGCTGCGGCTGTTGCGGCCGTCGAGAATGCGGCCTGGAGCAGGTATCCGCCTGTGGGGGCATCCCAGTCTAGCATCTCGCCAGCCGCGAATACGCCGGGTAGCGCACGCAGCATGAATTTCTCATCAATCGCTTCCAACGATATTCCGCCCGCAGTTGAAATGGCGCGTTCGAGACCGGCGATGCCTTGGACACGAAGTGCCACCGTCTTGATCTGCCCGGCCAGGGCCGCAGGGTCGCGCGAAGGAGAGTGGTAGGCTTCGCGCAGAAGGCTTGCCGCTGCGGCGCTAAGTCCGGCGGTCTTGCGCAATGCATTGGCGAGGCTGTCTTTCCGGGTTCCTTGTGCCAAGCGCTGCGCAAGTCCGGTCATGTCTATGTCAGGGCGCAGATCGATCCTAATTGATCCAGGACCGTTTTTCAGGTCATCTCTTATCTCCCGCGACAAGGCGTAGATTGCGCCGCCCTCGAGACCGTTGCGGGTAATAACGGCCTCGCCGCGCACGCGCCGTCCGCCCGCTTCGATGGCAATCCGCTTTAGGGGTTCGCCCTGGAAGCGCGATGTCATTGTTTCCGACCACGCGATCAGCACGCCTGCGTTTGAGGCTTCCATCGCCGTGACCGCTATGCCTGCTTCACTAAGGATTTGAGCCCATGCGCCGTCGGACCCGAGCTTCGGCCAGCTGGCGCCGCCCAGTGCGAGCAATGTGGCGTCCGCCGTCACTGTTTCAATCGTGCCATCGGCGCGAGCAACGAAGATAGCGCCGTCCTTGTCAAATCCAGTCCAAGTCCTGCCTGTTTCAAGTGTGACGCCGAGGCTGGCCAACCTTCTCAGCCAGGCGCGGAGTAAAGGTGACGCTTTCATCGCCTTGGGGAAAACGCGCCCGCTAGAGCCCGTAAACGTTTCGACGCCAAGACCATGCACCCAGGCTACGAGTTGCGAAGGCGGAAACGCCTCAACAGCCCGGGCAATGGGCCCGGAATGTTGACCATAACGGGCCAATAGATGCGTAATCGGCTCGCTGTGCGTGATGTTGAGGCCGCCCCGTCCCGCCATCAGGAACTTGCGCGCCGGGCTTGGCATGCGCTCATATATGGTCACGCTAAAACCGGCGCTGGCAAGCCGCTCGGCCGCAAAGAGCCCAGCCGGTCCCGCGCCGATAATCGCGATTTTATCAGGTGCCGTTACTTTTTTTATCGGCCTGCGCGTCTCGCGGGCGCTCACCACGTTCCGGTGTTCGGCATGGAGGACCAAGGCTCCTGAGGCGGAAGTGGATTACCCTTCTGCAGGAGTTCGACCGACACGAGATCGGGCGAGCGCACGAACGCCATGTATCCGTCGCGCGGCGGGCGGTTGATCGTGACGCCTGCTTTCTGCAAGCGTGCACACGTTGCATAGATGTCATCGACGACATAGGCGAGGTGGCCGAAGTTTCTGGCTGTGCTGTAATTCTCGGGATCCCAATTGTAGGTGAGCTCAAGCATCGGCGCTTTTTCGGCAATGGCGCGTGCCTCATCCTCGGGAGCAGCCAAGAACACGAGGGTGAACCTGCCCGATTTGTTTTCGATGCGGCGAATTTCCTTCAAGCCAAGTTTACTACAATAAAATTCCAAGCTCTTGTTGAGGTCGGCGATCCGAACCATGGTGTGCAGATAACGCATCGGTGTTTTCCTTCGCGGATGCAGGCAAATCGCGCCCGTGAGCTAAGTTATAAAAATCGGCACAGACAACTCTGTGCGCGTCATGTGAGCCACAGGCAAACGTATTCCTCAAATTTGGCACCCGGACCCTGCGACAACCTGTCAAAATACGAGACTGCCAAAGAGTGGACGAGTGGTGGGTAACTCCCCATGCCGCGCCGCCATCGACGCCGCTTCCGGCTAGTGGAATCAGGCAAAAAAATCGAATCGGTAACAAGGCCTCCGTAAGCTGGAAATCGCCCGGAGACTGTTGAAGCGCGTCATGTTTGCAGAACTTTTTGCGGGAAGTTGGGGATGAAACTGAAAGCGCAATTCGTAAACAAATTTCATGGAGTTAGCGCGCTTGAGAGATGTGGATAGATAAGCTTTTCGGGCCGCGAGCGCCGCATCGCGAAAATTTCTCTCTAGCTCTGCCGTTTACCAATGTTATTGTTTGTTTGCTTTGCTTCGCCAAAGCGGTGTGCGTTGAACCGAAGAGGGCTCTTCCGGTTCCGTGTGTGCCTCGAGGCAAGTGTTAGCGTTTTGTCTTGGTTCAAGACCCAGTAGCGGGGTGTAATAATGGGGGACTCCAAGCGTCCGGACTGTCCGGACTTTGATCTAATTACCGATGGTAAGATAGATCATTTGGATGAGGCTGGCCTCGAAGTTTTCGAGGTTGCAGGTATGATAAAATGGTTCGATGCATCCAAAGGATATGGATTCATCGTGCCTGACAACGGGCTGCCCGATATTCTGCTTCACGTGACGTGCCTCAGGGCTGGCGGGTTCCAAACCGCCTACGAAGGTGCGCGAGTTCACTGTGAAGTACTGAAACGGCCTAAGGGAATGCAGGCGTTCCGCATCCTCAGCATGGATGAGAGCACTGCAATTCATCCTTCTCAGCTGCCGCAGCGCACGCACGTCATCGTGACGCCGGAAAGCGATTGGGAACGCGCCTACGTTAAGTGGTTTAACCGCGTCCGCGGTTTCGGCTTCTTGACAAAGGGCGAGGGCACGCCTGATATCTTCTGCCATATGGAAACCCTTCGCCGCTTTGGCTTCACAGAGCTTCGGCCGGGTCAGATCGTGCAGGTTCGTTGGGGTTACGGCTCCAAGGGATGTATGGCCGCTGAACTTCGTCCCGATGGCGTCCCAACTGGATTGCCATCGAAAAATTGACGCGAGACGCATGACGTTGGCGTTGAAAAGAAATTTGATGAGGGCCGCGGGTAGCGCGGCCCTTTTCGTATTGGCTTTGTGGGCGGCGATGCCCGCTTACATCCAATTCACGCCGGCCGCTCTGGCCAAGATGCGTACCGATCAGCTTGCGATTGAAAAATCGGGCGGCGGCGCGCCCGTGCAATTTACAATCGAACGCGCGGAGACGGACCAGGAGAAGGCGCTTGGGCTCATGTTCCGTACCGGACTCAAGGATACCGAGGGCATGCTGTTCAACTACGGCCGCTCCTTCGAAGTTACAATGTGGATGCGCAACACGCACATTCCGCTCGACATGCTGTTCATACGCGCCGACGGCGTTATTCACCGAATCGAAGTGCGCGCCGAACCCCTCTCCGAACGCGTGATATCGTCAGGCGGCGATGTCGCGGCGGTACTGGAAATTGCCGGAGGTGCGTCCGAGCGGCTCGGCATCAAGGCCGGCGACAAGGTGCGTCATAAGATTTTCGATAGTGTCGCCATCCCCCGATAGTGCCCCCATTTGCCGGAGCGAAGGCGCTCTAGCAGCACCCGTTTCCGGCCGATTCATGATCATCCCGCGATCAGGTCTTGACCGGACGCAACGAAACCTCGATATCGTGCCCTATCAATCGTCGGGGCGTAGCTCAGCCTGGTAGAGCATCTGCTTTGGGAGCAGAGGGTCGTGGGTTCAAATCCTGTCGCCCCGACCAATTGTTTTGTGCCGTTTCATCTGCTTCGCCGCGCGAGACCGATATGAGCGCTCGAATTTTTAAACCTGCCAAAACGGCCATGCAATCGGGCGAAGCGCGCACCAAAGAGTGGGTGCTTGAGTTCGCACCCGACGCCAAGCGCGAGATCGATCCGCTCATGGGGTGGACGAGTTCGCCCGATACGCAATCCCAGGTCCGTCTCGAGTTTGCGAGCAAGGACGATGCGATTGGGTATGCCGTTCGCAATGGGCTCCCCTACACGGTCGTTGAACCCAAGCCCCGCCAATTGGTCAAAAAATCCTACGGCGAGAATTTCAAGTTCGGACGTATCGGAACTTGGACGCATTAAGTCCGGCAATTGGCAAACGGGCTTAATGGAGCCTTGCGAGTACCTAAATCAATGCCCTCCCGTAATGCCAATCGCTTGATCTGGGCTGCCGTGCTTCTCCTCATTGCCGTTCTCGCCGTGCAAACGCGTGGCAATCTCGACGCTTTTTACATGGGCGTCGGCACGCTTGAGGCACGCATCGTGCCGTCGGAAGATACCGTCCACTTGCGCTGGCGGGGCAAGATCGATGCACCGATGGAGAGCCGTATCGCGGAAGCTTTTGAACTCCACAAGGATGCAGCAAGAAAGTTCGTTCTTATACTCTCGTCGCCCGGCGGTTCGCTCGATCATGGCGCCAGAGTGGTGCGGCTGCTGCGCAAGATCGGCGCAACGCATGGGTTTGAAACAGTCGTCGAAAGCGGCCGGCGTTGCGCGTCGATGTGCGTACCTGTGTACCTTCAAGGGCAACGCCGCCGTGCTGCTGAAGATGCCCAATTCATGTTTCATGAAGTGAGTTTCCGGGACTCATTTTCCAAGGATGATCTTGACGTGCCCGAAGCCGCAAAGGGCACCGCTACCGATCAGCTGTTCGCAAAATACTTTGCCCCAGCCGGCGTGCCGGAAAGCTGGATCCGGGGAGTGCGCGCGGATATGGCGGGCGGCAACGACATTTGGAAAACAGCCCGCGAGCTGATCGACGAAAACGCCGGGATCGTGCAAGAAACGGGGCAATAGGCAGTGGGCAATTGGCCCTGGAGTCGCTCTACTGCCTACTGCCACCCTTGACTAAACAAACAGCACGACAGCCTTCTGCACCGTTTTCCAAATTCCCCAGGCCAGTGGAATCCCAACAAGCAGCCAGAACGGCACGGCCTTGGCATCAAGCCCGCCCTTGCCGATCCCAAACGATCCCGACGTCGCGGTTGTGCCCGCCGCTTTGAGCTTGGCTTGCTCGGCGGCAACATCCGCGTCGCTCATGTGATACTTGGGATCGACGGGGCGCACGAGTAGGTTGGCGACAAATCCGACGCCCAGCATGCCGGCCAGAATGTAAAAAATCGGACTGTAAATTTGATCGGGCGGCACGCCGGCCGCTTGGCGCGTATCGTGTAAATAATTCACGACCACGGGCCCGAGAATGCCGGCCGTCGACCAAGCTGTTAAGAGCCGCCCGTGAATGGCGCCGACGAACTGCGTTCCGAACATATCCGCGAGATACGCTGGAATGGTTGCGAATCCTCCCCCGTACATGGAGGCGATAACGCAAAACGCGGCGACGAAGATCGCGAGTATCTTCCAGTCCGCCGATTGCGAAGCAAGCACGTAGAGAGCAGCCCCCAGAGTGAAAAAGATGAAGTAGGTCACCTTGCGCCCGAGTGCGTCGGATGACGACGCCCATACAATGCGGCCGAAAATGTTGAAGAGCGAGATCAGCCCGACGAAACCTGCGCCAACGGCGGCGGCGGCGGCTGCTAGGGCCGCGTCCTTTTTCATATTGAGATAGCCAAGTTCGGGCTGGCCAACGAGTGCGCCGCCAAACGTTTCCTGCAACATCGGAGACGCCGCGCCGATGATGCCAATACCGGCCGACACGTTCATGCACAGGACGATCCACAGCATCCAGAACGCAGATGTTTTATGCGCATCCTTTAAGTGCACTTGGTTTGACGTGATCATGGCATTGCCATTTACCGGCGGCGTCCAGCCTTCGGGTTTCCACCCGGCCGGCGGCAAACGATATGCAAACGCGCCAATCATCATGAAAATGAAATAGATGGCAGCCATGGCAACAAACGTTTGCCAGACGCCGGGGTCGGCCGGCGTTTTGAATTGGTCCATGAGCAACGTGGCGAGCGGCGAACCGAGCATCGCGCCGCCGCCAAAGCCCATGATGGCCATGCCGGTCGCCATGCCGCGCCGGTCGGGGAACCATTTTATGAGGGTTGATACGGGCGAAATATATCCGAGGCCAAGACCTACACCGCCGATGACGCCCGACCCGATCCACAGCATCCAGAGCTGATGCCAGTAAACGCCGAGCGCCGAAATCAAAAGCCCGCCGCACCAGCAAAGCGCCGACACAACGCCCGCCTTGCGCGGACCCGCGCGTTCGAGCCATCCGCCCCAGATGGCGGCGGATACGCCAAGCAACACGAAGAAAAATGTGTACATCCAGCCGAGATCGAACTGGCTCCAGTTGCAGTCCGTCGCGGTCAGGGCCTTGAGTGTTCCAGCAGCCTTTTCGCCGAATGTCACGGCACCGGCCGAGCACTCAGGGAGCGCCTTGCCATCTGCGCCAACAAGGGCCCCTTGCAGCGGCTTCCAGAAAACCGAAAAGCCATAGGCCATGCCGATGCAAAGATGAATGCAGAGGGCTGCAGGCGGCACCATCCAGCGATTGAAGCCAGCGGAGGCAATAATGCGCACACGGTCGAGCAGCCCCGGCGCGTCGCCGCTTGTTGTTCCCGTCGCAGCCATGGTTTTGAGTTCCCCCGGAAATTTGAACAGTGCCTGGGCCCGCGCTGGCCCCTCTGTCGCTCTTTCTGCCATGCCAGATCGGCCACAATCAACGAAAGAACGAGGGTTGAAGTCGGTACTCTTGTGTTTTCCTAGCCTTGCGCCTATGCGAAACTCACGGTGGCCGGATTCAAGTCGGTCGCGTTCGATCCCGTAGCTCAGTTGGATAGAGCACCTGCCTTCTAAGTCGATTTCGCAGGTTTTCAGGGCATCGCATGGCATCACACGAATGCCATTTTTATCTATATAATAGAGTTAGTTATCTCAACATAGGTCCGCATAGCAAACCGCCCAAGCGCGGCGTATGGCGGAGCCTAGGGAGAGCCTAGAATGGCACGGACGCTTTTGACAGATGTCCTGATCCGTAAGCTGAAAGCTCCGGCGCAGGGTCAGGTGACGTACTGGGACAAGACACCTGGACTCGTCGGATTCGGGATGCGCATTTCAGAAGGCGGACGGAAAAGTTTTGTCTTGATGCGTGGTCGTGAGCGACGCCGCTACACGATCGGCGTCTACCCGGATTGGTCGCTCGCTACTGCCCGTGCGGAAGCAAAGCGGCTCGGTGCTGAGCTCACTCTCAACGCGGGCTCGCACTCGTCGCTCCCGTTCGAGGATGCGGTAGGTCTGTTCATCTCGACGCACTGCCGTGACTTGCGCAGCGCTCACGAGCACGAGCGGCTATTGCGCAAGCACTTTGTGCCGGTGTTCGGACATCGTTCGCTTGATCGGATCAAGACCGAGGACATCTCGCGCATTCTTGACGCGATGGGCGAAACGCCAACCCTGGCGAACAACGCGTTTGCTCGCATCCGCACCCTGTTTCGGTGGGCGAGGCGACGACGCTACATCACGCACAGCCCCTGTGAGGGGCTCCAACTGCCGTCGCGACTTGAGGCGCGGTCTCGGGTGCTCTCGGACGACGAACTGACGAAAGTGTTGACGACAGCAACGGGCAATCCATTCGGTACCATCGTGCAGCTTCTTATTCTCACCGGACAACGACGCAGCGAAATCTCTGGGCTGCGCTGGGAGTACATAGATGAACAAGGGCGAACAATTACGCTCCCGGCGTCGTTGACGAAGAACAAACGCATCCATACGTTCCCATACGGGAACATGTGCGCGCAGGTGCTGTCGGTGGTGCCGAAGTTCAATAGCGGGTATCTCTTTCCGGCAAGGGGCCACCTTGACACGTCTTACTGCGGCTGGAGCAAGGGCAAGTCAGCGCTCGACCAGGCAAGCGGGGTTGAGGGTTGGACGTTGCACGATCTGAGGCGGACGTTTGCGACCAACATAGCCGCCCTGGCAGTGCCCCCGCACGTGACCGAGCGATTACTGAACCATGTTTCCGGCACCGTTTCTGGCGTTGCAGCAATTTACAACCGCCACGCCTACATGGGCGAAATGCGTGAAGCTCTCGACGCATGGGAACGCAAGGTGCGCTCCCTCATCGCTTCTTGAAACTCCTTATGCCGGGGAGTACCTGTAGCAGTGCCCACGGGCTATCTGCAACTGGGCGTGCACGCTCCCAACAAGGAGTGTCGCATGTCACAGAAGCGGCTGGTTTCAAAAAAGGAGCTGAAAACGGTACTCGGTATACCGTACTCGCCTCAACACATCTCGCGCCTCGAGGCGGCAGGCCAATTCCCTAAAAGGATACGGCTGGGCCAAAATCGGGTCGCGTGGTTGCAGTCTGAGGTAGAGGCGTGGATCGAGGAACGGCTTGCAGCCCGCGAAGTAGCGGACCACGAGTGCTCCTCATAGGGGCGGGAGAGGCCGGGTAACCGGCTTCTCCTCAATGCCATACGGGCTACCATGCGGGGGCACATCCTGTATGGTAGGGCTGTGATGAGGAGGAAACTATGTTTTCTCTTGCAGGCTCAATGGGTCATCAGCCGTCGATGCATCGACGGGACGGGGCGATTGTTTTCTTTTCGCCTACTATTCTCACTCAATATCGCGAGATCTTTTCCTGACGGCTGCAGCTGCGACCGTCTTTTAATACTTTTCTGAGCTGAGTGATGTGTCATGCGTGTAACCATTGAGCGAAAATATGAGACAAGCGGTCTTATCTTCAAATCGACTCGTCATCGCGTTGATGTCAGTGTTGATTTCAGCGAGGAAGAACGACACGTCATCAATTCAAGCGGATTGAGAGACTTTCAATTTTACAATCCACCGCTTTACGCCCGATTGTCTGGCTCCTCGTCACTATCTGACGAAGAGAAACAGAAAATCGGAGTGCCAGTGTGGTCCCTTCTGAATGAGACGTGGACCGGTAAACCGCAGCCCGGCTTCCGCACCGCCTGCCTCGCAACGTGCGAGACTGAGGCGCTCGCGAATGTCGAAGAGGAGAAAATTCGCGAGGCGTTAAAAAACCTAAAGGCTATCATAGATAGACATAGTCAATCGAGTAAGGCGAAAGATACTTTTGAGCTATGAGCGAGCAAGGCAAGTTCTAAGCACCCTCCCGGATGCCAAAGGTTTTGTTGACGCGGTAGCCACGCTCATCGACAAACATTGCCGCGTTATGCCCATCGCGCCTGTTATCTTGGCGTGGATGGAGGTCATCGAGGAACTTTACCAACAGAATGTCATTCGGGTCATTCCGCTAGAACCATCGCCAGGAACGATAGAGCACGCGCGCTGGCGCGATGCGGTGAATGCCTTGTGTGTTGCTCCCGACATTTCGCAGATGGCGGCAACCGTCGCTCAATGCATCCAAGAGTTTACGAAACTGCTGCCACCGTTTGCAAAGGTGGCGTACGAAGATCTCAAGGATTCGGATATTGAAGCGATATCGGTACCATTAGGCGAAGTGGCCGATGTTCATAAATTAGTCGATTCAATTACATTTACATTGATAGTTGCGCCCGACCCGATTCTTTTTCCAAGTCTACGAGCTAGATTTGGCGAGAACTGTTTCAGGATTTCCGGCAAGGTCAGGTCGTCGGAAGATCTAATCGTGCCGGGGAAATACAAAGGCAACACACCGCTTGAGTTTCTGACGAACACGCCGCTGCTGCGACTATTTTCGGTGCGTGTTCCTATGCCTATCCCGCAACAGAGCCGCTTCGAGCACTGCTGGATTGTCGCCGGGTCAGGACACGGCAAAACGCAAACGCTGCAGTACCTGATTGCGAAGGATCTGGATTTGGTTGCCGAGGGCAAGGCCTCCGTCATCGTCATCGACTCGCAGAGCGATATAATCCGCGCGATTGCCGGGCTCAAAGATTTTGGATTCGGCGGTCGGCTCGAAGGGAAACTTTGTCTCATCGATCCGCACGACATCGAGTATCCGGTCTCGCTCAATTTGTTCGACGTCAATCTTGAACGCATCAACAAATACTCGGCGCTTGATCGCGAGCGGCTGATCAACGGTATTCTGGAACTCTACGACTTCGTGCTGGGCTCATTGCTATCGGCGGAGCTCACTTCGAAGCAAGCGGTGGTATTCCGCTTCATGATGCGGGCTATGCTGGTCATCCCCGACGCGACCATCCAGACGCTTCTCAGCCTCGTTTCTCCGGGTGGATACGATAAGTTCAAGGTGCATCTCGACAGGCTACCAGACCCTGCGGGCGCCTTCTTTGCGACCGAGTTCAACAGCCCCCAATTCAGGGAAACGAAGCAGCAAATCATTCGTCGGCTGTGGGGCATTCTGGAAAATGGCGTCTTCGAACGGATGTTCTCGCACCCACGGAACAAGCTCGACCTGTTCGGAGAGATGAATGCGGGCAAGGTAATCCTGGTCAATACGGCGAAGGACTTGCTGAAGCAGGAAGGCACACAAATTCTCGGACGCTTCTTCATCGCCATGATCGCTCAGGCAGCGCAGGAACGCGCGACACTGAAGCATCGCTTGCCGTGCTTCGTGTATGTCGACGAGGCGGCCGAGTACTTCGACGAGAAGGTGGCGCTCATTCTCGAACAGGCAAGAAAGTACAACGTCGGCCTCACGCTTGCGCATCAATACCTGGGGCAGCTGCCGCCGAAACTCCACGAGAGCTTTTCTGCGAACACATCGATCAAGATGGCTGGCGGGGTCTCCGACAAGGATGCCCGCGCACTTGCTTCGATGATGCGCACGAGTACGGAGTTCATCGAGGGGCAGGGGAAGGGCAGCTTCGCGGTCTCCATCCGAAACTACACCGAGAGCGCGATTTCGATGCGGTTTCCGTTCGGGCACGTCGAGGCGATGGGACGATTGTCAGCATTGGAAGCCGAACGTCTCAAGACGAACATGCGTGAACACTACAGCGTGCCCGTCAGCGAAGTACAACATAGTATTTCATCGCATACCTCTGCAGAACATACTTCAACTAATCAAGGAACAATAGGCACGGATACTTCAAAAGACTGGAAATAGCTCTTTTCTGCGACTATATCTGCAGAATGGATGCAGTGTATCGCCCGCGCCGTTTACGCATGCGCCGACAGAGTTCGGGCAAGAGGCTGTGCCTTTCTCAGCGCGACGTCGAAATATTCCGGTTGCTCGATCGGTACCGGTATCTGCGATCGAATTTCATCGCTGCATTCTTTCCAGAGGCGGATCGGACCGGTCTCATTAAGCGGCTAGGCGATCTGTTCCACGAGGGCTACCTCGACCGTCCGGAGCAGCAGTACCAATACGCAAACGCGCTCTATCTGCCGGCCGTGTACGAACTCAATCAGGGCTCCGCAGCCGTGTTACGCGATGCGGGCAATGGAGGCGCGTTGGGATATGCGAGCCGCACGCGCATGGGCGAGCATCGGCACTTCGCCCACGCGCTTATGATTGCGGACATTCTGGCGTCTATTGAGCTGGGCGTCCGGCAATCGCCGCTGCGGTTCATCCCGGCTTCGGAGATTATCGGCAAGGGACCGTGCCGCGACCGCGACGAACCGCTTCGACTGCGCGTGCCGGTGTCGTGGGAACACGGCGAGCCGGTCGAAGTTGCTGTCGTTCCCGATGCGATGTTCGGCCTTGAATATTGCAACGAGGCGGGAAGCTCGTACCGTTTCTTTGCGGTTGAGGCGGATCGGAACACGATGCCGATACGACGCGCAAAACTCACCCAGAGCTCGTATCTGCGGAAGCTGCTCGCATACCGCGAGCTACTCGCACGGGCTGAGTTTTGCCGCCATTTCGGCATCCCGAATGCGCTCGTTCTCACCGTCACAACAAACGACACGCACCGGAGGAACATCATGGACGTGCTTGCTGAAGTCACGGAGGGGAAAGGCTCGCCGGTGTTTCTGTTCAAGACCACGGGCACGCTCGGCGATGGGCTCAAAGCGCCAGCGCCCTCGCCGCACATGCTGTTGGAGCCCTGGCAGAGACAGGGTCACGCGCCGTTCAAGATAGGGGAGGAGTAAGTGAGAAGGTTAGGAATATTCGTGGCCATTGGGTTTCTGCTGGCCTCGGCGTTCATGAATTTCAAGTACGGGAACTCCCTCGGGCGAACAGCTATCGAGGGTTGGATCTATGGAATGGTCGGCGTGCTGGCCGTCGGCTCGAATGCGCTATGTCCGTTTTTGCTGGCTTGGCATGCGAAGCGCAGCGCGCTGCGTGGCGGTATCGTGCTGCTATGGGTGCTGTGTCTGACCTACTCATTGACGTCGGCGATCGGCTTTGCTGCCGAGAACCGGCAGGCGCTGACCGGCAGGCGCTGACCGGCGGGCGCGAGGCGGTGCAGATGACCTATGAGATGACAGCGGCCTCGCTTGCCGACCTGGAAGGGAAGCGAGAAAGGCTCAAGTCAAGTCGCTATGACGACCGGATCGAGGCGCTGCGGGGAGAGGTGAAACGGCAGCTGGCGGCAGGCGCCAATGTCGAGACGGACCCGCAATCCATGGCGTTGGCAAGCCTGACCTTCCTTGACCCCAAGAAAGTGCGGCTCGGTCTGCAGGTCATGTTCGGGTTCATGGTTGAGCTGGGCGCAGCGCTGATGTTGTTTTCCTCGATCGCGGCCGAGCCGGTGAAGGTGAAGACGCCGGAGAAACCTCCCATGTGGCGGCCCAAGTGGCAGCGATGATGGTGGCAAGGGCGGGCATGGGTGCGCGGCGTCGCGCGCCCGGTACGTCATCTCCCGTCTCAAACCCAGCGGTGCAGACCGGTGTAGGTAGGTCTCGGGCAAGTGCGACCGTTTTGTGCCACTCCTAACCTTGGGGCGCAGGCGGCGGTTGACAATATCGTCCGTTTACTGTATTTTTGCTTTAGGTCTCCGTCTTGCAAACCGGTACCCGATAGGCGGGTGTCGGTAGCCAGACGGAGCAAGAAATGGATCGACTTATTCTTCGCAAGTGCGCGTTCGAGGCAGCAAACGTCCTCGACACACATCCTGAGTTGTGGACCTGCGGTGGCACTGGTGCAGTAGACGAGCGCGGCCAAGCGTGTAATCCCGATTTAGGTCAACCTAGTCGGCTATGCGCTTTCGAATGGGTGCGAAAGATTGCCCGCTACATTTCTGGAGACCGAACTGCAGCCAATGCGGTGGCCGAAGAGATCTCGCGCGAGGTTGCCCGTCACCATGATGGATTGTCTCTCCGAACATTCAACGACATCAAAGGCCGCACAGAGACCGCAACAGTTCTGCGAGAGGTAGCGGCTGCAACTTGACACCAAGGTGCGATACTATCGTGTTTTTTTCGGACCCCGCTTCATCGCGGGGTCCTGCTTCGTGGATCGATCTTGATAGACGGCTTGCGTGCAATAGATTGGTCGCGGGAGTTCTTGTAACGCAAGCCAAATGGGCTCACTCTAGCCGTCGGCCTAGCAGCTACAGTAGCTCAAACAACCAGATCTTGTAATTTGTGCTTACGGGCCCCAAGGAGGGACAATGAGTTCCGCTGTTGAGGGCGTTCTGATTCGGCTTCGCAAATGGCGAAGGGAGTTCTCGCCAAATTATGCAGTAGACAAAGTATATCTGTTTGGCAGCGTCGTCTATAGGGGTGGCGCGAGGTTCAATCCCGAGCAGGATAGCGATGTCGATCTCTTAATGTGTTTTTCAGACGGCCCAAACGCAGTAAAGCGCGCTGACGCACAGCGTGAACTCGTCGAGCATGTGGGGAGGCTTGAGAAATCGCTTCGGGAGGTGTTGCCGGGTGAGTCGAATACGCCAATAATCAGTGTCGCACTGATGACTGCACCCGAGTTCCACCAAAATGTCCATTTCGTCGATAAGCCGGGATTCTGGGAGTCAACAAGATTCGTCGATCTATTAAATCCAGAAGGGCAACAAGAGCAACTATTTCGGTACAGCGCCGAGACATTCAAGAGCCGATTCCGATACGCCGTCGTGGTGCTTCGCGATGCTCAACGAGCCCGTAATGAGTACTTGACCATTTCAAGCAACGGCACTCGTCCGATAGTGCCGCAGCATACTGATAATATCCTGAAGAAAATGTGGCGAAGTGCCGCCAGTCTCAAGTACTTTATCGAGAGGGGCGACAAGGAAATAATGGCTGATCCTAATGTCGGACTTAAATTCCTCTTGCACACGCTTGAGAACGCGCGGGCGGACCCTGCGATTGGCAGGGTATGGGATCGCATTTCAGGGCTCTCGGGCCGTGGCCCCAGAGTCCCGCCAACTCCAGACGAGCAATTGCTGGTATGGGAGGTCCTCGCCGACAAAGCGCTGGAAGCCATCGGGCACGAGCAGAGAGCGGCTAGTAATGCACCAGTCTGGCGACCTCAGTTGACGTCAACATCGGTCGCAACTTACGCCGAAGCGGATCCTGAAGAGACATTCCTGACTTTGGCGTCCGGCCCCTCACTACGCCTCGGTGCACTCGATCTCGCCTGCAAGCTTTTCCCCGAATCTCAAATGAGTCGCAGCAATAGCCCGGAGGTATTCGAGGACGATCAGGAGGCCGAGCGACGACTGGAATTGGTTATGACGGAGCAACGCCTCCCCGAAAATCTTCTCGACAAACTTGTACAGGAGATAAGGGACAGACGGGAGGAGATAGACCAATTAGACGAAGAGGCTCTCGCAGTTGTTCTGCAGGAACGTCAATCGCTTGATGACACTCTTGGGCGATTGACTGGCGAGGGGTCCAACGCCTATCCCCGACTTGTCGCGACACCCGCAATCCAGGAGACGACCGAGGCTGGCAAGCCATCGCGCATCATGCGTGTCTATATCGGACCGAGCCGGTACGGCATCGCTCTAGTCGAGGAGCGTCGCCTGCGGCTTCCGACGGCGCTTGGGTTGCGAAGTCGGTACATCCTGAATAGCCTCGCGGTTCGGATTGCGTACATTGTGAAAGAAAGTGACGGGTGGTGGATCGAGTTCCACCAGCGCCACCCAAAGCATAACGCAACGTACCCAGGTGCTTGGGACATCGGCGCGGCTGGGTACTTAGATCAACAGTCACACCGTGATCCTATCGACAATAGTCGAATAAGCCCCTGGCAGGCGGCGGCGCACGAAATTGCCGAAGAACTGGGAATCGGGTTCCACCAGCTGCCGCATCGAGACAAGTTCTACTTTTTCGGCGTCGGCCGGAACGACCCGACAGGTCAATTGGATTTATTGGGCTATTGTGAGGGTCTCGTGGTGCCTCCGGTGAATCGGCCAATTTCATACAAGGTTAAAAAGTACGGTCGATGCCGACTAACCCCCGAAAGTGTCGCGATGTTCATACTCGACGGGCAGTACTGGGTACCCACCGCACTGCTCACCGCGATTCTAATCCTTCGGCATTTTAAATTCACGCATGATGAAATCGAAGCGGCGTTTAGTAAACTTGTAGGTAAGATTAGTCAGGCGCCATAGTGAGCTCCGCTGCCATCGACGAATATCGTCGGCGTAAACGGGCCCGCTCCAAGTCTGGGTCAGGTTAAGCGGCTTGGCGCGACAGAGGCGATCTGGAAGCCGAACTGCACGCGCGCGTGCAGGAGACCGTGGCCCTCCTTGACCAAAGGACATACTGGAGGTGCAGCTCGTATTCCTTGTCATTGTCGAATTCGCGACGGCGGCGGTGTTGTTTGCCCCTTTGGGAACGGCGGCGGGGCAAACCAAGGCTGGCGCCGATTTGGCATTCGAAGTAGCTACGCTAACCGGGCCCTATGCGGTCCCTGCGAGAGGGTGGGCAAGCGCGTAGAAGCGACCGCTCGTGGCGCAGTGCGCTCCATCAATCGATCCCCCCGGAGCCGCCGTCGCTCGCTCACAAAGACCGGCGAGCGGCGGCGCGCAGGGGGGAGGTCCATCCCCCTGGTGAGACCCGAGTGAGCTTAGGTGAACATCACTCAAGCCACTGCCCGGGGTCCCAAGTGTTATCCGAATGTTGCCGAGTGGTGTTCTGTATCTTGGAAGCCAATTGCTGGTCATCAGGCCTCAGCAAACTTGAGCTGGGCAGTACTGTCGTGGCACTAAAGGGCTTTGACGGCGCACCGTCGACCATGAGCTTGATGTAGATCTGGTGGTTGGGAAGGTTGAGCAAGTCAAGGTGGCCGGCAAGCGGCTCGAATTCGCGCGCGATGAAGGCGGCATCCTCTGGACCGAGACGGAATGAGATCAGGGTGCCAGTGTTACCGAGCACGGCATGACGGACATCCGTTTCTAGTTGATGCAGGTACTGATGGGCGAGGACCATGCCGACGGCGTACTTGCGAAGCTCTGAGAGCATATTGGCGAAGGCGAGCGTCGTGAAGTTCTGGAACTCATCGACGTAGACGAAGAACGGCCGACGTTCGTTTTCGGGCATGTCGGCGCGGCTGTAGGCGGCAAGGCCAAGGGTAGTGACGAGGAGACCGCCCAGGAGGGCGGCACTGTCCTCGCCGATCTTTCCCTTGGCGAGGTTGACCAAAAGCACCTTGCTCTGGTCCATGATGGGGCGCAGGCGGAGCTGGTTATCGGTGCGGTTGAAAATGCGGTTGAGCTTGGGGTCGGCAAGGAAAGCTCCGGCCTTGTTGAGGATTGGTCCGATGGCATCAGCGCGGTAGCGAGGGCTGTAACGCTCGTACTCGAGCTTCCAGAATTGGCGCACCTGGTCGTTGCGGACGTGGGCTATGGCTCGCTCGCGGAATTTCTTGTCGTTGAGCAAGAGCGGGATATCGCCGAGGGTGGTGGAGGGCTGGTCAAGGAGCGCAAGCAGAGTGTTGCGCAGGATGTGCTCCATGCGCACGCCCCAGGCCTCGGCCCACATTTTTTTGAACACATCCATGAGGCCCGAGGCGACCAGCGAACGCCGTTCAGGGCTGACGTGCGGCAGCGGGTTATACCCGAACGGCTGAGCGGGATCGGAGACGTTGAGGTAGATCACGTCCGCCTTGCGATGATCTGGGATGGCACGCGCGACGCGATCGACGAAATCGCCGTGCGGGTCGATGAGCGCGCAGCCGTGGCCAGCGGCGATGTCAGCGAGGAGCAGCGTCTCGAGCAGTGTCGTCTTGCCGACGCCGGTCTTGCCGATGACGTACATATGGGAAAAGCGATCGGTCTCCTTGATACCAAAGAGGCGAAACGGCCGGCGCGCGTTGGTAAGCGCGAAATGGGTGGCTGGCGGGCCGTCGTGTGGCATCGCCTGACGGTCTCATTGGAACGGTTATTGGGATAGACGGGGGAATGTAATGTGCGGGACCGGGCAATAAGAAAGTTGTGGTGAGGGGTGGATGACTGAGAGTTCGGCGCATGGTGGGCTCAAGCTGCGGCGGGAACAACCGCGTCGGGGGGCTCTGATTGGGACAGATCACGGGCTCCGTGTGAGGTCTTATCATCGGTGTCCAGCAAGCGCCTGAGTCCGGGCCAACCGCCGCTCTGACCTGCCCTGTTTCTTCGAGCCACGCTCAACTTGAGTGCTTAGCTCCTCAGTCTCTCAATTTATTATTGGTCCGAAAAGTCTGATGCACGTGAGCTCAGCCAAAATCAAATGTGGGAAAAATTCTGGACAGAACCTGTGCTGCCAAGCATGCCCGATGGAATTGTAGATTGGCGTACTGCAAGTTGCAAGAACGTGAATAGATGCCACAATGTTTATATCGCAAGTAAGAGCGCCGTCTTCGCCAGAGATTTTCGCATTATAGATAAAAAATATTTGCACTTAATATATGAGACGGTCCGAATTTACGACTTCAATATCTGGCAGCCATTTATTCGAAGCGGTTAGAAAATTACAGGCAGATAGCCGAGATACAAAAGCTTTGGTTATCGCCATCAGAAGATTTATCATTGACCACGCGGACACAATTCCCAACGAAGATAAACGACAGCCGCAAACAATAATTGAATCACGGTTCACCACCGCAGAAGAGGCATTTGACACCGGGATGCTTAGTTGTGGTGCTCTTGCGAATATATCATCCAAAATGCTTCGCAGCTTAGGTTATGACGTTAAGCTGATACATGGTGAAAGTCAGAATTCTGTGGACCATGCATGGATTTCGGTGCGGGACCCTGTCACCCATGAATGGGTAGAATATGATATAACACGACCAGAAGTCGATATTCCTGAGACTCACATGAAGAAGCGGGAAGTTGGTTCGTGGGAGGAAATAGAAAACGAAATTACATCCGATCACGAATCTTTGAGGGCGAGGCGAAAGGCTAGATATATTCGCACAAAAAATCAATCGGAAGGATAATGTAAATTGAATGCATTTCACCAGGGGCAATTCGCCGATAAGTGCTGACGGGGTAATAAAATGTGAGCATCCGGGCAGGGGAAGTAGGAAGGGTCGCAGGTCACTCCGCACCCATCCCTCTCGCAAAGAGCAATTGAAAAGCTAGTATCCCGTGTGGTCGTCGCAAGCTAAGTGTGGCCCGAAAAAAAAGGGTAGGTCATGGTTTTGACCGGTCAGCAAAATCGCCGTTCCAGACGCCATCGTCGTCGAACTCACCAAACATACCGGCTACTCCCCCCTCGCAAGCAACCTTCACAGGTGTCTCCATATTGGCTTGCCGTATAACTCGTTCGACATTGGGGCTTAATGCCTTCACTTTGCCTATCAACTCCGCTTCGTTTTTGCATTGATTCTCCGTGGCGGAATTTTCCATCTTATCCTCCTCTTTGTCTAATTCAGTGAGTTCAACTTCTGAAGACCGCCAATTACAGCATCAACCAGTGCAATCTTTGAGTGCCGACAGTAGTCAGTTTCGGTGATGTTCAATTGCCCCGTTTCGTAGTATTTGTTGCTCGCTTGACCTCCGCGGCAATAGCTAAAATATGCACATACACGCTTGCATTCCGCGATCCCTTGCTCAAATTCCCGGACGAACTGATATTGTCCAGAACCTGCGATGACGCGATCAAGATCATCATGCAATACGTTGCCAACACAAAATTTATCAACAGAGACCTTATCTATGGCCATAAACTCAGGCGAAATAAGAAAGATTTTGCCACCGTAGGCGATTGTTGGCCACATGTTCCGGGGACCGGTACGTGGGCTCGATTTTCCAAGAATGATTGACTGCATCCAACCCAATGCCTGGTCAAACTCTCTGATGGGCACCTTGGGGTCGCGTTCCCAAGCATCGAACAATTCAAGCCAAAACCGCGCAACTGTCGCCCTGTCAAGTCGTTCAGCTCCTTTATGTAGGCCCTCTCGCTCTTCTACGTTGATGCATATTCTCTCGGGGCCTAATGAGGACAAGAATTGATATAGCCGCGCTGCGGCATCCAAATTTTCCTTGCTAGCCACAGAGAGTATCGAGAACTTTATTCCAGCCTCTTTTAGACGCGAAATTCCTCGCATGACCAAGTCGATTGACTGTTTGCCTGAGCGTAGCGTTCTGGCAGCATTCATTTCTCGATTGCCATCAAGGCTTAGGCCGACTTCAAACTGATACTCTTTGAAGAGCGCGCACCAACTCTCGTCAATCAAGGTGGCGTTCGTTTGAATGCTATACGTGATCAATTCACGTCGGTGGAGATCTTCTAAAGGTGCCAGCAGTTGTCGAAAATGCACTTGCCCAATTGAGAGCGGTTCCCCACCGTGCCAGACGCACCTCACAGGAACAAGTCTGGTCGATAGACTCGCCGCAATCGCCTCGGTGACAGCAGGGTTCATGTGATGCTTGGCGTCTCTGTTTGGCAAATAGCAATACTTACATGTGATGTTACAGAAAGTAGTTGGCTGTAGCACGATATGCCGAAACCAATACGCGCATTCGGACTGTCGACCGCTATCTGTCCCACCGGCGACATGCACGATACGTACCCATATTTTAATGAGAATAGGATGGTCGACGAGCTTATGATCCGGCATCTTAATCCTCACTGTGTCGGTAGACAACACTGTTGTGAAGCGCCGTGGCGGAGTCATCCCGTTCCGTGGAATGATTCGAACGCCGTCCCTACGATTCTCAGACGTTTCGCCTCCGACACTTCCATGCCGCCGTACTTCGCCTTCCACTTGTAGAAAGTCGCGCCGCTGACGCCGTGCTTCCAGCATACCTCCGCCGTTGGCCGCCCAGCTTCCTGCATTTTCAGGATCGCAATGATCTGTTCGTCTGAAAATCGGCTCTTACGCATCGTCCGTCTCCTTCCTGGGATGACGGACCCTACCTCAAATCGAGAACCCTGGCGGGGGAATGATCAGCGGTAATAAGTTTCCAGGCTAAAGTTCGAAGTGCTGCTCGATACGGTCCACCATATGCATATTTAGGGCGGTCGGCGATTTGCTGGAAGGGAAAATGTAGCGTAATTGCAACGCTTTTTCCGGTCACGACGCGGTTCGAAGTGATCTCATTGAGCAACTTTCGCTTTTCTTCTGGCAATCCGGAAATAAAGCTTAAATGCGGGCTTTTTGCCAGTTCGAAGTAGCGGTCAGCTCGTTCTGCTATTGCGTGCGGATTTTGATCGAAGTGCCCGAGCTTTTCGGCAAGTTGGACTTGCTCCTTAAGAAGGTTGGCCTTGCGGGTCTCGAAGGCGTCTTTTTCGATCATGTGGTCCATGTAACCGTCGATGAGGCGGTCCATTCTAGCCTTGAGGTTGGTGTTTTGGAGGTCGAGACTGCGACGAAGGTTGTCGTCGATCCGTTGGCGGTGACTGATGATGTAATCTATCGCGGCCCTGAGTTCAGCAAGTTCCTCGGGGAGAAGTTGAATTTTTTGGAGGGTCTGGCAGACAGCGGCTTCGACAGCTTCTTCACGTATGGAAGTGGTGACACAGTCCGCCCGCCAGCAGCGATAATAGACGTGGCCCTTCTTGCGGTCGCCGACGAGCGAATAGCCGCATGCAACGCATTTGAGCATTCGGCGAAATACGAAGTCATGTCGGACAGAACCGACAACGGACTTACCACTCAGAATGTCCTGTACACGTTGGAAGAGGGGCAGGCTAACGATTGGGTCGTGCGCACCACGGAATGTCTCGCCCGTCTTGTGGATATTGATCAAGCCGACGTAGAAGGGGTTGGTGAGCATCGTTGCGATTCCGCTCCGCGAGAATGCGGCGCCGCGCCGGTTTCTCAGCCCAATGTTGTGGAGCTGGAGCGTCAGCGAGGTGATGCTGTATTCGCGGGTTGCGTAAAGCTCGAAGGCTTTTCGAACCAGGGGAGCGGTTGCAGGGTTTGGTTCTTTGGGCTTACCCGCGCCGCAATCGAGGTATCCGACCGGGGCAGGGAGTGGATAGACACCTTGCTTCAAGCGGCCGTAGAAACCCTTTTTTGCTTCTTGGCGCAGGTTGTCTATATAGGCCGCGGCGACGACGGCCTGAATATCGGCGGAGAGGCGGCGGTCGTTGGTATGTAGGTCTAAATTCTCCGTGGCGAAGTGAACCTCAAGGCCGTTGTCGGCAAGCTCTCGCAAATCGGCCCAATCGCGGAGATTGCGGGCGCTGCGGTCGATTTTGTGGATGATGATGCCTTGTGCTTTGCGTAGCAGGACCTGTTTCAGCATCTGCGAGAAGATGGGTCTGCCGCGCTTTGCAGCGGTCTCACGCTCTTCGAACCATTGAGTGATGGAAAAACCTTGCTTGTGTGCATAGCGCTCGATAGCCGCTCGCTGTTCTTGCAGCGATACCCCGAACTGACCTTGTTTTTGGGTAGAGACGCGGATGTAGGCGTAGAATGATTTCATAAAAACAGATGAAGAGGCAAGATCCTTCACAGACTCGGAATCGTAGGATGCGTGGTCTGTTTTGTCGAATCGCTGCTGGGGATATCGCCTGGTTCGACGACTGGGCGTTCGCGCTCCAAACGCTCGAAGATCGCATGTACGGTTTCAAGATAGCGGAAGATGTTGATCTCGGCTTTATCTAGTTCGTCAATGGTACAATCGGGACATAGCTTTCGGAGAAATGTGAGGGGAGGACGTGGTACATGCTGTGTCATGGCGCAGAGCATACGGGCGAGCACAGATCTTGAAACGACGTGGGAATGTGCCGATGCGGGCGTGTGCGCGACTTGTGGCACAAAAGAGCCGCCCCCTGGTGGGGGCGGCTGAAGTGTGAGCGAGGCCTACGCCTGCTCAAGTGCCTGTTCGGGCTTCTTCTTGACCTTGGCAACTGGTTTCTCCGAGCCCTGCTGTGGCGGTTGCTCCTCGAAGATGCGGAGGACCAACTTGCCATCAAGCGGCAGAGCCTGAAGCATGACGTTGAACCCCTTGCCGTCTTTGTGGACGAAAGCGCTGCCGATGTTGAGCCAAAACGGCGGCTGGCCCTTGTCGCGCTCGACGATGGTGTAGGCCCGGTAGAGAAGTGTTTGGTCGGTCATACGTGTCTCTCCTGTGGTGAGGGATAAACGCGCACGCCTCGCGGCATGCCCTGCGCGAGCGCAGGAACCCGGCATCGTTGCAACGATGCCGGAGGCCCACGCTCGCGAGAGAGGCACGATGGAAAGAACAGTGAGGGTCATGAGTCCTCGGCGCCTGCAACCACACTAGGCGCGAAGGAGCAATGATCTAAGACGGGGAATTGTGCCGGGAGGGCACAAAACTTAGAGGACCAGGCGCAAGGGATCGAAGCCCGCAGGGCCGAGACCGCGTGCGGGCTTGGCGCGCGAGAGCCCGGCGCCGGACGAAGTCCGGGGTGCGCACAGAACTACTTGGATGTGATTCACAAGCATGTCACAGAGAAAGCATGACCGGCGACGAGCAGACGAAGCCGGAGATATTGACAAATGCGTAACTTATCAGTATAATGTATATAGTGATTATCGGCTTTAGCACATTTTCACGCCTGTGCGTCGTGGGGCGATTGGCACACGATGCGCAAATGGCCGACAACATCGGAAAGCCGGAGAACAGTGAAGCGTTGCGGGTGCATTCAATCCCGGCGCTTTCAAGCGTGCTGCGTGATGGGCGACTGGTAGAGCTACTCTACGATCCAAACGAACGCACCACGGGCTTTGCCGTTTGGGACGGAAAGGATTGGGAGGCAGCGGCAAAAGTTCAGGTCGGCGCCGGCGAGGAGCTGGTGCCGTATGGCGCGATGAACAGCTTGATCCGAAACAAGATCGTGCTGTTTCCCTCGGAGCCGGTCGAATACGGCAGCACACAAGAATTAATCTCCGAGCTGCGCGCTTACATGCATCGCTACGTCGATGTCTCGGAAAGCTTCGAGCGCCTGGCGGTGTACTACGCCCTGTTGACCTGGGTGCATGACCGCTTCAATGAGCTGCCATACTTGCGGCTGCGCGGCGATTACGGGACCGGCAAGACACGCTTCCTGCTGACGCTCGGGTCTGTCTGCTACAAACCGATCTTTGCCAGCGGAGCCTCGAGCGTATCGCCCCTTTTTCACATGTTGGACCGGTTCGGCGGTACGCTCATCATCGACGAGGCGGACTTCCGCTTTTCGGATGCGAAGTCGGACTTGGTCAAGATCCTCAACAACGGCAACGTGCGCGGCTTCCCGGTATTGCGCTGCGAATCCAAGGATGGCCGCGAGTTTAACCCGCGGGCGTTTCAGGTGTTCGGGCCGAAGATCGTTGGCATGCGCACCCAGTACGATGACCCGGCCCTGGAGAGCCGCTTCATTACGGAGACCAGTGTAGAGCGAACATTACGCAAAGATATCCCGATCAATCTGCCACCAGAGCAGCAGGAAGAGGCGGACAGGTTGAGGAATAAACTCTTGATGTTTCGCTTCAGGAACTTCAACCGCGTGAGTCGAACCCCGGCAATGTTGGACCCGGAATTAGAGCCGCGCATCAACCAGATATACTCGCCGCTCTCGGCGGTGATTGAAGACGAGGAGGCACGTGAGGATTTGCGGCGCAGCGCGCGCGGCAACTCGGCCCGGCTGAAAGCGGAGCGAAGCGCATCGGTCGAGGCCCATGTGCTGACCGTGATCCGGAGTTTGATGCAAGGCGCGAAGAAGGGCGCTGTCGCAATCAAAGACATCAGCGAAGTGTTTATAAACATGTATGGCACGGAGTATGAGGGCCAGGTGACGAACCGGTGGCTTGGCCACGTGATCCGGCGCAAGCTTAATTTGATTACGCAGAAGAGTCACGGCAACTTTGTGATCCCGATGAGCGAGCGCGCGAAACTCGAGACACTGTTCGAGCGCTATGGGGTGACGCAGGAAGATGCCGATGCGATGGCTTCCCGGGGGAGGCCGCTCGGGAATGGCGTGCGGGTAGACTCGGGGGACTTGGGGGACATTGGAGCGGCAGCGACCACGGTGTAGGCGAGGCGGGCAAAGCCCTTTAGGCTGCGTGGGCCGTGTAGCGTTGTGCCGCTCACAACATCCCCGAACTCCCCAAAGTCCACCCGGTTCTGATCTTAGTGAGGCTAGGAAAAATGTGCTGATAGGGCACAAAAACACGTCTTAGAAATCTTAGACCGGACGGCGAAGATGAGTGGGCGCAGGGCTTTCAAGTCCGTGCAACAAACTATGAGCCACCCCCATCGGATCAATCTCAAACCATATCGCAAGCGCAGTGGATTCACACAACAGGAACTTGGTTTTCTGCTTGGTCTCAAGCAGCACTCGTGCATCTCCCGGTACGAAGCGGGAGCAAGTAATCCAAGTCTGGAGACGGCGCTCGCCTATCAAGCCGTGTTTGGCCGCGAGCTACAGGAACTGTTTCCTGAATTGCATGGAAGGGTGTTCGCTTCGGTTGGTGAGCGGGCGAGGCAGTTGTCGCAGCGGCTTAGCTGCGGTGATGAAAAACGAAAGGCGACATACAAGCTGCAGAAGCTGGCGAGCTTACAAAAAGGAGTGCTAGCCAGCGCGTCACACGTATGAAAGTGACGCACGACAACGGGGTGACACTAGCGATCGCGCCAACGGCGCAAGGGTTTGGCTATGTCGTCTTCGAGACGCCCGATCTGATTATGGACTGGGGTGTGAAGGATGTGCGCCAGAACAAGCTGCGCGATTCCTTACTGAAGGCGCGTGTGCTGATGCACATGCTGCAGCCGTCTGTGCTGGTGGTCGAAGATGTGCGTCATGCAAGCTCGCGCCGCTCAAGGCGCGTGACGGTTTTAATCGACAAGCTGACCGAGTTAGCTACCGAGCGCGGTGTCAAAGTCATGCGCTGCTCGCGCGCCGATAAGCTCAAGGTATTCGCCAGGATGGGCGCGAAAAGCAAAGACCAAATCGCGGCGGCCGTGGCGAAAATGGTCCCCGAGCTGGCGCCGCGCTTGCCGCCCCGGCGGCGCATCTGGGAAAGCGAGCACTACAGCATGGCCATCTTCGAAGCCGCGGCGCTGGCAATCGCACACTTCGCGAATTCGAAAGCGGGCAGGCGTCTCAACTGACTTGTGAATTCAGATCCACGGGAACAGATGAGCAGCACCTTGTTGTGTGGCCGCTAAAGGGACGCGGTCGTGCTGGGTTCGACAACACGGCAACGTGCTGGGGGACATCGGAATTATTGTGCTGCATACAAGCTTTTCAGCCCTTGTGAAGGGCTTCCGGCGCCGATCCCCGTGCGCGCCGCAACCATCGCGATGACCGGCATCCAAAGCCCTTCACAAAAGCCGGCCTTTGCCTGAATGCAATCAGGGACGGCCGGTACGCCGCCGATCACGTCGGCTATGAAGTGTACAGCGATTATCTGATGGGCCCTTGGGCAAATATCGATCTTCTCGGCGATCTCAATGCCGCCTGCCGGTACCAATGTCGTCGCGAACAACCTCAAATCGAAAGAACTTGTCGAACAGCGCAGTCTTACGCAGTTGGATGGCATCGATCGGTCCAAAGTGAGGACCTTCCTTTTCCTCAAGGAGTCCCAGCCATTTCAGCGGCCGTACGAGACGGGTGGCCAGATAGAACATCGCATCTTCTTCGGGTGTGCCGCGTTGCGCCGGAAGTGCAAAAATCGGCAGACACCAGGCGGCGAACTCTGGATAGCGGACCCAGTCAGCTAGGCGACTGTGAACAACGCCCAGAAAATGAAGCATGTCGGCCTCTGGCATCTCGATTGGCCAACGCTCATGAGCCGAGAAGTCGAAACGCGTGAAAAACGTTTCAAACAACACGACCTGCAGCTGGCCGTGCTGGCCGAGAAGTTCCTTGCCGGATTTGGTCAAGACGGCTTGATCCTTGATGTGGCGGATGAGCTTCGCGGCCAGCAGAAGTTCGTGCAGGTAGTCGAGCGGGGGAACATCGCCTTCGTTGAGCACCTTGTTGACGACATAGAGCTCTTCGGCCGTGTAACGCGGCCAGTGGAATGCGTCCACCGCCCAGACCACGAACTTGCGATTGAAGGCACCAGACTTCGTCAAGCTGAGCCCGTCTAGTTCTCCCATGTGCTGAAAGACTGTCATGGCCGCCATGCACAGTCGGCTAACCGTTAGGTCGGCCGCGCTGAGGGTCTCGTTGAGGAAGAGATGAGGGCTGACTTGGCTGGCGACGCTCATGGCTGGATTACGCCCGATGCTGGATTTCGACACGTATGTCTCATCGTCACCTAGAGGGCGCAAGATCTGCCTCTGCCAACCCATCGCTACTCCGGCGCGCGTCGTCAGAGACCAACTTGTTGATCTGGATGGGGCGTTTGGGGGTGGAGCACATTACTCGGCCAGCGCGCGGACTTTGGCCTGTTGATGTCCGCTTAGAAAGTGGAGTGTTCGTATTTCCTGACCGCGGCGACGCGATTGACCCACACCGGCTGTAGTGCTGAGGCTCAACACTCATGTTGCACGAGTGCAGAGCACGGCGACGAACACCGTGTGCACCGCAACCGCCTCGTCTTGCGGCAGGCCTCAGCAGCAATGGCAGCTTTCCACCGGAGACCGCTTCCGTTCTCTTTTTCGAGACGGGCCAATTCCTGCCGACATGCAAGTCCATCGCGTCTGCATGCCAGCCGATTGTCTCGATCGTCATTGCCTTCGGTTTGAGTACCTAATCTCGCTCAAGGAGCATTTCTCGCGGAAAGCAATTTATGATGGGACTTATGCGCTATCTCGATGTGTCTTTACCAGATATGGCGTAAATTCCTGCCGCATGTCTTCGAGCAAGTCGCGCAGGCGGTGAATCGCGATTTCGATATCCGTCTCTTTGACCGAACTGTAGCCGAGAACAAGCGAGTGCTTACTCGAGCTGCCGTCGAAGTCGAACGAGGCACCACTGTCAAGTGAGTAAACACCAACGCCCCTGAGCCGCGCCCGCTGCTGCACTGCAGGGGCACTGGGTGCACCGATTGGCATGCGCCAGACAAGGTGTAATCCGCTATCGCTGCCGCTAATTTCGCCGCCGCTGAACAGTCGCACAAGGTTGGCCTTCAGACAGTCCCGGCGACTCTTGTACAGCTTGCGCGCCCGGCGCAGGTGACGATCGTATAGGCCACCCTCGATGAATTCCGCAAGCACTGCCTGCTCAAGCCATGACTGACCGTGATTCATCTGCGATTTCACGATGCGTGCAGGCTCGGCCAAGTCCTTCGGCACAATGGTGAAGCCGAGGCGGAGGCCGGCACCCAACGATTTTGAAAACGTACCAAGGTAGAATAAGAGCCGACAGTTGTCGAGGCCGGCGAGCGCTGTGATTGGCCTGCCATCATAGCGGAAATGACAGTCGTAATCGTCCTCCACGATGATGCTGTTTGTGTCGTGGGCCCATTTGAGCAGTTGCAGGCGCCGTTCCAATGACAGCGTTGCACCCGTCGGATATTGATGTGAGGGCGTGACGAAAAGCAGGCCGCCCTGATCCAATGGTAGCCCGTCAACTACAAGGCCATTTTGATCGACGGAAATGGGATGAAGTTTCGCGCCCAGGCTGCGAAACAGGAAAGCGGCTCCCTGGTAACAGGGGTTCTCGATGAATACGGGATACTGCTGCAGGTTCACCAGACGGCAGATCAAATTTAATCCGTCTTGAGAGCCACTTGTAATGATGATCTGATCGAATGACACGTGTATTCCGCGAGTGGCGCCCAGATAGCGGGCGATCGCGATCCGCAAATCGGATAACCCTGCGGGATCACCATACTCAGTCAAGTTGGTGCCCGCCAATGATAGCTTGCGCAGCACCAGTCGACGCCATGTATCCAGAGGAAAAGTCTCGGGGTCGGAGCGCCCCACCCAGAAATCGATGATTGGATTCACGACGTCGGGCCGCGTGAGCCGGGGTGGATGTCCGGCGAAGCACAATAGTGGCGAGGGAAACATGAGCTTGGAAGAGTCATCCTTAGCATTTGCTGCAGCGATTAGTGTCTCATCCGGCAATGTCCGGCTGATGAAGGTACCGGCACGTCCGTAAGATTCGACATAGCCTTCCAAAGCCAGACGCTCGTAAACAAGCGATATGGTATTACGAGAAACATTGAGTTGTTCGGCGAGTTCTCGAGTAGGCGGCACACACATACCAGGGCGCAGACGTCCGCTGAGGATATGATTGCGAATCTGCTCGAAGAGTTGCTCCTGCAGGGTCTTGGTCGCATTCCTCTCAAATCTCAGGAAAAGTTCCACCGCGCGCTCCGATCGCCCTGGACGTAACTGAAAGATAACCGGCGGCCCAAGGGTGCCGCTGGCCCTTACGGAATTTTAGCTGCAATTACAACCTACTTCAGCTACAACCTACTTCAGCCAGAACCTCAACTGTTAAGAAATTAGCGCGTCGCCGGCCGGGCTGCGACAGCGAGCTTGACTAAGCGGCTAACAAGCTCATCCTCCGGTCACACTCATATGCCGTGATACCGCAGGACCCGATGTACGCCGGTCGATTATGAAGTCATGCCCGCGTGGCTTGTCCAGGATGGCCGCGTCGATCGCCTGATCCAATAGGTCATCATCGGCATTTGCCCGCAGTGGCGCTCGTAAATCGAGCGCGTTGTCCTTGCCCAAGCACGAGTACAACGTGCCGGTACAGCTCACTCGCACACGATTGCAGCTCTCGCAAAAATTATGCGTCATTGGCGTAATGAATCCTATCTTGCGGCCAGTCTCGCGAACCTCAACGTACCGGGCCGGGCCGCCCGTGCTGATGTTAAGATCATCGAGTGTGAACTGTGCCATCAAACGGGCGCGCACGATCGACAAGGGCAGATACTGATCGCCTCTGTGGATGCCTACGTCTCCCATCGGCATCACTTCGATGAATGTCACATCTGCACCGCGTTCATGCGCGAAGAGTACGAGATCCGTAAACTCGTGCTCGTTCACGCCCTTCAAAGCGACAACATTTAGTTTCACCGCTAGGCCTGCTCTCTGCGCCGCGTCGATTCCATCGATCGTCGCCTTGAGATCGCCCCAGCGGGTGATGCGCCGATAGGTGTCCGCATTTAGGCTATCAAGGGATATATTCACCCGGCGAACGCCGCAGTCCGCCAATGCGCGGGCATACTTAGATAACTGTGATCCGTTTGTCGTCAGAGTGAGTTCGTCGAGCTCGCCAGCAAGTAGATGCGGAGACAAGCTTTCAAATAGATCAACGATGTTTTTTCTGACTAGGGGCTCACCACCGGTCAGGCGAATTTTTCTAATCCCACGCCGTACGAAGGCGCTGCAAAGCCGCTTGAGCTCTTCAAGCGACAGTAAATCGCGTCGTGGCAGAAACGACATGTTCTCCGACATGCAATAGACGCAACGCAAATCGCAACGATCCGTAACCGACACGCGCAAATACGTGACTTTCCGGCCGAAGGTATCGACAAGCGGGCTGGTGCTCATTTTGGCAACTCCTAGACTTTTCGTCGGGACCGTTGGTCGGCTTGAGCCACCCGCATCTTCGAGCGACGGCTCATTGTCTTGCGTGTTCATGATTTAGACAACACATTCAGCATTTCATCGATGCGTGTGAATTTCTCGCGCGGTTTTCCTCTAGCAATGCCCCGTTGAACTTCCGCGCTATCGATATCAAACCAGTTGGAAAGATTGACGACGCGCGCACACCTTTGAGCGATAAGTGGCTGTAGGCATGTCAACCCCGGGGCAGCGGCGCCAACTCCGGCTGCCGCAAGATCGGACAAAAGGGTTTCCACCGTCTCGATACTATCAGCGCGGTTCGTTCCGATGATGCCGCTGGGACCGCGCTTTAACCACCCGGTCACGTAGAGACCGGGCAGTGAACGTTCCCCATCCTTCAAGCGGCCAGACGTGTTTGGCAGTACACCTTTTTGCTCGTCGAAAGGCAATCCAGCAATTGGGCTGCCTCGGTATCCGATGCTCCGAAATACGAGGCCGCAGTTTATGTCCTCCATTTGCTGGGTCGCGACCGCGCGACGGTTGAACGCTTCTCCAACTAAGCGATTGCGAACAAGAGAAAGCCGCTCAACTCGGTCCCCGCCGTGCAGTTCGTGAGGGCTCGCAAGGAATCGAAAATGAATAGAGCGATGTCCTGGACGTAACGTATTGCCCGCGATGGAGCGAAACACTTCGAAGTTTTTAAGGCCGACCAAATTTGAATGATGTGCAAGTTCCTCCCGGCAGATGTCCTCCAGCTCGAGTTGTACTGGCGTGACCATCGCAACCACATTTGTCAAACCAGCCAGTTCACGCAGCTCCTTGGTCGTAAATTTTGCTTGGGCTGGCCCGCGCCGGCCGATCACGTGAACCTCACGGATTTTGCTTTGCGACAGCGCATCGAGCGCATGTTCCGCGATATCACTTGATCTAAGTTCATCGACGGGACGCGTGAGAATACGGCAGACATCGATAGCTACATTCCCCTGGCCGATGACGGCGACGACCTCCTGCTGCAGGTCGAAAGTACGATCGCGGTAATCGGGATGGCCATTGTACCAGCCAACGAACTCGGTAGCAGTGTGGCTGCCGTTGAGATCTTCGCCGGGGATGCCCATACGTTTGTCCCGCTGGGCGCCGCACGCGAAAATGACTGAGTGATAGGCCGAACGGAGTTCGTCGACGGTTATGTCTGTACCGATGGCGACGTTGCCGAGAAAATTGAAATTCGGTGACCGCGCGATGCGTTCGAAAACTTGGATGGGCTGCTTCAGTTTCTGATGGTCCGGAGCGACCCCGTTCCGGACAAGCCCGAAAGGCGCCGGCAGCTGCTCAAACATATCAATGTGAACGGCCAGATTTGTGCGAAGCAGCGCTTCCGCCGCGTAAAAGCCGCTTGGCCCACTCCCTACTATGGCGATCCGGACATGTTGGCTCATACTGACTGGATCCAATGCATTGTCGTCAGTAGCCTAGCTCGGATCTTCGCGCAGCGGCGGTCGGCAGCGGTTCCTGGCGACTACGAAGGACAGGCAGTCTTTTGGCCTTCTCAGCGTTCTCAGAAACCCAGAACGTGAATTCGTCAGGCATATCGATTGTCTCGTAAATGGCATGTACCGGACACGCTGGTATGCAGGCGCCGCAATCAATGCATACGTCTGGATCTATATAGACGCGTTCAGCGTCACCATGGAAACACTCAACGGGGCAGTGTGAAACGCAGTCTGTGAAGCGGCAGCCAGCGCAGTTGTCTGTAACTATATGTGGCATGGCTTCTCATTTTCTGGCTTAGGGTCAGTCGTCGGGGTGCGCAACAACGCACCCCGACGTCACCTGCTAGACCGGACGTATTTCGACGAGATTGTCGCTATACGCACCAGCATTTCCGAGATTACTGTGGCGCGGCGCCGTTGTGGAGTTCACGGCGGTTCCCGTCCGGTTGTGGCCCGGCCAGTGTCCCACGTTCGTCAACAGCAATCCCGCCATAACGTCGTCGCTCACCTCGGCTTTTGCTTCAAATGTCCCACGATCGTTGAAAACACGAACGTAGCTGCCGGCACCTATGCCACGCGCCGCCGCGTCCTGTGGATTGATGATGATCAGCTGCTCGCCTTGCCGTCTTTGCTGCACGGCTTCGTTGCCATACTGCGTGTTTAAGAATGCGTGGGGCTTGGGCGAAACCAAGTTCAGCGGGTACCGGCTCGCTAGGTCAGGATTTGCCTCGCGAGATTCGACCGACGGGATAAAGTTCGGAACGGGATCGACGTACCCGCCCGGCTGCATACCCGAGTATCCGGACCGCCAGACCTCGACAACAAAGTTTCCGTTTGCGGCCATGCTCGACTTGAATTCGCACTTTCCGGACGGCGTCTTGAAGTTCCCCTTAGCGTGCGGAGCACGCTCAGAAGGGCTTCCCACGTTAAGCCGTATCCATCCCTTTTCCTTCAGCTTCTCGATCGTGATGCCCTGGAACGCCGGTGCATCCCAATGGTAGCTGCCCACCACCATTTCTTCATCGCTCAGCTTGAAGTGATCGTCGCTGAACCCCATCGTCCGCGCTAGTCGCCGGAAGAGCTCTGAGTTCGCCACGCATTCACCCGCTGGCTTAATGGCCGGCTGGTTCAGCTGCGCGTAAAGATGCCCCCACGTGACCATCAGGTCGTAGACCTCCGCCTGCATGGCGGCCGGCAGTAGGATGTCAGAGTACTTCGCCGTGTCAGTGATGAAAAGTTCGCTGGTGACGGTGAAAAGATCTTCCCGCATCAAGCCTTCCACGATCTTGGCGGCGTTTGGCGCCTGCGAGACGGGGTTTGAATTGTAGACAAACAACGACTTGATGGGCGGGTCCAGCTTTAGCTCACCCGTCAAGGCAGCTCCCAGCTGCAATTCGTTCACGACGCGTGTTCCCGGCCGGATCCAGTCTGGCCGGCACATGAAGTCGAAGTTGAATGGGAACTCCCAGATCGGCATTTCGATGGTGCCGCCACCGACGTGCCGCCAAGCGCCGACGAGCGCCGGCAGCATAGTAATGAGGCGGATCGCATCGCCGCCGCCCGGGCTTCGCTCGACCGCAACGCCTTGCCGAATCGCGGATGGTTGCGCACTGGCATACTCGCGTGCGAGCTTGCGGATATCGTTGGCTTTGATGCCCGTGATCTCCGCGACGCGTTCGGGCGGGAACTCAGCGGCGCGAGCGGCTAGATCCTCGAACCCTACCGTGTAACTGCCGACATAGTCTCTATCGACCAGGTCTTCAGCGATGATTACGTTCATCATGCCGAGCGCAAGGGCTCCATCAGTGCCTGGTCGAATCGCAATATGCCAGTCGGCCTGCTTCGCGGTGCGGGTACGTACAGGGTCGATGACGACAATCTTCGCGCCGTTGCTCTTTGCTTCCATGATGAAAGGCCAGGCATGAAGATTGGTGTTCATCATGTTCATGCCCCACACGATAATATATTTCGAATAAGCGAGGCTCTCCACGTCGAGACCACCGGTTGGACCAACCGTCATGATCCAAGCGGTCGATGATCCCGACTCGCAGTAGGTCTTTTCGGCAACGGTCGAGCCAAGCCGATTAAAAAAAGCGTCGCCAGACGTCAGTCCATTTATGGTACCCTGATGACCGAGATAAGCATGGGGCATGATGGCCTGGGCGCCATATTGGTCGATGATTTTGGTCCACTCAGTACGAATGCGCTCCAGCGCTTGATCCCAACTAATGCGCTCGAACTTTCCCGAGCCTTTGGGTCCTATGCGCTGCATCGGGTACAGCAGACGATCTGGGTGGTAATGATGCTCTGCGAAATTTTTCAACTTTACGCAGAGACCGCCACGAGTCATGGGGTGATCGGGATCGCCCGTCACCTCGACAAGTTTCCCGTCCTCGACGTGATACAGAAATGCACACGTATCCGGGCAGTCTTGCGGGCACGCCCCGCGAACAACTTTCGTTTCGCTGGTTTGGACTGACATCGGGATCTCCAAGATTTGATGGTGCGGCGCACCAGTTTGGCTCAATTTAGCGGGGGGGGCCACTGACACAAAGAGCCAGCGGGCCCGTTTTTTGTTGGATCCAAGTTTCGCTCGACTGCCTGTTTACCAGGCAAAAGCTGCCTATTTGCACACATTCTGATCAAACGGCTGCTGCATACGGATGTTTTGCTGACGATCTCTTTGCCACTGCCTCCTTCACAGTTGGATCGCCCGCTATGGCACGGGCGATGGCTTCCTTCACGGCGCGGTAGTTGTAATCTTGGATCTTCGCGTCGTCGGTTGCGTCCCAATGAATGAAAACGCCGACACAGATGAAAAGATTCTCCGCCTCGTCCGCCGGGATTACACCCTCGGCAACGGAGTCCTGCACGGCCTTGGCTACGCCGTATTGCGCCGGCCCGAACATTTGCACTGCCTGCCGCGCGTCCTTTATGGTCACTTTGTTGTAGAGAATAGTGCTCGGCTTGCAGGCCATATTGGGTGCCAACACCGCAAGCAGTGATGTGAACCCGTCCTTGTTGTTCGTCAGGCTCGTCGCGAACGCTATCTCGGCGGCGGACCCGCGCGGGCCTATAATCAGGTCGATGTGCGCAACCTCGTTGCCATCGCCCACCAAAGACTCGCCTACTCTCATGTTTTGTATTTTTGCCATCGCT
>JANMNH010000147.1:0-29767 GCA_031373745.1 Hyphomicrobium sp. | reverse complement strand
CGGACGGAGTCGCTCGATGGCGCCCTGGATTACACGCTTTCGAAGATTTCGAAGATATGATGCGCGACGCCTGAGTATCAATTCTGGTCTTCGGGTAACGGCGGGACCAAGCCAAACGGCACACCATCATCAATCAGCGCTCTCGCATCGTCCATCGTGGCCTCGCCGCGGATAGATCGTTCCTCGGCGTCGCCAAAATGGATGCGCCGGGCTTCGCCGGCAAAATCTTTGCCGACATCCTCGGATTTTGCCATGATTTCATTTCTGAAACGGCGCAGGTCGGCCAATGACGGCCCTTGCTTGGCCACTACCGGTGCGGGCCGTACATTCGCGCGCCCTGCCTTCAGCCCGGACTTCAACAATGCAGGCGCCATCGGCGCCTTTTCAATGTCTGTCGAGCCGCAATCGGGACATGTTACGAGCCGGCGCTGCGCTTGCCGGTCGAAGGCGTCGCTTGAGCGAAACCATGCTTCAAACCGGTGGTGGTTGTTGCACCCAAGACTGTATTTGATCATGACCTAATCTGGGGCCTTATCTTGAGTGCGCAATACTTAAGCGCGCGTCTTACCGGCGCGAACGACTTCGAAAGGCCGGTCGTGGGTCAGCGACGGCACCCGGCGCCTTGCTTCGTTCAGTTCCTCTAAATCTATGTCGGCGGTCACAACGCCCGGCTCAACACCGGCTTCGGCCAATTTCTTGCCCCAAGGCGAGACGATCAGGCTGTGACCAAACGTCTCCCGGCCGTTCTCGTGCATCCCCCCTTGGGCGGCCGCGAACACAAATGACTGAGCTTCAATGGCCCTAGCTGTTAACAAAGTGTTCCAATGTGCTTCACCGGTCACGCGTGTGAAGGCGGCGGGTACCGCCAAAAACTTTGCGCCGCCCTGGGCCAGCGCGCGGTGGAGTGCCGGAAAGCGCAAATCGTAGCAAATGGTGAGCCCGAGCGGCCCCCAGGGCAAATCCGCGATGACGGCTTGGGTACCGGGCACATAGCTCGCGCTCTCGCGATAAACTTCGCCATTGCCTAGATCGACGTCAAACATGTGGATCTTATCGTAGCGAGCGGCGACCGTACCATCTGGCGAAAAAAGATATGACCGATTGGCGATCCGTCCCTCGGTCGCTTCGATGCCCTCCGCCTTAACAGCCATGGAGCCGATATGCAGCCATCGCTTAATATCACGCGCGAGGTCGCTGAATGCCTGCAGAGCGGCGTTATTGTCTTCGGGCTCAATCGCGGCGAGTAGGCGCGGTTTTTCTAGTTCCATCAGCGTCGTGCATTCGGGCGTTTGGATATAGCCGGCGCCCTCGGCTGCGGCTGCGCGAATAAGATCCGAAGCGGTAGACACATTTTTGGCTACGTCGCGGCCCGAACGAAGCTGAACCAGGGCGGCTTTAAACGGTGTTGAATGAGGGTCTGAGGACATGGAATGGCACTCGCGGGTTACGACGCGAGCAAGGCATCCAGTCCGCCTGCCCGGTCGAGAGCAAGCAGATCATCGCAGCCGCCGACGTGTTTGTCGCCTATCCAGATTTGCGGAACCGTGCTGCGGCCGCCTGTGCGCTGGCGCAGCGACTCGCGAATGTCGCCGCGTCCGCTGACGTCGATTTCCTCGAAGTCGGCGCCTTTCTGGCGCAGCAGCTGCTTGGCCATGTGGCAATAGCAGCAATGTCCGGCCGTATAGACTGTTACTTTCGGTTTGGTCGATGTCTTGAGTGGTGACATAGTCGTCGCTGTCCCCTGGACGCGCGGAATCATTAGATCGAAGCCTAAGCATTTCAGAGCCTCGTGCAAGATTTGAGGCATGAATTGTGGTTCTATGCCGCAATCGTGCAACGCAGCCATGCCGCAACTTCGGGCTGCTCTTACGGAATGACGGCGGCGTCGCCCGCCAATGCCAGGGCCAAAACGTCCACCCTGGAGGCGCCAGCCTTCTTTAAGGCCCTAGCCGCCGATGAGGCCGTGGCCCCTGTCGTGACCACATCGTCGATCAGCAGCACGGCTTTCCCGGCCACACTGGCGAGTTGCGCCTGCGGGACCGCGAAGGCGCCTGCCACGTTACGCCGCCGCTCGTGGCGGCTAAGACCCACCTGGCTTTTCGTGGTGCGGACCCGGATAAGGGAAAACGGAGCGGCTGGTTTTCCGGTCTGCCGGGCCACCTCGCGTGCCAGGATCTGCGATTGGTTGAAGCGCCGTGACAGCAATCGCCAGCGCGCCAACGGCACGGGCACAATCACGTCGCACTCGGCAATGAGCGCCGCGCCCGCTTCGATTAACCAACGTCCGAACAGTGCGCGGGCATCATGCGTATCGCGAAATTTAAAGTCGTGGATGAGGTCGCGCATCAGGCCGTCGTAGCGTGCAACGGCACGTGCGCGGTCGTAGTCCGGCGGGGCCGCGACGGCTGCGGCCGAAAGCATAGGCCCGCCGGTATCGTAGGGCATGGGAATGCCGAGGCGGTCGCAAAGGGGTGGGCGTATGAAGTCGATTCCGCGCCAGCAGGCGGGGCAGAGCGCATCGTGTGCGTCGAGGCGCGCCTCGCATCCCAGGCACACGGGCGGCAGGAACACGTCGAGGAGAAATGTGGAGAAACCTTTGGCCTTTGTGGCGAGACGCAACATCAGTTTCACCCGGACGGGAGCGTTATCGCTCCCGTCAGTCTCTGCGTTTCCATCAATCGGGCCACTCGTGCTCATCGGCCTACCTTAATCGAATGTGGATCGCCGCGCGAGGCGCTGATAGAGATTTGGCATGACGTCCGATCACTTCATCTTTGACCGGCAATTGCTGCGCCTGCGCCGCCAGCGTGCCGTCGCCAACGCCGAAGCCCATGATTTTCTGTTGCGGCGCGTGGCGGACGATTTTGCCGAACGGCTGTCCATCGTGCGCCGGGAATTCCCTGTGGCCGCCAACATTGGCGCCCATCACGGCGTCCTGACCGAGCGGCTGCTGACGCTACCTTCCATTGGCAGCATGATCGAGACGGATACAGTTGATTACCATACCCCTTGGGTCGTTCCGATCGACAACGAATCCACAGCGGCGCATCTCCCCTCCCCCTTGCGGGGAGGGGTTGGGGGTGGGGGTAACGCCGCACAACCAGTCGCGGAAGTGAATCCGGACAACGCGCTGCAAGTTCAAACCAACAAAGACTCACCTCGCCTAGATCGACACCCCACCCCTAACCCCTCCCCTGAGGGGAGGGGGATTCCGAGCATCGCGACGGATCGAAAAGCGCAAATGCGCATTATCGCCGACGAGGAAGCACTCCCCTTCGCGGAAGGTTCACTCGATCTCGCCGTCTCGGGGCTCGCTCTGCATCACGTCAATGATTTGCCGGGTTGCCTCGTGCAAATACGGCGCGCGTTGAAGCCGGACGGGCTGTTCCTGGCCGCCCTACTCGGCGGCGAAACTCTGAAAGAACTGCGCGAGGCCTGGCTCATTGCCGAAGACGAGGTGATGGGCGGCGCTTCTCCGCGTGTCGCGCCCTTTGCCGACGTGCGCGATCTCGGCGGACTTCTGCAACGCGCGGGGTTCGCGCTGCCTGTGGCCGATACCGACGTCGTGCGCGTGACGTACGCATCGCCGCTCGATCTCATGCGCGAGATCAAGGCGTTTGGAGCGAGTAATGTTTTGACCGCGCGGCGCCGCGTACCCGTGACGCGCAAACTTCTTTTTCGGGCAGCCGAAGTTTACAGCGAGCGTTTCGCTCTCCCCGATGGACGCATACCCGCAACCTTTGAAATCATCACGCTGACCGCGTGGGTGCCGCACGAAAGCCAGCAAAAACCTTTGCAACCGGGATCGGCGAAGGCGAGGCTCGCGGATGCGCTAGGGGTGAAGGAGCAGGGCGCGGGGGAGAAGGTGTTGCCAGACCGTGGTAAAGAGTGAACTGGTAAGGCGTCGGTAAAAGGCCAGCAGCGGCGAACTGGTGTCTTACCCTCTGGGTCTGACACCGTAGTGTGGACCCAGAGGGTAAGACACGTCACTGTTACCCCAACAAATCCCTCAGCCACGGCACAAGCGGCAGATCGGCTGGCGGCATGGGATATTTCCAAAGCTCCGTGCCCTTCACCCACTTGATATCTTGGCCCTCGCGCGGGTGGATGTCACCCTCCCATGTGCGGCACATATAAAGAGGCATCAGGAGATGAAACGTCTCGTAGGCGTGGCTGGCAAAATTGAACGGCGCGAGGCACGTCAAGCACACCTCAATGCCGAGTTCTTCTTTCAATTCGCGGATGAGCGCCGCTTCCGGCGTCTCATTCACTTCGACCTTGCCGCCGGGGAACTCCCAAAGCCCGGCAAACGATTTGCCTTCCGGGCGCTTGGCGATGAGCACGCGGTTGTCCGCATCGATCAATGCGACGGCCGCCACAAGCACGATTTTTCTCATTGTTGCAGTCATGGACGCCGCCGCATCAGATACGCCGCCTCTTCGAGCCGGGCCACGCCCTTCTTGGCGAGATGCTCGCTTTTGGTCAGACCGTCGCGCGCTTCGAGCAGCGTCACGTTGAAGTCGTATTCGAATAGAGTTTGGACAGAAATGCGCGGAATGGCGAACGGTGGCCCCTGCATTTCGCTTGTGTTGTAGTCTAGGCCAACAAGGAGAATTTGCGATTGAAAGGGCATCAGTTCGGCAAGCTTTGCCGCGTACTGGGGCTGCATCGCTGGCGGCATGGCGACAAGCGCCGCGCGGTCATAGGCGGCTGCGGCATCAACGTGTTCGCGCTTGAATGCGAAAAAGTCCCCGCACCAAAGTTCGTACGGTCCCGACGACTTGACGGTAAACCCGTCCACAGTCCGAACCAACGGAGTTATGCCGCGTTCCGCAAAGAACGCATCAACGGCAAGTTCTGAGAGTTCCGCGCCAACGACATGAAGACCCTGCTCTGCCAGCCAGACCATATCGAGGCTCTTACCGCACAGCGGCACCAACACTCGCGCGCCCTTCGCGATTTTGAGCGCGGACCAATGTTTATCGAGCGCCGGCTGGACATCTTTTGAATGAAAACCGATTTCATTCTTGTGCCAGCGCTCAAGCCAGAAATTGGGGTCCATCTTGCCCGCCTATCAGCTGCGATAATCCGCGTTAATCGACACGTAGTCGTGCGTCAGATCGCAGGTCCAAACACGCGCGGATGCCTTGCCAACGCCCGCGTGCACGCGAATGACGATCTCGCGGTTCTTCATGTAGGCAGCGACGGTCTTTTCATCGTATTCGGCCGCACGTTCGCCATCGCGCGCCACGCAGTGTGGGCCAAACCAGATGGCGAGCTTGTCGCGGTCTGCGGCTTCCCCCGATTTTCCGACTGCCATTACCACGCGGCCCCAGTTGGGATCTTCGCCCGCAATCGCGGTTTTCAATATGGGTGAATTGGCGCAGGACAGCGCGATTTTGCGCGCGGCGCCCCAAGATTTCGCGCCCTCGACTTCAAAGGTCACGAACTTCGACAGCCCCTCGCCGTCTTTGGCAACTTGAATTGCCAAGTCTTGCATCAGATCGTGCAGGGCCGCCGAGAATCCGGCGAGCTTTTTCGATTTCGCTTTGTCGATCTCTTTTTGCCCGCGTTTGGCCGCCGCGCCCGTCGCAAACAACAAACACGTATCGCTGGTCGAGGTGTCGCCGTCGATGGTCATGCAATTGAAGGTCGTCGCGACATGCTCGTCGAGCAGGTCTTGCAGGGCTTTTGCGTCGATCGCCGCGTCCGTGAACATGAAGCACAGCATCGTTGCCATGTCGGGCGCGATCATGCCTGCACCCTTGCAAAATCCGTTGATGGTCACGCGCGTATCGCCAATGAACGCCGAACGGGTGGCGAGCTTGGGATAGGTGTCGGTCGTCATAATCGCGCGTGCTGCCGCTTCGAACTTGTCAGCGTCAGCCTTGGCCGAAAGACCCTTGAGGAGATGCGCGAATTTCTTGGCGTCCAAGGGCTCGCCGATGACGCCGGTTGACGCGACATAGACATCGTGGGGTTTACAATCAACCGCCGCTGCCGCATGTGCGGCCGTTAGCTCGACCGCGTCCGAGCCCTTCTTGCCGGTGAAGGCATTGGCGTTGCCGGAGTTGACAACCAGGATGCGCGCTTTGCCTTTCTTCAAGGATTTACGGCACCAGAGCACCGGCGCGGAAGCCGTCTTCGATTGGGTCAAAACGCCGGCCGCAGCCGTGCCCTCGTCCATCACGGCGACGAGCAAGTCGGTGCGCCCCTTGTAGCGGATGCCAGCCTCTGCCGTCGCAAAGCGCACGCCATCGATCGGTTCGAGTCGCGGCAGCGTTGCAGGCGCGAAGGGCGATTTTGCAGCGGTCTTGCCCATGGGCGGGGTGTCTCCGGTCGCGACGTTCGCATCCTCAAAAACAGATCGGGCCGCCTTAATCAAGCAGCCCGATCGAATTAAAGGCGGAGAGGCGAGGAAACTTGAAACCTACTTTTTCTCTTCAGGCTTCGCCTCTTCCTTCTTCGGCTCGTCCTTTTTGGCGGCATCCGGCGCGGTATTGGGCGCTTCTTGGATCGCTTTGTCGCGATTTTCGATGGCCTTTTTGATGTCGGCATCGACATATTCGATCTTGGCCTTCGTGCGCAGATCAACGGCGGCTTTCGAGGCCTTCTGCAGCAGCAACGACTGTAGAATACGGTCCTTCACTACGTCGAACGCCGGCGGCGCCTTGGCGCGCTTGTCCTCGACCTTGATCAAGTGCCAGCCAAACTGCGTCTGGATTGGCGCCGAAACATCGCCCTTTTGCATTTTGAACACGGCTTCTTCGAACTGCGGCACCATTTGCCCGCGGCCGAAGTATCCAAGATTGCCGCCATCTTCTTTGGAGCCCGGATCTTTCGAACTTTCCTTGGCGAGATCTTCGAATTTGCCGCCGCCCTTGATTTTTTCGGCGAGTTCTTTCGCCTTATCTTCGCTCTCGACCAGAATATGGCGCGCCTGAACTTCCTCTTCCGGCTTCAACAGCTTGACCTGATCGTCATAGAGTTTCTTGGCGTCGGCTTCGCTCACGGACGCTTTGATGACCTTCTCGAAGTACAGCTCGCGCAAAGCACGGCGCTTCAGATAATTGACGCGGCTTTCAAACGCCGGGCCCTCGCCAAGCTTGTCGCCTTCGGCGGCGTCGGCGAACAGCTGGTTGTCGATCAGGAATTCGAGCAGCGACATGCGCTTTTGATCCGCCGGAATCGTGCCCATGTCCTGGCCGATTTCACCGTCGGCGACGGCGATATCTGCGTCCGTAATAGCCTTACCGTTAATTGTTGCGACAACTTTGTCTTCGGCGGCGGCGGCGTCGATGAACGGAACCGAAGCGGATCCCGCGAGCGCGATGGCTAGGGCGATGGGTGCAAAACGCGTTTTCAAGGGATCCTCGGCTGCTTGCTGTTGAGATTGCGGGTGAGTTTTGTGCGATAAGGCCCAAATACGGCGCCCATATGCGGAGAACGGGTGCGGAGAACGAGGACGGGCCTGAACAAGCCTTTCGGCCAGGGCTCGATACCCGCCAGGGCATGCCAAGCCAAGTTAAAAATTGGACAGCGGCCTAAGGCCCCAATTTGCGCTCCAAAACGTTGACATTTGGGGGGCTCAGTTCTTATGTCTGGCCCAGTGAATAACCTAGAGTTACAGGGGCCGCCACTTTGGGACGGCTCGTTAGCCTTACGGAATTTGTCCTTGGCGCCGGAAGCGCGGGCGCGGCAAGCGGACTTGCCGCGCAATTTGTGCTGATGGGTGCCGGAAAGTCTGAAACCGCTGGCGGCGAAAGTCCGCCACTCGAACACTGCATTGGGAAAAAATGAACATGCTCTCGCTCGGCGGTCTCGCTTCCAAGATCTTCGGCTCGTCGAACGAGCGCAGGGTCAAGGTGTTCCGCCCGAAGGTTGCCGCCATAAACGCGCTCGAATCCGACATTGAAAAGCTATCCGATAGCGATCTGCAGGCGCGCACCGGAGAATTCCGCCAGCGCATCAAGGACGGCGCGACGCTCGACGACCTCTTGGTCGAGGCTTTTGCCACTGTCCGGGAAGCGGCAAAGAGAACGCTTGGTCAGCGCCACTTCGATGTGCAGATGATCGGCGGCATGGTTTTGCATCAGGGCGACATTGCCGAAATGAAAACCGGCGAGGGCAAAACGCTTGTTGCGACGCTTCCCGTTTACTTGAACGCACTTGCCGAAAACGGCGTTCACGTCGTCACCGTCAACGACTATCTGGCGAAACGCGATAGCGAGTGGATGGGGCAGGTCTATAAGTTCCTCGGCCTCACCGTCGGCGTCATCGTGCATGACATGAGCGACGAACAGCGCAAGGCGGCATACGCCTGCGACGTCACCTACGGCACCAACAACGAACTTGGATTCGACTATCTGCGCGACAATATGAAGATGCGCAAAACCGAAATGGTGCAGCGCGGCCATACCTTCGCCATCGTCGATGAAGTGGACTCGATCCTGATCGACGAGGCGCGCACGCCGCTCATTATTTCGGGCCCCCTTGAAGATCGCGCCGATCTTTATCAGGCAATCGACGCCTTCATGCCCGCGCTTGAGGCCAGTGATTTCGATCTCGATGAAAAGCAACGCCAGGTGTCCTTGACCGAAGCCGGCAACGAGAAAATGGAAAATGTTCTCAATGCCGCCGGGCACATGAAAGGCTCGCTGTACGACATTGATAACGTCACGATCGTGCATCACGTCAATCAAGCCTTGAAGGCGCACAAGCTTTTCCAGCGCGACAAGGATTACATCGTCAAGGGCAATCAGGTTGTTATCATCGACGAGTTTACCGGCCGCATGATGCCGGGACGGCGTTACTCGGAGGGTCTGCATCAGGCCCTAGAAGCCAAAGAACGCGTCGATGTCCAGCCCGAGAACCAAACGCTCGCTTCGATCACGTTCCAGAATTATTTCCGTCTCTACGACAAGCTTGCGGGCATGACCGGCACGGCCATGACGGAAGCCAGCGAATTCATGGATATTTACGGTCTCGAAGTCATCGAGATCCCGACCAACGTCAAGGTCGTGCGCCTCGACGAGGACGACGAAATCTACCGCACGCAGCGTGAAAAGTTGAATGCAATCGTGCTTTCGATTGCGGAAGCCAAAGTGCGCAGCCAGCCGATCCTGGTCGGCACGACATCGATTGAAAAGTCGGAACAGCTTTCTGGGCTACTCAAGGATCACAAATTTTTCGAGACGCTCGGCAAGTCGCTGCTCGATCAAGCGGCCGCCATCAAGCCCGGCAAGGAAGAAGAACTGCGCACGCATTTTACCGAGAGCGGCGAAATGCTCTTGAAGCTGGCGCGCGACGCCAAAGGTAATGGCGATCCTGTCACCCACCAAGTTTTGAACGCCCGTTATCACGAGCAGGAAGCCAGTATCGTCGCGCAGGCCGGTGTTCCAGGCGCCGTGACGATTGCCACCAACATGGCCGGCCGCGGAACCGACATTCAGCTTGGCGGCAACGCGGACTACCGTTTGCGCGATTGGCTGAACGACGAAGCGGTTGCAGGCCGCGAACCGGAAAATGCACAGGTCAAAAAGAAGCGCGCCGAACTGCTTGCAGACGTTGCGCAAAAGAAGCAGGCGTCGCTTGACGCAGGCGGTCTTTATGTTCTGGCCACCGAGCGCCACGAAAGCCGCCGCATCGACAATCAGCTGCGCGGCCGTTCGGGCCGTCAGGGCGATCCGGGCCGCTCAAAATTCTATCTCGCGCTCGATGACGACTTGATGCGCATCTTCGGTTCCGAGCGCATGGACAAAGTCTTGCAAACGCTTGGCCTCAAGGAAGGCGAAGCCATTGTCCATCCTTGGATGAACAAGAGCCTCGAGACCGCGCAGAAGAAGGTCGAACAGCGCAACTTCGACATCCGCAAGCAGATCCTAAAATATGACGACGTCATGAACGACCAGCGCAAGGTCATCTTCGGTCACCGCCTTGAAATCATGTCGCAGGACAGCGTTTCAGAGACGACGACGGAGTTGCGCCACGAACTGGTCAATGAACTCGTCACGCGTCACATTCCCGAAAGCGCCTATGCAGAGCAGTGGAACTCCAAAGAGCTCAAGGAATCCATCAGCGGCATCTTTGGGCTCGATCTGCCGGTCGACGAATGGGCCGCTGAAGAAGGCATCGCCGACCAGGAAATCAAAGAACGCTTGATTAGTGCGGTCGATGCCAAAGCCGCCGTCAAAGCCGAGCAGCTCGGGCCGGAGCTCTATGGTCAAATCGAAAAGATGGTCCTGCTGCAGACACTCGATATGCTTTGGCGCGAACATCTCGTCACGTTGGAGCATTTGCGCCAAGTGATCGGCTTCCGCGCGTACGGGCAACGCGATCCGTTGAACGAATACAAGAGCGAAGCTTTCGTGCTGTTTGAAAGCATGCTGGCGCGGCTTCGCGAAGCAACGACAGGCCAATTGATGCACGTCGAACTTGCCCCGCCCGAAGAGCAGCCGGCGTTGCAGCCCGTCGAGTTGCCGCCGATGGAAGCCCATCACATTGATCCCTTCACAGGGCTTGACGAATTGGAAGAGACATTACCTCCGGGTATTGCGCGCGACGTGGCGATGGCGGACGCGGCTATCTCGGGGGCCCGCGCTCGCCGCTTTGTGCCGCCTGACGAGCCGAAGCGTCAGCCGCTGCAAACCCGCAAGGGCGACGGGGGCATCGATCCTAAAGACGCGGCTACCTGGGGCCGTGTTTCGCGCAATGCGGAATGCCCGTGCGGATCGGGCAAGAAGTACAAGCATTGCCATGGCAAGCTCGACTAATACCCCCAGAGAACGCCGGGCCAGCTTGGCCCGGCAGGTTCGCGCCATTTGATAGCGCGTTAGTGAGCCGTCTTCGCGTCTGTATCCGCCTTCGCTGGTGCGCTGTGGCTGTTTCCGTGCCCTGCGATCCGGTCCGAAAGCGCAAGCAAGACGCTTGAGACCACAAACACCACGTGAATGATGACGAGCCAATAAAGAACCTTCTCGTTCTCAGGCGTCACCACTTTGATCGACATGAATTGCTTTAACAGCTGGATCGCCGAAATAGCGACGATCGATGACAAGAGCTTAAGCTTCAAGGCCGCGAAATCTATAGTGCCCATCCATTCGGGCCAGTCCGTGTGGCCGCTGTGATCGATTTTCGAGACAAAGTTCTCGTAGCCCGAGAAAATGACGATGATGAGCAATGATCCGGTCAAGGCGAGATCGACGAGCGTCAGCACGCCGAGGATCACGTCGGGCTCGGAAAGCGTGAATGCGCCCAGCACAAGATGCACAAGTTCAGCCATGAACTTTACAAGCAGCACGATAATCGAAGCGGCGAGGCCAAGATAAAACGGTGCCAAAAGCCAGCGCGAGGCGAAAATCAATTTCTCAAGCAGAGTCTCGGATCTTTTGGCGTAGGATTGTCCGGCCATTTCGCCCACCGCTCCATGTTTCCATTACAGAGCGGTCCTAGCCTAAAATCGCGCATGCTCACAAGATGGTGCAAGCGCGCAAGTGTCGGGATCGTTCGCTACAGAAAATCGCGTGGCAGCTATTCCAGCGAGGGTTTAGCCGTCAGCTTAAAGCGGCGCAGTCCGCTGGACAGCAGTGCCGCGCGCTTTGCGGCCATGAAGTTCTGCAGCGTGAGATAGCGCCCGCAACTGCGTAATGCGAACCGGCACCGGATCGCGCGCACTTCAGGCACAACAGGCGGCGCAAGTTCGGCGGTGGCTGGAATGGGCTCGAAATTTGCGTCGGTCACGCTCGTCGTACCGGGTGGGCCCGGTGCAATGGTTGCAGCCGCCGTGCGCACGGGGATCGGGCCTGGCGTTGGCACGTTGTCCAGCCACTCGTCCTGGTCGCGGATGGCTGAGATGGTATCGCCACAGGCGTCGAGCGCACCCGAATCGCGCGCCGAAGTACCAGGCGCGAACTTGTATTGCCCCTCGCATACACTGACACGCGGCGGCAGCTTGCTTTTCTCGAACAGGTCGTAGCCTTCTTTGAGGTTGATCCAAAAGGCTTGCCAGGGCGAGCGCTCGTGCGTTTCCCAGTTGTCTTTGGTCATCCGGAACGGGAACACGTGAATGGGAATGTGATCCTGCCCGCTTTCGGTCGCGGCCAGAGACAAGCGGTGGATTTCGTCCATAACCGGATTGGTCATGGCGAAACATCCAACCGATGTGCAACCGCCGTGAATGAGAATGAGATTGCCGGTGCGGGCCAGCGACTGGTCGTACATGTTGGGATAGTTGAGATAGAGCGACTTCGGCCAGCGCCCGACATGGAACAGCTGTTTGCGCGTAACAGTGTAGAAGCCTTCAGGCGCCTGTTTGTCGCCATCCCGCAGCTTTGGTCCGACACTGCCCGACCAATGGCAAATCGGGTAGGTTGCAAACAGCACGAATGTTCCGTTGCTTTCCTTCCAGACTTCCAGCTCCGATTCCGACTTGAAGACGCGGATGAGCATGGGCGAATTGAGCGAGACGCCTTTCTCGCGTAAGCGTTCGTCCAAAATCGCGACGTTAGGCGTGCCGGGAAGTGGTAACGCGCCTTCGGCTGCCGCGCGCTGGCGATCGACGCGGTCGGCCGCAACGTCTTTGAGCTCGATCGAAAGCGCAAACGCCGACTCTGCGGTCAAAACCATGCCGGCCAAAGTGCCGGCAATCAGGCTGAGGACCGCGACGGAAGTGATCCGGACGCGCGCAACGATAGACATCATTGACCTGCCGCCTCGATGTACTGCCCCCCAACGGAGTGCCAACATAATGCGTGCGCCTGAGGAATCGAAGTGCCTTTTTGCATCATGCCCCAACTGAGTTACCCCGCTGTATTAACTCAGTTCTTAACCGATGCAGCCGGGCAACTATCGGCTGTCGTCGCATTGCCGCCACGGTCCTGGCCGCCCGGCTCGAAAATATAGCGCCCGCCGCATACGGAAGCCTTTGGCGGCTGCAGCGTTGCTTCAAACAGGTCGTGGCCGCGTTTGAGGTCGCGCCAGAACGGCAAATTGGGGTCGCCGGAGTAGCTCGCCAGCTTTTCGCCGGTCATCCGGAAGGGATAAACCTGCACCTGGAACTGCTTCTGGCCGCCATCGAGGGCTGCGTTGACCAGCCGCCAGATCTCGTCCATCTGGGCATTTGTCATGGCGTAGCACCCAACCGACGCGCACCCGCCGTGCACCATCAGGAACGAGCCTGTGCGCCCCTGCGCCCGGTCGAAGCTATTCGGATAGCCAAGATTGAACGAGCGGTACCAGCGGCTGTTGGGATTGAGCGCTGTCTTGTCGACCATGTAAAATCCTTCGGGCGCCTGCCCGTCGCCTTGCGCCAGTTTGGGTCCAAGCGTCCCTGACCAGCGGCAAATGGGGTAGGTGACGAAGCGATGAAATACGCCGTCGCGCTGCATCCACAATTCGAGCTCGAATTCGCGCTTGAAGATGCGAATCAGGATGGGCGCGCCTTGCGAGAGACCATGTTCCGCCAAGCGGCCTGAAAGGTTTGCGAGATCGGGCTCGCCGGGGAGCGCAAGGCCCGCTGTCACGCGCAACAAGCGCTGGCTGCGTTCGAAAGCGAAGTGGCGCTCGTCGGTGCCCCCTTGCACAAGCGGAAGCCAGTGAGGCGAGACAAGAGCTGCACCAACCACGAGCGCCACCAACAAAAGCATGGCAGCGCGGCGCAATCTGCGCCGGGGGCGCGACGGGGCGGGCGTCAAGCCGGGGCCGGAGCCTGTGTTATTTGTCATCGCCGAAGTCGCCCGCACATTATTTCGCTCGTCCTGAGAGACGCTGCCATGCTCCGACTGCTCTCAGACCTTGTCAGCCAACCTATTGAGCGTTGGCAATAGAAGGGGGAGATTGCGGCGAAGTCGCGCCAGTCGGGATGGCGGCGTTCGCGGCGCTCTTTGCGGCGGCAATGTCGGCGGCCGTCGGGTCAATGTCGGGATTGACGAAACCTTTGAGCTTGTTGCCGCTGGCAACGGTCAATTGGGCGTCGGTCGGCAAGGGCGTGAAAGCGGCAATCACCGGCCGCTGGAACGGCGGGCATGGCCCGTCAGCATCCGGCCGGCTTTGCGGCGGCACCACGTTTGGCACATAGCGGCGTTCGCACACGGCGACGTGCGGCGGAATGCGATGCTTTTCGAAGAAGTCGTAACCCTCTTTCAGCGTTTTCCAGAAAGCGTACCACTTGTGCTTTTTCATCTCCGCCATCTTGGCGTCCGACATGCGGAAAGGCAAAGCCTGAACCTGGAAGCTCTCCTGTCCGGCGGTCAGCGCCTCGCGCGTTACGCCATAGATTTCTTCCATCATGGCGTCCGTCATGGCGTAGCAACCCGCCGAGCGGCACTTGCCGTGCACCATCACGCTGTCGCCCGTGCGGCCCCACGCCTTGTCGTAGCTGTTTGGGTAGCCAAGATTGAACGAGAGATAGAACTTCGAGTTTGGGTTCATGAGAACCGGTGTAATCGAATAGAACCCTTCCGGCGCCTGTTTATCGCCATGCTTGAGCTTCGGCCCAAGTTCGCCCGACCAAGTGCAGATCGGGTAGGTCTTGAAATGATAAAAGCGCCCGTCGTCGCGCTGTTTCCAGATTTCGAGTTCCGATTCTTCCTTGAACAGGCGCACGAACACCGGCGCACCCGGCTGCATGCCCTTCTTGCCAAGCAGCATGAGCGTGTCTTTGCCGAGGGGAACTTCGGAAGGTGCAGGAATGACGGGCGCACTCGAGCAGGCAGCAAGGACTAGAGCCGCAGCGGCAGCTGCGATCCATCGAAGTCGAGCAAACGTGGCTGTCGTGCGATCCAACAAGATTTCAGGTCCCTTGGTTCCCGCACCCGCCCGCCGGGATGCTCAGGATTAACGCCCGTCGAAAAACTAAACACAAGAATCTAATCGGCTTTTTCGGTCGTGCCGCATGCCGTGTCAAGCCGTGCCGCTGCCAATCGTTGGCCGAGTATGTGAATGATTGCGGCGCTGGCGCGGCCACGAGGTTCAAGACGCCCAGTTAACCTCGCAGTGAGCGTTAGGCTTTGGCCGCAGCCGGCAGCCGGCCGATCTTCATGAAACGGTCGTGGCGATGTTTGCGGATTTCTTCCGGCTGCTTGCCGTCAAACTCGGTGAGCGCCTTTAGAACGGCGTTTCCTGTTGTTGTGATCGTCTGTTCGCGGTCGCGGTGGGCGCCCCCGGCGGGTTCGCGCACGATAACGTCGATGACACCCAATTGGTCGAGATCTTGCGCCGTGATCTTCATGTTCGTCGCGGCTTCTTCTTTTTTGTTGCTGTCGCGCCAGATGATTGAGGCGGCGCCTTCGGGCGAGATAACCGAATAGATGGCGTGCTCAAGCATCAAGATGCGGTTGGCCGTGGCAATCGCAATAGCGCCGCCCGACCCGCCTTCGCCGACGATAACCGATATGACCGGCACGCCGATCATGAGCGAACAATCGGTCGAGCGCGCAATGGCTTCGGCCTGGCCGCGTTCTTCCGCGCCGATACCGGGATAAGCGCCGGGCGTATCGACAAACGTGATAACGGGCAGGCCGAACTTATCGGCCATTTCCATGAGCCGCACGGCCTTGCGGTAACCTTCCGGTTTCGCCATGCCGAAATTGTGCTTGATGCGGCCTTCGACGTCGGAACCTTTCTCGTTGCCGAGCACCATGACCGAACGGCCGCGAAATCGTCCCATGCCGCCAATGATGGCTTCGTCTTCGGCAAAGTAGCGGTCGCCCGCGAGCGGCGTGAAATCTTCAATCAGCGCGTTGACGAACTCAAGGCAGTGCGGACGCTCAGGGTGACGAGCGACGAGCGTCTTCTGCCACGGCGTTAGCTTGGAATACATATCGACAAGAAGCGCGCGCGCTTTCTGTTCCAATTTCGCAATCTCGTCGCTGATTTGCACGCCCTTACCTTGCTGCTGCAAAGTCTTGAGCTCGGCAATCTTGGCTTCGAGTTCGAGGATCGGCTTCTCGAATTCGAGATAGGTGCGAATGGGAGTTTGGGCGCTCACGTTTAATGCCTCTTCAGCGTGACGATGCCGGCCGCCAATTAAGCGGGCCGCTCTGATTTGGCGCCGACAATCACCCCCGTCTCAGCGCCAAGTCAAGGTGACAAGGGGGCGATCTGGCTCCGGCGCCGGCCAAGTTTGGGGAAGACGGCAAATTCCTCAAGCCGCGGTTGGGGTTAACGGGCGTCTCCGGACAGCCTTCTGACCCAAGGCGCAAGGGCAAATAGGAGTAAGGCGGCGGCCGCAACCCAGAGCGCTTGGGTTAGGAAGAACGCGGCCAGCCCCTCCGTGTTATCGCTCTCGAAAGAGCCGCCAAGAACGCCTGCCAGTTTGTTGCCGAAGGCGGCGGCCAAGAACCAGACACCGAGTACGATGCCGGTCATGCGGGCAGGCGCCAATTTGGTCATGGTCGATAAGCCAACGGGGCTGAGCAACAGCTCGCCAATGGTTTGGAGGAAAAATAGTCCGCACAACCAAAGCGGCGAGACTTTGCCATCGGCGGCGAGCCGGGCGGCCGGGATCATCAATACAAACGACGCCGAAACGAATAAGAGCCCAAGCGCGAATTTAACGGCAGGGCTTGGCTGGCGCGACCCAAGCCGTATCCACATCCAGGCGAACACTGGCGCCAGCATGATCACAAAAATAGGGTTGATGGATTGATACCAGGCAGAAGGAAACTCCCCGCCAAATAACGTGTTTTCCGTCATCCGGTCGGCGAACAACGCCATGGAAGTGCCCATCTGCTCGAAAATGGCAAAGAAGATCATGGCGGCAATGAACAACACGCCGATGGCTGCGATGCGTTTGCCATCCTCGGTGCCGCGCCACGCAAAGTAAGCGATGGCTGCGAGCGGCAGCACGAGAAACATCCAGCGTATCCACTCAAGTCCTTCCAAATCGGAGGCGAGCGCCAAGACGAGCAGGGCTATCGTGCCAAGAACGGTCAAAACGCCGTCGCGCCACATATTGGAGGAGCCAAGCAAACGGTCTTCGTGGGTCACGGGTTCATGCAAGTCTTGCGAACCGCGCGCGTAGAGCAACATGGCAATCGTCATGCCGATGCCGGCGGCGGCAAATCCCCAGTGCCAGCTTGCGGCAGGATCAAAACCCGCGTTTGCCAGCCAGGCTTTGAACGACGCGCTTTGAGCCAAGAAACCCGTGATCAACGGCGCGATAAACGCGCCAATATTGATGCCCATATAAAAGAGCGAGAAGCCCGCGTCGCGGCGTCCGTCGCTTTTACCGTAAAGCGCGCCGACCAGACCTGAGATATTAGGTTTGAAGAGCCCGGTACCAATCGCGACTAGAACAAGACCCAGATAGAACGTGGCTTCAGACGGCACGGCGAGTGCGTAGTGTCCCAACGCAATGATCCATCCGCCAAGTAACACGGAACGGCGCGCGCCGAGTACCCGGTCGGCGATAAAACCGCCGGGAATGGACAGCATGTAAACGGCCATCGTGTAGTTGCCGTAGATCCGTGCTGCATCCTCGGTGCCGAACGCCAATCCGCCTTGGGCAATCGGCGCCACCATGAAGAGCGTCAGGAGGGCCCGCATGCCGTAATACGAGAAGCGTTCCCACAGCTCGGTGAAGAACAGCGTGGAAAGCCCGCGGGGGTGGCCGGTCAGAAAGCTTTTCCCGGAGGTCGCAATTGCGGTGTGTGTCTCGGTATCCATGGACAAAGTGTGACCGGGCTCGCGAGAAGAGTCAAAGGAAGCGCGCGGTTTCCCGCTGGCTGGCGGCTAACCTGATAGCCATCGATGTGGCGACCAACAACCAATAAAGAGACGAAGACCATTCCCGCCGGCAAGCGTCCATGGAACATGGCCGGGGGCTCTGCGAGTACTTCTCGCAAGGCCTTGGGGGCGAACGCCTGTTGGCGCTGGATTTTGCAGCCGGAGTTCCCTAATCATGACCCATGCGGGCGCGGAGCGCGCTCGTCTCGTGAGATGGAACCGGCATGGCAAAAAAAATAAAACGTATCCTTGTCGCCAATCGCTCCGAGATTGCCATCCGCGTGTTTCGCGCCGCAACGGAACTCGGCATCCGCACGGTCGCAATTTACGCCGAACAGGACCGCCTCTCTCTGCACAGGTTCAAGGCCGACGAAGCATTCATCGTCGGCAAGGGTAAAGGCCCGCTCGAAGCTTACCTCTCGATCGACGAAGTCCTGCGCGTCGCCAAGGACTCGAAAGCCGATGCCATCCATCCGGGTTACGGCTTCTTGTCCGAAAGCCCGGAATTTGCCGAAGCTTGCAAAAAAGCCGGCATCATTTTTATCGGGCCCACCCCGGACACCATGCGCACGCTTGGTAACAAGGTCGATGCGCGCAACCTCGCGGTTTCATGCGGCGCGCCTGTCATGCCGGCCAGCCCGCCATTACCCAACGATCCGGCACAGATAAAAAAGTTAGCTGCCGCAGTCGGTTACCCGGTCATGCTCAAAGCTTCCTGGGGCGGCGGCGGGCGCGGCATGCGCGTCATCGAGCGCGAGAGCGAGCTCATCGATTCCGTCATGATCGGGCGTCGTGAAGCCAAAGCCGCTTTCGGTAAAGACGAAGTCTATCTCGAAAAGCTCATCCGCAATGCGCGCCACGTCGAAGTGCAAATCCTCGGCGATCAAGCAGGCAGCATCGTTCACCTGTTCGAGCGCGATTGCTCCATCCAGCGGCGCAATCAAAAACTGGTTGAGCGCGCACCCGCGCCCTATCTCGACGACAAGGCGCGTCAAGGCCTTTGCGAAGCCGCCATGAAAATCGGCCGGGCCACAAATTATGTCGGCGCCGGCACGGTCGAATTCCTGATGGATAACGATACGGGCTCCTTCTACTTCATCGAAGTCAACCCGCGCATCCAAGTCGAACACACCGTCACTGAAGTCGTTACCGGCCTCGATATCGTCAAAGCGCAAATAAAAATTTTGGAAGGCGGCAAGATCGGCGTGAAAGGCGCGGATGGCCATTGGGAAACCGGCATTCCGGGGCAAGACGCCATCCGCCTTAACGGCCACGCCATTCAGTGCCGAATCACCACGGAAAACCCCGAAAACAATTTCATCCCCGATTTCGGCCGCATCAGCGCCTATCGCGGCGCCATGGGTTTTGGCATCCGCATCGACGGCGGCACGGCATTCTCGGGTGCCGTCGTCACGCGCTATTACGATCCGCTGCTGGAAAAGCTCACCGCCTGGGCGCCGACGCCCGACGAAGCCATCGACCGTATGAACCGTGCGTTGACCGAATACCGCATTCGCGGCGTCGCAACCAATCTCGCCTTTCTGCACAACGTCGTCGCGCACCCGCGTTTTCGCGCCAACGACTACACCACGCGCTTCATCGACGACACTCCGGCGCTGTTCGATTTTCCCAAACGCCAAGACCGGGCCTCGAAGCTCCTCACCTGGATCGCCGACGTCACCGTCAACGGCCACCCCGAAACAAAAGACCGCGTCAAGCCGGCAGCCAGCGTTCGAACGCACGACGCGCCCGCTTTCGATGCGGTACCCGCGACCGGTACGCGCCAGATCCTCGAAGCCAAGGGCCCCCAAAGCTTTTCCAAATGGATGGCGGCGCAAGACCGTATTCTCATTACCGACACCACCATGCGCGACGCACATCAGTCGCTCCTGGCCACGCGCATGCGCACGCGCGATATCGCGGCTGTCGCCGACAGCTACGCGCGCGGGCTTCCGCAACTCTTGTCGCTCGAATGCTGGGGCGGCGCCACGTTCGACGTCGCCATGCGCTTTCTGCGCGAGGACCCTTGGGAACGCTTGGCGATAATCCGCGAAAAACTTCCCAATATCCTGACGCAAATGCTGCTGCGCGGCTCGAACGGCGTCGGCTACACAAATTATCCCGACAACGTCGTGCGCTATTTCGTCAAACAAGCCGCGGCGTCGGGCATGGATATCTTCCGCATATTCGACTGCTTCAACTGGGTCGAGAACATGCGCGTGTCGATCGATGCCGTGTGCGAAAGCGGCAAACTCGCTGAAGGCGCCATCTGCTACACCGGCGACATCCTCGATCCTGACCGCGCGAAGTACTCGCTTAAATATTACGTCGAACTCGCCAAGGATTTGGAAAAGGCCGGCGTTCATATTCTGGGAATCAAGGATATGGCCGGCTTGTTGAAACCCGCCGCTGCGCGCGTCCTCGTCAAGGCGCTGAAGGAAGAAACCAGTCTCCCCGTTCACCTCCACACGCACGACACCACGGGAATTTCTGCCGCAACAGTTCTTGCCGCCGTCGATGCCGGGATCGACGCCATTGACGCAGCCATGGATTCGATGAGCGGCGGCACATCGCAACCTTGTCTCGGCTCGATTGTCGAAGCGCTCGCGCGCTCAAAGCGCGATTCCGGACTCGATTCCCGCGCCATTCGCCGCATCAACACCTATTGGGAAGGTGTGCGCGCCCACTACGCGGCGTTCGAAAGCGGGCAAACTTCAGGCGCCTCCGAAGTTTACTTGCACGAAATGCCGGGCGGCCAGTTTACCAACTTAAAGGAACAAGCGCGCTCGCTTGGGTTCGATTCTCGCTGGAGCGAAGTCGCGGAAGCCTACCGCGCTGCGAACGACATGTTCGGCGACATCATCAAGGTAACGCCATCATCAAAAGTCGTTGGCGACATGGCTTTGATGATGGTGGCGCAGGATTTCACGGCCGCTGAAGTTCTGGACCCCAACATTGACGTTAATTTCCCAACGTCGGTTATCGAGATGTTGCGCGGCGATCTCGGCCAGCCTCCCGGCGGCTGGCCCGAAGGTTTGTTGAAGAAGGCGCTCAAGGGCGAAAAGCCGATTGAGGTCCGCCCCGGTGCGCTGCTCGCCGACACCGACTTGGCAGCCGAACGCAAGGAAGCCGAAGCAAAATGTGCCCGTCCGCTCGACGATGACGATTTCGCGGCCTACCTCATGTACCCGAAAGTCTTCACCGAGTTCGCCGCCGTCAATACCAAGTACGGCCCCATCTCGGCCTTGCCGACGCCGGTGTTCTTCTACGGCATGAAACCGGGCAGCGAACTCACAATCGAGATAGAGCGCGGCAAGGCCATCGTGGTGCAATTGACGGCCGTGGGCGAAACGCGCGCGGACGGCCAAGTTGAAGTGTTTTTCGAATTGAACGGCCAGCCGCGCGTCATCAAAGTGCCAGACCGCTCGGCCGCCGCATCGACCGAAGCGCGCCGCGTTGCCGAAGAGGGCAATGAGGATCACGTGCCGGCGCCCATGCCCGGCGCTGTATCTTCACTCGCTGTCGAAGCGGGTCAAACCGTCAGCGCCGGCGACGTGCTCTTGACCATCGAAGCCATGAAAATGGAAACCACTATTCACGCGCAGCGCGACGGCAAGGTTTCGGAAATCCTCGTCGCCGTCGGCAATCAAATCAGCGCAAAGGATTTGATGATGGTGGTGAAGGGCGCGGCAAAGACTTAATGCTTTTGGCGGCGTTGACTTGGCTAATCGCCGTGATTTGGGGCACAGCCCGAGACCTTCGGCGGATTTAAGGACTACGAACGCGCGCTTATTGTCTTGCGTTAAAACCAGTCCGGCGGACAGTCGGCATTCTAGCAGTATTGGGAGAAGTCAAATGACGCCGTCGCAAGTGGTATGGCCGAAAAAGACGCGCGAATATCAAAGTCACCATTTCGACTCGACCATCTGGAACGACTTCAAATTCCGCGACGGCGACATCGTCATCAGCACCTATGCCAAGTCCGGCACAACGTGGACGCAGCAAATCGTTAGCCAGCTCCTGTTCGACGGCCAAGAAGGTTTGCCGACTGCGGATATGTCGCCGTGGCTCGACATGCGGGTGCCGCCGAAAGAGGTCAAGCTGCCGATGGTGGAAGCGCAGACGCACCGCCGCTTCTTGAAGACGCATCTTCCCGTCGATGCCATCGTGTTCTCGCCCAAAGCCAAATACATTTACATCGGCCGCGACGGCCGCGATGTCGCCTGGAGTTTTTACAACCATCACACCAACGCCAACGAAATCTATTATCAGGCCGTCAACGATACGCCCGGACGCGTCGGCCCGCCGTTCGAGCGACCGCAGGGCGACGTCGTCGAATATTTCCGCACGTGGCTGGCGCGCGACGGCCATCCCTACTGGCCGTTCTGGGAAAACGTCAGGACGTGGTGGGAGATCAAGGATCTTCCCAACGTGCACATGGTGCACTTCTCGAATCTGAAGACAGATTTGTCCGGCGAAATGCGCAAGATCGCCGCGTTTCTAGATATCCCGGTCAACGAAGCCAAGTGGCCCGCCATCGTCGAGCACTGCACGTTCGATTACATGAAGTCTAACGCGGGTTCTACCGTTCCCCTTGGCGGCGCTCTGTGGGAGGGCGGTGCGCAGACCTTTCTCCACAAGGGCACAAACGGCCGTTGGGCCAGTATGCTGACACCTGAAGACGTCAAAGCCTACGAAGCAAAAGCTGTTGCAGAACTCGGGGACGCCTGTGCCAAGTGGCTGGCGACGGGCCACGATTGATCGAACCGATATCTAAAGCTGGAAGACCACCGGCGTGCCAGTTGAGGCACGCCGGATTGAGGTGTTGGTTGACTAAATCCCCTTGTCGCCGGTCATGACTTTCTCGAACCACGCATCGATCGTCGTCGTGCCGATCTCGGCGACCTTTTTTTGCTCTTCGGGCCGGATGACGTCCTGCATCAAATCGATGCGTTTCCATTCGCAGAACGGCGTTTCGGCTTCGACGCCCGGCGCGTACTTCGAGCGTTCGAGCTTCTGATAGCGATGGATATAGCGCGGGCAATTCATCCACGTCTCGGAGACGGCGACCTTGATAACAAGTTCGGCTTCCTTAAAGTGCTTCATCAGCGGGCCATCCCGGATAATCTCGGCGCGGCCCTGCAGGCGCGTGCGGAAGGGGCGCTCGAAATCGATAAACAAGCAACCGATCTCCGGATTGCCTGCGATATTCCCCATAGAAAGATACATGCCGTTGCCGTCGTAACTCGGAAAAACGATTGTTACCGGGTCGATCACCTTGACGAATCCCGGTGTGCCGCCTTTGTAGGAGACGGTCGGCCGGCCGTTGTGATCGACGCTCGACAAGAAAAACATGTCGCGGCTTTCGATGAAGGCTTTCCCCGTGTCGTCGATATCCGGACGGACGACAACTTCCTCGACGCGGTCCGCAAGTTTGCGGCTGTCGAAACTTTCCTGCATTGCCCGATGCGTCTCACCATACAGCCGGCTCATGTGCGGGTCTCCCTAGACGTTTGATTGTTTGCAGGACTATAGACCGGGAATTGCGCTTGCGGCATCAGATTTTCGTATCGGTCTTGCGGGCCAGTGGATGATGCTCGTTGACCAGCTTTTTCAAGCGCTCCTCAAGGACATGCGTATAGATCTCTGTCGTTGAGATATCGGCGTGACCCAGAAGCTGCTGCACCGCGCGCAAGTCGGCGCCGCGATCCAACAGGTGGCTTGCGAACGCGTGCCGCAAAACGTGGGGCGAGACGCGCGTCGTGTCGAGGCCCGCCAGCTCTGCGGCGCCCTTCAAATCTTGGGCAAAACCCTGTCGCGTCACGTGTCCTTCCGCCGATTTAGCGGCGAACAGCCATTGCGAATTATCGAACCGGCCCGAAACCGCGAGATACTTGTCGAGCGCGGCGCGCGCCTCCGGATTAAGCGGCACCAGGCGTTCGCGCCCGCCCTTGCCCTTGATGGTCAAGACGCGCGGGTCGCCGCGCAGAACAGAGCGCGGCAGCGACACAAGTTCGGTGACGCGCATGCCGGTTGCGTACAAGACCTCCAAGAGGCAATGAAAGCGCAGCGCGCGAAAGAGAGCCCGGCCTTCTAGGCCGCCGCAACTCGCTTTGGCGGCTTCTATCAAGCGGTCAACCTCGGCGACGCTCAGCGTGCGCGGCAAGGGCCTCTCGCGTTTGGGTCCGCTCAAGCCTGCGGCGGGATCGGCATCGACAAGGCCTTCGGCTGTCAAGAATTTATAGAGTTGCCGGATCGCGGACAGGCGGCGCGCGCGCGAGGCGGCGGCCAGCCCTTCCGCCGAAATGCGATGCAGATAAGCCTGAATATCCTTGGCGTCGGCCGCTTCGGCCGCTTTCCCGCGCCCGCTTAAGAATTCGAGGTATCCGCCAAGGTCGCGCTCGTAGGCTTGCAAGGTGTTTTGCGCGGCGCCGCGCTCGGCGGCGAGCATTTCGAGGAAGGAACGAAGATGATGTGCGTTCCCGTCTTCCATCGCTGGCCTCAGTTGACTGCCGTGCGCGGCCAAGATCCGATCAGCGCCTCAAGCGCCAGGCGGCGCGCGTCGGCTTCGAGGCCTGCCCGCTTTAGAGCGCGGATGGCATCGCCAAGGGCGATGATGTGGGCGTTTTCGGCGCCATTCGGCCCAATCGCTTTCATGGCGAGAAGTACCGTGCGGCCGAATTCTTTTTTCTTTGCCGCGTCCTGCAATGCCGTCAGCACGCCGGTTTCGGGCAAGTATCCGGCATTCGGTTGCGGCGTGCGGCTGGCTGCTTCCCAGAGCGGGATCGGCACGTTGTATCCGAGCGCGTCGAGCACGGTCGCAAGCCGGTGCAGTGCGTCGGGCGCAAAACGCCCGCGCACGGCCGTTACCTCAAGCTCCTGCAAATACGCGCCGCGCTTGGGTTCCGCCGGATCGGCAATGTCCGCCAAGGCCAGCCAATGACCAAGCCCTTGACGCGGTTGCGCTACAGCGCCCTGAGGATTAACGAGCGCGATCCACTTGCGCGTCAATGCGTAATCGCCGGAGGCAAGCCCGACTTCAGCGGCCGTCTCCGCAAACCAGCCGATTTCGGGCTGCGGATCGATCGCGCCCGTGGCGGCGGCCAGCATCTGCATGGCCTGAAAAGCGAGACCGGCGCGTTTGGCGTCGTCGATTAGCGCCCGGATGAGGCGCGTTTTCTTCATCGGCGATTTCTCGGCCTCAGCCGCCTTGAAAAGATCCGAGCGCCGTTGCGCACTGGACGTTTGGCCACCCGCGAGCAGCGCGTCAACATTTTGCGGACGTGGCCCGCTGGCATAAAGCGCGGAGAGATAGCCGGGCGGCAAAGCATTGAGGCGGGCCGCGGCTTCGGCGGCGGCGAGGCGCACGGCCAGTTTCGAATTTGCATCATTGGCGATGGCGACAAGCAGCGCGGGCTCTGCCTTGTCGAGCGCGAGTTCGCCGTTCACACCGGCGAGATCCATCAAGCCGAAATCGATCACCGAATATGTCTTTGCCGGGGAGAGCTTGGGCTTTGCTTTGATCGACAAGGCGTCGAGTGCTTCGAGGCCGGCAGAAGCGGCAACGCCCTCTTCGCGCGCAAGTTCGGCTGCAAGTCCCGCGCCGCCCAAGTCGCCGCTTACGGCCGCGCAATATCCGGATATCAGGATCGCTTCGCCTTTGATGCGTTTCGGCACGCCGCCTTTGAGGCCAACGGCCTTACGGGCAATGTCGCAGCCCTGGGCCGGATCGGCATTGGCGAAGGCGTTGCGCGAGGCGAGTGCGGCGGTCAAAGGATCGGCAGCAGCGTTCTGCTTATCGAGTTCGCGCGCGGCGTCGGCCGCGAGACCCGAGCGGTAAAGCGCCTCAAACCGCAAGGCGGAGAATTTCAGATTGGCGGATTCGCCAGCAGGTGGCGTGACATCGGACGTGATGAGCCGCTTCCAAAGGTTGTGCAGCGCTGGGGAGCGCGGTGGAATCTCAAGTTCGCTGATCAGGGCTTCGACGCCGGCAACATCGAGACCGCGCCAAAGCTCGTAGGGCAAACTAGAGCCATCGCTGGACATAACGGGCGCCAGATCGCCCCTCTCGACCGGGGCGGGGGGAACATCGCGCATCACTGTTTCGGCGCTGGCCGGTGCCTGTGCCGCCCCGGCGTTGGCAGAGCCAGGGGCGGTGCCGAGCGCCATCACTGACACCATGACGAACACCATTACCGGCGTTGCAGCGCAAAGCGATTTTGATTTCGAAAACATGGTCCTGCTGGGGCTAGCGGCGGATTTTGACGCCCGTCACGGGTTTGCTAATGATCTGCTGCTCGGGTTCGTAGCGCGTCGCAAGAACATAAAGGCCGCCAAATGCGATGGCGCCCAAAGATCCGACGACAAAGAGAAACCGGAAGAGGCTTGGCATATTCTGATCCCGCGGCGGGCGATATTTCCGGGCCTAACTTGGCGCGATTATGACTGGAGCCAGGCTTTCGCACTGAAATCGATTCTTCTACGATGCCGGTACTATGCCGGGCGGGCCCCAATTGTCCAGGCAAGCTCCTGATTTGCGGAACTTTTCGGTTCGTGGCAAGAGCATGGGACGAGGCGCGGATGCACCCCGATAACAAATCAGACCCGAACAGGTAGAAGCTCGAGTTGTCAGCATGACCGAAACCGACCCTGTCGAGGTGATCAAGGCCCACTTGGGGCGGCGCAGCGTCGTTCTCGTCGGCCTCATGGGCTGCGGGAAGTCGTCGGTTGGCAAGCGGCTCGCGGCGAAGCTGGGGATGCCGTTCATCGATGCCGACGAAGAGATCGAAAAGGTTGCTGCCAAGTCGATCAGCGAAATTTTTGCCGACCAAGGTGAAGACTTCTTCCGCGACCGGGAGCGCAAGGTCATCGGCCGCCTTCTGGCCAATGGACCACAAGTCCTGGCAACGGGAGGCGGCGCCTATTTGCATGCGGATACCCGGAAATCGATTCGCGACATGGGTATTTCCGTCTGGCTCAGGGCAGAACTTGCGGTGCTGATGCGGCGCGTCGGCAAGCGCGATACCCGGCCCTTGCTCAAGACCGGAAATCCGGAAGCGACGATGCGCAAGTTGATGGACGCGCGCTATCCGGTCTATGCCGAGGCGGAAATTACGGTTGAAAGCCGTGACGAACCCCACGAAACGATTGTTACGGAAATCGTAAACCGGCTGGCCGATGTCTTGGCTTCCCGCAGTGCGAGTGCCGCACCAATGTCCGCATCCCAAACACAGCACACAAAAAATCGGCCTCAGACATGACCGCAACCGCCGGCACCGCAAGCCCCTCTCACGACACAACCGGTCAACGCACTGTCGGCGTTGCGTTGGGAGAGCGCTCCTATGATGTATTGATCGGGCCTGGGCTCTTGGCGAAAGCGGGCGCGTTGATCTCCGCGCGCATGGGCAAGGTCAAATGCGGAATCGTGACCGATGACAATGTCGCGCGCCATCATCTAGCGGCGCTCGAATCTAGCCTGAAAGCGGCGGGCTTGACGGCGATTTCGATAATCCTCAAACCTGGCGAAGCCACCAAAAGTTTCCGCGAGCTAGGCCCTTTATGCGAGAAACTGCTAGAGATGGGTCTTGAGCGCGGCGATATCGTCGTCCCGTTCGGCGGCGGCGTCATCGGCGATCTTGCAGGATTTGCTGCCGGCATCCTGCGGCGCGGGGTGCGGTTCGTGCAAATTCCGACTTCGCTTCTGGCGCAAGTCGATTCCTCCGTCGGCGGCAAGACCGGCATCAACACACCGCAAGGCAAGAATCTCATCGGCGTATTCCACCAGCCGAGCTTGGTCATCGCCGATACGAACGTGCTGACGACGTTGCTGCCGCGCGAAATGCGCGCCGGTTATGCGGAAGTCGCCAAATACGGTTTGCTCGGCGACGCTCAATTCTTCGGCTGGCTTGAGAAGAATTGGCAAGGGGTTCTGGCCAACGGCGGCCCGGCGCTCGCGCATGCCATTGAAACGAGCGTCAAGGCCAAAGCGGCGATCGTCGCGCGCGATGAAACCGAGACGGGCGACCGCGCGCTTCTCAATCTCGGGCACACGTTCGGTCATGCGCTTGAGGCGTGGACTGGATACTCAGACCGGCTGTTGCACGGCGAGGGCGTGGCGATTGGTATGGCGCAAGCCTTCCGTTTCTCGGAAGCGTTGGGCCTGTGCCCCGAGGGTACTGCTGCGCGAGTCGCGAGTCATTTGAAATCCGTTGGACTTCCAACGCGAATTAGAGACATTTCCGGCGGCAAGGCGGACGCAGACGAGCTGCTGCGACACATGGGACAAGATAAGAAAGTCCGCGCCGGGAAATTAACGTTCATATTGGTCAATGAAATCGGCCAAGCCTTTGTTTCCCGTGACGTTCCACCCGAAAAAGTGCGCGATTTTCTCACCCGCGAAATCACCGGATAAGCGCACACGCAGCGCCTATGCTACAAAGCTGCTCCATACATCGTGCATCAGGTCCTGATCCCCCACCATGACTCTCGAAATAGCACTGAGCCTTTTTGCGATCGTTGTGCTGATCGCCCTCTCCGCTTTCTTCAATTTGAGCGAAACCTCGCTGACGGCCGCATCCCGGGCGCGCATGCACGCCCTCGAAGAGGACGGCAATCTCAAAGCCAAGCTGGTCAACCGCGTGCTCTCATCGCCCGAGAAGATGATCGGGACCGTACTGCTCGGCAATACGCTTGTTGACGTTCTGGCAGCAGCCCTTGCTTCCAATCTCGCCGTGGAGCTCTACGGCGATCTCGGTGTCGCTTATGCAACGGCAATTGTCACATTGCTAATCGTCGTATTCGCCGCCGTGCTTCCGAAAACCTACGCGCTTGCTTATTCAGACCGCGTGGCACTGGTCGTTGCCCCTATTATGCGCGGTGTCATCTACGTGCTGACACCCTTCACGACAGCTATTGAATTTGTCGTGCGTCAGCTCTTGAAATTCACTTCAAGTAAAGCTGACGACGCAGCCAACATTCTGGCGGCTCACGAAGAGATCCGCGGCACCATCGACCTGCAAGCCAAAGGAGGCTCCGTCACCAAGGAAGCCGCCGATATGCTCGGCGGCGTTCTCGATTTGCGCGATCTGCAGGTGGCCGACATCATGGTCCATCGCACCAAGATGGATACGGTTTGCGGCGACGACGAGCCGTCCAAGATCGTTGACGAAATCCTAAAACACCAGAACTCGCGCGTGCCGGTCTGGAAGGACGAACCCGAAAACATCGTCGGCGTTTTGCACACAAAGGATCTCTTCGCGGCGCTGGGCAAGTCCGGCTGGGCGCCGGAAAAACTCGACATCATGAGTTTCGCGACCGAGCCTTGGTTCGTGCCCGACACGACAAGCGTCAAGGAACAGCTCAATCAATTCCTGAAGAAAAAGGCGCAGATGGCCCTCGTCGTGGACGAGTATGGCGAGGTGCAAGGCCTCATCACGCTCGAAGACATTCTGGAAGAAATTGTCGGCCAAATTGCAGACGAGCACGACACGCAAGAAACGCACGTGCGCCCGCAGGCAGACGGCACCGTCAATGTCGATGGCACGGTCGCGATCCGCGATTTGAACCGGCAGATGGATTGGGACTTGCCGGACGAAGAAGCGACCACCATCGCCGGTCTCGTCATCCACGAGGCGCAGACCATTCCAGAACCAGGCCAAGTTTTCACGTTTCACAATTTTCGCTTCGAAGTGCTGCGAAAATCCCGCAACAAGATTGCGGCGTTGCGGATCAAGAAACTTCCCGCTCCTCAAGACACTGAAAAATTCAAGACCTGAGGGAGGGCCCAGTGACGAAGCTCAAACTGGGCATTCTGGCAGACCGCATCGCCTCATTCAGCCCTTGGGAACTCCGGCTGTTTGAAAAGATCTTCGCTGACGGCCGGTTTGAAATCTCCGCTATGATTGTAGATGCGCAGACCACCATCGGGGGCGCTGCAACTGCCTCTCCCGGCAGACCCGGAATATTGGGCGCACTCTTCGAAATCGACAAAAAACATCTTGCGCACGAGTCGGCCCATGCGGCCGGCTGGTTTCAGATGGGCCTG
>JANMNH010000066.1:0-4064 GCA_031373745.1 Hyphomicrobium sp. | reverse complement strand
GATCGTGGTGCGCCGCGTACTTCGCCAGATCGGGCTGCGGTCAAGATCAGGAACTCCAGGGCAAGCCGGATTGTCTCGTTGCTGTATTCGGCGCGTAGCTTGGCGATGAAGCCGGGAAGCTCGGCATACGGTAGCGCTGCAAAGTGGCGGACAGTGTGCCCTTGCTTCGGCAGGCCAATCGCTGCCATCCGGCACGGGTTTTCGCCGCTGCGATGGCCCGCCGCTGTCGCATGGTCCAAGACGTTGCCGATCCGCTGCAGGACGCGCCGGGCCGTTTCTGGTTTCTCAGTCCAGATCGGCAACAGCACCTTTAGAACGTCGCCACTTTGCACCCGGTTGACCGGCAATGCCCCCAGCGCTGGGAACGCATGGGTTTCCAGTGTCGCTAGCCATTGCGCGGTGTGCTTGCCGTTGCGCCAAGTTCCGAGCCGCGCCTCGTGGGTGCTCTCGGCCATCGTCTTGAATGTCGGCATCCCGTCCCGCTCGGCCCGGCGGGCTGCCACCGGATCGTGCCCGGCTTTGGCCTTGCGGCGCACGTCATGGGCTAGGTTGCGGGCTTCTGCCAGCGTGACGTTGTTGGTGCCCCCTAGGCCAATGTCGCGCCGCTTCCCGCCAGCCTGGACGCGCAAGACCCAGCGCGATGACCCGACCTTTCGATCAGAACCGGCCGGGGCGGGGTATACAACCAAATAGAGGCCATGGCCGTCACCGTAGCGGCCGGGATCGCGGACCTGTCGAACAAACGTAGCGGTGAGGCCGTGCGACCCGGCGCGTGGCTTGAACGCGACTACGGTTGCCGTTTTCCCCATGTCCCGAGCGCCCCTGCTTTGGTTTCGTACCACACCCCGTACCACACTTAGTCAAGGATGGCAGCGAACACGGGTGGACTGTCCGGCAACCGTCTGGAGCAGAATAACACTTGTAAACGTTGGATAAAAGCTCGATTTATGGACGGTTGTGGACTGTTGCGGATTGCCCTGGATTCATGGCAATGGCGGAGGGGGAGGGATTCGAACCCCCGGGACCCTTACGAGCCCGCCGGTTTTCAAGACCGGTGCAATCGACCACTCTGCCACCCCTCCCAGACGCAATCCCAGGTCAAGTCCCAGGTTCGGCGGCGGGCCTCGTTCCTAACCGGTTCGCGCGCTCCCCTCAAGGGCCGCCTGCGCTTCTCCTAAGCCCCATTCTTTAGCCCCGGTTTTTCGCCGGGTGGCTTCCAAATGATGCCATCGTTTACGCGCTGCTAAGCCTATTTTGCCATGGTTCAGGCAACGTTCGGCCAACCTCGTGCAATAGGGTGGCCGCAAGGGTCGTGGCACGCGTCGAGTGGGTTCCAGTCACATGTCGAGTAGGTTGGATTTTGGCGCGAAGCCCGCCGCGGGCCTTTCGCTGTGCGTCGCTGCACTGCTCGCCGCCTGTTCGGGCACATCGACCGATGCGACGCGCCCAGGTCTTGCCTCGAACCGGCCGGCACCCTCCCTCAACCGGCTGTTGTTCAGCGAAGACGAATATGGCGTCAGTTCCAGCCCGCGCGTTGCCGAGCATCGCGGACCGACGCGCAAAGGCGGCGGCGGCTTCAAACTCGGCAGCCCCTACAAGGTCGCGGGACGCTGGTACGTACCGCGCGAGGAACCGGGATATGACCGCCGGGGCACGGGATCGTGGTACGGCGACGACTTCCATGGGCGCAAGACCGCAAACGGCGAAGTCTTCGACATGCACGCGCTGACGGCCGCGCATCCGACGCTGCCCTTGCCCTCTTATGCCTATGTAACCAATCTGACGACCGGGCGCACCATTATGGTCCGCGTCAACGATCGCGGCCCCTATGTGAGCGATCGCATCATCGATCTCTCACATGCTTCGGCGCGGGCGCTGGGCTATGAAAACCGGGGCCACGCTCCGGTCCGCGTACGTTATGCGGGCCGTGCGCCGCTCAACGGCGACGACAGACGAGAACGGCAATACCTGGCGTCTCAACAATGGTATCGCGGCGGCGCGCCCGCTGTTGCTTCATACGCCCCGGCGAATGCCCCCCTCGATGTGCCGGAGCCTTTTCCAGCCGGAACAGCCGGGCGCTGGTCGCCAACCGCGTATCGAAGCGCACTTGCCGGTAAGCCCGTTGCCCCATCACCAGCACCCCGTCCCGTACCTCAGCGATACGCGGCCTTGCCGCAACGTACGGGCAGCGTGGATGCTGCTTATGCAACCCTGTCCGACACCAGCAATGTGACGTCTGGCGATTTAACATGGCGCGCTTCGCCGCCGTCGAAACCGGCACCGGCCTATCGACAGGATTACTCAACCGGGACCCGGAACGGACTGGGCGCAGGCCCGGCCTCGACCGGCTCTGTCTATGTTCAGGTCGGCACGTTTCGCGATCAGGCCAATGCCGAACGCATGCGCCGCACATTGGGCCATATCGGGCCCGTTGAAGTCGCGCCCGTGGCCGCTTCAGGTGCCTCGGCCTACAGGGTTCGCATTGGGCCCATGACACCGGCAGACGCCCGCACCGCGCAGGACGAAGTGGCGGCCCAAGGCGTGGCGAACAGCAGAATAATGCAAGACTAGGTGAATAGGGGCGTGCTGGACCGTTGACAGGATCCAATCCCGGCCTCGATAGTCCCCCAGTGCGTGCCGGATCGGGCGCACGTTCGGGTTCCATTTCGGGATTGATGATATTGCTCTTTTTGCAGAATTCTTGTCGTCATTTAATACGCTTGATTTGGGTACTGGCGGCCTTGGCGGCAACGGTGGCGCCGGGGCAGGGGGCCGGCGCCGACTCGCAAAACTACGTCACAAAAGCGCAGCGCGCGATCCTCATGGATGCGAGCGACGGCTCGGTACTGTTTCAGTACAAACCCGACGAGCTGGCGCCGCCCGCGAGCATGAGCAAACTCATGACGCTGGCGCTCGTCTTCAAAGGCTTGAAGAGCGGCCAGATCAAGACATCCGACGAAATTCTCATGAGCGTCAACGCCTGGCGCAAGGGCGGAGCGCCGTCCGGCACGTCCGCCATGATGGTGCCGGTCAACACCAAGGCGACGCTCGACGAACTCATCAAGGGCATTGCCATTCAATCCGGCAACGACGCCTGCATCGCGGTCGCGGAAGGTTTGAGCGGGAGCGAAGCCAATTTCGCCAAGGCGATGACAGACGAAGCGCGCCGCATAGGCCTGACGAAATCGACGTTCACGAATGCCACCGGGTTGCACGACGAAAATCACTTGATGACGGTCCGCGAACTGGCGCTGCTTGCGCGCTACATCATCAGCGAATATCCCGATTACTACCGGGTTTTCGGCGACAAGGAATATCAATACAAGAAGCACAAATTCTACAATCGCAATCCCTTGCTGTTTCTCGGTATCGGCGCCGACGGATTGAAAACAGGGCATACGGCTGAAGCAGGTTTCGGGCTTGTTGCCTCTGCTGTCCAGGACGGCAAGCGCCTCATAGTCGTGGTTGCCGGGCACGCCAATGCCGAAGAGCGCAAGGTCGAGGCCGTCAAACTTCTCGAATGGGGTTTCAAGAGCTTCAGCCAGGTCAAGATCTACGACGATGGCGAGATTGTCGGCCAAGCCCGCGTGTGGGGCGGCACGCGCATGTACGTGCCCTTAAGCGGCAAGGGCGAAGTGAAAATCTCATTGCCCAAGTATCCGGCGAACCAGCGTCTCTCCGCCGAGATCGTCTATAAGGCGCCGTTGAAGCCGCCTGTCAAAAAAGGCGATCAAGTCGCCGTTCTCAAAGTCATGAGTACGTCGAGCGCCGCAACCGAAGTGCCGCTTTACGCTACCGAAGACGTGGAACCGGCCGGCGTTATCAGGCGCGGCCTCGATACGCTGGTTCTCATGGCGTTGCGGCGTCTGGCCCTCTAAGATCGGCCGAGACTTGGAAGGTGCGGAACCATGAAGCGTGGACTGTTTATCACTTTTGAAGGCGGAGAGGGCGCTGGGAAATCGACCCAAGCCAAGCTTCTTTCCGCGCGCCTCGAAGGCGCCGGCATTCCAACGCTGGTCACACGCGAACCGGGCGGCACGCCGCTTGGCGAAGATATCCGCGGG
>JANMNH010000134.1:0-35646 GCA_031373745.1 Hyphomicrobium sp. | reverse complement strand
TGAAAAATCAGTGGACAGGAACGGCCCTTCAAAGGTCGGTCGCGGCGCTGGGCGCAGCTTTGGAAGGGATTGATTTGCCGCCGCGCGGGTGTTTGGCGCTTCAGTCGAGTTCGTACGGACTGGCGGCCGCGCAGTCCGCTGGTGTTCCTGCCGTGGCCATCATCGGCCAGTCGGCATTGAACGGAGGGCTCTACAGTGCCCGCGCGGTCGTTGACAACTTGCTTGATCTTGTTGGGGAGAAGGCACCGCTTCATGGCCGGAAAACCGGCGAGATATTGGTGTCGAAACTGAAATCATTGCACGCGAGCGAGGGGCATTTCACCGGCAGTCATAGGAGTAGCGACATGCAAGTTCACCATATACTCAAAGACAAAGGCTCAGCCGTCAAATCGGTCAACCCGGCAGATAGCGTCCATACTGTCGCGAAAAGACTTGCTGACGAAGGGGTCGGAGCAATGGTGGTCATCTCGCCGCTTGGCACGCTAGAAGGAATTGTATCCGAGCGCGATCTTGTCAGAGGACTTGCCACCCAAGGCTGCGACCTGCTTGCGATGCCCGTGTCGCAGATCATGACACGCGCCGTTATAACATGCTCGCCCGCGGACAGCCTTTACGGTGTCGCAAAAGTCATGACCAATAGGCGCATTCGTCATTTGCCCGTCTCCGAGCTCGGCAAACTCGTTGGCTTGATTAGTATTGGCGACGTGCTGAGCAACCGGCTGCAAGAAGTGCAGCTCGAAGCCGACGTCTTGCGCGATTACACAATCGCACTGAAATAGCCGGTTTCAGTCTGGAATTGGTTTTACACGGGGGCGGCGGATGTCAGGTCGCCGCCCCCGTTGTTCTATGATATTGATTTATCCATGCAATTTCAGCTCCTTGGGCCGATCGAAGCGGTCAATGGTCTATCCGTCCAGTCAATAAGTGTAAAGTTATGATGACATATTGAAGTGTTCGTGTTACCAGTCGCTTCATGCAGGACGATGTTGCACAGTGTCGTGTGATCTTGGCGAGGCCGCAGGGTTTTTGTGCCGGTGTCGTGCGCGCCGTCGAAATGGTCGAGCGGGCGTTGCAGATGTACGGGCCGCCCGTCTACGTCCGGCACGAAATCGTGCACAACCGGCATGTCGTGGAGCGATTGAAAAAGCTTGGCGCAATATTCGTGGATGAAGTCGATGACGTACCGGTGGGAGCGCTCACGCTTTTCAGCGCACACGGGGTTTCGCGCAAAGTCGAGGAAGCTGCCGGGCGCCGCAACCTCGATGTCGTCGATGCCACGTGCCCGCTCGTGCGCCGCGTTCATCGCGAAGCGCAAAACTATGCCGCCCGGGGATACGATGTGATTCTAATCGGGCACAACGGCCATGCGGAAGTTGAAGGCACGCGCGGCCAAGTCGATAGTTACGTTATCGTGGTCGAAACGGTGAGCGACGTCGCAAATGTCTCGGTCAACGATGAATCGAAAGTCGCGTTTGTCACGCAGACTACCTTGAGTGTATTCGACACCGGGGAGATCGTGGCCGCTTTGCGAAAGCGCTTTCCGGCAATCGTCGGTCCCGATACGCGCGATATCTGCTACGCGACCCAGAACCGGCAAATGGCAGTTCTAGAACTCGCCCGCATCGCGGACGTCGTCCTCGTCGTTGGCTCGCCAAGCAGTTCGAATGCCTCGCGGCTGGTTGAAATAGCGGCAAGCGCGGGCGTTGAGTCGCATCTCGTCGATGGTGCAGACAGACTCGACCCTGCGTGGGTGCGGGGCCGTACAGCAATTGGAATTACGTCCGGCGCTTCGACGCCTGAATCTGTCGTCAACGACCTGGTTGCTCATATAGGCACGCTATTTCCGGTTACGGTCGACGAGCTGCCAGGCAAAAAAGAGAACGTCCACTTCCGGCTTCCGGACCGCCTCTTGCAGCCATCGAGGCATCTTGAGGCCGCCGCCTTTCCCGCCGAGTGATCCAGCCAAGAGCAAGACGCATGCGATACGCCTTTCCCTTCACCGCCATCGTTGCTCAAGACGAAATGAAACTGGCGCTGCTGATAGCGGCCATTGATCCGAGTGTCGGCGGGGTACTGGTACTCGGCGATAGAGGAACCGGCAAATCGACGGCCGTGCGCGCTTTGGCGGCATTGCTCCCGCATATGGCTGTCATCGAAGGGTGCCGTTTCAACGGCGATCCGCGCACAGGCTGCAGCGCGGGTTCGCATTGTAGCGCGTGCTCCAGCGATAAAGCCGGAGGCGTTCGCCATGAACCCGTGCCCGTTGTCGATCTGCCGCTTGGGGCAACGGAAGACAGAGTGGTCGGCGCGCTCAACCTCGAAAAGGCGCTGCTCAGCGGCCTCAAAGAGTTTGAACCGGGATTGCTGGCGCGCGCGCACCGTGGTTTCCTCTATATCGACGAGGTCAATCTTCTCGAAGACCACCTGGTCGATTTGCTGCTCGACGTTTCGGCCTCGGGGGAGAACGTCGTGGAGCGTGACGGGCTAAGCGTGCGCCATGCTGCACGCTTTGTGCTTGTCGGCAGCGGCAATCCGGAGGAAGGCGAATTGCGGCCGCAGCTGCTCGACCGGTTCGGTCTATCGCTCGACATCGAAACGCCGCAAGACATCAAGACTCGCGTCGAAATCGTCAAGCGCCGCGATGCCTTCGATCGCGATCCCGCAGGTTTCGTTGCCGCGTGGTCGGCAGCGGAAGCCGAGACTCGCCAGCAACTGGTAGACGCGCGTGCGCGTTTGTCCGGCGTCGCCTCGCCCGATCATGCCTTGGAGCGTGCGGCCCAGATTTGCATGGAAGCCGGCGCCGACGGATTGCGTGGAGAGTTAACGCTCGTTCGGGCCGCGAGGGCGCTTGCAGCTCTCGAGGGCGACTCGGCTGTTTCGGATCAGCATTTGCGCCATGTAGCGCCGCTTGTGCTACGTCACCGTTTGCGCCGCGATCCGCTCGACGAAACGGGCGAAACCGCGCGCGTTGACCGGGCCATTCGCGAAGTTTTCGGGAGTTCCGGCGAACGGCACGTGATATGAGCGGCGATGCGGCGGGAGCTGATACCGTTTGGAGCGACGCAATCAAAGCTGCGCACGTGTTGGCCTTGGACCCGCACGGCATCGGCGGCATTTGGGTGCGATGCCGCCGCGGTGGCGCCGTCGAGCAATGGCTCGCATATATGCAACAATGCCTGAAAGCGGATGTGCCGTATGTGCGCATCCCCTTAAACGCCGACGACGGCCGCTTACTGGGCGGACTAGATTTGGCAAGCACTCTTGGCGCGGGCACGCCGATTGTCGAACGAGGTCTCCTGGCGGAAGCCCACGGGGGAATTGCGCTTTTGCCGAATGCCGAATGCGTCCGGCCGGGAACCCTTTACGCTCTCGCGGCGGCACTTGATAATGGTGCACTCGCCATAGAACGCGACGGAATGTCGGTAAGAATCGAGAGCCGCATTGGCGTGGTTGCGCTTGACGAAGGCGGGGAGCTTGCAGCGCCTGCATTGCGCGAACGGCTGGCGTTGCAACTCGATCTGACGGCTGTGCGTGCCCAAAACGCGTGCGCGATGCCCGTCGATCGGACCTCACTCGAACGGGCGCGCGCAGCTCTTGCAAGCGTCGATGTCCCGGCAGAAGCGATTGAAGCAATTTGCTCGGCCTGCGTGGCCCTCGGGATCGGTTCGATGCGCGCGAGTTTGTTTGCAATCAAGGTTGCGCGTGCCTCGGCTGCTCTTGCCGGGCGCGAGACGATTGAAAACGAAGACCTTGCGTTCGCTGTCCGGCTTGTGCTGGCTCCGCGCGCAACGCAAATTCCGGCAGAACAGCCAGCCGAACAGCCAGATGAGGAGGAGGAGGCGCCCCCGCCAACCGAGCCGCCCGGCAACGAGAGCGCGGATACGACTAACAAGAACGAAATTGATCCCCAGCATTTGGACGATCTGCTTGTCGCAGCGGCGGCGGCTGCACTCCCGCAGAGTATTCTGGATGCGCTGCGTTCCGGCTCGCAAGCAAACCGGCGCAAAGGTGCGTTCGGCCGGTCCGGTACAAAGCAAAAATCGCAAATTCATGGGCGAAGGCTTGGTGCGCGCCGCGGCGATCCGCGCCGGGGCAGCCCGCTGGACCTAATCGCAACGCTGCGCGCGGCCGCGCCATGGCAGACCTTGCGCCGGCGAGAGGCGCGGACGTTGCGCTCAACTCAGGTTCAGGACGGGATGACGCACGGCATGCACATCCGCGCGATGGACTTCCGGGTGCGCCAGTTCAAAAACAAGCGGGAAACATCGACGATCTTTGTCGTCGATGCTTCGGGTTCGGCCGCCTTGCACCGTCTTGCGGAAGCAAAAGGGGCGATTGAGCTTCTGCTCGCCGATTGTTATTCGCGCCGCGATCACGTGGCTCTCGTGTCGTTTCGTGGTAAGAGTGCAAATGTGCTGTTGCCGCCCACGCGTTCGCTGGCACGGGTGAAACGTCAAGTCACGGCCTTGCCCGGCGGCGGCGGTACCCCTCTTGCAGCAGCGGCCGACTGCGCAGTAGCACTTGCCGATGCCGAGTCCCGCAAAGGCCGGACGCCTTCGGTCGTGTTTCTGACGGACGGTAAAGCAAATATCGACCGCAAAGGGGCGGCAACGCGCGATGGTGCCATGGTGGATGCCTTGAGCGCGGGACGCGCGATGCGGCTTTCAAAATGCCCGGCAATCGTGATCGACACGTCGCCCCGGCCAAGCGTACAGTCGGGACAGTTTGCTGCGGAAATGGGCGCGAAATATGTGCTTTTGCCCTATGCCGGCGCCCATGCGCTTTCGGATGCGGTAAAGAAAATCAAGTAGGGGCTACAAACGGGTATCCGGGCACGGCCTCGCCGGTGCGCATATCACGCGGTGTGCTACAGCATGAGCGAAGCTTCCAATATCGATCTGGACCCGGCCGGCTGGCCGGAGGGCTCGGACTCCCAGTTTGTCAATGCGGATGGATTTCGCTGGCGCGTGCAAAGTCTCGGGAAGGGACCGCTCGTGCTGCTGATTCACGGCACCGGATCGTCGGCCCATTCCTGGCGGCGGCTGGCACCGCTTTTGGAGGATCGCTTTACCGTCGTCGCGCCCGATCTCCCCGGTCACGCCGGCACCGCTAACCCAGGCCCAAACGGTCTCACGCTTCCCGGCATGGCGTCGGCGCTGTCTAAGTTGATGGCGTCGCTGTCTCTAGCACCGCAGTTGATCGTTGGTCACTCGGCCGGAGCAGCTATTGCCATTCGCGCGGTCCTTGATGGCGGAATAAAACCCGCTGCCTTAATCAGCGTTAACGGCGCCCTGTTGCCGCTTGGCGGATTCGCGGGGGGCTTGTTCTCGCCTCTCGCCAAAATTCTCGTCACCCAATCTTGGGTTCCCCGTTTGATGGCTTGGCGGGCGGGTAACAGGAACGCCGTCGAAAGCATCCTTAAGGACACGGGCTCTGAACTCAGCGCCGCCGACGTCGACCGCTACGCCCGGTTGTTTCAAAATCGCGATCATGTTGCGGCGACTCTTGCCATGATGGCCAACTGGGAACTTGAGCCGCTTGCGCGCGATATGACCCGGCTTGAGACGCTGCTTGTGCTCGTTGCTGCCGCGAACGATAAGGCAATCCGCCCGGCGGACGCCGGCCGTGCGGCCAAAATCGCCAAGCGAACCGAGGTTGTTCGCGTGGCCGGGTTGGGGCATTTGGCGCACGAAGAGAACCCTGCAATCATCGCCGGGCTCATCGAGAGCGTAGCGGTCCGGACCGGCGTTCTCCGAGGTTCCGGCACCGGTTTGCAATAATCCCGGCGTTGGCCGCCCAAAAGCCTTGCATTGACCAACTGGACACTATTTAATGTCCAGTTATGTTGACACAAAAATCTCAGCAATCCGGTGACGGCGCGTTTTCCGCGGCCCGGCCTCATGCTGTGGTGATTGGCAGCGGCTTTGGGGGATTGGCTGCTGCCGTGCGTCTTGGCGCGCGGGGCTATCGGGTGAGCGTTCTCGAACGTCTCGACACGCCCGGCGGCCGCGCAGCAGTCTACCATCAGGACGGTTTTACCTTCGACGCCGGACCGACGATTATTACAGCGCCTTTCTTGCTTGAGGAACTTTGGCAGCTTGCCGGCCGCCGCCTCCAGGACGACATCGATATCCGGGCGCTCGATCCCGCGTACGAGATCCGCTTTCACGACGGCGAAATATTCCGGAGTTCGACCAACAGCACCACAATGCGTGCCGAAGTCGCGCGCATTTCGCCGGGCGACGTCGAAGGTTACGAACGGTTCATGGAACTCGCCGGGCGCATTTATCAAGTCGGGTTTGAACAACTCGGCAGCGTGCCGTTCGACAACTGGAAGGATATGGCGCGGCTCGTACCCGAGCTTGTCAAGCTTGAAAGCTACCGCTCTATTTATGGACTGGCGGCGCGATATGTGCGCGACGAGCGTTTGCGGTTCGTGCTGAGCTTCCACCCGTTGTTCGTCGGCGGCAACCCGTTCAACGTGACGTCGATTTACGGTTTGATCCCTTATCTCGAACAGCGCTGGGGCGTCCATTTCGTCATGGGCGGTACCGGACGGCTCGTAACCGGTCTTGTGGGTCTCATTGAAAGTCTCGGTGGTACGGTCCGCTACAACGCCAGCGTCAAGCGGATTACGCTGGAAGGCCGGCGCGCGACCGGGGTCGAATTGGAAACGGGCGAAATCGTTGCCGCCGATGTCGTGGTGTCGAACGCCGACTCGGCCTGGACATACCGCCATCTTCTCCCCGAACAGTCCCGGCCTCACTGGACGAACCGCAGAATAGACCGCGCGCGCTATTCGATGGGGCTATTTGTTTGGTACTTCGGCGTCGATCGCCGCTACGCAGACGTGCCCCATCACAGCATTCTACTCGGGCCGCGCTACGAGGATCTACTGAAGGATATTTTCGAGAGAAAAGTTTTAGCTGAAGATTTCAGCCTCTATCTTCACCGCCCGACGGCCACCGATCCCTCGCTCGCGCCCGATGGCTGCGAGACGTTCTATGTCCTCTCGCCGGTGCCGCATCTTGAAGGCCAAATCGATTGGAACGAAACGGCAGAGATCTACCGCAAAAAAATTGAAACGCACTTGCAAGCGCGGCTGCTGCCGGATCTTGCGAAACATATCGTCACGTCCAAAGTCTTCACGCCGCAAGATTTTCGCGACAGGCTTTTGTCGGTCAAGGGTGCCGCGTTCGGGTTCGAACCCGTTCTGTCGCAAAGTGCGTACTTCAGGCCGCACAATCGCAGTGAAGATATCGACAGGCTTTATCTCGTTGGTGCCGGAACGCATCCCGGCGCCGGCGTTCCAGGCGTTCTCTCATCAGCGCGCGTACTTGATCGGGTGGTACCAGATGCTTCAGCCTGCCGCTTATAGCGCTGCACAGCGTGCCGCCGACTTGCGCGCCTGCCGCGATTTATTGCGTGGCGGGTCCCGTTCGTTCTATGCCGCGTCGTTCTTGCTGCCGCGCCGCGTGCGCGATCCGGCGACGGCGCTTTATGCGTTCTGCCGCCTTGCCGACGATGCGGTCGATCTTGGATACGACGGCGGCGGCGATGCAATAGCCGCGTTGCAGCGGCGGCTCGAAGCGGCTTACTGTGGCGTTCCAGAGGCGCACTCGGCCGACCGGGCCTTCGCCGGTGCCGTCTCACGGCACGGCATCCCTAAAGAATTGCCAGCGGCCTTGATCGATGGGTTTGCCTGGGACAAGGCCGGGCAAACGTACGAGACCATTGACGACTTGCTTGACTATGCCGCGCGCGTTGCCGGCACGGTCGGCGCAATGATGGCACTGTTGATGGGGTGCCGCGACAAGGAAATCGTTTCGCGCGCCTGCGACCTCGGCATGGCTATGCAGCTCACCAACATCGCGCGAGACATCGGCGAAGATGCGATAGCGGGCCGACTTTACGTACCGCGCTCCTGGATGCGGGAAGCCGGGCTCGATCCGGACGTTTGGCTGAAGAACCCCGGTTTCTGCAGTGAAATTGCTGTCGTCACCCGGCGCATCCTCGATGTGGCCGAACAACTCTACCGGCAAGCAGACGCAGGCATCGGCCGATTGCCTGCCGATTGCCGGCCCGGCATCACGGCAGCGCGGCTGTTGTATTCCGAAATTGGCAATGCTGTTGCCGCCCAGGGCTGGAACTCGATCGATCGCCGCGCCGTTGTGCCGGGCGTGCGAAAAGCCGAACTTCTCGCCAATGCGTTGCGCTCGTTGATCCGGACACAGCCATGGCGTTACCAATCGCCATCGGAGGCGTCGCGCTTTCTGGTCGATGCAGCAAGCGCCAGTGCCCGCAACTGCGCCGAGCCTGCTGCTTTGGCGTGGTGGGACGTGCGCGGGCGGATGCTGTTTGTCTTGGCATTATTCGAACGGCTCGAGCGGCGCGAGCGCGCATCCAAATCCGCTCATCAGACAATGAAGAAATTCACCACCGGACGAGTGGCGGAAACGGTTTAGCTCAGAAACACAGGCGCGGAGTGCAAAATTATGAACGCTGAAACCCGCTGGCAATCGCCCCCAGATAAGCCGCTTCTTAATTTGGTCAAGACGCCCGAAGATCTGCGGCGGCTGAAAGAAAGCGATCTGCGCCAGTTGGCCGATGAACTTCGCGCCGAAACCGTCGAGGCGGTCTCGGTGACGGGCGGACATCTCGGCGCCGGGCTCGGGGTCGTCGAACTCACGGTTGCTTTGCATTGGACGTTCGACACGCCGCGCGACCGGCTCATCTGGGATGTCGGCCACCAAGCCTATCCGCACAAGATTCTCACCGGCCGCCGCGACCGCATCCGCACGCTGAGAACGGGCGGGGGGCTTTCCGGTTTCACTAAGCGCAGCGAGAGCGAATACGACCCCTTCGGCGCGGCCCATTCCTCGACCTCGATCTCGGCGGGTCTCGGCATGGCTGTCGCACGCGATCTAAAAGGCGAAAAGAACAACGTCATTTGCGTGATCGGCGACGGCGCGATGAGCGCCGGCATGGCTTACGAAGCCATGAACAATGCGGGCGCACGCGACGAGCGCTTGATCGTCATTTTAAACGACAACGATATGTCGATTGCGCCGCCGTCCGGCGCGTTGTCGAAAGCGTTGACGCGCATGACGTCGAGCGGCCCTTATCTCCAGCTTCGCGACTTTGCAAAACAACTCGCCAAGAAATTGCCGAAAAAGTGGGAGCGCCGTGCTGCGCGTGCCGAAGAGATGTCGCGAACCTACTGGTCGGGCGGAATTTGGTTCGAGGAGCTGGGGTTCTACTATGTCGGGCCCGTTGATGGGCACGATCTCGACCAGCTCTTGCCGGTATTGAAGAACGTGCGTGACGCCGATCAAGCACCCATTCTCGTTCACGTCGTCACGCAAAAAGGCAAAGGGTATGCGCCGGCGGAAGCGTCGCCGGACAAGTATCACGGCGTTGCCAAATTCAATGTTATCACCGGGGCGCAATCCAAGCCTAAAGCGAAGGCCCCTGCTTACACGCGCGTGTTTGCCGAAAGCCTTGTTGCGGAAGCCAGAAAGGACGAACGCATCGTCGCCATCACGGCCGCCATGCCGGAAGGCACGGGTTTGGATCTCTTTGCAAAGGAATTCCCCAAACGCATGTTTGATGTCGGCATCGCTGAGCAGCACGCTGTGACCTTTGCCGCCGGTCTGGCAACCGAAGGCATGAAGCCGTTTGCCGCCATCTACTCGACCTTCCTGCAGCGCGCCTTCGACCAAGTTGTGCACGATGTTGCCATCCAAAAACTGCCCGTGCGCTTCGCGATCGACCGTGCCGGATTGGTCGGCGCCGATGGTCCGACGCACGCGGGATCTTTCGATCTCGCTTACCTCGGCTGCTTGCCGGAATTCGTCATCATGGCGGCGTCGGACGAAGCCGAATTGATGCATATGGTGGCGACCGCCGCCGCAATCGACGACAGGCCGTCGGCGTTCCGCTATCCGCGCGGCGAAGGCTTGGGCCTTACAATGCCCGAGGCCGGGATGCCGCTTGAAATCGGGCGCGGCCGAATCATCGAGGAAGGGACAAAGGTTGCCATTCTCTCGCTTGGGACGCGGCTGGACGAGGTTCGCGAAGCGGCCGCGCGGCTTGGGGCCATGGGCCTCTCCACGACGGTAGCAGACGCGCGTTTCATGAAGCCGCTCGATACCGCTCTCGTCAAGCGCTTAGCGCGCGAGCACGAAGTGCTGCTGACAGTCGAGGAAGGTTCAATCGGCGGTTTTGGAAGTCACGTGCTGCATTATCTCTCAAGCGCAGGGTTGCTCGACCGCGGCCTTCGCGTGCGCACGCTGACGCTGCCGGACACGTTCATCGATCACGACAGCCCCGACAGGATGTATGCAGCGGCAGGGCTTAACGCGTCGGGGATTGTCCAATCCGCCCTGAACGCACTTGGCATCGATAACGCGGCAGGAGATATCTCTGCAGCCCGTGTCCTGATCTGACGCGTGGGCTCTAGGGTCTGTCCAGTTTTGATTGAATCAGAGACAGACCCTAGCTTTCTGTTTTGTCGTGCTTCTTTTCGGAAAACCGGTTCCCACTTTTCCGGAAGCACTCTAGAACGTCCGCCTCGGCATCTTGAAGGGAAGCATCGCTTGAACGACGGACGAGCGAAATCTCCTCAAATCGAGGCTCTCGTGAACCGATAGCGACTTGTCGCCATTAACGGACGAACGGATCAGGGAGCGCGCGTAAAACGGTGCGTCCTCAAGCGTCTGTACCACTGATGCCGGCGCTCCGTCGTCACAACGCGTCCGGCGCGATACGCGCCAGAAGGCGGGTGGAAGGACGGCACGCGGGGGGATATCGAAATGCGAAATGCGCCCGTCCTTCGTCACCTCTACCGCGAGAATTTCGCTCTCGCCGTCACGCCCCACGACATCGTACAGAATGCGCGCCGCGTTTCCGGTGTTCTGGCGCGACCAGTCCCAGCTTTCGAAGCCGTCTTCGAGCGGTTCTATACCGCGGTTATGATCGAAGTATGCGTGGCCCGACCATTGCAAATCCGGACTTGAAAGGCGGACTTCAGCACGGGCCATGGGCGCAATCGGCTGCCATATATGGCGTCCCGATGCGTCGAGCACGAAGGCGCGCCCCGGAAGGCACTGGGGCACGATACGCACGGACCCGCGAACGCGGCCGGGCAATGGGATGGCCACCTCGTCAAGCGAAAGCTCTAGGGCGTTTTCATTCCAATGCATTTGGCTTGGGCCGATACGTAATGTGTCGCTGGTCCGGTCGAGGGCGGAACGCCCGCGTTCCGTCATGGTCCAGCGGCGCACGCCTTTTCCGTAAAGGGCGACGTTGACTGCGACGTGGTTTTCTGGAGCGGCCGAACCTTTGGCCCGAGCGCGCGCGTAGTACGGCGAGAACACGCTGCCGACAAAGGCGATGATTGTCAGCCCAAATCGCCCGTCGTCGCTCAAGGCATCGGCATACCACCACGCGTAGCCGTTGTGCGGAACGCTCAGCGCGAAGTCAGGTCCGCCAGAACAGCCCTTGCCGCGATCCGGCCCGATAATGCCGCCATCGGCACGCCCGGACCCGGATGCACTGCCCCGCCCGCCAGGTAAAGCCCCGGACAGCGCGTCCGCGCCGATGGCCGCGTGAACGATGCCGTCCATCCGTGGGAGGCTTGACCGTAAAGAGCGCCTCCGGTCGCCGGAAACAGCCGGTTGAAGTCTGCCGGGGTCGTAACCGTTGCTTGGTCCAAATCTTTGATCGAGAGCCCGCAGCGGCTCAGTCGCGTCAGGATACTTTTCTTGCATCGATTGACGTCCTCCGAGGTAAATCTGTGCGTGTCGCCGATGGCCGGCGCATTGACGAGAAAGAAGAGACGTTCGCGCTTGCCATGTTGAAGTCCGCTTTCGTGCGCCCGGCCGGGCCCGCGATCCTGGGCGCAGACATAAACTGTGGGATCCGAGGGAACCCGCGCAAAGCGGAAGATATCGTCGAATTCCTGATGGTAATCGCGGCCGAAAAAGACGTTGTGGTGGACGAGAGAGAAGCCCGCCGCCTCTATCTCGCCGGTAAACGTGACGGCCGAAAGCGAGCGCGATGACGGTGCCTGCGCCGCAACAGCCGGTGCGGCGTCCGGGCCGAATAAACCCGACGATACGGCTGCGGGATCGGCGTTGACGACAATGGTCTGGGCCTCAAACCGCTCCCCGCTTTTCGAAGCGACCCAAGCTGCGCGGCCTAGCTCGATGCCGATGCGTTCGACCTCATTGCCAAATCGAAACGTGACGCCGTTCGCGACCGCAAGTTCATGGCAGGCCGCCGCGAGCCGTTGCATACCCCCGTCGATGATCCAAACGCCTTGGCGCTCAACGTCGGCAACCAGCATCAGCGTTGCCGGGCAATCGAAGGGCGACGATCCGCAATACGTTGCGTAACGTGCAAAAAGCTGGCGCAGGCGCGGATCGCCGAAATGATCTCCAAGCGCCTTCCAAAGGTTTGAAAAAGGCGAAATGCGCCAGAGATCTCCGAGTCCGCGCAAACCGGCGCCCATTACCAGCGATACTGGGTTTGGCTGATCGGAGCGAATGAACGCGTTTTCAAGCGTCCGGTAAGTCTCTTGCGCCCGTTTTGTGAAGTCGAGGAAGCCGCGCGCCTCTTTGGCTCCTGCAAAGTCGCCAATCGCGGCAGCGCTCCGCGTGTGGTCGGCAAAGAGGTCGAGCCGGCTGCCGTCATCGAAGGCGTGGCGCGCCAGAACGTCGAGCGCGCGCGTGGTGACGGCATCGGCAAAAGAGCTGCCTGCGTCGCGAAACAGCTCTTCGAACACCCATTTCATGGTGACGACGGTCGGTCCGGCGTCAATCGCCGGCCCGTGTTCGGCTGTTTGGCGAATCTTACCGCCGGGCGCGCCTTCCTTTTCGAAAACGGTCACCTGCGCTCCCGCACGCGCCAAATCGATCGCCGCAGCTAGGCCGCCGATACCCGCACCGACGATTGCAACCCGGCTGGCGCCCATTAAGCCAAACCTCCGCGACCCGCCTGAATAGGCTTGACATGACTGTCAACTTTAAGTGACAATCAAAAAAGTACAAATAGAATTACACATCTTGCGCGAGAGGGATACACATGGATGCCCTGATGCGAATTGAGAAGTCGCTCGAAGCCGCTGTGCAGCGGCTTGAAGTGCCTCAAACACCGCCGCTGCTCGCGTCTGCAATACGTTATGCCGTATTTCCAGGCGGCGCTAGGATCCGGCCGCGCTTGTGTCTCGCTGTGGCGCGGGCTTGTGGCGACGACGAGCCGAACGTGACGGATGCGGCGGCAACCGCCATTGAACTCATGCACTGCGGTTCGCTGGTCCATGACGATCTTCCTTGCTTTGATAACGCGGCGACCCGGCGCGGAAAACCCTCGGTTCACAAGGCCTATTCCGAGAGTGAGGCGGTTCTTGTCGGAGACGCATTGATCGTGATGGCTTTTGAGACGTTGGCGCGCACCGTTGCCATGGTTCCAAGCCGCGTTCCCGGGCTGCTTGTCAATCTCGCGCAAGCCTCAGGTGCGCCATTTGGAATAATCGCAGGCCAAGCGTGGGAAAACGAAAAGCAGATTTGTCTGGCCGATTATCATCGAGCGAAGACCGGGTCTTTGTTTGCGGCTGCGACTGCGGCCGGCGCCTTGGCTGCTGGGGCAAATGCCGATCCTTGGCGGCTGTTGGGCGAGCGTATAGGCGAAGCCTATCAAGTTGCCGACGATATTCAGGACTTGCTCGCGGACCCCGTGTTTAGCGGAAAACCCGCCGGGCAAGATGAAGCGTTGGGCCGCCCGAGCGTGCTTAAAGAATTGGGTCTCAAGGGTTCTGTTGAACGGCTCAAAGAGCTGCTTGCAGCCGCAATCGCGGCCATTCCGCCTTGCGACGGCGCGGCTGAATTACGCGCGATTATCATGACCGAGTCGTCACGCTTCATGCCCAAAGGGCTTGAGGTGCGCGCCGCTTAAGCGCGCCGATTGAGAATGGGCGCCGGACGGCTGCCGCATTGCCGTTCCAACGAAGGCCGATGATGTCGCGACTGTCCGACATGTTTTTCGCGCTGCGCGACCGGCTTGTGTCGGATCTCGCGTTCCAACGCAAAATATCGGCTGTTCCAGGCTTCAGGTTCATCGCAAACACGCAAGCCCGGCAGGTCTTCGATCTTTGCTCTGGGTTTGTCTATTCGCAGATACTTCTGGCTTGTGTCGAACTTGACATTTTCGAAATTTTGCGCGATCGACCGCAAACAGCAGAAGCAATTGCTGCGCGCGCCGGTCTCGATTTAACCGCCGCCGAGCGGCTCCTGAATGCTGCCGTTTCATTGAAGCTTGTGTCGCGCCGCGCCGGCGGGCGTTATGGTCTCGGCATGCGAGGCGCCGCCATTGCCGGAAACGGCGGCCTCATCGAGATGATCAAGCATCATCGAATGTTTTACGCCGATATGCGCGATCCGGTGGCGCTGCTCAAGGGATCGCACACCAATACGGAGCTCGCGCGGTACTGGGCCTACGCTCGTGGCGAAGGCAGAAATCTCGAGAACCGGGATATTGCCCCCTACTCGGCATTGATGTCGAAGTCGCAGACGCTCGTCGCCGATATGCTTCTCGATATATATCCACTCGAAAAACATCGCGTATTAATCGATATCGGCGGCGGCGACGGCGAATTCATACTTCGGGCCGCAGCGCGCCACCCGCATCTCTCGTTCAAGCATTTCGATCTGCCTGCCGTCAGCAAGCTAGCAATGTCGCGCTTCGATGCCGCTGGATTGAACGACCGCGCTGTCTCTACAGGCGGCAGCTTCTTCGACACTGCGCTGCCGGCGGGTGCCGATGTTGCAACGCTCATCCGCATTATCCACGACCATAACGAAAAAAACGCGCGTGCGATTTTGGCAGCTGCGCGGCGGGCTCTCGCGTCTTCTGGCGTGCTTCTGATCGCCGAACCGTTGGCCGGTACAGCGGGTGCCGAGCCCATGAGCGACGCCTATTTCGCTTTCTATCTCATGGCGATGGGCAGCGGCCGCCCGCGCACGTTCGATGAGTTGAAGGCTCTTGTGCTCGGAGCGGGCTTCGCATCGGTGAAAGAAGTCCGCTCGAACCTGCCGTTACAATTCCGTCTCCTTGTTGCGCAGACTTGACGAAATTAACGTCAAGGTAGCTTGACATACTGTCGCGTCGTCTTAAGGTGACACACAGGGGCCTTGTGCTCCTCAAAAAGCGGAGATAGCCGTCAAATGGGGCGCGCGGGCAGGGAAACGGTGGCAGTGGTCCTCGATGAGCCGAAAAGGCTGTCGATGCGCCGGCTGGAATTGCCCGAACCAATGCCCGGCGACGTTATCGTCGATGTCGAGTGGAGCGGGATAAGCACGGGCACAGAACGGCTATTGTGGTCCGGTTCGATGCCGCCATTCCCCGGAATGGGTTATCCGCTGGTTCCTGGATATGAAACGGCGGGACGCATCGCGGAATGCGGCAGCGGCTCGCGATTCGCGCCTGGCGCGCGGGTGTTTGTGCCCGGCGCGCGCTGCTTCGGCGAGATCAAAGGGCTCTTTGGCGGGGCTGCCTCCCGCCTGGTTGTGCCTGAACACCGCATCATCGAAATCGATGGAACTCTTGAAGAACAAGGCGTTCTTTTTGCTCTGGCCGCCACCGCCTATCACGCCGTCTTCGCCGAGGGCGCGCGCAGGCCGGACTTGATCGTCGGGCACGGCGTACTGGGACGCCTCATCGCGCGCATGACGAATACCGTCGATGGGCCGGCGCCCGTCGTGTGGGAAAGCAACGCGGAACGGCGCTCGGGCGCAACTGGATACGATGTCATCGATCCGGACAGCGATACGCGCCGCGATTACAAATCCATTTACGACGTCAGCGGCGATGCCGGGCTACTCGATACCTTGATCGGCCGGCTCGGCCGCGGCGGCGAAATCACGCTTGCCGGTTTCTATAATGCGCCGCTGTCGTTTGCATTCCCGCCGGCCTTCATGAGAGAGGCGCGCATCCGTATCGCTTCCGAATGGACCGACGGCGATCTCGAAGCGGTTCGCCGCCATATAGCTGAAAACCGGTTGTCGCTCGACGGCTTGATTACGCATCGCTGTGCCGCAACGCGTGCGACTGAAGCCTATGCAACGGCGTTTGAAGATCCTGCCTGCCTGAAAATGTTACTCGATTGGAGAGCTTGCTCATGAGTGCTTGCGGTGGAACTTCGATTGCGGCCGTTCGCAAGCCAACCATGGCCGATTATTTGCGCGCGGAGGCCTCAATCGAGCCCGATCCGGTGCCCGAGGCCGGGACGGCGACCAAAGAAACGCAGATCATAGCGATTTACGGCAAGGGCGGCAGCGGCAAAAGTTTTGCACTTGCAAACTTGTCCTACATGATGGCCGAGCAAGGTAAGCGCGTGCTGCTCATCGGCTGCGATCCCAAGAGCGATACGACCTCGCTGCTGTTTGGCGGACGCGCGACGCCGACGATCATCGAAACGTCCGCCAAGAAAAAATTGGCCGGCGAAGACGTCAAGATTTCCGACGTGTGCTTCAAGCGCGACGGCGTGTTTGCCATGGAGCTTGGCGGTCCGGAAGTCGGACGCGGGTGCGGCGGACGCGGCATTATCCACGGTTTCGAGCTTTTGGAAAAGCTTGGTTTCCACGAATGGGGCTTCGACTATGTGCTCCTCGATTTTCTTGGCGACGTGGTTTGCGGCGGGTTCGGCCTGCCGATCGCGCGCGACATGTGCCAGAAGGTGATCGTCGTCGGGTCGAACGATCTGCAATCGCTTTACGTTGCTAACAACGTCTGCTCGGCGGTTGAATATTTCCGCAAGCTCGGCGGCAATGTCGGCGTCGCGGGCATGGTCATCAACAAAGACGACGGTACAGGCGAGGCCGCTGCCTTCGCTGCCGCAGCCGGTATTCCAGTGCTCGCATCCATTCCAGCCAACGAAGACATCCGCCGCAAGAGCGCGAATTACCAGATCATCGGGACTCATGAGAGCGAATGGGGCCCGCTGTTCGCGGGCCTCGCGGAAAATGTAGCAACGTCCCAGCCCGTGCGCCCAAAACCGCTGACCCAGGACGGGCTGCTCGGCCTATTCGCAGCCGATGCAGTCGGTCGCGGAATTGTACTGCAGCCGGCGTCCCAGGAAGACATGCGTGGCGGCACGGTCGTCGAGCGTCCATCGCTCGAAGTTATCTACGAGACGGTTTGAGGCAAAAGGCGGAGTTAAGCGCTAAAATGTCGGCGTTTGGACCAAAAAACGGCGAAGAAGCCAACGGAACAGTGGAAGTGGTCTATGACCAGTCCGCCGAAGTTTCCGTGGACTCCGCCGGAGGGGACGCCGCTGCTTCTCGCACCTCGGCGAAGCCAGCCGCCGTTTCACAGCCATCGCTCGCAACGCCGTCCGTTGCGTTGCCAAGCGGGGGCGGCTGTCACGGCGGAAAAGACGAAATGCGGCGCGCCGCCGCCGCCGCCGGCAAGAGCGAAACGCTCGACAGGTATGCCCGAGACTATCCGGTAGGTCCGCACGATCAGCCGCAAAGCATGTGTCCGGCGTTTGGCTCGCTGCGCGTTGGATTGCGCATGCGGCGCACGGCGACGGTGCTCTCCGGATCGGCCTGTTGCGTTTACGGTTTAACATTCACGTCGCACTTTTATGGCGCGCGCCGCACCGTTGGATATGTGCCGTTCAATTCGGAAACGCTGGTCACCGGGAAGTTGTTCGAAGACATCCGCGAAGCCGTATTCAAACTTGCCGATCCCGATCTTTACGATGCGATCATCATCACGAATCTCTGCGTGCCGACGGCGTCGGGCGTGCCCCTGCAGCTATTGCCAAACGAAATTAACGGCGTGCGCATCATCGGCATCGACGTTCCGGGTTTCGGAATCCCTACACATGCCGAAGCCAAAGACGTGCTCGCGGGCGCGATGTTGAAATATGCGCGCCAGGAAGCGGAGACAGGGCCTGTTCTCGCGCCGCGGAGCGGCGTGAGCAGCAAGCCCACCGTGACGTTACTTGGCGAGATGTTCCCAGCCGATCCGGTTGGCATCGGCATGATGCTTGAGCCCCTTGGATTGGCTGCGGGTCCGGTTGTGCCGACGCGCGAATGGCGCGAACTTTACGGCGCTCTCGATTGTGCGGCAGTTGCTGCGATTCACCCGTTCTACAAAGCGTCCATCCGCGAATTCGAGGCGGCCGGCCGTCCCGTGGTCGGTTCCGCACCTGTTGGACTCGACGGTACGGCTGCGTGGCTTGAGAACATCGGGCGCGTCTGTAACGTTCCGGAACATCTGATCGGCGCCGCGAAGGCAAAGATCCTTCCAACCATTCGTGCGGCGCTTGCAAAAATGCCGATCAAAGGCCGCATCACGCTCTCGGGCTATGAAGGCTCGGAGCTGCTGGTCGCGCGTCTCCTGATTGAGAGCGGTGCGCACCTCCATTATGTCGGCACGGCATGTCCAAAAACACCCTGGTCGGCAGACGATTGCGCCTGGCTCGAAAGCAAGGGCGTTCATGTTGCCTACCGCGCCTCGCTCGAAAACGATCTGGCGGCACTCGCCGAGTTCAAACCCGATCTGGCAATCGGCACGACGCCTGTCGTACAGAAAGCAAAAGAGCTGGCGATCCCGTCGCTTTACTTCACCAATTTGATTTCTGCGCGCCCCCTCATGGGCCCGGCGGGCGCTGGCTCGCTTGCGCAAGTCGTCAACGCAGCGCTTGGCAACAAGAGCCGTTTCGACGCGATGCATAAGTTCTTCGAGGGCGTCGGCACCGGGCATGCAGCCGGCGTTTGGGAGGATGTTCCAACCGATAACCTGCAGTTCCGCGCCGAATACAAACGGCGGCTGGAAAAGGAAGCCAAGAAGCGCAAGGCGGAGGAGATGATCTGATGCTTGTGCTCGATCATGATCGCGCCGGCGGCTACTGGGGCTCCGTCTATGCCTTTACGGCCATCAAAGGCCTCCAGGTCATCATAGACGGGCCTGTCGGTTGCGAGAATCTACCGGTCACGTCGGTTTTGCATTACACCGACGCTCTTCCGCCGCACGAATTGCCGATCGTCGTTACAGGTCTTGGCGAAGAAGAGCTCGGGCAAAAAGGTACCGAGCAGGCGATGAAGCGGGCGCACGCGGCGCTCGATCCGTCCTTGCCGGCCGTCGTCGTCACGGGCTCCATCGCCGAAATGATCGGCGGCGGCGTGACGCCGGAAGGCACCAACATTCAGCGCTTTCTGCCGCGAACCATCGACGAAGATCAGTGGCAGAGTGCCGACCGCGCCATTTATTGGCTGTGGACGCAATACGGCCGCAAGAAAATTCCGGACCGAGCGCCGCGCAAAGAGGGCGAGAAGCCCCGCGTCAATATCATCGGACCGATCTACGGCACGTTCAATATGCCGTCGGACGTTGCCGAAATCCGCCGTCTGATCGAGGGCCTCGGCGCCGACGTCAATATGGTATTCCCGCTTGGCAGCCATTTGGCCGATGTCGGGAAGCTCGTCGATGCGGACGCGAATGTGTGCATGTACCGCGAATTCGGGCGGATGCTGTGCGAAGCGATGGGCCGGCCGTATCTGCAAGCCCCGATCGGACTGCATTCGACGACAGCATTCCTGCGCAGTCTGGGAGCCATTCTCGGTCTCGATCCCGAGCCCTTCATAGAGCGCGAGAAACACACGACCATCAAGCCGCTGTGGGATCTCTGGCGCTCTGTCACGCAGGATTTCTTCGGCACCGCGAGTTTCGGCATCGTTGCAAGCGACACCTATGCGCGCGGCGTTCGCAACTTCCTTGAAACGGAGCTTGGGCTGCCGTGTTCCTTCGCGGTTGCGCGCCGCGCCGGCGAAAAGACCGACAATGCCGCTGTTCGCAAGGCCATCCACGAGAAGCCTCCGCTTGTGGTCTTCGGCAGTTACAACGAACGCATGTATTTGGCTGAAGTCGGTTCGCGCGCCACCTACATTCCGGCGTCATTCCCCGGCGCAATCATCCGCCGACACTTGGGCACGCCTTTCATGGGCTACTCCGGTGCGACTTATCTCGTTCAGGAAGTTTGCAACGCTCTGTTCGACGCTCTGTTCCACATTCTCCCCCTCGGGACGGAACTCGATAAAGTGGAATCGACACCCGCGCGCGCGTTCGTCGATCTGCCGTGGGACGATGAAGCAAAGTCCGTCTTCGACGGCATGCTCGAAGCAGAGCCGGTTCTGGTCAGGATCTCGGCTGCGAAACGCTTGCGCGACGCCGCCGAACGCAGCGCGCGCAAAGCCGGCGAAGCGCGGGTCACCGCGCTGCGCGTTTCAATTTCAAACGAAGCACTCAAGGGAGGAAGGGCCGCATGAGAGATCATGTTCTGACACTCAATGGTCTTGGCGTTTCGCAGAACGGCAACGCTAACCGCGCCGAGCCCAACGGCAGTTCGCGCGGCGGGCATGTGCCTGGAGCCAAGGCGCGGCGCAAGGAATCGATCGAGTTCCGGCTGTTGTACGGCGTAACGTTCGCAGTCTTTCTGGCGGCGGCACTTGTCGAAGCCATCAATCCGTTCCGGTCGCGCGTGCGCGATCAGAAAGCAGAATCCATCATCCAAAAGGCACGTTTTGGCGCGCAAACATGCGTCAAGTACGCCTTCATGGGGTGATGAAACGGAACGCCCGCCCGGGCAACCGGGCGGGTGTCGGCCGAGGCCGGGATGGCCTCGGATGCCCCGGCCGCGCGGGGGATGCGCGGTAACGGCCGAGAGGCCAATTACGGAGAGTACCTACATGGCTGCTGATAATCGAGGCGGCTCTCTGTCGGGATTAACCGAACAGGAAGCGAAGGAGTTCCATAGTATCTTTATGACGAGCTTCATCATATTCACTGTCATCGCAATTATCGCACACTTCCTCGTGTGGAACTGGCGCCCCTGGCTTCCAGGAGTCGGCGGTTACGCCTCACTTACGGACGGTGTGAATTACGCGATGAGTTATCTGACATCGACGTCGGCTTAGTGAATAGGAGAACTCATCATGTGGAGAATGTGGCTACTATTCGATCCGCGCCGTACGCTGATCGCGCTGTTTACGTTCTTGTTTGCTCTGGCCGTGCTGATTCACTTCATCTTGCTCAGCACCAGCCGGTTCAACTGGATCGAAGGTCCGCGCGCTGCGAAGGCCGCTACATTAGATGCGCCGATTACGGCGCCTCTGGTGATCGAGAAGAAGGCGGCTTAACCGGCCGTCGCACTAAACGGGCGGGACAGTTTCGCGACAGTCCCGTCCGCAACTCCGAACGCACCAAACATGTGCAGCCGGCAGCGTCCGGCTGAGTGGAGGAACCGGCCATGGCTATGCTCAATTTCGAGCGCAAATATCGTGTTCGCGGGGGCACGCTGATCGGCGGAGATCTGTTCGATTTCTGGATCGGGCCCTTCTACGTCGGATTTTTCGGAATTACGACGATCTTTTTCACCTTTGTCGGCATAGGTATGATCCTATACGGCGCCGCCATGGGTCCAACGTGGAACCCCTGGAAAATAAGTATCAATCCTCCGGCAGAGGCTTATGGCTTAGCGGTTGCACCCTTGCTGGCAGGCGGCATATGGCAAGCCGTTACCGTTTGCGCGATCGGCGCATTCGTTTCATGGGCACTGCGCGAAGTAGAAATTTGCAGGAAGCTCGGTATCGGCTATCACGTGCCCGTCGCTTTCGGTTTCGCGATTTTCGCCTATGTTACGCTTGTCGTCATCAGACCCATCCTCATGGGCGGCTGGTCGCACGCGTTTCCTTACGGCATCATCAGTCACCTCGATTGGGTGTCGAACACCGGATATAAATACGGTAATTTCCACTACAATCCGGCACACATGATCGCGATCACGTTCTTCTTCACGACGTGTCTCGCGCTTGCGCTTCATGGCAGCCTTATCCTATCGGCCATCAATCCCAAAAAGGGTGAAGTGGTGAAGACGCCGGAGCACGAGAACTCCTTCTTCCGCGATACAATCGGCTATTCGATCGGTACGCTTGGCATTCACAGGCTCGGATTGCTCTTGGCCTTGTCCGCAGTGTTCTGGAGTGCGGTGTGCATCGTGATTAGCGGGCCGCTATGGCTGGATGGAAATCCATGGTCCGATTGGTGGAGCTTTGGCCGTTGGGCGGAAATGTGGAACTCGGCGCTTAACCTCCAAGTGGGCAAGTGAGGGATCGGACAATGGCACAATATCAAAATATCTTTACTCAGGTTCAAGTTCGCGGTCCCTTCGAAGCGGGCGTGCACTTGCCGTCCGGCGACTCCGAACGGATGGGAGAAAGCCGGTTTTCGTACTTGCTTGGCAAAATCGGCGACGCGCAAATCGGCCCAATTTATCTCGGCACGCTCGGGTTCATGTCGCTCGTTTGCGGCGTGATCGCCATCGAGATTATCGGTCTGAATATGTGGGCGTCGGTCAATTGGGATCCCGTGCGCTTCGTGCGCGAGCTTGCCTACCTCTCGCTCGATCCGCCGGCTGCCAAATATGGCTTGTCAATTCCGCCATTGAAAGAAGGCGGGTGGTGGCTGATGGCAGGGTTCTTCTTGACCACTTCTATCTTGCTTTGGTGGCTGCGCATGTACCGGCGCGCACGCGCTCTCAACATGGGAACGCACGTTGCTTGGGCATTTGCCGCGGCGATCTGGCTCTATCTGGTGCTTGGCTTCATCCGGCCGCTGCTTATGGGCAGTTGGAGCGAAGCGGTACCTTTCGGCATCTTCTCTCACCTCGATTGGACGAACAACTTCTCGCTTAATCACGGCAATCTTTTCTACAATCCGTTCCACATGCTCTCCATCGTGTTCCTTTACGGCTCGGCGTTGTTATTCGCAATGCACGGCGCGACGATCCTTGCGGTCACGCGCTATGGCGGCGAACGCGAAATCGAGCAGTCCACCGATCGCGGCACGGCCGCCGAACGCGCCGCCTTGTTCTGGCGCTGGACGATGGGTTTCAACGCCACCATGGAATCGGTGCACCGGTGGGCCTGGTGGTTCGCGATCCTTTGTCCGTTGACGGGCGGTATCGGCATCTTGCTCTCAGGTACGGCGGTCGATAGCTGGTACGATTGGGGTATCAAGCACGGCATCGCGCCCGCTGCATATCCATAGTTTCACGATCGATGATTGACGGCGGCTGATAGAAATGAAGCCGCCGTCTCTCCAATTCTTGCAGGCTGAAACAATCTAGACCGAGACAATCGTTATGGCTCTGGGTATCGGCGGATCCAAGGTACGCGGCAATACGGCTTTACCGCGCGGGAAGCGGCAGGGGAGTGAAATCGTCTGCCAAAATGAAGTTGTGTCGCTCAAAAAGCGCACGGTCGTTTTTTCCGAAGGTGCACCCATCGGCGGTATTTGGGAAATCGTCGAAGGCAGCATCATCGTCTTCAAGACCTTGGCCGATGGCCGCCGCCAGATCACCGAAGTGGCTCGCGCCGGCGGATGGCTTGGTTCGCCCGGGAGACCTTCCTATAATTGCTCGGCCGAAACGCTCACTAAGTGCCGGCTCCGGCTCCATGGCAACAGAGAATTTTCGGCTTCTCAGGCCCTGCAGTCGCTGCACTCCGAATATCTGCAGAGGCGCGTGGATGCACTCCAGGACCATGCGCTTTTGCTCGGCCGCAAATCGGCGATCGAACGCATCGCCTCGTTTTTGTTGGCGCTACCTTCACTGGGTGCGCCTTATGAAAGAGTGCCGCTTGGGGCCGAAGCCAACGCCTTTGCGACTGCGCTCGGCCAGCGCGATATCGGCGATTATCTGGGCCTAAAGGTCGAAACGGTTAGCCGCAACCTCGCGACCTTGAAACGGCGCATGATTATAGCAACCGGCAAACGCGGGCAGTTCAGGCTACTGGACCGCGAAGCTTTGCGGGCTATTGCGTTCGCCGGGCTCCTGCCGCCCCAATCGCTCGTTTATGCGGCCAGGTAACCTTCTGTGCCGAACGATCCCGGTACACCCAAGCGGGCCGGGTTGGAGTTAGAATTGCAGTGACGGCTATTCGGCGATATGGCGGCCTGCCGGGCATTCGCTGCACAAGCGTTCAACGCTGCCGGCCTGAGTATGCAGGGCCAAACGAGGGTCAATGGAACGGACGGCCTTCAGGTCACATACGGCGCCGGTTTCCGGTGAAGCAGGCAGCCTTAACCGCGACGTGCAAGGTGGTGCGACGCGGCGTCAGCGGTTGAAAGAAGCAACCTCGGACGTACACAGGCGCCTCGATAAAAGCCTCATGCAGCGGGGGTATTTTTCCAACCCGAAGGGCTTCGGGCTTTACCTCCGCCGCATGTACCAATTTCACCTCAAATTCGAAGATGCTGCCCTTACGGCCGGGCGTGACTGGTACGAGGCATGGGGCCTGCACCACCACAAAGAGTGGATTGAAGCCGATCTCAAGAAAGTAAGCATTGGGCTCACGGCCAAGCCAGAGATTTTGACCACTGATACTCTTTGCGTCGCGGACCGTTCGTCGCTTGCCGGTGCGCTTTATGTCATCGCCGGCTCCTCGCTGGGTGCCCGGGTGTTGCATCGGCTGTCTGTAGAGCGTCGGTTGCCGGGGCCTTCGGGAAGTTATTACCTTTCGCAGCTCGCGGCTTCGCTCCGCTGGTCCGAGTTTCTAGCGTTTCTCGAAGATGCCGACATTGCGTGCGAACTGGCAATGCTCGAAGGCGCGATCTCGACCTTCGAATGCGTATCGAGACATTTAGATCCTGCGGTGCCGGAATGACCACCATCGTCGAAAGCCCGCGCATCGATATTTCCCGATGCGACACGGAACCCATACATATCCTCGGGCACGTTCAACCGCACGGCGCACTTTTGGCGTGCTCCGCCGGCGGCCACACGATCACGCATGCGTCGCGCAATGCTGCTCAAGTTCTAAACTTGGCCGGTGGCACGCTCATTGGCGCTGGAATTGCGAATGCGATCGGGGCAGACGCATACAACAAGATCAGGGCCGCCTTGGATCAGTGCCCGGCAGGGAGCAGCCATCCTGGCCGTGTGTTCGGCTTGAAACTCGGTTCCAGCGAAGGATTTTGGGACGTATCGGTCCACGGGTATGCGGGGTCGGCGATATATGAATTCGAACCGGCCAGTGCATCGGCCCCCGCGACGCCGTTGGACATGGTGCGGATCATCCTGCAAGAGCTGCAACAGACGAAGTCCTTGCGCGAACTTTGCGATCAGACCGCGCATCTTGTGCGCCGCCTTATCGGCTTCGATCGCGTGATGGTCTACCGGTTCTTGGAGGACGGCGCGGGTCACGTGATTGCCGAATCGCGGGCTGCCGAACTCGAACCGCTAATAAACCTGCGCTACCCGGCGTCCGATATTCCGAGCCAAGCGCGCGAACTCTATAAGCGCAATTGGATCCGTCTGATTGGTGACGTCCATGCCGTTCCAAGTCCGATCGACGCCGCCCCGGACGCCGCGCGCACACCATTGGATTTGAGTTATTCCGCGCTGCGAAGCGTCTCGCCCGTTCACATCGAGTATTTGCGCAACATGAAAGTCGGCGCCTCGATGTCGATTTCCATAATTGTGGGCGGAGAACTGTGGGGTTTGATCGCCTGCCATCACATGAAACCGAGGTACGTGGCGGCAAACGTACGTGCGGCCGGCGAACTTTTAGGGCAAGTGTTCTCGCTGCAGATTCAAACGGTCGAGGGCATCGAAGCGTACGTAACCATGCGTGCTGCCCGCGCTCTTCTTGACCGCATCGTGGCCGAGTTTCCGGTCGATGGCGATTTGATAGAGAATTTGGCTCAACGGTTAGACCCGCTTTCTGCCTTCATCAATTCGGACGGAGCAGGTATCTGGATCGACGGGACTTGGCGCAGCACCGGTATATCCGTTCCCATGACCGAGATTGCGCCCCTTGCCGCTTTCGTTTCCGCGCAACGTGCGGATGAAGTGTTTTCAACGCAGAGACTTGGCGACGTCTATCCGCGCTGCAACGATTGGCCGGGCGAAATCTGCGGTGTCATGGCCGTGCCCTTGTCGCGGATCAACGGCGACTTCCTGTTCTTCTTTCGCAAAGAAGTTGCCCAAACCGTCGATTGGGGCGGCAATCCGGAAAAGCCAGTTCTATCATCGGACCAGTCAGACCGGCTTTCGCCTCGCAAAAGCTTCGAAATCTGGCGCGAGGAAGTCCGTGGCCAATCGTTGCCCTGGACGTCGCGCGAACGGCTCATTGCCGATACGCTGCGTATGTACTTGCTCGATGTGATCGTGCGCCTGAGCGACGTCATTCTGGACGAACGGCGTAAATCGCAACAACGCACTAAGTTTGTGACGCACGAGTTGAACACCCGCGTCAAGGGAACGCTGGAGCTTATTCAGTCTTTGGTGGCACGCGGACACGAAGAAACGTCGATTCCCAACTACGTGCGGTCGCTCGAAGGGCGGATTGGCGCGATTTCTCTCGCCCACGAAGCCATTGCGTCGCGCGACGGCTCGCAAATTCGCGAGCTTTTTCTGTCGCCGTTTGCGGCGAGAAGCTCGCTTCTGGAGCAGATCGAAGTGCATGGCCCGGATATCGAACTTGACCCAAAAGCCTATACCGTTCTGGCGCTTGTCGTGCACGAACTTGCAACGAACGCTATCAAGTATGGGGCGCTGGCCGGCCCTCAAGGTCAAGTGTCGGTGCGGTGGATGAAAGATAAAACCGGTAGTCTTGCGATCTTTTGGGAGGAGGCGAGCGGCACGCCGGTAAGGGCGGCAACTCGCGAAGGATTGGGCCTAAACATTATCCGGCGCAATATTCCCCATGCGCTCGACGGGGAGGCCGAAGTGGTTTTCTCCCGGAACGGATTATCGGCGCGTCTCGTTGTCCCTTCGCGGTACATCGTATCGCCGCCGCTTTTGGCGGATCGTGCGGCGTCCAGATTTCCGATTGTAGAGTCTCGGCGTCCGCTTGAAGGCTTTTCGCTTATTGTTCTCGACGACCAAATGCTAACCGCAATGGATCTGCAAGCCGGGCTCGTCAAATTCGGGGCAGTAGCGGTTGAGATATTTGGGACAGCGGCGAAAGCGCTCGATGCCATCGCACAGAGCGCACCGGACGCAGCAGCATTAGATCTCGATCTCGATGGCGAGACCTCGGTGTTCGTCGCCGACGAGTTGGACCGTCAGGGCATTCCATTCGTCTTTATGGCGAGCGAATTGGAGCGGCGTACGATCCCGCCCCGGTTTGATGATGTGCCGGTTGCCATCAAGCCCTGTTCCGTCGAAGCGATCGCGTTACAGCTTAGAGAGGCACTGATGCCGAGCCTCATCCGCGCGGTTCTGACCAAGCTTGTTTGAATTGGCGGAGTGCCGGAAAAGCGCTATCGGAATTTTTTTAGAAATGGCGCACCCGGCAGGATTCGAACCTGCGACCTTTGGATTCGGAATCCAACACTCTATCCAGCTGAGCTACGGGTGCCTACAACCGCGAGTGATACTCCATTCGCCGCCTAACGGCAAATGATTGAAGACAGCAGCTCCGGCGCATAAAGGGGACGTATGAAATTGAGTTGCGGGTTGAAGACGCAAAGGTCCCTAACCCGCATTTTCTTGTCCAGAGGTGTTTCCGCCGTTAGCGGCAAGGCTTCGCAGATACCGTGCACTTGGCTTGAAGTATCGCCAACTTATTGCAGGTCCACACGACGTTCCGGGCGTTCGACATGTTAGAATAACGCTCGCCATACCGGTCTGCGACCTTGCTCTGCCAGTCGGCGATGGCAATGCTGCGGGCCTGTTGCGTGCCGAGGCCTAAAATACCTTGTCCGGTCGCAAATCCGAACATCCGGTCTTTGCAGACAGAATAAGTTGAATGCGAATGCTTGTAGCGCCGCCGGTGGGCATCGGCATCGAAAGAACCGGAAAATACTGCAAGTGCCGTTAGCGCCAGAACAGGTGCCAGTGTTGTCTTCGAAATCATGAGAACCTCCCTTCAACTTGGTTTCAAAAGATAATTTCCTAAAGTCATGACGTCAGAGCGCCCTTGCAACGGCGGAAGTGCGCCATGACCTCAACTTAGTGTCAACGGTTGACGGCGACCATGAGGCGGCTTTCGGGCCCAACGGTGTTTGGCGACAACTTTCAACGAAACCGTCACGCGTGTTATGGCTCGATCTCTATCGTGACGGCAGGGGATGCAAGGGAGATAATCGTGATGCCAGAATTCAAGCCGTCCCGCCCTGGCGAAGTCGCGATCGACCTTCCGGATACCTACGACGCGGGCGTCTACTTCATCGGCGTTATACACACGCCTTGGAAAACAACATCGGACTGTCCCAAGGGCAGCCGGGCGCGCGCGGAGGGAGGAAAGTCGACAATTGAAATTTTCCCGCGCTTTGCGGCCGGTCTCAAGGATATGTCGCTCCTCTCGCACGCGATCGCGCTGTACTGGCTGCATCAGGCGCAGCGCAATCTGATTGAGCAGCTTCCCAGCCATTTGACCGTGCCGCGCGGCGTCTTTGCGCTTAGATCGCCGGTGCGTCCCAATCCAATCGGTCTCGCTGTCGTAGAAATTCTCGGTATTGACGGACGGAACGTGCACGTGCGCAATATGGACTGCATCGACGGCACGCCGCTTGTAGATTTGAAACCCTACTTCGCCTCAACCGACAGCGTTCCGCATGCAATGCGGCCGTAACGGCCTACCGGCGGCATAATACTAAATTCTGATTTGGGCTTTGAGCACTTTGCGCCTTGCGCTCGGCGTACATCCAAACCATCTCTTACTTGCGCGGGTGAACGCCGAGAGTTGCGAGAAGCCAAGCTGCAGGGCGATATCGGTGAGCGGCAAATCGGTGGACCTGAGCAAGTCTTCGGCGCGCGTTTTCAACGCATCGTTTAAGAGGGTCTCAAAGGACGCCGGCCCGTGTGCCGCTAGTCTCGACTGCAGCGTGCGTCCGGTCAGTCCGAGTTTCGAGGCCGCATCTTCGAGCGTTGCTCTGCGTTCGGGCAGCAAGTCAAGGACGACATTGCGAACGTTTCCCGCGATGTCGTCGAGAGGCGGAACTTCGGAAATCATTTGTTCTCCGAGTTTCTGTAGTAACGGCTTCAAATGCGGATCTGCTTCCGGCATCGGGCGGTCAATCGTCGCCCTGTCGAGGCGCACGCAATTTTTGTCGGAGCCAAACTGTACATTTGGACCGAAAATCTTTCGAACGCGCTCCTTGCATATCAAGGGCTCACCTTGCATTTCGACTGAGACAGGCGCCCAAGCCGGCCCAATGACCATGCGCAGACGCAACGCCAGCAGCGCCATCGCGAATGAGCCATACTGCGTGTAGGGGGCGGTCAGCGCTTCCGGCCAGCGCCACCACAGACACGCCCCATCCACGTCTTCTTGGTATAAAACTTTCATCGGCTGGCGCAGCAGCACGGCATAGCGCGCGAGCGTGCGCATGCTTTCCCCAACTGTCGGGGAGTTCATGAATAGATAGGCGATGATGCCGGTGCCACCAAAGGGGTAGGCTTCTGCGTGTGCGAGGCCCAGGCAGGGATCGTCCGCGGCGCGCGCGCCTTCGTACATCAGATAACAAACAGCGTTCGCCGGGAGATCGTCTTCTGAGCCTATTGTATCGGGAGCGGGGAGCCCCACCTTGGCGTAGAGCTGCCCCGCGTCGAGACCGCGTTCCGCCAGCAGGGCGTCAAAACCCGCCAATACACTGGCACGGACCATAGGTTTGTTACTTGGCATAAACTCAGTCGCCGCCGTTAAGAAAGATCTGGAGCGAAAATAGCGGTTGGGTCCTAATATCTCCTGCCCAGTGCCCCCAAAATTGTATGAAATGTCAAAGCAGCTGAATATGCGGTCAAGCTGATTTAATTGAACACTGTTAGACGAAGCCAACACCAACGAACGCAGATGGCTGAATATCACACTATTGACTATCTGCCGAAACAGGAGGAACGATCGGTCGTGAGCAAGAAGAGCCGTGCATTCAGCACCTTAGACAGCATCATTCATCTCCTGCACCGGGCTGGACAGTTCGCTGACGAGGAGTTTTCACGCGCAACCGAACGGAATGGGTTAACGGCGCGACAGTTTGTCGTCCTTGCGGTGGTCGCCACCGAAGACAACCCGAGCCAGACCACAATTTGCGACCATTCGGGTATCGACCGCTCCACACTCGCCGATATCGTCAGGCGCCTCGTGGCGCGCGGTCTTCTGGCCCGCCGGCGCACCCGGCAGGACGCGCGCATGTATGCCGTCCGTCTGACCGACGCCGGACAGAAAGCGCTGGATGCAGGCGCTGCCGCCGCAAAGAACGTCGATCAAACGATGCTCAGCGTCCTGACGCCCGCTCAGCGCAGCGAATTCGAAGCGTCCTTGCGGATCATGGTCGAGAAGTTGCGCGAGAAGCGGGGGACTTAAGCGTCCCGCATCGTTTGTGCATACTCGGAGGAGCGTCGGCGCGGGGCTGACCTTGCGCGCGGGACCGCCTATAGTCTCAAGCTATGAGCAAAGAAAAATCCAAACGCACCTCCACGCACCCCGACGGCGACGACGCGCCCGTTTCCAAAGGCAGTCACGTCTACCTGATCGATGGGTCCGGGTATATTTTCCGCGCCTTCCACGCGCTGCCCCCTCTGACGCGGCCTTCCGACGGCTTGCCGGTCGGCGCGGTGCACGGCTTTTGCGCCATGCTTTGGAAGCTCATTCGCGAGAGCAAGGTGTCTGAAGCACCAACCCACATCGCCGTCATTTTCGACGCGGGTCGCGAAACCTTCCGCAACAAGATTTACCCCGAGTACAAAGCACACCGGCCGCCGCCGCCGGAAGAACTCGTTCCGCAGTTTCCCCTGATCCGCGATGCGGTCAAAGCCTTCAACGTCGCCTCGATCGAGATGGACGGCTATGAAGCCGACGACTTGATCGCAACCTACGCCCGCGATGTCGTGAATGCCGGGGGGGATGCAACCATTATCTCCTCCGACAAAGATCTGATGCAGCTCATCCGCCCGGGCGTTGTGATGTTCGACGGCATGAAGGCCAAAAAGATCGGCCCCGACGAGGTGCGCGAGAAATTTGGCGTCGCCCCCGATAAGGTCATCGATGTGCAATCGCTTGCGGGCGACTCGACCGACAACGTCCCTGGCGTTCCAGGCATCGGCGTCAAAACGGCGGCCGAACTCATCGGCGAATACGGCGATCTTGATACGCTTTTGGCGCGTGCCGGCGAAATCAAACAACCCAAGCGCCGCGAGAAACTGATTGAATTTGCCGAACAAGCGCGCATCAGCCGCGAACTCGTCACGCTGAAGCAGGATGTTCCAACCGAGATCGGCATCGAGCGTTTTGCATTGCGCGAACCCATCCCCGAAACGCTGCTCGGCTTTCTGCGTGAGATGGAATTCAACTCGCTGACCAAGCGTATCGCCGAAGGACTTGGTGTTGAGGCTCCGGCACCCCTCGAGCGATCTGTCGGTTCGACGCTCGCCACTTCACCTCCCCCCCCGGCCTCCCCACAAGTGGGAGGGGGACGAGGCATCGGCACACCCAACGCAGGCGCGGCGCATGCTCATGCGACGGTCATGAAGACGCCCATCGACCGCACCAAGTACGAAACGGTCGCGACGAAAGCTGCGCTGGAGAAATGGATCCGCGCGGCTGAGGAAGCGGGCCACGTCGCCTTCGATACAGAAACCACAGGGCTCGATGCCAACGCCGCCGATCTGGTTGGTTTCTCTTTAGCGACCGAGCCGGGCAAAGCCTGCTACGTGCCCGTCGGACATCAAGAAGGCGCCAACGATCTCTTTGGCGGCGGAGGGCTAGCTGCCGGTCAAATGGCCGTGCGCGACGCGCTCCAACTTCTGAAGCCGCTGCTTGAAGACGATAGTGTTCTCAAGGTTGGCCAGAATCTAAAATTCGATATGCTGGTCATGCTCCGCCACGGCATCAAGATCCACCCCATCGACGACACCATGCTGCTTTCCTACACGCTCGATGGCGGCCGGGGCTCGCACGGCATGGACGATCTGGCACTTCGTCACTTGGGCCACGTGTGCATGTCCTTCGACCAGGCGTTGGAACACGCGCCGGGTGCCAAAAAATCCGAGAAGACTTTTGCCGGCGTGCCCATTTCCAAAGCGACGGAATATGCCGCCGAAGACGCGGACGTCACACTGCGCCTTTGGCAGAAGTTGAAACCGCGCCTTGCCGCCGAGCGCATGACAACCGTTTACGAAACGCTGGAGCGGCCTCTCGTTCCCGTCATCGTCGAGATGGAGCGCGCTGGGATCAAAGTCGACCGCGCCATTCTCGCGCGCCTGTCGAGCACTTTCGCGCAGCGCGCCGCGCGTCTCGAAGAGGAGGTTTACACACTCGCCGGGCACAAATTCAATCTGGCGTCGCCCAAGCAGCTTGGCGAATTCCTATTTGATAACTTGAAACTTCCGGGCGGCAAGAAAACCAAGACCGGCCAGTGGGAAACCCGCGCCGGCACGCTGGACGATCTGGCAGCCAACGAAGATCTGCCCGATGACGCGCGCCGCCTCATCAACACGATGCTGGAGTGGCGCCAGCTCACAAAACTCAAATCGACCTACACTGACTCGCTTCCGGAATTCATCGACGCTTCTGGGCGCATTCACACAAGCTACGCGCTGGCCTCGACCACGACCGGGCGGCTCGCATCGTCTGACCCGAACTTGCAAAACATTCCCATCCGCACCAAAGAGGGCCGCGAAATCCGCACGGCTTTCATCGCGGAGGAGGGCTACACGCTCGTCTCGGCAGACTACAGCCAAATTGAATTGCGCGTGCTGGCCCACATCGCAGACATCCCGCAATTGAAAAAGGCCTTTGCCGACGGGCTCGACATTCACGCCATGACGGCATCCGAAATGTTCGGCGTGCCGGTGAAAGATATGCCGAGCGACGTGCGCCGCCGGGCCAAGGCTATCAACTTCGGCATCATCTACGGCATATCCGCGTTCGGTCTCGCCAATCAACTTGGCATTTCGCGCGAGGAAGCAGGGCAATACATCAAAACCTACTTCGAGCGCTTTCCCGGTATTCGCGACTATATGGAAGCGACAAAAAAAGTCTCGCACGCGCAAGGGTACGTTGAAACCGTGTTCGGCCGTCGCATTCATTATCCTGAAATCAACACCAAGAATCCGTCGATGCGCGGCTTTCTTGAGCGCGCGGCGATCAACGCGCCAATTCAAGGGTCAGCCGCCGACATCATCCGCCGCGCCATGATCCGCATGCAGCCGGCACTCGACAAGGCCAAACTCAAATCGGCGCGCATGTTGCTGCAGGTGCACGACGAACTCGTGTTTGAAGTGAAGGAAGCCGACACCGCGGCGCTCATCAAAATCGCGCGTGACGTCATGGAAAAGGCCGCAGAGCCGGCAATCAAATTCTCAGTCCCCATTCACGTTGACGCCAAGGCTGCGCGCAATTGGGATGAGGCTCATTGAGTGCAGGTGGCGCTCCACTTCTCCCCTCCCCTCCCCTCAGGGGAGGGGTTGGGGGTGGGGTGTTGAGCTTGGCGTGACAGGTGATTTTTGTTTTTGGGTCACGCAACAGAGTCTTTTCGCCATACTTCAAGCACCTGTCGCCCGGCGTCTCCCCACCCCTGTCCCCTCCCCGCTGGGGAGGGGGAACGGAGATAAATCCGCAGGCAATTGGGAGTGGGAGGAGTACGCGCATCTCGATCCACTTGCTTTCCCAGAAGCCGCGTCACGGAGCGAAGCGCAGGCGCGGCTATCCGGGATCGCGTCCAATCGGCTTTGGTACAAAATCCCATCCGAAGCGGTCCCCGGTCTGCGCAAAATGGCTCGCGCTATTTTTCTCGCCCGGGAATGTAAGCGGAGAGAGGGGGCGATGCCAACGTCGCAAAAATTGGGACGAGGCGCATTGAGCAACCCCCCTCCCCTCAGGGGAGGGGTTAGGGGTGGGGTGTTGGGCTTGGCGTGACGAGCGTTTTTATACTCCAGACACGCAACAATGCTTTTCGCCATACTTCAAGCTCCGGTCGCCCGGCGTCTCCCCACCCCTGTCCCCTTCCCGCGTCATCGCGGAGCGATGCTGCGCATCGACGGAGGGGGATCAGAGATAAAGCCGCGAGCAACTGGGATGAGGCGCATTTGGGACAATACCTCACTCCACAAGCAAAGAAGTTGGTTGTGGCTGAGCAGGGAATTGTAGGGAACAAGCGCATCATCTCATAGAATTCAACTACCAATTCTTCTGGATATCAGCGGCGGATGAATCTATTGAGCCCAGCCAGTTTTCGAAAATTTCGTCTCCGAGAGGGTTCGATTTTGGCTTACAAAGCGCCGCAATTGAACTCCCAAGACTGGTTGGGATGATACCCTGCACGTTCATGGGAAGTTTGGTAGTGACCGAAGCCTGCTTAGAACCGTATTTGGCCACAAACAGTTTATTAGCGTCAAAAAAAGATGCGGACGTCATTGGGTCACCGAGGATGCCGAGTTCACTGAGCCTAAATAGCAAGTTTCCAATCGAAACGTTGTTGCCCAGTTGACAATTAGGAATCGGCTTTTGTTCAAAGGCACCAGTCGTTGGCACCATTGTGGTACCCCCGATTTTGGCAGATAAATCTATGATCGTTGAAAACGCGGTGAAGATTTCTTGTTCAACAGTGCCAACAAACCAAAGTCCCCTTGTTCCCACAGAACCAGGGTGATTCGATTCTGCGGCCAATGCCTTTGCAAGTAGCTCGCGCCTCCAAGGTTCATTCTGACGACGGGCCTCATCATCAAAGCGATCCAGCCATGATGGTTCAACTTGAGAATCCTCTTGCGCAACCTCGGGCCCACTCGCGGCTTCGCCAATAAATTCCGAGGCTTTTGTATAAACAGAGAGCCTTCGTATCTCCCCATCGATGTAACCTAAGTCCCTGTCAATTCGAATGCGTTCAAATTCATCCGAACCAATGCGGCGATCAACAAGACCTGCCCGAGTTTGCGAGAGGCGTACGGCACTTTGGATGAACCCTTGCTTTAGGGCTGCAACAGTCGCCATACGCAACTGGTGCTGAGCGAATGCTTCAGAAACCGTTTGGGATTGCGATATCAGGAAGCCAGAGGATGCCGTTGCAAAACACTTAAGCGCCGGCCAAACACCCGCAGAAATCTCTGAGTTTGGTTCTTGACTCTGGATCTTGGCAAGGTTTTCGTTGGACATGTGAATCTCCATCAAGCATGTGGAGACATACAACGATTCTTGTTGCGTACTGCTATGGCGCTAAATGGACATCATCTTTTGCCGTTGTTAGTCTTCTTCACTAAAGAGGAACGCCCCCCTCCTACTCCCCCGCCACAACCGGTGGCGCGTGCTTGCCATTGGCACCGTTCAAATGGCCGTTGGCTTTAGCCTTGACACGTTCCGCAGGACGCTCGGGGGCGCGCTCGGACACGGGGGTTGCGATCTCTTTTGCAGCAACCTTGCTGGCGCTCGTCAAATACCCCATCAGCCCGCGCTTCTCGGCGTCTTGTTCCTTGCGGCGGAACTCAAGCGTGCGGATGAATTCTTTGATGCGCGGCTGAATTTCCGTGCGCCAGCGCGTGCCGTTGAACACGCCATAGTGGCCGACGCCCAGCTGCACATAATGCACCTTGTCGCGTTCCGGAATGCTGGTGCACAGATCGTGCGCGGCGCCGGTCTGGCCGAG
>JANMNH010000131.1:0-32168 GCA_031373745.1 Hyphomicrobium sp. | reverse complement strand
CACCCCAACCCTCTCCCGTCCAAGCGAAGCTTGGCTTCGCCAAGACGGGGAGAGGGGGAGTCCCACTTTATGCCCCACTTCCCAACGAATGACGGAAAGCCCGCTTGGCGCGCTACAATATTGACGCTGTTCCCGGAAATGTTCCCGGGACCGCTTGGCATTTCACTCCTAGGTCAGGCGCTCGAGGCAAAGATCTGGACGCTCGAAGCGATTCAAATCCGGGATTTTGGAATTGGCCGTCACCGCCAAGTCGATGACACGCCCGTGGGCGGCGGGGCCGGCATGGTGCTGCGCGCAGACGTGCTTGGACCGGCGCTCGATCACGCACGCACGCAATCTATTGACGCGCCTTTGATCTATCTGTCGCCGCGCGGCGAACGCTTGACGCAACCGCTAGTCAGAGAACTCGCCGCAGGCGCCGGCGTCACACTTTTGGCTGGCCGCTTTGAAGGCATTGACGAGCGCGTCATCGAAGGGCGCAACCTCAGAGAGATTTCCATCGGCGATTATGTTTTGGCCGGCGGAGAGCTGGCGGCTATGGTTTTGATCGAAGCATGTGTACGGCTGCTTCCGGGCGTGCTCGGAGCGAGCGCAAGCTTGGAAAGCGAAAGCTTCGAACACGGCTTGCTCGAGTACCCGCACTACACAAAGCCGAGGGAATGGGAGGGGCGAACGGCTCCAGACATCCTGCTGTCGGGCGACCACGGCAAAATCGAACTCTGGCGCCGGGCTGAGTCCGAAAGGCTGACGCAGCTGCGGCGGCCTGATCTCCTCACCAAGGGTAAAAGCTGAACCCTGCGGGTTCCGCTACCGAGTTAATCTCATTCTGAAAAAACATACCGCCAATACTTTGGTAGTATCCCAGTAACGCACGCGCCCCTTCAGGTCGCGGTATCACTTATTGCGGCGGCAACGTTTCGCCGATTGCCCGGTCCATTTCTTCGGCCGCAACGTACCGGACGCAAGCGATCAGCAACCGGGAGGCAAACCGGTCTGGAGCGCAAAGCCTTTGCTGGCGCTTGAAATCTCGACGAGCACGAAATCAAAAAACTCTAGGGAGAAGATCGAATGTTCAAATCCGTAGCAGCCGTGGCCACGATCGCCGCACTGCTTTCAAGCACCAGCGCTATCGCGCAAACGACGCTTGAAAAGCTTTCGAGTTTTAAATCGACCGGGATGACCAAAATCCCCTTCATCGAACAGGGCGGCGCGAACGCCGATGCCATCAAAGCAAACCTGAAAAAAATCAAATTGCCCGACGGCTTTAAAATCGATCTCTATGCCATCGTCCCCGACGCGCGCGTAATCTCGGTCGGCTCCCAGGGCGTGGTAACGTTTGTCTCGACCCGTAAGGACAAGGTCTACGCCGTCACCGACCGCAACAAAGATCGCGTGGCCGACGAAGTGAAGGTGTTCGCCGCCTCGCTCGAAATGAACATCCCGCACGGCCTGTGCTTCTCGAAAGACGGCTTCCTGTTCATCGCTGAACAGAACCGCGTCATCGTCTATCCAGCCGCCGAATACTTCTACGAAGGCGCCGACGTTGCGGCGTTCCAGGTTGTGGCGCAGGGCGACCTAATCCCCAAGGACGAGGAAAGCTATAACCACACAGCTCGCATCTGCCGTATCGGACCGGACAACAAGCTCTACATTTCGCTAGGCCAGCCGACGAACGTGTTCGCGCCCGAGAAAATGGACCTCTACGCCAAAACCGGGATCGGCGGCATCATCCGCATGGACCGCGACGGCAAGAACCGCGAAGTTTACGTAACTGGTGTTCGCAACAGCGGCGGCATGGACTTCAACCCCAAGGACAAGACGCTCTGGTTCACCGACAATCAGGTCGATGGCATGGGCGACGACATCCCGCCGGGCGAACTCAACCGCATCACGAAAGCCGGCGAACACTTCGGCTTCCCCTGGTACGGCGGCGGCAAGACCCGCACCAACGAGTACAAGGACCAGGAACCGCCGAAGGACGCCGTTTTTCCGCAGATCGAGTTCGTTGCGCACTCGGCCGACATGGGCATGATCTTCTACACGGGTAAGATGTTCCCGAAGAAGTATCAGGGTGGCATCATCTCGGCTCAGCACGGATCTTGGAACCGCACGACGCCATCGGGCGCGCGCCTCCAGTTTACGACGCTGAAGGAAGACGGCACGGCCGACAAGACGGAAGTCTTCGCTGAAGGCTGGATCGGAGAAAACGGCGAATACCTCGGCCGGCCGATGGACGTCGCTCAGCTTCAGGATGGTTCGCTCCTGGTCTCCGACGATCTGGCCGGCGCCGTGTACCGAATCTCGTACGGCAAGTAAAACTTAGTGCAGACAATTGAGCCCCGCATCGGATATAATCCTGGTGCGGGGCTTCCTTGTTCAATCCGTCCAACTTCAATCTGATGGATCTTCGATGACGCGCAAAGTTCTCCTACTCGCCGCGATGCTTTTCGCGGCTGCCGCCTCCCCAGCCTTGGCTGCGGGGAATGCCGAAGCGGGCAAGAAGAAAGCCGGGCAGTGCCAGACATGCCACGGCATGGACGGCATATCGAAATTGCCCGAAGCGCCGAACATCGCCGGACAAAACCAGATCTATCTCGTCAAAGCCTTGAACGACTACAAGTCCGGCGCGCGCAAAAACGACATGATGGGCGTTATCATGGGCGCACTTACGCCTGACGATATCAACGACCTCGCGGCATACTACGCGTCGATCCAGATCACGGTCACGCCGCCGAAATAGGTTTCACGACCTCACGTGCTTCGGAACAGATCCAATCCGCTTGGTTTTGAGTCTGTCTCCGCATAAGCTCAAGCACCACCTGAGACATGCTGCAGGAGCGCACTATGAAGCTCTACAATTGGCAATTTGCACCCAACTGCCGCCGCGTGCGCATGTTTGTTCTTGAAAAGGGTCTCGATCTTCCTGGAATTGAAGAGGTGGTCGGCGAAGGCTTCCGCATGTTCCCGCAATATATCGGCAAGTGGCCGCACGCACTTGTGCCCATGCTTGAACTCGATAACGGAACCCAGATAGGCGAAGCCGCAGCAATTTGCCGGTATCTCGAAGACGAGCATCCCAACCCGCCGCTCATGGGACGTACGAGTCTGGAGAAAGCTACAATAGAGATGTGGGAGCGGCGCGCCTACGACGAATGCATGATCGGCACCGCCGAAGTCGTGCGCAATTCGATGACAGAATTTTATGATCGCGGCATTCCTGGAAGTCTCGAACCCGTGCCGCAAATCCCAGCGCTTATTGAGCGGGGTAAGGGCCGCGTGCGCCGCTTCTACAAGAAATACGACACCCGCCTCGGCGAGACGCGGTTTCTCGCCGGCGATGATTTCTCATTTGCCGACATCACGACGCTGTGCGCCATGGATTTTGCCAAGTTCGCCGGCATGGATATTCCGCCTGAGTGCACGGGTGTCGCCCGCTGGTACCGGGACGTTTCGGCACGGCCAAGCGCTACCGCAAGCGTTTAGAGATTACCCACGCGTCCCATCGAGAATTTTGAGCGCCGCGGCTTCACGCACTTTGTAGTCGCGCTGCAAATCGGTGATGTAATCGCGCACGATTGGCGCTGCATCGCGCTTTTTCGACAGTTGCATGTGGAAGACGAGCTGGCTGCCGGTGCGGAACATCATCTCGCAACTAATCAGATAAAACTCGAACATCCGGCAGAAGCGCTCGTCGTACATTTTTGCGATTTGCGGCCGGTGTTTATCAAAGCGATCGCACCAGTGTTTAAGGGTTTTAGCGTAGTGCACGCGCAGGAATTCGAGATCGGTGACCCACAGCGAGTTTTGCTCGACGACGGGGAACACTTCCGAGAGCGCCGGAGAATATGCGCCTGGAAAAATATATTTTCTCAGCCACGGGCTCGCCGTTCCGGGCGGCGACATATGGCCGATCGAGTGCAGAAGCATGACGCCGTCATCCGCCAGCATCGCATTCACTTTGGCGAAAAACTCGTTGTAGTGCGCGACGCCGACATGCTCGAACATGCCGACTGAGACGATGCGGTCGAACTTGCCGGCGACATCGCGATAATCGCGTAATTCAAAGCGCACTCTGTCCGACAAGCCTGCCTTCTTGGCTTTTTCGTTCGACAAGACGTGCTGCTCTTTCGACAGCGTTACGCCCGTTACGTCGACATTCTCCATGGCGGCAAGATAAAGCGCCATGTCGCCCCAGCCGGAGCCGATGTCCAAGATTTTCAAACCCGGCTTCAGATTGAGCTTAGCGGCGATCAGTCTGAGTTTATTGCGCTGCGCCTCTTCGAGCGTGTTCGCATCGTCCTGAAAGTAGGCGCACGAATACTGCATGCCTTCGTCGAGGAAGAGTTTATAAAAATCGTTGCCGAGATCGTAATGATGCTCGACGTTCTGCTGAGCCTTGCCGACGGGGTTGGCTTGCTGAAAGCGCTTTAAGCCGCGCGAAACCCGGCGCAAAACCTTTTGGAGCGGATACGAACCGAGCGACAGCCGGTTGATCGAGAACAGGGTCAGAAAATCCCGCAGCGTCGAATTCTCGAACGTCAGCCGCTCGTCCATGTAGGCTTCGCCCATGGCGAGTTCGGGATTGAAGAAAAGCGACTTGTAGAGCGCTGGATCTTTGATCCGCATCGTCACTTTTGGACCTGGCGCGCCCGCAAAAAGATGGCGCCCGCCTTCGGCATCGATCACTTCGAGCGAGCCGGTCTTCACGAACGACTTCAGCATATGGGACAGCGGGAACATCTTGGCCTCATGCAACGACTACCGCGGAGAGAAACGCGCCGCTAGAAACGCCAATATCATCGCTGGAACGGCGCGGCCAAGCCGGAAAGACCGGCGGGACAACAAATCTGTGGCTCATTTGAGTTTTTGCCGCGCAGCATGGCCGGCTTCGGCCCCTGACCGGAGCAGGCGATCAGACGGCAACGCAGGTGCGCGCGTAAACCGCCTTTTCGAACTCAACCAGGACGTCCGTGCACTTTGGATCGACAAACGGCAGGGACTGCATCAAAACGACGCCCGCAATGCCGTTCAGAGGATCGAACCAAAAGTAAGTATTCAGCGCTCCCGCCCAGCAATGGCTGCCGGCCGCACGCATGCCGCGCGCAGGTTCGATATTGATCATGGTGGCAAGGCTGTGCTTCTTCGACATGCCGGGAAAGAATTCCGCGTCCCCCGTGACTCCTGGTGCGACCGACGTCAACTTGCCGACCTCGAGGTCGTCGATGTGATTTTCGAGGATGTAATTGACGGTCGCAGGTTTCAGGATATGCGCACCGTTATAGCTGCCGTCGTTGAGCAGCATGAGCAGAAATTGCAGATAGTCGCGCGCGGTCGAATAGAGCCCGAAGCCGGCCGAATAAACTTCCGGATTTGAAGGCGGGTCGAGCGAAATGATACTCAACGATCCGTCGTCACCGCGCGCATGCACGCTCGCCAGCCGGTTACGCTTGTCGCCTTGGCACTCGAAATCCGTATCCTTCATGCCAAGCGGGGTGAATATTTCGTCGCGGCAATAAGCGTCTAGGCGCTTGCCACTCACTGCTTCGATGACTTGCCCCAGCCAATCGATGCCGATGCCGTAATCCCATTTTTCGCCTGGGTCGAAAACCAGCGGGTACATGATGCCGCGCTTAGTCCCCGAGAGAAAACCTGGATTGCCTGTGACGGCCAAGTACTTGGCGATATCCGCATTCCAGAATTCGTAGACGAGACCGGATGTGTGCGTCATCAACTGGCGCACCGTCGCCTTTCTTTTGGGCGCGCGGAGCCGCGCGCGATCGCCGTCGAAGCCTTCCAGAACTTGAAGTTGACCGAATTCCGGGCAAATCGACTCGACCGGCGCATCGAGATTGAGTTCGCCGCGCTCAACGAGTTGGGCCGCAGCCACGGCACCAACAGCCTTAGTCATCGAAAATATGCGGAAAATTGTATCGTCCGTCATGGGCGCCGGAGCGTCCACACTTCGCTTTCCGAAGGCGCCTTGATAGAAAATGCCCTCTCGGGTCGCCGCCCCGCCTACAACTCCAGCAGCAGCACCAAGTTCGACTGAACGCCTAAGAACACGATCAAGCGCCGACATAAGAACGGTCTCCGGCATCGTTACTTCAAGCGATGAGGCTAACATGCGGGCCGGTCGCAAGCCTATTGGCCGGACGTCTAAGTATGGCCGCACCGAATTAGGTGAAAAATTGCATTAATCCGTCTTCCGCTTAATTACCCGATCTTATTGCAAACATTGTATTGATTAGGCTGCGGGTCCAAATCCTCTCGAGGACAAACATGAAAACGAACATGGCTTCAGCAGCTCCCGCCGAACGGCGGCAGCATCAAAGGCGCGACGTGGATTTTGCTGGCTCCATACGTTTCTCCGACGGCACCGCACGCGCCTGCCGCGTCAAGAACATATCGCCCATGGGGGCGCTGATCGATTTCGGTGCCAAGCCTGAGCTTCCCGCCACGTTCCGGCTGATTATCGCCAGCGAATTGTTTTCCGCAGACTGCGAGTTGCGCCACGAAACGGGACATCAGGCGGGTGTGCTTTTCACGTCCAGCCGGGCCGAAGCATTGGCGAAATTCAGCTGAGGCATAGCAGGGCCCGCCTATTCAGAAGCTGCCTATAGGAAGCTATAGGGGTCGATGTCCAACGTGATGCGGATATCGCCTTTCAACGCGGGCAGGCTTGCCGACCATTCCCTCAGATACGCCTGCATATCGATCTCGCGCGGCGCTTTGACCAGGATGCGCCAGCGGTGGCGCCCTCGCACGACAGCGATGGGTGCTTCGGCCGGACCGAGGACCGTGATTTTCTCCGCTTGCGGCGCGTGCCGGACGACGTCGCGGGCTATGCGTTCCGCGAGCTCCTTATCGCGCGCCGAGATAATCAAAGCGGCCAAACGGCCATAGGGTGGCAGCAGCCCGGCTTGCCGCGATTTTACTTCGTAGTTGAGGAAAGCTTCGCGGTCGCTGGCGACAATGGCTTCCATGACGGGATGATCGGGCATGTGCGTTTGCACGAGCCCGCGCCCCAGCGCGAAGGCGCGGCCGGCGCGGCCCGTCACCTGATGCAAAAGCTGGAACGTGCGTTCCGCCGCACGCGGGTCGGCGCCGTGGGCGAGACCAAGATCGCCATCGACGACACCGACGAGCGCGAGATCGGGAAAGTGATGACCCTTGGCGACGATTTGCGTGCCGATGATGATATCGATCTCGCCTTTCTCGATTCTGTGAATCATGTCGCGCATTTCCGCGAGACCCGGGATGAGGTCAGACGAGAGCAAAGCGAGGCGCGCTTGGGGAAAGCGTTCCGCGACCTCTTCGGCAACGCGCTCGACGCCCGGACCGCACGCCGTCAGGCTGCCTTCTGCCGCGCACTTTGGACACTTCAACGGAATGGAAAGCGAGAACCCGCAGTGGTGGCAATTCAAGCGCTTCTTGAAGCGGTGCTCGACGAGCGAGGCTGTGCACTGCGGACACTCGACCCGGTGGCCGCAACTGCGGCACAAGGTAAGCGGCGCATAACCGCGGCGATTGAGAAACAGCAGCGATTGCTGACCTTTCGCCAGCGTCTCGGTCATGGCTTGAACGAGGCGCGGCGCCAGCCATTTGCCGGGTTCTGGTCCCTCGCGCCTCATGTCGATGGCCTGGACCTCGGGCAGTTCCGTTCCTGAGAACCGGCCCGGCAAAACGACGTGACGATAACGGCCGGTCAATGCATTGACGTGGCTCTCGATTGACGGCGTCGCTGAGGCGAGGACAACGGGAAACTTGCCGATGTTGCCGCGCACGACGCACATGTCGCGCGCCTGATAGTGAACCCGGTCGTCTTGCTTATAGCCCTGGTCGTGCTCTTCATCGATGACGATGAGGCCAAGCGACGGGTAGGGCAGGAATAGGGCCGAGCGTGCACCGACGACACAGCGCACGTCGCCGCGCGCAACGCCTTTCCAGATGCGTCCGCGTTCCGGCGGCGACAACGCCGAGTGCCACTCGACCGGCTGCGCGCCGAAGCGGCGGGCAAAGCGATCGAGGAACTGCGAGGTCAACGCGATTTCCGGCAGCATGATGAGGGCTTGGTGCCCAGCAGCCAGAGTGCGTGCAACGGCTTCGAAATAGACCTCGGTTTTGCCGGAACCCGTCACACCATCGAGGAGCGTCACGGAAAAATTGGCGGCCTCGACGGAAGCACGCAGCGTTTCGACGGCTTGGCTCTGGCTGTCAGTGAATTCCGTTTGATGATGCGCCGGATTTGGCCGGGGGAATTGCTTTTCGGGAATCGCGACCTCAACCAGACTACCAGCCGCGACCAAGCCGTCGATGACGCCCGTTGAGCAGCTAGCCAGGTGGGCAAGTTCAGACTTCGCGCGGATTGACCCGTCGCGCGCGACCTCCAGCGCTTTCGTGCGCGCCGCCGTCATTTTGGCCGGAAGCGTGGCACCCTCGACGAGCCGGACACCGAAGCGTGGCTTTTCCGGTTCAAACGCCGTTTGCGCGCTCATCATCATGCGCGAGACCATGCCAAGGGGGGCCAGCGTATATTTCGCGATCCATTCGGCGAAGCGCAGCGAAATGACAGGCAGCGGCGGCACGTCGAGGCGGCTGGTGATGGCTTTGAGCTTCTTCGGGTCCAAGGGCTTCTGCACCCCACGCGGCTCGTCCCAGACGATGCCGATCCGGCTTTGCGGGCCAAAGGGCACCAGAACAAAGGCTCCAGGCTGCACGTCGACGCCGTCGGGAAGCAGATAATCGTAGGTCTGGTCCAACGCGACCGGCATCAGCACCGGCACCAGCGGCCTGTTTTGGGTCTTGGCGGGAGTACAATCCAGTTTGTCGAGAAAACTTTCCAAAGTGCCCGCTGCCGGATTAGAAGCTGAACGAAGAGAATCAGGGAGATACCCTAGGCTTGGCTGTGAGGCGAGCCGAGGGCATCAAATTCGGAGTAGGATATGAAATTCTTCGTCGATACGGCAGATGTGGCCGAAATCAAGGAATTGGCCGCAACGGGCTTGCTCGACGGGGTGACGACCAACCCATCGCTCGTTGCCAAGGCAGGCCGGGACTTCAAAGATATCATCCGCGAGATCTGCGCCATCGTGCCGGGCCCGGTGTCAGCCGAGGTTGCGGCGCTCGATACCGAAGGTATGCTGAAGGAAGGGCGCGAGCTCGCCAAGATCGCCAAAAACGTCACGGTCAAAGTGCCGCTAACGCTCGAAGGCTTGAAAGCCTGCAAGGTGCTGACCAGCGAAGGCACCATGGTCAACGTCACGCTGTGCTTCTCGGCCACCCAAGCCTTGCTCGCCGCCAAAGCCGGCGCAACGTTCGTGTCGCCGTTCATCGGCCGGTTGGATGACATCGGTTTGAATGGCATGGACCTCATCAAGGAGATCCGCGTGATCTTCGATAACTATCCAGACCTCTCGACCGATATTCTTGCTGCGTCCATTCGTACTGTGAACCACGTCAAGGACGCGGCGATGATCGGCGCCGATGTGGTCACCGTCCCGCCCGCTATTTTGAAACAGCTCGTCAAGCACCCGCTGACCGACAAGGGCATCGAGATTTTCCTGAGCGATTGGAAAAAGACCGGGCAGAAGATTGTTTAGGGGTCATCAAAGTAAGCTCAGCTGGGTAACTTCATCTGCTCTGATGATGCCTAGCATGAGCCAAATCTGCGGTCGCTTCTTCATGTTACCCAGCGCCAGCACGAGCCCTTTAGACGTGTATTTTTCGTTGTATGTCTCGGACAGCTTCTTTAGTGCTTCAGCCTCGCCGTAATTCCTGGAGAAGTTCCTGAACGCTGCGATGGTCTCCCAATCGCCGCACTCATTGTCGTGCTTTCCTCCTTCGTCCACATACCTGACGCGGAATTCAAAAGCAGGCGGCTCAAATGCGATCAATTCCTTATCCAGAAAGGACGTCTGTCGAGCAGCGTCCGCGTAGGAGCGTCTTACAGACTCTAGATCATCCGCTGATCGCTTCTTATAATAGAATTCGAATATTTTTGGCCTCACGACGGCAAGTGATTGCCCCTTGCTCACGGCCTCTTTGGCCGAAGCAACAATGATGCGATCTATAAACAGCGCCCGCTCACCAATTGAGATTTTTTGCCCTGGCTCTAGGCTTTCTTCGTGCACGCGACGGCTTTCGATTCGCTTATCGTCGCTCGGCACCGAGCCACGGTAGGTTAGCCATTGCCATCGCTCGAATTTTGCATCATCTGAGAGCCGCCGGAACTTGATTGGAAATAATCTTCGCCAATTACCTTCGGCGGTCACACCTGCGCAGCAAACAGTCTCACCATGCCGCGCGCCGACTTGCGGCACTGCCTTCACAAGTACAACGACTTTTTCCTCGACGATCACCATGCGATTGATGCAATTCTGGATGGACTACGAGATGACGAATGTCAAAACCGTAACCCAATCGGAGTGCGTCGGCAACAATGCTCCGATGACAAACCGTATGCTCTCGCTCAAAACACAACAGCGCCGAACGCTTTCTTCGGGCGAGCTGTGCGGCTGAATCCAAACCGAGTTTGGCGTCCCGAGTCCTCATATGCTGATTGAATATTTTTCGAAATTGAGGATAGTCACCCGCTCGGGCAGCCAGACGGCCGGGTTTCGGATCGCCTAATTCACGGAGGTGCACGTAGTCTATGCCTGAGACCGCCAACGTTGCAGCAAGACTTTGCTTCGAAAAGCCCTTCTTCCGAGATAAAGGAAGTTCTCGAACATCTATAATTTGCTCAACCCCAGCTCCAAGCAGCGTGGCGATAAACTGATCAATATTCGACTGTTCGTAACCTATTGTTGCGACTGTCTTCATTGGCAGATCTCCAAGCACCCTTTGGTTCTGGATTCTTGAATCAGCGGACCTGCATCGGTTCAAGTGAAAAATAATTGACTACTAATTCACAATGTAACTGTGACAATCGAATCACTAGCTAATACCGCGTCGTCAATTCCGTCAGCCAATCGGGTGACGCGGCAACAAGCGCTGCTTCGATCTGCTTGTCAAAACCTGTCAGAACGAGCACTCCGATTACAGCCAAAATAACGCCAAGGATGACTTTGCCGTTCTGTCCCGCGCCCAACAGCTTGTTGCGCCACTTGAGCATCGCTTCGCGCGACAAGAGGCCCAACAACAGCAAAGGCAGCGCTGCGCCGATGCCGAACGATCCCATCGTTGCGGCAACTTGAGCCAAGTCCTTGCCTTGCGCGGCAAGCACGGACGCAGCACCAAGCGTCGGACCAACGCACGGGCTCCACACCGCACCGAGCAAAAGCCCAAGTGCAAACTGGCCCTTCAAGCCGCCCGTGCTAAAGCCGCCGAGGTTCGAATCGGCCCAATTGCCAACGGGTGAAGCAACTTCGGCAAATTTGTAGGAGAGCACGGGAAGCGCCAGAGTCGCGCCGATGAGGATCATGAGTACGCCCGCGAAAACCCGCAACGCCGATTGATCGAGCCCGATCGAATGCCCGGCCACGGCAAAGAACAATCCGATCGTCACGAACGATATCGCCAAACCGGCCGTAAGTGCGGCAGGGCCGTACCGGCTCTCGCTCACCGCCGTGCCGAGCACCACCGGCAACAGCGGCAGCACGCACGGCGAGAGGGTAGAGAAAACGCCGGCCAGAAACGCCAGCACAAGACTGCCGCCCATGGCCGGTTCCTTATTTCTTCATCGTTGTTTGGAGAAGGCCTTCAATCGCATCGGCTTTGGTCGCGCCGACGAGCCGGCCCGTTTCGGTTGCGCCTTTGAAGGCAATCAGCGTGCTTTGCGAATTGGCCTTGAAGCCTTTCAACGCATCGGCTTGCGTATCGAAATCGACATCGAAAACCGCAAGCTTTGCATAATCCGGTTTCTTGCCAATCTCAGCGAGCGTCTTATGCTGCGACACGCAGGTCGGGCACCAGGGCGCCGTGACGTGTACGAGGATTTCGCTTCCAGCGGCCTGGGCTGCCTTGAAAGCCGCATCATCGAATTTCTTGGCTTCGAAGGCCTGTGCTACTTGAGCGAATTGGCTCGCTGCGGCAAAAACCGCCGCTGCGACCATTGTCTTCATCAAAGTCTGTACTCGCATGCTTGACCTCACATCATCTTTGGACCAATGGCAGATACGTCAGATGGCGACCGGATGTTACACCAAGTGTTACGAACTGCCTGCCGCTCTACCCGCCGGAATTTAGTGAGATACCCTAGTGCCCGCAAACCTTAAAGCACCGTCTCAGGACGTCATACAGCGTTTCGCTGACATCGTCGGCGAGGCGAACGCGATTGTGCGCGAAGAAGACCAGGCGGCGTATTTGCGCGAATGGCGCGATTTGTATGTGGGCAAGACGCCGGTGGTGCTGCGGCCCGGTTCAACTGAGGAAGTCTCGCGCATTCTCGCACTGGCAAATGCCGAGGGCGTGGCAATTGTTCCGCAGGCCGGCAACACGGGACTCGTTGGCGGGCAAATACCCTCGACGCGGGGCGACGAAATCGTGCTGTCGGTTTCGCGATTGAAAAAGATTCGCGGCGTCGATACGGCGGGCGGAACCATGACGCTGGAAGCGGGTGTTACGCTTGCGGAAGCACAGGCCGTTGCCGAAAAAGCCGGGCGGCTTTTTCCATTGAGTCTCGCGTCCGAAGGCAGTTGCCAAATCGGCGGCGTGCTGGGCGCTAATGCCGGCGGCGTAGCCGTTCTCGCCTACGGCAACGCTCGCAATCTCGCGCTCGGGCTCGAAGTCGTGCTTGCCAACGGCGAAGTCTGGAACGGACTGCGCGCGCTCAAAAAAGACAACACAGGCTATGACTTGCGCGACCTCTTCATCGGCTCGGAAGGCACGCTCGGCATTATCACGGCGGCGACGTTGAAAATGCTGCCAAGGCCGGCGGAGCAGGCTACGGCCGTTGTGGCGCTTGAAACTCCGGCGGCGGCGCTGGCACTATTCCGTCTTGCGGAGTCGCACGCAGGCGCCAGCCTGACGGCTTTCGAGTTTTGGTCCCTGCTCGGCATGCAGTTTGTCTTGGCCCATATGCCCGGCACGCGCGATCCCTTCGCGGCAGCGCATCCTTGGTATGCGCTCATCGAAATTTCGAGCGGAGAACATGGCGGCCGGGCCAATCAACAGATGGAACAAATGCTGGTCCGCGCCAGCGAAGACGGATTAATTCTCGACGCAGTGCTTGCCAGTTCGCTGCAGCAGGCGCGCGATTTCTGGAAACTGCGCGAAAGCCTCTCCGAAGCGCAAAAGCCCGCCGGCGGCAGCATCAAGCACGATGTGTCGGTGCCTGTTGCGCTTATCCCCGAGTTCCTCATGCGCGCAGCGCCTATTGTCGAAAACGTCTGCCCCGGCGCTCGGCCCGTGCCGTTCGGGCATTTCGGTGACGGCAATATTCATTACAATGTCACTCAGCCAGACGGCATGGACCGCGCCGCCTTTCTCGGCCATTGGGAAGATATGTCGCACGCTGTGCACACGCTTGTCGCCGATATGGACGGATCGATCTCCGCCGAACACGGCATCGGGCAATTGAAACGCGACGAACTCACGATCTTCAAATCAAAAACCGAACTCGATATGATGCGGGCGATTAAAAAGGCGCTCGATCCCAAGGGTATTCTAAATCCGGGAAAGGTCATCATCTAGACCAAACGCGTTCGACTTAAGTGTATGGTTCTTTTGGTGAATTGATCTTGGGCGCAACGTCGCGCATTCCCCTTGGATGCTTGATGATTTTGGACCGGTTTCCCTCATGACGAACATTCGCAATCCATCAATGCCGAAGGACAGAATCAAAGTCCTCTTGCTTGAAGGTATTTCCGATACGGCGGCGGCTGTCTTCGACAACAGCGGTTATCGCGATGTCGTCCGCTCGCCCAAAGCGCTCCAAGGACCTGAACTGGTCGCAGCCCTGCAGGACGTGCGCATCCTCGGCATCCGATCGCGCACCGATCTCACGCCCGATGTCATCGCCTCAACCAACAGGTTGATCGCAGTCGGTTGTTTTTCGGTCGGCACCAATCAGGTTGCGCTCGACGCCGCCAATGGCAAAGGCATTCCAGTTTTCAACGCTCCGTTCTCGAATACGCGCAGCGTAGCCGAATTGACGATCGCCGAGATCGTCATGTTGATGCGCGGGATTTTTCCTAAATCCACCGGCGCCCATCAAGGTCTATGGCACAAGCACGCGAACGGAGCGCACGAAGTTCGCGGCAAAACACTCGGTATCGTCGGCTATGGCAACATCGGTTCGCAGCTCTCCAATCTCGCCGAAGCGATGGGGATGCGCGTCATCTATTTCGACTTGAGGGACAAGCTGCGCCACGGAAATGTCGAGCCGGCGGACACGCTTGGCGACCTCCTCGCGCGTGCGGACGTGGTCTCCCTGCATGTGCCGGAAACGCCCGATACCCAGAATATGATCGGTGCGGCCGAGCTCTCACGCATGAAGCCCGGTTCATTCCTAATCAACAACGCGCGCGGAACTGTGGTTGACCTTGACGCTCTGGCCGCACTTTTGAAATCGGGGCACTTGGCAGGAGCTGCAATCGACGTTTTCCCGGTCGAACCGGAATCCAACAAGGACGCTTTTGTCTCGCCCCTTCAAAATATTCCTAATGTAATTCTAACGCCGCACATTGGCGGTTCAACGGAAGAAGCGCAGGAAAACATCGGCGCGGAAGTGGCGCGTAAGCTTGTAGAGTATTCCGACGTCGGCACGACCCAAGGTGCGGTCAATTTCCCGCAAGTGCAGCTCCCGACGCGGCCCAACGGCACGCGCTTCATTCAGGTGCACCAGAACGTGCCCGGCGAGTTGCGGCGCTTAAACGAAGTCTTCGCACGGCATAACGTCAACATCGCCACGCAATTCTTGCAGACCGACGCAGCGATCGGTTACGTCGTCCTTGACGCCGACGGCACGGTTGAAGATGCCGAACGCGTACTCGAAGATATTCGCGATTTGCCGGGCACCATTCGCGCGCGCATGCTGAATCCAGCGAAGTAACTGGCAATCGGACGAGACTCAAGCGAGGAGGCGCGCCGCGATCTCTAGGAGTGAGGGGCCCTCGACGAACAGGTCTGCGCCTTTAACAACGGCCTCGCGCCGCACAACACCGCCAAATCCGACAACGAACGCCCCCCCACTGCGCGCGGCAACGTCCGTTACGCCATCGCCAATCAGAGCGACGGGGCCGAATTGGGACGCGAGCTCAGCGGCGATGCGTGCCTTGCCATCGGAGCGTGTCAAGTGCGACTCCCGTTCGAAGTCGCGATACCGGCCGCGCCCATCGAGATAGACATCGACAGCGCGCACGTTTTCGGGCGCGATTCCTAACGTTCCACCAAGTGCCACGACAGGGCTCTTCAATCCGCCGCTCACAATGAAGACTTTGCGGCCCGCGCGCTGCAGGGCGGCAACAGCTTCCAGCGCGCCCTCGACTTGCGTATCAATGTAGCGCTGCCCGAGCCAGCGAAGCGCTTCCCGGTCCGGGCGCAGGAGTTCGAGCCGGCGGGCGTAAACTTCTTCAATTGGAATAAGCCCGTCCATCGCGGCGTTCGTTAGCGGCGCGATATCCGCCTCGCGCCCGGCGCGCTTAGCGAGTTCGTCGATCCCCTCAATGGTCGAGAGGGTACTATCGCAGTCGAAGCATATGCAGGGATAGGTCTTGAATTGCGCCACGATTATCGCCCTCACTACACAATCCGCAGTTACGATTCGCCCCCGCCATCTGTCAATGAGACTCCCTAGGGAGGTCAAGCCGGGCAGCCTCATTAATGAGTTGTTAACGCCTTCCAATTGAAGCTGCGCCAACCGGAAACAGGTCTTGCACACGATGGCTGAAACACTCGATGACATCTTGCAGGGTGATGCCGAGTTGCCGCTCGGCGATGATCTAAAGAAAGCCGTGCACGGTTGGCTGGCCTCCCTCATGCACGAGCGGGGCGCGGCGGAAAAAACGCGAGAAGCCTATGAACGCGATGTCCGGCAGTTTCTTGGGTTCCTGAAATCGCATCTCGGCCACCCGCCATGCCTTGGCGATCTCGCGCGGCTTGACGCAAAAACTGTGCGCGCTTTTCTGGCAAGGCGGCGCAAGGCTGGCACCGTGTCGCGTTCGCTGTCGCGCACTCTATCGGCGTTGCGCATGTTCTTCCGCTGGCTTGAAGCCGAAGACACGCTCAAGAACCGCGCCGTCTCGCAAGTGGCCTTGCCGAAGGTGCCGCATTCGGTGCCGAAGCCCTTGCACGTCGATGCTGCAGCTCAGGTCGTCGCCCCAGACATGACCTCGGAACTGGATTGGATTTCCGCGCGAGACTGCGCCGTCATGATGCTGCTCTATGGCTGCGGCTTGCGCATTAGCGAAGCTTTGAGCTTGACGCCGCGCGACGCGCCGGTGAATGGCCGGGACGTGATGCACATCAAAGGCAAAGGCGGCAAGGAGCGCATGGTGCCGACCTTGCCAGTCGTTTCAAGCGCGATCAAACGATACATCGGTCTTTGCCCGTATCCGCTCGGCAACGATGGACCTTTGTTCCTCGGTGCCCGGGGAGGACCGCTCTCGCCCCGGCTTATCCAGTTGGCTATGGAAAAATTGCGTATCGACTTGGGGTTGCCGGACACGGCAACACCGCATGCGCTGCGTCACTCGTTTGCCACGCATTTATTGTCGGCTGGTGCCGATTTGCGGCAGATTCAGGAACTTCTCGGTCACGCATCGTTATCGACGACACAGATTTATACCGAGGTCGATCGTGACCGTTTGCTTGCCGTCTATGATAAAGCACACCCCAGAGCCGCGCAGCATTAAGGCGATTGGCCCGTGGGTAAAGAGGTAGATTGAAACCAGCTGAGGTGGGTGATGGACTTATTGCGGAGCGTCGGCCGGATGCTTTTCGGTGTCGCACTCTTTTGCAGCGCTTTGGCTGTCCCGGCATGGGCCGGCGCATCAAAAGATAAACCTGCCCCTGTCGAATGCCGCGGGACCGATATGCTGGCCGAACTCGCAACATCCGATCCGGAAAGCCACAAACGGGTTTTCGAGAAGGCCTCTCAGCTTGAAAACAGCGATGCGCTACTCTGGAAAATAGAAAAAGCCGGTGTCGCGCCATCTCACTTGTTCGGCACAATCCATCTTTCCGATAGCCGGGTAACGGACTTTTCATCGAAGGTTACCGGCGCACTCTATTCATCCAAGACACTGGCCCTCGAAGTCGCCGATCTCTCGGATGCAGCACTCGGCGCCGCTTTGGCGACGTCGGCCGATCTGTTGGTTTACGCAGATGGACAGACGCTTGAGCAAAAGCTTCAGAAGGCTGAGTTCGAGCGTGTTCGGTCTTTGACTGAGCAAGCCGGAATTCCAGGCGATGTCGCGAAACTCTTGAAGCCATGGCTGGTGAGTACGCTACTCGCAATTTCGGACTGCGAGCGCCGTCAGATTGAAGCCGGCTTTCCGGTTGTCGATATGCGACTTGGCGAAGAGGCCAAAGAGAAAGGCATTCCCGTCGTTGGGCTTGAGACCATCGAACTGCAGCTGGCGGCGCTGGCCGGCGTTCCCGACGACGAACAACTGCAGATGCTCAAGGTGGGATTGAAGTACGCGGACCGCACATCCGATATGTTGGAGACGCTGCTGCAGCTTTACCTGAAACGCCAGATGGGAGCCGCCATGCCTTTTCAGATCGCGCTGGCGGAGAAGTTGGGATTTACAGCTTCAATTTTTGATGGCTTTCAAAAGAACCTTTTGGTCGATCGCAATGCCGGTATGGCCAAAAAGGCGGCGCCGCTGTTGGATATCGGGCAAGCCTTCGTTGCCGTCGGAGCGCTCCACCTACCCGGCAAGACTGGGCTTGTCGCATTGCTGCGCGACGCCGGATACACGGTAACGCCGGTCGAATAGGTTATAGCCGGGCATAGACGGCCGCACCTGCCGCAGCCGCAAGTGCCGTGACAAACGACCCCCATGCCATATCGGCAAGTACCAATCCCAGCGGCCAGTTTTTCAGAGTGGCCAAATTGGTCAGGTCGTAGGTCGCATAAGCGAAGAACCCGAAGGCTGCTCCAAGTAACGCTGCGCGTGTCCACTCGCCGGACTGGGCCGCCGGCAGCACGGCAAACATCATGACGCCGACGACGTAGATCAGATAAAAGGCTACGGCCGCCGGTATATTGAACCCATCACCCATTAAGTGGCCGATGCTACTGCGATAATAATCCTTGGCGACGACGCCCAGCCAAACAATGTCGATTGCCACAAAAACAGCAAGCGTCGCGAGATATGTCAACAAGGCCTTCATGGTTTAGACTCCACAGCTACCGCAATAACTACGGAGGCGTTGATCGTTCCGATCAATACGGCGCCTGCCACTACATATGTATTTGGCGTTTGGCAACCGCGAGGGCGGCCTCTTTTACGGCCTCGGTCAAGGTCGGATGGGCGTGACAGGTGCGGGCTAGATCTTCGGCCGAGCCGCCAAACTCCATGATTACAGCGGCCTCGGCGATGATTTCACCCGCATGAGGCCCGATGATGTGCACTCCAAGAATCCGGTCCGTCGCGACATCGGCCAGTACCTTCACGAAACCATCGGTCGTGCGATTGACCTTGGCGCGGCCGTTTGCCGAGAAGGGGAATTTGCCCGAAACGTAGGCGATCCCGTCTGCCTTTAACTCCTCTTCGGACTTGCCGACCGAGGCCACTTCCGGCTCCGTATAAATGACATTTGGGATGACGTTGTAATTGACGTGACCCGCTTGCCCGGCGATCATCTCGGCGACCGCCACGCCTTCGTCTTCCGCCTTGTGAGCGAGCATTGGCCCGGCAATGACGTCGCCGATGGCGTGGATACCAGTGACGTTGGTTTGGTAATGGCCATCGACCAAAATGCGCTTTTTAGCATCGACCGCGATGCCTGCTTCGGCAAGACCGAGGCTATCTGTGTAAGGCGCGCGCCCGACCGCAACGAGAACAACGTCGGCATCGATTGTTTCGCTTGCGCCCCCAGCGGCCGGTTCGACGGTGGCTTTAAGACCCGCCCCGGATTTAGCGACGCCGGTCACTTTGCTAGCGAGGCGGAACTTGATGCCTTGCTTTTCCTGAATGCGTTGGAAGGACTTGGCAACGTCGCCGTCCATTCCGGGCAGAATGCGATCGAGATACTCGACAACAAGAACTTCCGAGCCAAGACGGCGCCAGACGGAGCCAAGTTCAAGGCCGATAACGCCTGCGCCGATGACGAGTAACTTCTTGGGGACTGCCGCCAGCTCAAGCGCGCCCGTTGACGAGACGATCTGCTTTTCGTCGATCTCAATGCCGGGCAGTCGCACGATATCTGACCCGGTGGCGATGACGATGGATTTGGCTTCCAGCGACGAGGTTTCGCCGTTCATAAAAGTGACGCCAACTTTGCCTGGCCCGGCGATTTTCGCGGTCCCGTGGTAGCTGTCGATCTTGTTTTTCTTCAAGAGGTAAGCAACGCCGTCGACGTTGCCTTTGACGCCTTCGGCCTTGAAAGCCTGCATTTTTACCAGATTGAGTTTAGGCGCCACGTCGATGCCCATGGCGGCAAAATCGTGCTTGGCATGATCGAATGATTCCGACGCATGCAGCAGCGCCTTGGATGGGATGCAGCCGACGTTCAAGCACGTGCCGCCGTGAGTGGCGCGTTTTTCGACGACGGCGACTTTCATACCCAATTGGCTGGCGCGAATGGCGCACACATAGCCGCCCGGGCCAGTGCCGATGACGATGAGATCGTAGGGTCCGGGCATAGCGGCCGCGCCTTTCAGAAATTTGGATTTACGCGGCTGCCTACAGCTCCAAAATAAAGCGCTGCGGATCTTCGAGGCATTCCTTCACACGCACGAGGAAGGTGACGGCTTCTTTGCCATCGACGATGCGGTGATCGTAGGAAAGCGCCAGGTACATCATGGGTTTTACGACGACCTGTCCGGCGCGGACCACGGCGCGTTCTTCGATGCGGTGCATTCCTAGTATCCCCGACTGCGGCGCATTGAGGATCGGCGTCGACATCATGGAGCCATAGACGCCACCGTTCGAAATCGTGAACGTGCCGCCCTGCATTTCATCAATCGTAAGTTTGCCGTCGCGCGCCCGGGTGCCGAATTCGTTGATGCGCTGTTCGATTTCGGCAAGGCTCATGCGGTCTGCCTCGCGTACAACCGGCACAACGAGGCCCTTGTCCGTGCCGACAGCCACACCAATGTGATAATAGTTTTTGTAGATGATCTCGTCGCCGTCGATTTCGGCATTGACCGATGGGATGTCGCGCAGCGCCTGGATGCAAGCTTTGACGAAGAAGCCCATAAAGCCAAGCTTGACGCCGTGGCGCTTTTCAAACAGCTCCTTGTATTGATTGCGCATGGCCATCACGGCCGACATGTCAACGTCGTTGAAGGTCGTCAGCATGGCGGCAGTGTTTTGCGCGTCCTTCAAGCGCCGCGCGATGGTCTGGCGCAACCGCGACATGCGCACGCGTTCTTCACGCGCGCTATCGTTTGCGGCGGAGGGCAGGCGGAGGTCCTTCACCGGAACGGGAAGCGGAGCCTGTACAGGCACAAGTTGCGGTGCCGCAGCTGCCACGACTGCGATTGACGCTTTAGCTTGCGATCCGTTAGCAGCGGCAGGGGCCGGAATGTCGCTTTTCAACACCTGACCACGTCTGCCCGAGCCCGCGACGTCGCCCGGTTCGAGACCGGCTTCTTCAAGAGCTTTGCGGGCAGCCGGGCTTGGCGGCATATCCGTTTTCGATTGGGGTGTAGCGGGCGCTGGCGCGCGAAGTGGTGCAGCAGCCGCAGCTGCCGGTGCGGCGGCAACAGGGGCCTTCGCAACAGCCGGCGCCGGACCTTCTTTCAACCCCGCGAGAATTGTGCCGACGGCAACCGTCGCGCCCATTTGTACAAGTATTTCGCCCATAATTCCGTTGGCGGGTGCCGGTATTTCAATCGCCACTTTATCGGTTTCAAGCTCAACGAGCGGCTCATCGGCTTTGACCGTATCGCCCGGCTTCTTATACCATTTGCCAACGGTCGCTTCCGTGACGCTCTCGCCAAGCACCGGAACGCGGATGTCGATTGTCATAGCCGTCTCGTCCTTCCCAAAACTTCGTTACAACCCGAGCGCATCAGCGACGAGGGCGGTTTGTTCCTTGATGTGTTGCGAAAGCTGTCCGGTCGCTGTCGAGGCCGACGCGGGGCGGCCGGCATAGCGTACCGTCTTGGCGGTTGTGGACGTGTGACCGAGTACCCACTCGATATTGGGGTGCGCGAAAGTCCAGGCACCCATGTTCTTCGGTTCTTCCTGGCACCAGATAAGTTCTGCATTGGGAAAGCGCGAAAGTTCCTGAATAAGCGCGCGGGCGGGAAACGGGTAGAGCTGTTCGAGACGAATGATGTAAACATCGTCGCTGCCCGCTTCCTCGCGCTTTTCAAAGAGATCGAAATAGACTTTGCCCGAACACAGCACCACCCGCTTAATTGCGGCGTCGGCGCGCAATGTGATTTTCGAGTAACCGGGTAACTGCGCGTCATCCCAGAGTACGCGATGGAACGTTGTATCGGGGCCCATTTCGTCAAGTCGCGAAATCACCCTCTTGTGCCGCAATAGCGACTTCGGCGTCATGAGAATGAGCGGCTTGCGGAATTCGCGGTGCAACTGGCGGCGCAGGATGTGGAAATAATTCGCGGGAGTCGTGCAGTTGGCAACCTGCCAATTGTCTTCGGCTGAAAGCTGCAGGAAGCGCTCGAGACGGGCGGACGAATGCTCCGGCCCTTGGCCTTCGTAACCGTGCGGCAGAAGGCAGACGAGGCCTGACATGCGCAACCACTTGCGCTCGCCCGACGACAGGAACTGATCGAAAATCACCTGCGCGCCGTTGGCGAAATCGCCAAACTGGGCTTCCCAAAGCGTGAGCGTGTTTGGTTCGCTCAGCGAGTAGCCGTACTCAAAGCCAAGGATGGCTTCCTCCGACAGCATCGAATTGACGACTTCGAAGCGCGCCTGGTTCGGCGCAATATGTTTCAAGGGCGCGAAACGGCGCTCCGTATCTTGATCGATCAACACGGCATGGCGCTGCGAGAACGTTCCGCGTTCGCTGTCTTGGCCCGAAAGCCGCACAGGAAAGCCTTCCATCATCAACGTGCCGAAGGCGAGATGTTCTGCCATCGTCCAGTCGATGCCTTTCCCGCTTTCGATCATATCGCGGCGGCGTTCGAGCAGCTTGCCGATAGTCTTGTGGACGTTAAGGTCCTTGGGAATGACCGTGAGCCGGCGTCCGACATCTTTCAACGTCTCAAACGCAACGCCGGTATTGCCGCCGCGCTTTTCGTCCGCGTTCGCCCGCGCGATGCCGGACCAGCGCCCATCCAGCCAATCGGCCTTGTTCGGCTTGTACGCTTCCGACTGTTCGTACTCGCTATCGAGATTGGCGCGGACCTTGGCGCGCATCTCATCGACGTCGCCCGCGCTCAGAACGCCCTCGCTGATGAGGTACTTCGAATATTTTTGAGCGACCGAGGGATGGCCCTTGATTTTTTTGTACATCGCCGGCTGCGTGAACAGCGGTTCGTCCGTCTCGTTGTGGCCAAAACGGCGATAGCAGAACATGTCGATGACGACGGGCTTCTGAAAGCGTTGACGGAACTCGGTGGCAATCTTGGCGACGTGGACAACGGCTTCCGGATTGTCGCCGTTGACGTGGCAGATCGGCGCTTCAATCATCAAAGCGACGTCCGAACAATAGGGTGACGAGCGCGAATTATGCGGGCTTGTGGTGAAGCCGATCTGGTTGTTGATGACGAAATGGATCGAGCCGCCGGTGCGGTGGCCGCGAAGGCCGGAGAGCCCGAAGCATTCCGCCACCACGCCCTGGCCGGCGAAAGCAGCGTCGCCGTGAATGAGCAGCGGCATGATCGGGGTGCGTTCGCCCGGCTGGCAGCCGTGCTGATCTTGCTTGGCGCGCACCTTGCCAAGCACAACCGGATCGACGATTTCGAGATGCGAAGGGTTGGCAGTGAGCGACAGATGCACGTTATTGCCGTCGAACGACCGGTCGGACGACGCGCCGAGATGGTATTTGACGTCGCCCGAACCTTCAACGTCGTCGGGTTTGAACGATCCGCCCTTGAATTCCTTGAAGATGGCGCGCAGCGGCTTTGACATCACGCTGGCAAGTACGTTCAAGCGGCCGCGATGGGCCATGCCGAGCACGATCTCTTTCACGCCGAGATGCCCGCCGCGCTTGATGATTTGCTCAAGCGCCGGGATCATGGCTTCTGCGCCATCGAGACCGAAGCGCTTGGTGCCGGTATACTTGATGTCGCAGAATTTTTCGAAAGTTTCGGCTTCAATCAGCTTGTTGAGGATCGCCTTTCGGCCTTCGCTCGTGAAGTTGATGTCTTTCTCGGCGCCTTCGATGCGCTGTTGAATCCACGCCTTCTGGGCGGGATCGGTAATGTGTGAAAACTGCACGCCGACGTGGCGGCAATAGGTACGCCGGAGGATCGCCAGAATCTGGCGCATGGTTGCCGTTTCGAGACCGAGAACGCGATCAATGAAGATCGGCCGGTCGAGATCGGCTTCGGTGAACCCGTAAGTTTCAGGCAAAAGTTCGCGATGAATTTTGCGATCAGAGAGCCCAAGCGGATCGAGATCGGCCGCTAAATGGCCCATGACGCGATAAGCGCGAATGAGCATGAGGGCGCGGATAGAATCTTGGGTCGCGCGCAGCGATGCAGCCGGCGACATTTCAAATCCAGCCACGTGGGCTTGCGACGAAATACGTTCGCGAATGGTGCGGCCAACGCCGCCGTAGTCGCCCGTCAAGGCGCCAACGAGGTCCTGGTCCGCTGTGGTTTCGTTGAGAAGCGAGGCGATGGGCGTGGCCCACGTGGGGCCGGCAAAATCGTTGCCGTTCGCGGCAGGCTGCTCTTTGACGCTTTCAAAAAACCGCCGCCACTCGTCGGACACGGCGCCGGGATTGCGCTCGTACTGCGCCTGCATCTCTTCGATGTAGGGCGCGTTGGCGGAATTCAAAAAAGACGTGCGCAGAAAGGCCTCGTTCAGCGCCTGTCGTGACATGGGTCTTAATCCTTTCTCGGCTCCAGCACTTTCGTCCGGCAGTTGGAAATGGACGGGTTCGCCTGACGGAAAGCGCTCCCTGTTATGTCGTTACGCGTCGTTACGCCCGCAAGACCTCCAACAGGGTCTTACCGAGCGCGGCCGGGCTTGGCGAAATGGCAATGCCGGCCGATTTCATGGCCGCAAGCTTGTCTTCGGCCTTGCCCTTGCCGCCCGAGATGATCGCGCCTGCATGTCCCATACGGCGGCCGGGAGGGGCTGTTACACCGGCGATAAATCCGGCCATGGGCTTCTTGCGGCCTTTGGCGGCTTCGCGGCGCAGGAAGTCGGCGGCTTCTTCTTCGGCCGAGCCGCCGATTTCGCCGATCATGATGATCGACTGCGTTTGCCCGTCCGAAAGGAACATGTCCAAGACGTCGATGAACTCTGTGCCCTTGACAGGATCGCCGCCGATGCCGACGGCGGTCGTCTGGCCGAGACCGACGTCGGTCGTTTGTTTCACGGCTTCATAAGTGAGCGTGCCCGAGCGCGAAACAATACCGACGGTGCCCTGCTTGAAAATATTGCCCGGCATGATGCCGATTTTGCATTGGCCGGGGGTCAGCAGGCCGGGGCAGTTTGGCCCCAAAAGGCGCGAGCGCGAACCCTCAAGCGCCCGCTTCACGCGAACCATATCCAGCACCGGAATGCCTTCAGTGATGCAGACAATGAGCGGCACTTCGGCGTCGATGGCTTCAAGAATTGCGTCGGCGGCGAAGGCTGGGGGCACGTAGATCGAGGTTGCGGTCGCGCCGGTCTTGCGAACGGCCTCTTCGACAGTGTCGAACAAAGGCACGTCAGCGAGTTCGGCGTCGGGATGTTTGGAACCGCCCTTGCCAGGGGTGACGCCGCCGACAATCTTTGTCCCGTAGTCGCGCGCCTGCTTGCTGTGGAATGTGCCCTGAGAGCCGGTGATGCCCTGGCAGATCACTTTAGTCTGCTTATCGACGAGAATGGCCATGCTGCCCTTCAGTCCCCCCGCTGTGCGGGCAAGCCCCGCGCGTCTGCCGCCCCGCCCAAATGCACTTCAAATGCTCAGGGCGGCGCCAATGCCGCCCCAGTGATCAGGGGCGTCCGATTTGGAGCGCTTTTAGCACCTTTTTTTGCAGTGCAGCAAGGGGTGCGAAGGTGGGAGGGGTTCTCAAAAAGGCAGATCCACCACCAAACAGCATCAAATGATCGTATATACATTGCAATACACATATATCTGTATTACATTGTCATACATTCTAGTTCCGATCCCGGGGTCTAAATCATGGCGGCACCAGCGACAGCTCCCGCGCAACGCAAATCAGCAAAACAGGGCTCGTCGCGGGCCGCGCCGATGAGCTTGCGCGTCGATCACGAGACGAGATCGTTGATCGACCGGGCGGCGGAAGCTTTGGGCCAGACCCGAACCGAGTTTATGCTGGCAAGCGCGCGGGAACGGGCGACCGATATCCTGCTCAACCAATCACTCTTCGTGCTCGGTGGGCGCGATTGGACGAATTTCGCCAACGCGCTGGATGAGGCGCCGGAAGCGAACGCCGAACTTCACGCACTGCTATCTAAGAAGGCCCCGTGGGACGAGAGCCAACCGAAAGCCAAGCGACGGCCCGGCTAACCAAGCCTGCCGCCCTTCGGGCCGGACACAATCTCGAAGCCTTCAACTCAGGCCGGCCGCAACTGGACGACTGGTTGAAGAAGCGCGCGCTTGCGGCGAACGAAGCCGGCACCGCACGGACCTTCGTCGTCTGCCGAAAAGAATTGAATGTGGTTGGTTATTCTTCACTGTGCGCCGGGTCCGTACAGCATGAAGGCGCACCCGGTGCCCTCAGGCGCAATGCCCCGAATCCAATTCCCGTGATCGTCCTGGCGCGGCTGGCTGTTTCAAGTGAAGAACAGGGCAGCGGCTTCGGGAAAGCGTTGCTGGCAGATGCCATGAAACGTGCGGTCAAGGCCTCTGCCATTATCGGCGCCCGCGCGCTTGTCGTTCATGCGCTTGATGAGTCCGCCGCGCGGTTCTATCAGCGACACGGGTTTTCAAAGCTCATAGGTGAAACGTATTTCATCGCGATGAAGACCATTGTGGGTGGGTTGTAATCTCGAACCAGCAGGCGCGCCGGGCCCGGGCGCGGCCCGCGCAGTTCGTCGTGGCGAACTCACCCAAAAAAGGAAACTTGACCCACCAAGAGTTTTATGTTAATATTGACATAAGTGAACTAGCCATCGGAACGCACCAAATGAAGTCTTTGTTCTGGATGGGTCCGACACTCGAAGATTTGAAAGCCTGTCCCGGGCCCGTCAGGCAACGAATCGGTTACGCGCTGGAAATCGCGCAAAAGAGCGAAAAGCACGACAGCGCGAAGCCGCTCAAAGGGTTTAAAGGCGCAGGCGTCCTCGAAGTGGTCTCGGATTTCGACGGCGATACGTGGCGCGCGGCTTACACCGTGAGAATCAAGTCCGCCGTTTATGTCCTCCACGTCTTTCAGAAGAAATCAAAAGTTGGAATTGCAACATCGAAAAGAGACATGGAATTGATTGAGAGCCGTTTGAGGCTTGCTATTGAACACGCAAAGGATGGCGACGAATGACACGCACGAAGATCACGCCGAGCAGCGGAAACGTCTATGCCGATCTAGGTTTCGGAAATCCGGAAGAACATGCACTTAAGGCAGAACTCGTGCGCCGGATTTCGGCGGCTCTGAAGTCGAAGGATTTGAATCAGACGGCAGCGGCAAAGGTATTCGGCATAAGCCAGCCAGACGTTTCGCGCATGCTCTCCGGAGAATTCCGGCCATTCTCGATCGAGCGCCTGATGCGGTTTCTTGTGGCGCTCGGGCATGACGTAAAGATCGTCGTCGAACCCGCGCGGCGGACGCGGGCGGGGCCCGCGCAGATCGTCGTGGCAGGGGAGTGATTATCTATTCAACGCCATGGGCTTGATCACTGCGTAGCCGCACGCAAATCCGCATAGGCAGATTGCGAGACTTTGAACCCCCTGAATAGTCATCCACTCGCCTGGCTCGTTGAACGACTCAAGGTTCGTCCAGGCCACGAACCCCTGTCGCCAGAGCAACGCGAATAGCAAGAGCGTCTCGGTGATCCAGACACCCAAGACCGCCTTCCTGCCCCGTGTCCCTGCAGCCCATGTGGCGAACCAGAACGGTGCACCTCTGATCAGCAAGGCAACAATGAATAGCGTTACAAACTCAAGCGATACACCCATCCCTACGCCGCCTTCTTCACCTCGTCGGTGATCTTCTTCGCGGCATCCGCCAAGTCGTCGGCAGGGATGATCTTGAGACCCGAGGTCTGCAAGATTTTCTTACCAAGTTCCACGTTGGTACCTTCCAGACGCACGACGAGCGGCACCTTGATGGCCATCTCGCGCGCCGCCGCGATCACGCCCTCGGCTATGATATCGCAACGCATGATGCCGCCGAAAATATTGACCAGAATGCCTTTGACGGCCGGGTCGGCCAGAATGATCTTGAACGCGGCCTGGACCTTTTCCTTCGATGCGCCGCCGCCGACGTCGAGGAAGTTCGCGGGCTCTTCGCCGTAAAGCTTGATGATATCCATGGTCGCCATGGCAAGGCCCGCGCCATTGACGAGGCAGCCAATCGAGCCGTCGAGCTTGACGAAAGCGAGGTCGTGCTTAGAGGCTTCTATTTCCATCGGGTCTTCTTCGGCAAGATCGCGCATTTCGACAATGTCGGCGTGATGGAAAAGAGCATTGCTGTCGAAGTCCATCTTGCCGTCAAGGCAGATGAGGCTGCCGTCTTTGGTGACGACGAGCGGATTGATTTCAAGCAAGCTCATGTCCTTTTCGACGAACATACCAAACAGATTTTCAATGAGCTTGCCGCAGGCTTTCACCTGATCGCCCTTGAGGCCGAGCGCATAGGCAATCTTGCGGCCGTGAAACGGCTGATAACCGGTTGCCGGATCGATCGACATGGTGAAAATGCGTTCCGGAGTATTGTGCGCCACGTCCTCGATGTTCATGCCGCCGTCCTGGCTGGCGATGAACGAGACGCGCGAGGTGGAGCGATCAACGAGCACCGAAAGATAAAGCTCGCGCTCGATGGCTGAGCCATTCTCCACATAGAGCCGGTTGACGACGCGTCCTGCGGGGCCGGTCTGAATGGTGACGAGTGTTTTGCCGAGCATCTCGGTCGCGAATTTCTTGACCTCGTCGACCGACTTGGCGAGACGGACGCCGCCCTTATCGCCCGCATCCTTCTCTTTGAACGTGCCCTTGCCGCGCCCGCCGGCGTGGATCTGCGCTTTGACCACCCAGATTGGCCCCGGCAGCTTTTTGGCCGCCGCGACGGCCTCATCGACCGAAAACGCGACGTGCCCGTCGGGCGTCGGAATGCCGTACTGGCGATAAAGCTGCTTGGCTTGATATTCGTGGATGTTCATGGAAAACCTTCATTTGTAGGTTGGGTTAGCGCGGCCGCGATTTTTGCTTTTCCGTCGCACTCGTCATTCCGCGCGTAACCCAACGATTCCGTTGTGTCGCTATTGGTCTTGATTGTTGGGTTACGGGCGTGTGCAGTGCGCCCTAACCCAACCTACGCTTCCCGTCTCGGCTCTAAGCCAAACTCGGCTGGATCGTCTTGCACGCCTCTATCAACCCCTGAACCGACGCAATCGATTTGGCGAACATGGCTGCCTCAGATTGATCAAGCGTCAATTCGACGATTTTCTCCACGCCGCCCGCGCCAATGACGACCGGTACGCCAACGTAGGTATCCTTCAAACCGTATTGGCCATTGCAGTAGGCCGCGCACGGCAGCATGCGCTTTGTGTCTTTGAGGTAACTCTCGGCCATGGAAATCGCCGACGCGGCTGGCGCGTAGAACGCCGAACCCGTTCCGAGCAAGGCAACGATTTCGCCGCCGCCGCCGCGCGTGCGCTTGATCATCGCGTCGAGCGCGTCCTGCGTAAACATGCCGAGCTTGATGCAATCGGGCAGCGGCACGCCGCCGATGGTCGAATAGCGCACCATCGGCACCATATCGTCGCCGTGGCCGCCAAGCGTCATCGCGCGCACGTCTTCAATCGACACGCCAGCCGCTTCAGCGAGGAAACATGAGAAACGCGCGCTATCGAGCACGCCCGCCATGCCAACGACTTTGTTGACCGGGAGGCCCGAAAATTTCTGTAACGCCCACACCATCGCATCGAGCGGGTTGGTGATGCAGATGACGAACGCGTTTGGCGCGTGCTGCTTAATGGCCGCGCCAACCTGTTCCATGACTTTCAAATTGATGCCGAGGAGATCGTCGCGGCTCATGCCTGGCTTGCGCGGCACGCCAGCCGTCACGATGCAGACGTCGGCGCCGGCGATTGCGGCGTAGCCTTCAGGACCCGCGCCCGAAAGCTTAGCGTTATAACCTTCGACTGCCGCGGTCTGCGCGAGATCGAGCGCCTTGCCCTTTGCGACTCCTTCGATGATGTCGGTCATCACAATATCGCCGAGCTCTTTTAGACCGGCAAGGAGGGCCAGCGTGCCGCCGATTTGACCCGAGCCAATCAGTGCGATCTTCGTGCGCGCCATCGGATACATCTCCTCACAGTGGTTTTTGCTGGGACCGTCCGGCGAACGCCGAACGCTAACGAGTTTGCGCCTGCGTAATGCATTTCGCAATTGCGTCAAGCCGTAGCTGGGTCGCTGGAACCAAAGTCGGCCTCATAACAGCTTCGTTCACTTCGAATTTCCGGAATGTTTTGCCAGATAGCCTTCACTGCGCATTTCCATGAGCCGAGACGCCGTTCGTTCGAACGGGTCGGCGCCAGGGCCTGGACGGTAAAGTCCGTCGGGCTCCGCGTCCGCCGACGCGATTAGGCAGATCCGGTTGTCATAGAGCGTATCGACAAGATTGATAAAGCGGCGGGCGAGATCGCGCCGGTCGGAGCCGAGCTTTGGGATGCCATCGACGATGACCGTATGGAATGCGTGCGCGATATGCAGAAAGTCCAAGGTCCCGAGTGGCTGCTCGCAGAGGTCAGAAAATGCGAAACGCGCGACGCCCATAGACGCAAGCGGCACGACGAGTTTGCGCCCTTTGAATTCGATCACCTGGGGCTTGCCCGGATGACGGCCCGTCAGGCGGTCCCAGTGGGCATCCAGCGCCAATTTCGCGGACTCATCGGCCGGAGTGAAATAGAGCTTTGCACCGGACAGTTTATCGAGCCGGAAATCTTTTTTTGCGTCGAGCGCGACGACATCCATGCGATGTTCGAGCAAATCGATAAACGGCAGAAATAGCTGCCTATTCAATCCATCCTTGTAGAGCCCAGAAGGCGGCGTATTCGACGTTGCGACGACAATTGTACCTGCTGCAAAAAGGCCCTGGAACAAGCGGCCTAGGATCATGGCGTCGGCAATGTCGGTGACGTGCAACTCGTCGAAACACAACAGCTTCGCTTGCTTGGCCAAAGCCACTGCAACTTGGGGAATCGGATCGCCAGGTACATCGGCCCGCGCCACCGCGATACGATCATGCACGTCCGCCATGAACTCGTGGAAATGCGCGCGGAGCTTTGGCTCGAACGGCGTTTCCTCAAAAAACAAGTCCATCAGCATTGTTTTGCCGCGGCCGACGGCCCCGTGAATATAAAGCCCACGGGGCGGCGGGCTTTTCGTTCCCGGGAACAGCTTTGACAAAATACCGTTGCCGCGGGCTACGCCGCCAAGCGATGACTGCAGTTCATCCAAACGCACAGCAAGCGCACGCTGTGCGTCATCCGGCTCAATCTCGGCCAGAGCCAGCCGCTCGTCATATCTTTTGAGTACCGACCCTGTCATGACCCCCGCGTCATTCTTGCCTCCGCTTCTCCCTGCCTAGCTGCATCGCGGCGGCTGCAGCAAACATTCCAACTTTCACGAACCGCTTCCTTTGTGCGGCTGAATGTCACCAAGGTTAGTCCGATGCCCAGAAAATGGGCGCCTGCGACAACTGAATCACCAAAGTGTGAGGCCCACGGACACAGACGAGACATGCATTTATCGCTCTGTAATTCCTCATAGTTTAGAGTTTAACTGATTTGCTTAAGTTTAGCTGGGCGAGGCTGAGGTCCACACTCAACTCCGCCGCGACAGCGAGGAGACGCAATGACATCGCACGACCTTCAAACACATCAGAACCTTCACGGTTCTTTCCGCAAGCTCCTTCCAACCGAAAGCCTCGTTTTCCGGGATCACCTCCTGCGATTGGACCAGGACAGCCGCCGCCTGCGCTTTGCCAATAGCGTGCCCGACGACTACATCGCCACCTACGCGATGAAAGCGGCCGACGCGGGAAGTCTTGTGTACGGCTTCTTTGAAAAGGGACATTTGCGAGCGGCTGGCGAATTGAAACGTGCGAGCGCATTCTGGGGCCGATCTGCAGAGGCGGCCTTTTCCGTTGAGTCCGGATATACCAATCACGGCTTGGCTAGCGAATTAATGGGTCTCATTATCCGTTCGGCACGAAATCGCGGTGTCAAACATTTGGTCCTCTCGTGCCTTGCCGAGAACTCGCCGATGCAAGCAATCGCGCGCAAATACGCCAGCGAACTGCAGATCGATCACGGCGACGTTGTGGCCGATATTATGCCCAGCAGAGCCGATTATATGTCGGTTGCCACGGAAATACTCGACGACCGCTTCGTGCTTTATCTTGCGGCACTCGATCACTATGCGCGCCTGTCGCCTCAAGCAGCGTGAACGCAGCAGACCGGTTCAAATCAAGGGAGAGCCGGATCCGAATTGAATTTCCGGAATAGATAATTCTGATTGGTGCCGTATTGGCCGTTTTCCAATATCTGGCATCCCAATGAAGTCTAGTTTCGCAATTTAAGGATCATGCTTATTCAATATCCCATTCCAAAAACAGAAAAATTGCGGCTTTCACGCAACAGTTTCCCTCCTTATTCCAAAAATCTGCACACACAATTCAATTTTGTAGTCAACAAATTCCTCGAACTTGCGCATGTTTTATTTGTTCGAGCTGATTCGAACTCTAGAGGGAGACTAAATCCTATGGCTAAAGCAGCAGCGAAGAGAAAGAAACC
>JANMNH010000077.1:0-41196 GCA_031373745.1 Hyphomicrobium sp. | reverse complement strand
CTCGGATGACCGTGGAAGTGCGACAACCTGGATTTTTACGATCGCCAGAAATCTGAGAATCGACAGGCTGCGTAGAGAAATGACTTGGGTGGAATTGCCCGAAGGACGCAACGAAGAGGCGTCCGACGATCCACTTCCAGATCAACTGTATGAAGACAACGAGCGGCGTAAAAGGGTTCAAGGCGCTCTTTCGGACTTGCCGGCCGACCAGCACGAAGTCGTGGCGTTGTCGTACATTGAAGGGTTGTCTCACAGTGAGATCGCCGAACGGCTCGGACTGCCGCTCGGAACCGTTAAATCGCGCATGCGCCTCGCGTACTTGAAAATTCGCGAAGCCGTAGAGGACTTGAAGTAAATGACCATCCGCCACCACCCAGGTTCCGATAGTTTGATGAGCTGTTCGGCGGGAAGCATGCCCGAGGCCTTCGCTGCGGTGATGGCCGCGCACATCGACGTGTGCCCGCAATGCCGCAGGGAGCTTGCATTGATGGAAGATATCGGAGCGGTCCTCTTTAAGAATATGTCTCCCTCGCCGATGACTCGCGAAGCGCCGGTGATGGCGGTGCGCCGGGCTGAGGCCGATATTGCGACAAGCGATGCCCGCTCGAAGGTGCCGTCTGCGGGCGATATGCCGTCGCCCTTAAGACCTCTGGCCGGCGATTATCTCGATGATATTGCCTGGAGGCGCCTAGCGCCCGGCCTCATGCATTACCAGTTCACCCTTTCAAAGAGGCTCGGCGATCTTCGGCTCGTGAAAGTCGCGCCGGGGCGGTCGCTTCCCGAGCACAGCCATGGCGGCTCGGAGCTGACGTTGGTTTTGCGCGGATCGTATTCGGACAAGACTGGCCGTTATGGTGTTGGAGACGTTGCAGATCTCGATGAAAACACGGAACATCAGCCGGTCGCCGATCCCGTCGAAGGGTGCATCTGTCTTATTGCTTCGGATCATAAAATCCGCTTCAAGTCGGTTTTGGCTAGGATAGTCCAGCCCTTTACCGGAATGTGAATACCCCATGCGGGTCGCTCGTCACTGGAAATGCGTCTGGATAACAGGCGCGAGCACCGGCATAGGCCGGGAGCTGGCATTACATTTGGCGCGCGAGGGGGCGACTGTCGCCGTATCCGCCCGGTCCGAAGACAAACTCGCAGACATGCAGGCGCTACACCCTGCAATCAAACCATTTCCTCTCGACGTCATGGACGCTGAACGCACGGCGCAGGTGTTCGCGGCAATCGAGCGCGACCACGGGCCCGTAGATCTAGCAATTCTCAACGCCGGCATCTGGCAGCCCATGCTGGTCTCGGACTTCAGCGCAGACAAAGCGAAGACGTCTATGAGCGTGAATTACTTCGGTGTCCTGCACGCCCTTGAGCCCGTGATGCGTGCGATGACAGCGCGTGGCCGCGGTCACATAGCTGTCGTCTCATCGGTCGCCGGATATCGCGGACTGATGAAGGGTGCTGCTTACTCGCCGACGAAGGCCGCCCTCATCAGCCTCTGTGAAGCAATCTATCCAAGTCTCAAGCGCAAGGGCGTGAAATTGAGCGTTATCAATCCGGGGTTCGTCAAAACGCCCATGACCGACGTCAACACCTTCCCCATGCCATTCATAGTGTCTGTGGAGGAAGCGGTCCGGACCATTGCCGATGGCCTGTCGCGCGGCAAGTATGAGATTGTTTTCCCATGGCGCATGGCGGTCCTCATGAAAACACTGCGCATCTTGCCAAACCGCGTCTTCTTCTGGTTGATCGGCCGCACGGCAGAGAGCGCAGCGACGGACGATAATCCGTCTCCGCCGGAGAAATAGGCAGCGGGTCGCTTTAAATTTTCGTCAGCCGGTAAATGCCGACATCGACATCGCCGCTCTCAAAACCAACCTCGCAGTAGGTCAGATAATAGACCCACATCCGTCTAAACCGCTCGTCGAAACCTAGGCGCTGGATTTCCGGCCAGCGCTCCTGAAATCTCAGGCGCCACGTGCTGAGCGTCGTGCCATAGCTCGAGCCAAAACGTTCGATGGTCTCGAATTCGAGACCAGCCCTTGCCGCTTCATCTTTCATGCGTGACACCGTTGGCAACATTCCGCCCGGGAAAATATAGCGCTGAATGAAATCGGCCTGGCGGCGGTAGCTCTCGAAATATCGCTCATCGATTGTGATGGACTGGATGACGGCTTTGCCACCGGTCGCGAGGCGGGCAGCAATCGTGGCGAAGTACCGCGGCCAATGCGCTTCTCCGACCGCCTCAATCATTTCGACCGATGCGACGCTATCAAACGTGCCGCTGCAATCACGGTAATCCTCAAGCCGCAGATCCGCGTGCGCTGAAAGACCTGCCACCTGAAGCCGGGCGCCCGCGTAAGCCAACTGTTCCTTGGACAATGTGAGACCCGTAACCAGAGCGCCGTTTCTGGCCGCGCGTTCAGCCAGGCCTCCCCAGCCGAAACCAATTTCAAGCAGCCGATCGCCGGCCTTCAAATCCAAGGCATCCAGTACAACGCGATATTTCTCCTCCTGACCAGCCTCAAGCGATACGTCCGGTGCGCGAAAGATGGCACTCGAATAGGTCATGCCGGGATCGAGCCACAAAGAGTAGAAATCGTTCCCCAAGTCATAATGGGCCGCGATATTGCGACGGCTTCCCCGGCGCGTATTTTCGCGCCTCTTGTGCCACCAGATATCGGATAACCGCGCCTTTGAAACGCCGCCGCTCGCGCTTTGAAGCGCCGTGTAGTTCATATTCAAAAAGCGCAGAACGGCGCCAAGATCGGGCGTATCGATTTCACTGCGCATGTAACTTTCCGCAAGCCCCAGGCTGCCGCGCGTTAGGAGCCTCCAAACCGGCTTGAACGACGCAAGCTTCAACCGCGCAGTAGGACCTGTGCCGCCTCCAACGGCGGCACTTGCTCCAGACGGGAACTCGACGTGCAGCCTCCCGTGCGCCGACGATCCAAACGCTTGCCGCAGCGCGCTGGCGATGCGCCGCTCCCTCCAGTCAAGTCCGGAGTGAGGTACGTTTCTGTGTTCTTGGGCAACCGCGCTGCTGTCCTGCATGTGTGATTAACTTTCGACAGATTTGTTGTGAGAGATTGCGTATCGCGGCGAAACATGACGCTCCGTGAGCGGCACGCCTTTGAACCAAAGCTTGGCGGCTTCATAGTGGATGGCGGCAATGACTTTCAAAGTGAAGAGCGGGTACCTGACCAGCAATTTAAGTAACCCAGCGTCACTCAAGTCTGCGCGGCGGCCACGAAAATAGGTTTTGATGAGCGGCCCATCGCCATCGCTAAAGTTGACGGCGACGAAAGCCTCCTCAACCGGATCTTTGACGACAAAACCGTATTTCCCATGCCCCGAAGCGAACGGCGACACAAACATCTCCTTGGCGCATGATTGTACAAAGACATCGTTGGCTTGGCGCGGCCCCGCCGGCACCACGTAACTGACCCGTTCGCCAAACGTGTTGCTGACCTCATAGATCAAGGTTTCGAGATCACCGGAGGGCGCGTAGACAAAGAACACGCTCAAAGGATTGAAGACGTAACCAAAGATGCGCGGATACGCGAGGAGCAGAATTCGCCGCCCTTCGCTCGGGCGTCCAGCATCTGCGAGAGCCTCAAGCGCACAATTGCGGATAGTGGTCTGCCCGCCCGCTCCATGATCGCTGTCATGGAAACTGAAAACATTCCAAGCGTTGTAAGAGAAGAGGCGCAGCCGCTTTGCCAGCGATGCAAATTCATCGAGATCAAGCAAAAACGAGAAGACTTTATAGTCAAGCGCGTGTGCAGTTGGTCTGACGCGCGTGTGCACGACATGACCGCAGTAGACGCCAGAGCCTGGAGCCATCACGACACCACCTCACGAACCAGTTCCGCCGCGGCCACCGGCTTCGTAATGCGCGATTGACGTTCGTCCCAAGTCCACGGCCGCTGCACCGCACCGCGGCTTCCGCCCAACCGGCGGCTCAAATCTTCAGCCGCCGCTAACCCAGATTGCAATCCATCTTCATGAAAGCCATATCCGAAGTAGCTTCCCGCAAACCAGAGCCGGTTTTGTCCTTGTAACGTCCACAAGTCCTTCTGCGCACCGAGTGCCGCTGCATCAAAGATCGGATGATGATAGACATAGCGGCCGCAAACCGCTTCATCCGCAATGGCGTGGTGCGGATTGAGCGTGATAAAATAGTTCGCCCTTGTCGCAAGAGGCTGCAACCGGTTCATCCAATATGTGACCGACATATCGCCGGCGCCCTGTTCGGCGATGTCGTCACGCCGTCCGAGATAATTCCAACTCGACCAGAGCCGCCGCCGGCGCGGCATGAACGTTTGATCTGTGTGCAGCACGGCTTCATTGCGTTGATAGCGGAATGCTGACAGACAACGGCGCGCGTTAGGCTCGCCATCCGACAGCAGCGGCACCACATCGTCGGCGTGACACGCCAGAAGCACCGCGTCATAATTGGTCTCGGAACCCGACTTCGTGCGCAAAGATGCGTGATCGGACGAGCCTTTGACCTCGACCACAGGGTCCCCAAGGGACACGCGTCCGGTGAAACTTTGCCGGAGCCGTTCGACATAAACCCGGCTCCCGCCGCGCACCGTCCGCCATGCAGGCCGGCCGAAAGCTTGAAGCAAGCCATGGTTCGCGAAGAAGCGGGCGAATGCTGCGAAGGGAAATTCCAGCATCTCGTCGACCGGCGCCGACCAAATGGCGGCAGCCATTGGCGCAATGTGCCCATGAATGAATGCCTGCGAAAAACCGCGCGCCGCGAGCCACTCGCCGAGCGTGGCGTCCGCCGGTTCGTTCGCGTGCGCATCCTGCGCCTCGCGGAAGAAACGGAAAATTTCAAGAACCATGCGCCAATGGCCCGGCCGGCAGATGTTTTGGGGCTGACCGAAAAGCCCGCCAAGGCCTGAGCCCGAATACTCGTAAGTGCCCTGATCCATCGACACAGCAAAGCTCATATCGGACGGCGCCGTCTCGACGCCCAAAGTCTCGAAGAATGAGATGAGGTTAGGATAGGCGGCCGTGTTGTAGACGATGAACCCAGTATCGACGGGACAGCGGCCCTCAGGTGCCTCAACATCGACGGTATTGGAATGGCCGCCTAACCGCCCTTCCGCTTCATATAAAACCACATCATGACGCTTGCCGAGCAGCCAGGCGGCGCTCAGTCCCGAAATGCCCGCCCCTACAACCGCAATCCTCACTCAAAGGTTTCCCATCTAGATTAAGACCGTTAACGATCAAAATCGTAAATTGGATTGCAGGAGCCGCTTTTTAGGCCCCGCGCAATCGCAAGCCTCCCGAAAAAATAAACTTCACACTCAGGTAAGCTTAACGCCTCGTTTACCAAGGTTGCGGCATTATCAACACATGCCGGATTGGGGAGGCCGCTCCCTCCTCCCCGACCCCGGTGAACTGCAAGTGGAAGTGTCGTCACCCATTGTAAAGCGTATCGAGGTGGTCCGATGCAATATGAAGTACTCTCGCGTGCCCTTGCCTATGTCTCCTGCCTATCAACGATGAGCCTCTTTGCGACGACGATGGCCATGGCCGCCGTCAGCGTTGGAAAGATCAGGTCTCCGGCCAATTGCGGGCCGGTTGCCTGTGTGACCCTTGCTGCCAAGACGCCGGTTAATCCCTACGGCGGTTTGACGAGCAAGGCCCATGTTGAAGCGGTGGCAGCGATCCTCTGGTCCAAGAAAATATGATGTGAATTGCCGCAGCGTCAGCGCTCGCCGCGGAACGAGAAGCGATTGGACCGAACGAACAGTGGGCGCACTCCCCGCCGCTTGGCCCGGTCCAAAGCAAAAGAGAAAGAGCGCAGGCCTTGCTAGCCTGCGCTCTTCTGCTTTTTGACGATTGCGTCGATGGCTTGGAGTTCGCGAATCAAGCATTCGAAATCTTTGAGCGGCACCATATTCGGCCCGTCGGAGGGCGCCTTGTCCGGATCCTGATGTGTCTCGATAAACAGTCCCGCGACGCCTGCCGCAACCGCCGCGCGCGCAAGCACAGGCACGAAGCGCCGGTCTCCGCCAGACGACGTCCCTTGTCCGCCCGGCTGTTGAACCGCGTGGGTCGCATCGAAAATCACCGGCGCTCCTGTCTCGGCCATTTGCGGCAGCGACCGCATATCGACAACCAGCGTGTTGTATCCAAAGCTTGAACCGCGCTCGGTTACGAGCACGTTGGCATTGCCGCTGCCCGTCACTTTGGCGATCACGTTTTTCATATCCCAGGGCGCGAGGAACTGACCCTTCTTGATTTTGATCACGCGGCCGGTTTGCGCAGCGGCGACGAGAAGATCCGTTTGGCGGCACAAGAACGCAGGAATCTGGAGAATATCGGCGACTTCAGCAACAGGCGCGCACTGACTGACATCGTGGATGTCGGTCACGACCGGCAGGCCAAGTATCTCCTTGATTTCAGCGAAGACAGGCAAAGCGTCTTTGAGGCCTATGCCGCGTTTGCCCCCGAGCGACGTTCGGTTGGCCTTGTCGAACGAAGCTTTGAAAACCAAACCAATTCCGAGCCTAGTTGCGATTTCCTTGAGTGCGGACGCCATTTCAAGCGCGTGCGCGCGGCTCTCCATCTGGCAAGGGCCCGCAAGGACGGCAATGGGCGCATCGTTGGCAAAGACGACATTGCCAGCGCAGACCCGGGCATTGGGCTTAAGAGATTCGTGTTTGCTCATGCCGTCTTATATCTGTCCAGCCCCGGCGCTGCGAGGCCTCAGCAACATACAACCCTGGGGATAGCCCCCAAAACGCAAAAACGGCGGCCGTTAGGCCGCCGTTTGTGGAACCAATCGGTTCGAAATCGAATTAGATCAGGTCGATTTCAGCCGGGAGGTAGCTCGTGACTTCGAGGCCGACTTCGGTTTCGCGAACTTCCGGTTTCATCCAGGTCTTCATGATATCTCTCCTCAAAATTCAGATCACAGGGAACCCCTGTTGACGTGGTGTGTAGCGGGTCCATCGCGCAAAAGCCAATAGCTTTTCTCTCACGCATTCCAAACTTTTTGTGATCGAAATCAGTGGGTTGTTATATCATAACAGTAGATACGTGGAAGCTGAGTTATTGCGGTAGAGTTATTGCGCTAACGGAATTGCTTCCCCCTTTGCCCGGAGCCTCAGTGGAATAGGGTTTATTGCTCCATACGGGGCGCTGGAGGCGCTTTTGACTGTCCACGCTAGGTTGGGGCCACCGACATCTGCACAGAGCTACGCTGCGCCCCAAACACGCCAATGCGATTCGCAGCTCTCCCGCATCAGGCCGCCAATTTCACCATCCCTCTCATATGGTTAGCTTTAACCATATGCCGCGCGATTGAGCCGGGAATACGTGCTATAGTTTCTCCGTTACAACAGGGTCAGCTCGCCACCGCAAACTGACGAAATTCAACACTCAACCACAACTCTCAACCACTTGGGGAAGTCTCATGCTCGCAGAACTCGGATGGCTCCAGCCGGTGCTCATTGGCGCGGCCGTCGTATTTTTTCTCGACCTCGTCGGCAACATGCTGTCGTTCTCGAACCGCTTCGTGAACGCGCTGACCACGGCACTCCTTTTCGCTGTGCTGTTTGGCTCGCTCATTCACTTCGGCATCGTTCAACTCGATGTGAAAGCTATTCCAATGCCAGCGGCCGCAACTGCACCTGCGCCCTAAAACTTACGACGGCACACCGAGGCAAGAAATTCAAAAAGCCATCCGGGCGCTGGCCAGGATGGCTTTTTATTTTGAAGTTTGGTCGCGCGCGACGGCTACTTTGCAGGACATTCCTTGCGCGTCTCCGTGCGCACAATCAGGCTGACTTGTGTGCGGGCCGCTTCTGGAAGTTCAGCCTCCGAGCCACTTACTATTGGCTTGCAGTCTCTCGCGTCTGCCTTGGCCGGGTTGCAGAAGCCGTTGTTGGTAAAGTATTCGATGCGCCGCTCGGCGAGTTCGGGACACGCCAGGCTATCGTAGCCCATGGCATAAGCGGGGAACGCCGAAACAACAAGCCCAGCGGCCGCGCCCAAAACGGTTATCGAACGTCGTGTTGGCATCGTCACAACTCCCCAGCACAATTAAATCCGCCATGATCGGCAGCTTCGCTGAAATACGTTTGTGATGCTCCCAGCGTTACACCAAGGTGCGGCAGGGCATTTCCCCAAATACTGGACGCACATCCGTTCCTCCAGTAGCCTTTGTAACTGCGATAGGAGCAGCGGTCATGTCACGCCGTCATCTGCCATCATGTCTTGCCCCGAAGTTGCCTCAGCGAGCACGCCGGTTGTGGACCTTAGGCGCACTTGCAGTGTTCACTGCTCTGGCCATCCTGACAACACCCCAATTGAGCAATGCTGAGGAGGCGCAACCCGGCAACGCCGAGCGTCTGGCGCAAGCACGGGCTGCTATCAAGGATATGGGCGAAGCGTTGAAGACGGCGCTCGTGACGCAGATCAAAGCGGGCGGTGTCGCGTCGGCCATTCCAGTTTGCCAGACCATTGCTCCCGCACTCGCGGCTGCTGCTTCTGCGAAACACAAACTCTCCGTGCGGCGTACGGCGTTGAAGGTGCGCAACCAAAGCAACAAGCCGGACGCGTTCGAAGCCCGCGTCCTCGCCGAATTCGCCGAAAAACTTGCGGCTGGCACCGATCCCGCCACGCTCGAGCACAGCGAGACGTTGACGGACGGCGGTAAATCTTCTTTCCGCTACATAAAAGCAATTCCAACCGCCGCCGAGCCCTGCCTTGCGTGCCACGGATCGGACTTGAAGGACGACGTGAAAGCCGAGCTCTCAAAACTTTATCCTGAAGACCAAGCGACCGGATTCAAAGCCGGTGACCTTCGCGGCGCGTTTTCGGTGGTGATTGAGCCGTAGTTTGGGCTCGCACCTACCCGCGACATCTCGTTCGCACGGGTTGTATCGGGGTAGGGCAGCGGTCTATCCTCGACACACGTGTTTCAGACATCCTGGCTCGTGACAATGCCTCGGGAGGCTTTCATGCTGAAGTTGATTGTAGTCTGCGCGACCCTCGCTCTGGCTTTTGCATCACCCGCAACCGCTGAGGACGCGACACAGTCTCAACAGGCTGCGGCGGCCACTCCTGCCAGCGAGGTGCCGCAGGCCGTGAAAGACGCATGCAAGGACGACTACGAGAAACATTGCAACCGGCACGCGCCCGAGAGCGCTGCGGCTCACGACTGCATGGCGCACGCGTTCGAAAAGCTGTCGGACCCGTGCGTCACGGCGATATTGGACAGCCCGCTGGCCGAGCAAGAACAGCAACGGTTGGCGAACGCCCAGGCCAGCGAGCGGAACGGCGCCGAGGCGCCTAAGACCACAGCCCCAAAGCGCGTACACGAAGCACAGGCCGCCAAGTCCGCCACGCGCACTGCTAAAGCACGGCATGCGGCGGCTTCCAAAAATTCTGCGAGCAATACCGCACGGCACGTCGCACATCGCCAAGTCGGACCACGGCGCAGCGTCGCGTCACATATCCGGCGCGGTACCGGGATCGCCAACCACTACGTGGCGAAATACACCCGCTTTGCCTTTGCGAAGGCGTTTAGGTAGCGTCTTTCCGTTTCGAATGGTGGAGCGATCCGGAAAAGCTCCTCCCCCTTGAGGGGGGAGTATGATGCGTCCGCGGTTTAGGCGGCGCTTGCGGCCGGCTCGACGAAGGAGAGTCGCAAGCGCCTGAAAAGCGCCGTCTAAGCCGCTGGACGCATCAGGTGGGGGTGAGCTTGCCTCGAGACTGAAAATTTCCACCCCCACCCGGCGTGCCAAGGATGAGTTAGACCGCGCATTCATGTTCGTAGGATGCTGGCGATGCGCGCTCTAACGCATGGCGCGCCGCCCTCCCCCCTCAAGGGGGAGGAAAAGTGAAGCGCGCCGGATGGCGGCAGGTTCCGGAGTAAGCCCACCGCGCCACGCCACCCGCAGGTGAGGTCGGAGGAGCGCTCCGCTGTCCCCGCTTGCATCCCCGGTCAGCAGCGTTCAGCCAAGCGGAACGCGCAGAGCCGGGACCCAGGACCCACGGCATCGCAAAAAAAGCTGGGTCCCGGGTCTCGCAATTGGGCTCGCCCGGGATGACAACTGGCCGGACCCTAAACCAACCGGCTCTGCTCAACAGCCGCAGCGATGAAGCTCGCGAACAGGGGATGCGGCTCAAAGGGGCGCGATTTCAGCTCCGGGTGATATTGCACGCCAATGAACCAGGGGTGGTCGGTGTACTCAACCGTTTCTGGCAACAGGCCATCAGGCGACAAGCCAGCAAAACGCAATCCCGCGCGCTCCAATGCCGCGCGATAGTGCGTATTCACTTCGTAGCGATGACGGTGGCGCTCGGATATTTGCGTCGATCCATAAACCTGGGCAATGCGGCTGCCTTCAGCGAGTGATGCCGCGAACGCACCCAAGCGCATCGTGCCGCCGAGATCGCCGCCCTGGCGTCGCTGTTCCAACTCGTTTCCGCGCATCCACTCCGTCATCATGCCAACGACGGGCTCCTGCGTTTCGCCGAACTCGGTCGAGCTTGCGCGCTTGATGCCAACCAAATTACGCGCCGCCTCTAAGCACGCCATCTGCATGCCGAAACAAATGCCGAAGTACGGCACTTTCTTCTCGCGTGCGAATTTGGCCGCCAAAATCTTGCCTTCGGCGCCGCGCTCGCCAAACCCGCCCGGCACCAGAATGCCGTGTACGCCTTCCAAGTGGGGTGCCGGATCTTCGTGCTCGAACACTTCCGATTCAATCCACTCCAGCTTGACCTTGACGCGGTTGGCAATGCCGCCATGCACGAGGGCTTCGGTCAGCGACTTGTAGGCGTCTTTGAGGCCCGTATATTTGCCGACGATCGCTATCGTCACTTCGCCTTCGGGCGCGGCGATTGTGTGCGAGATCGTTTCCCAGCGCGTGAGATCTGGCTTTGGCGCACCCGTAATGCCAAACGCAGCCAGCACTTCGCGGTCGATGCCTTCGCGGTGATAGGCGAGCGGCACGTCGTAGATCGACGCCACGTCGAGCGCTTGGATGACAGCTTCGGGGCGCACGTTACAAAAGAGCGCGATTTTCTTGCGCTCGCCAGCTGGAATCTCGCGATCCGAACGGCAAAGAAGAATGTCGGGCTGGATACCAATGGAGCGCAGCTCTTTGACCGAATGCTGCGTCGGCTTGGTTTTCAATTCACCGGCCGACGGGATGTACGGCATCAGTGTCAAATGAATGTAGACGGAGGCGCCGCGCGGCAGGTCGTTGCCGAGCTGGCGGATGGCTTCGAAAAACGGCAGGCCCTCGATATCGCCGACCGTGCCGCCGATTTCGGTCAATACGAAATCCACGTCCTCGTTGCCGTTCAACACGAACTGCTTGATGGCGTCGGTGACGTGCGGAATGACTTGCACGGTGCCGCCTAGAAAATCGCCGCGCCGTTCCTTGGCGAGGATTTCCTGATATATGCGCCCCGTTGTGATGTTGTCCGACTTCTTGGCCGGAACGCCGGTGAAGCGCTCGTAATGCCCCAGATCGAGATCGGTCTCGGCGCCGTCGTCGGTGACGAAAACTTCGCCGTGCTGATACGGGCTCATGGTGCCCGGATCGACGTTGAGATAGGGGTCGAGCTTTTTTAAGCGGACCGAATACCCGCGCGCTTGTAGAAGCGCGCCGAGAGCGGCGGACGCGAGGCCTTTTCCAAGGGAGGAGACCACGCCGCCGGTGATGAAGATGTACCGTTGCATGGGATTTGGGTTTCGCATGACCACCCCCGAATCTCCAAGCGGCAAATTTGCCTCATCCACGGGGAATTAAGAGCCCGGTTTTAGGGGTAAGGTTTGAGGTTTTCGGAACCCTTACGAGGTATGGGCGGTGTACAGATGGAAGTGGTGCACCACGTACCCCATTCCCAACTCCGTAAAACCTAAAACCTGCAATTTTACTGCCCGCCCGGAACTTGTCCGGGCGCGGGTCCGGGTACCGTCGGCGGCGTAATCTTGTCGAGAATGCCGCCGCGACCGCCTTCAGCCGGCTTCGTTCCGTCCGCGGGCGTAACCACTGTTCCGGGAACAGTTGGCGCACCAGCCGCTGGTTTCGAAGCGTCGAACACAGAACCAGCAGGCTGCGTATTGCGCGCCAGCAACGTTAGAGAGATCGACGTTACAAAGAATGCTGCGGCGAGCATGGCGGTTGCGCGCGTTAAGAGATTGGCCGTGCCGCGCCCGGTCAGAAACCCGCCGCCGCCACCGCCGCCAATGCCGAGCGCGCCGCCCTCGGATTTCTGCAATAGAACGACGCCAACGAGCGCCGCCGCGACCATGAGATGTATTACGAGCAGTACTGTGGCCAAGACACAAGCCTTTCAAAGCCGGAATGGATTGAGGGGGCTTCTACACCAGGGCCGGTGCGGGGGAAAGGGGGTAACACTATCGCGTCGCTGCTCCTGTTCCCCTGGGAACAGCGCGACTCCAGCGTTATGGGTATGGCTACGGAGCGGGCTTTTGGGAAGGAGAAACTTGAAATGCCATTCCCTGTCCAAATGGGCGGCGAAGCGGCGACAGTGCTGTCCACTATGGCCTATTTGCTGGTCAAACACGCCGCCGCCGACTTCGTTCTCCAGACCGATACCCAGCGACGGGAAAAAGGCAGCTATGGCGCCACGGGCGGGTTGACGCACAGCTTGACGCATATTGTCCTTACCGCGCCGGTTTTCGCGCTGCTACCAGGGATTGCCCCCGGCATCATGGCCGCCCTCCTCGCAGCGGAGTTCGTGTTGCACTACCATGTTGACTGGGCGAAGGAGCAGATCGTGCGCAAGAACGCGTGGACGTCCCATAATCGATACTTCTGGTGGGCCATCGGCATCGACCAACTCTTGCACGGCCTGTCCTATGTGACCCTTATAGGTTTGGCCCTTGGGCTTGCCGCAAGCCAAGGGTGATGGCCCCCCCGGCGGCCGGGACCAGCACCTTGGGGCTTGCCCGATGGCGCAACCAGAGGCACTGTCCGCCCGTATTATTGCCAGTAAGGACATTTCAACGCCAAACCGCTCGACCCTAGCCGATTGGCCTGAGGGGCAAAAGTCACACTACTCAGATACGCCCATGTAACAGTTGAGCCTATACCGCCGAACTCCCCCATTACGAGGCACGATGCAGGACCGACGAGCACGCGAAAACGAGTGGTCGCAACTGATGCGGGCCGCAATAAGCGGAGACGGGGTAGCCTACCAGAGGCTGCTCAACGATTTGTCGCGGGTTTTGAGAGCATCCGTCCGCCGGGGACTTGGCGGCTCGGATCTTCCGGCCAGCGACGCGGAGGACGTGGTGCAGGAAGTTGTTTTGGCCATCCATCTGAAACGCCATACGTGGGACCAGTCGAAGCCCATCGGACCCTGGATCATGGCCATCACGCGCAACAAGATGATCGACGAAATCCGCCGCCGAGGCCGACGCACGGAAGTGCCCATCGAGGGCATGCTGGAATTCCTCGAAGCCGGCGGCCAGGACGATGCGATGCATGCTTACGATGCGGGCCGCGTCCTGAACGGCCTCAAGGGTAAAAACCGTGAGATCGTGCAAGCCATTGCCATTGATGGCCACACTGCCAAAGACGTAGCAGACCGCATGGGAATGACGGAAGTCGCGGTCCGCGTTTCGCTCCACCGCAGTCTAAAGACACTGTCCGACACCTATCAAGAGAAGCCGGCGACATGAAAACAGACGATCTCATCCGGGCCGTGGTTGCAGACAACGCGAGCGTCAAAGCGCCCATCTCGCGCACGTTGTGGCTGGCACTTGGTGCCGGACTGGTACTCGCAATGGCACATTTTTTCAGTTTACTCGGCGTGCGCTCGGACTTTGCTCATGCCATCACGCACGACCCGCGCTTCATGTTCAAGTTCGTATTCACCCTCGGGCTCGCCATCCCGGCCGCCCTTTTGGTCTTGCGCTTGGCGCGGCCGGATGGCGCTGCCGGATGGACTAAGTGGTTTTTGATGTTACCACCGCTCTTGCTTGCTGGCGCTATCATTCTTGAAATGCAGGCTGTGCCGTCCGATCACTGGGCGGTAAGTGCATTCGGCAGCATGCCCGTGGCATGCATGAAGTACATCCCCATCCTGTCGGTCGCGCCATTTGCTGCCATTCTGTATGCTCTGCGCCAGGGGGCTCCAGCGCACCCGGCCGCCGCGGGTGCCGCCGCGGGCCTCTTGTCCGGCGCCATTGGAGCGGCGCTCTACGCCACGTTCTGCGTCGATGACAGCCCGATGTTCCTGGCCATTTGGTACGTTGCCGGCATCACGATTGTCTCGGCGCTCGGTGCGCTCGTGGGAAGCCGCCTCCTCAAATGGTGACCGGGCCGGAAAGTCCGCGCGCCGCGCTCCAACCTTAAATTCCGCTTGGCTCACAGCGGCTGTTGGCCCATGGTGCCGCCGCTTTGGGAAGAGGGGCGGCACACATCGTGCCGGAGCAATCGCGCATGGGTTTGAGCTATCACGTCATTGACGTATTCACGGAACGTGCATTCGGCGGCAATCCACTTGCCGTTGTGCTAGACGCCGACAACTTGTCGGGTCCCGACATGCTGCAAATCGCACGCGAGTTCAATCTCTCAGAAACAGTGTTTGTGCTAACGCCAACGGCGCCAGGTCATACTGCGCGCGTCCGCATTTTCACGCCGTCGCGCGAAATACCGTTTGCAGGCCATCCGACGCTTGGCTGCGCACTTCTCTTGGCCGAGTTGCGCACGAGCGCCGTCAACGGCGAGAGCGATGCCATCATCATGCTCGAAGAAGAAATCGGCAGCGTACGCATCGGCGTGCGCCTGAGATCGGGCAGTGCCGCTTACGGCGAGTTCAGTGCGCCAAAATTGCCGGATTTTGGAGAGGCCTTGTCGCTGCCAGAAGAAACCTCGGCCGCACTCGGGCTCAACCCAAACGAGATCGGATTTGAAAACCACAAGCCATTGTTGCTGCGTGGCTCCAGCGTATTTGCTTACGTGCCGGTCTCGAACCTCGACGCCATCGCCAAGGCCCGCGTCGCCCCCAGCCACTGGGCGCACGCCTTTAGCGACCGCGCCATCGACGGCGTCTACCTTTACACGCGCCAATGCGTGCGCGCGCAATCGGCTTTCCATTCCCGTATGTTCGCGCCCGATATGGGCGTTCCCGAAGACCCCGCAACCGGTTCCGCGGCCATTGGATTTGCGCGTATCATCCATACGTTTGATGGGCTGCCGGACGGCACGCACAAGCGCACAATCGAGCAAGGCTTGGAAATGGGCCGGCCAAGCGCCATCGGGCTCGTGATGAACGTTATGCGCGGGCGCCTAGAGGGCGTGCGCATTGGCGGTTACGGTGTGCGCGTCATGCAGGGGACGATGAGCGTCTAATGCTAACTGGCGCCACACATCGGGCTCCGCCCTCCTTGAATTGCATCGTCTGCACTATTGTATCGGACGGTCTGCAGTGGCATATGATTACGGCTACAAACACTTGCGCCGCAATTCCAGGGCACTCATGACCCGCCGTTCGCCGCTACTGACGCTCACATCGCTGCGCCTCGCGCGCGGGCGTCTTTTCGCGCTCGCGCTTACAGGCCCTTGAGCTAGCGCCGACCGGCTTGTCCGGGGCGCACTCAGGGGATGCAAAGCCAGCCGCGCAAATTCAGTTGGGTTGAAGAACCAAGGGTTCCACCCACACTCAAGGATCAAGTCCGATGACCGCGAATTCCGATTATTCGAAAACACGAAGACCCGAACAAGTCATCATTTTCGACACAACGCTGCGCGACGGCGAGCAGTGCCCCGGCGCCACAATGACGTTTGAAGAAAAGCTCCAAGTCGCCGAACTCCTCGATCAGATGGGCGTCGATGTTATCGAAGCCGGCTTTCCGATTGCCTCGGACGGCGACTTCGAGGCCGTCAACGAAATCGCCAAACTCGCCAAGCATTCGGTGATTTGCGGACTGGCCCGCGCCAGCTTCGGCGACATCGACCGCGCGGGCGAAGCTATAAAACCGGCAAAGCGCGGCCGCATCCACACGTTTATCGGCACCTCACCGCTGCATCGCAAATTTCAGCTCCAACTCGACCAGGATCAGGTGTTCGAGCGCGTCGTCGCGTCCGTCACGCGCGCACGCGGCTATACCGACGATGTCGAATGGAGCGCCATGGACGCGACGCGCACCGAGCACGATTATCTCTGCCGCGTCGTTGAAGCCGCTATCCGGGCGGGAGCCACGACCATCAACATTCCCGATACCGTTGGATACGCGACGCCGGAGGAGTATTTCGATCTCATCACCATGCTCAAAACGCGCGTTCCAGGCATGGACAAAGTCATTATCTCCACGCATTGCCACGACGATCTGGGGCTCGCTGTTGCGAACTCCCTGGCAGGCGTTCGAGCCGGCGCGCGTCAGATCGAATGCACGATCAACGGCCTTGGCGAACGGGCCGGCAATGCCGCGCTCGAAGAAGTGGTTATGGCGCTGCGAACACGCCACGATCTCCTGCCCTATCGCACCGGCATCAAGACCGAAATGCTGGCCCGCGCATCAAAACTCGTCTCGGCCGTGACCAACTTCCCGGTGCAGTACAACAAGGCCATCGTCGGCCGGAACGCGTTTGCGCACGAAAGCGGCATCCACCAGGATGGCGTGCTCAAAAACACCGAAACCTACGAGATCATGACGCCGGGGAGCGTCGGAGTCGGCAAGTCGTCGCTGGTCATGGGAAAGCACTCGGGCCGCGCCGCCTTTCGCGCCAAGCTGAAGGAACTCGGCTATGAGCTCGGCGAGAACGCGCTTGAAGACGCGTTCAATCGCTTCAAGGCTTTGGCCGACCGCAAGAAGCACGTCTACGACGAGGACATCGAAGCGCTCGTCGATGATGGCGTGGCGCACATGCACAACAGCATCAAAGTGCTGGCGCTGACGGTGATTGCTGGCACGGTGGGCCCGCAATCGGCTAACTTGACGCTCGATATCGACGGAAGTGTCAAAACCGTGCAGAGCACGGGAAACGGCCCCGTGGACGCGATCTTCAACGCAATCAAGCTGCTTGTGCCCCATGAAGCCCGGCTCGACCTCTATCAGGTGCACGCCGTGACGGAAGGAACCGACGCCCAGGCCGAGGTCTCCGTCAGGCTCGAAGAGGACGGACGCATGGTGACGGGACGCGCGGCCGACCCCGACACAATGGTTGCATCTGCCCGAGCGTACGTCGCGGCCCTCAGCAAGCTTGTAGTAAAGCGGCAAAAATCGGCTCAAACTCAGCACGCCGTCTGAGATTTCCGCGTGCTATAGCTGGCAGGCGGCCAATCGGCAGGACCAACAGTTTGTCGGATTGTATTTGTATTTGCGCATCATGGGCTTAACGCTATGATCGCGGCTGGGACAAATGCACTCCGGCGCGCGGGCTGCCTGATGGCGGCCAGGTCACGTGCGGCGGTCATGCGGCATATGCCTTGCTTTAGACATGCGCTCAGCGTGTTTAGCGCCGGGTCCGGTGTGCCCGGCACGAAAAGAAAAAGGGGGCCTTGTTACGAGTGATGTTGGGTTTCGGCGTCAGTAGCGTACTTTACGACGATATCGCCATCGATCTCGGCACGGCCAACACACTCGTGCATGTGGCGGGGCGCGGCATTGTCATCGATGAGCCCTCCGTCGTTGCCATTCGTTCGCGCGGCGGTGTGCGCGACGTGCTCGCCGTCGGCCACAAAGCCAAAATGATGGTTGGGCGCACGCCGGAAAGTATCGAGACCATCCGCCCCATGCGCGACGGCGTGATTGCCGATTTTGTTGCCACCGAAGAGATGCTGCGCCAGTTCATCAAGCGCACCAAGAACATGCTCGAATTCATCCGCCCGCGCATCCTCATTTGCGTGCCGGCCGGCGCCACCCCCGTCGAACGCCGCGCGGTTTATGAAACGGCACTTTCGGCGGGAGCGCGAAAAGTTTTCCTCATTGAGGAACCGGTTGCAGCCGCCATTGGCGCCGGGTTGCCGGTCGATGAACCGCGCGGCTCCATGGTCATCGATATCGGCGGCGGCACGACCGACATTGCGGTGCTGTCGCTTGGCGGCGTTGTGCAGGCGCGCTCTTTGCGCTGCGCCGGTAACGCCATGGATGAAGCCATTGTCCGTTATGTGCGGCGGAAACATCAACTCTTGATCGGCGAGGCCAACGCCGAACGCATCAAGATCGAAGCGGGCTCTGCCTCACGCATTGTCAACGGCGAAACGGCCGAGATCTTCATTCGCGGGCGCGATTTGCGCCAAGGAAAAGCCAAGACCGTGGTGCTTGGGCCTCAAGACATCGCCGAAGCGCTTGAAGATACGGTTGAAGAAATTGCCGAGTTCATTCAGCGCGCAATCGAGGATTTGCCGCCCGAAGTTTCGACCGACATCTGCGAGCGCGGCATCTCGCTTTCGGGCGGCGGCGCAAATCTGGCAAAACTCGACACCGAGCTCGAGCGCCGCATTGGCATTCCCTGCATCATCCCCGAGCACCCGCAAAATTGCGTAATCTCGGGATCGGCGGCAATCCTCGCCAACCTCAAAGAACGCGAGCATCTGCTCATCAAACCGTAGCCGATCCGACGGAGTATGGCGTAAGAGTATGGGCCGCCTCAAAGACGACAAGCTGAACCTGACCCGGCGGGGCGATAGCTCGATCCGCGTAGGGCGCGTGCGCGTCATCGTGCCGTTCCTCTTGCTCCTCTGCCTCGGCCTTATGCTTTTGAGCCGGCTCAACCACACCTCGCTTGCCGAATCCCGCTGGCGCATCGCCGAATGGCTGAGCCCCATTTTGCAAGCCGCTATGGTGCCGTTGGAACCCGTGCGACACGTCGGCCGCCAGATTGCTGCTCAAGTCGATATCACGGAAGAGCTGCAGCGCCTGAAAAGCGAAAACCAGACGCTGAGCAGTTGGGAATGGCGCGCCAAGGAACTCGAACGCAAACTTGCCGACCTCGAAGCGCTGTCGAAGGTCGTCGATGAGCCCAAGATCAATTTCGTGACCAGCCGGGTGATTGCAGATTCAAGCGGCGCATTCGTGCGCAGCGTCATGATCAACGCCGGATCGGAGCAAAACATAAAAACCGGATTTCCCGTGATCAGTGCCGATGGCCTCGTCGGACGCGTTGTTGAAATAGGAACTTCTTCCGCACGCGTGCTTTTATCGACGGACCTCAACAGCCGTATCCCGGTCGTGGTCGGCGACAAGGGTGTGCGCGGCGTGCTCGCCGGCGACAATGGCTCGGTGCCCCGGCTTATTTTTCTGCCGCCCGACGCAAAGATCTCCATCGGCGACGACGTCGCGACGTCGGGAACGGGCGGACTGTTTCCTCGCGGGCTAAGAATCGGCAAAGTCACGGGCGACCTTGCCGCACCACGCGTCAAACTTCGCGCCAGATTGGACGAACTCGAGTACTTGAGCGTGCTCTTTTTTGATAATCCCGCGCTCGACATCATGGGCGAACAAAACTTACCCGCGACGCGCGTACCCGCTTCCAAGCCGTCCCAGAAAAGCGCGGACGGGAAAAGCAGCGCCCGATGACAGGACCGTACTCAATGCATCTAAATGTTGGGGGCCGGGGGATACCATGCCTGCGCTGAGATACATTGTTCCATTCTCGTCGATCATTCTATTGACTCTCATAGCGGCGCTGCCATGGGGGCTCCCATCGGAAGATCGCTTTTTCCTGCCGTTTCTTCCGGTTGTCGCTATTCACTACTGGGGGCTGCGCCGCCCCGAACTCGTGCCCGAATGGTTCGTGTTCATGGCAGGTCTCTGTCTCGACACCCTAACGCACGGGCCCCTTGGCTATTGGGCCCTCGTCTATCTCGCGGCTTATGCGTTCGGCGTACTGAGCCAGCCGTTCGGTAACAATGGCTTTATGGCGAGGTGCGGCCTTTTCGTCGTTTCGCTGCTTGCGGTTGCGTTCACCGCGTGGGCCGCCGCATCGCTCTATTTCGTCGAGTTTGCAGATTGGATGGCGTTTGCGCGCGGCGCAGGTCTCGCGGGCTGTGCCGCAGTCCTGATCGTCCCCTTGCTCTACGTGCTCGACAGGCGCAAAGCGGCGCCTGACAATACAAGCCTCATGCGCAGAACTTGAGCCATGTTCGATCACGACAGCGAAGAACGGGAAGCCAAGCGCAAATTTTCGCGCCGCGCACTCGTTGTCGGCGGCGGGCAGATGCTTGGTTTCGGTGCACTCGCTTGGCGGCTCTTCCAACTCCAAGTCTTGGACGAAGGACGATACGATCCATTAGCCGACGAAAACCGCACGAGCCTTCAAGTTGTGCTGCCTAAACGCGGGCGCATTTTCGATCGCCGCGGCCTGATCCTCGCCGATAACGAAGAGTCGTTTCGCGTGACCATCACGCCAGCGCTCGCCGGCGACGTGCCAAGCGTCTTGCAGCAGTTACGGCGTCTGATCCCATTACGCCCGGAAGACTTCGAAGCCATTGCGAAGCGGGCCAAAAAGCAAAGCCGCAATACCCCGATCACGGTAGCGGGAGATTTGACCTTCGAACAAGTGGCCCAGATCAGCCTTTTGGCACCTTACCTTCCAGGTATCCGCACCGAAGTCGCCTGGAAGCGCAAGTACCGCCAGGGCGCCGCGGTCGGTCATGTCGTCGGTTATGTAGGTGGTGTCGAACGCATCGGCGTCGATGACGATCCCTTGATGCGCATGCCCGGCATGCGTATCGGCAAAAGCGGCGTCGAAGCCGGTATGGAACCCGTATTGCGCGGTCAAGGCGGCACGCAGAAAATTGAAGTCGATGCGCGCGGGCGTATGATGCGCAACCTCGAAATGCACGATCCCAAGCCCGGAAGCGACATCACGCTCACGATCGACACGGCCTTACAGCGGCGCGTGCTCGAACGGTTGCAGCAAGAGCGGCGTGCGTCCTGCGTGGTCATCGAATTGAAAGCTGGCGAGGTCGTCGCCATGGCCTCGACGCCTGGATACGATCCGAGCGAAATCGTCGAGGGGATGACGGACGACACCTGGCATCGTCTGACCACTGCCGACGACAAGCCCATGATGGACCGCGCGGCCGCAGGACAATATCCGCCTGGCTCTACGTTCAAAATCGTGACGGCGCTCGCAGCACTTCACACCGGCCTCGTTGACGTCAACGAGCGTGTCACCTGTGACGGACGATTTGAACTGGCCGATCAGACCTACCGCTGCTGGAAGCGCGCCGGCCACGGACGCATGAACTTGCATCAGGCCTTGCGAGAGAGCTGCGACGTTTATTTCTTCGAGATGTCGAAGCGGCTCGGCATCGACGCCATTGCCGACATGGCACGATCTCTTGGCCTCGGACAGGTGTTTGACTGCGGGCTCGTCCAGCAAAAGGCCGGTCTCGTACCGGACGCGGACTGGAAGCGGGGCCGCTGGAATGCGGGATGGCTCGCCGGCGAAACCATTCTCGCCGGCATCGGCCAAGGCTATGTGCTCACAACACCTTTGCAGCTCGCGGTCATGATGGCCCGTGTCGCCACGGGTAAAATCGTAACGCCGGCCTTGGTCCGCCGCTACGCCTCGGGCGCTGCGCCGGATTTTCCCCCGCTCGCCCTGCATGAGGACAAACTCGAAGCGGTGCGCCGCGGCCTCGTAGCTGTCGTCAACGAAGAAGGCGGAACGGGCGGCAATGCCGGCCTCGGCGAGGGCCATGTGCGTGTCGCGGGCAAAACAGGCACATCGCAAGTCAGCCGCGCGTCGAGCGATACCGCTCAAGACGACCTGCCATGGGGCGAACGCGACCACGCACTCTTCGTCGCCTATTTTCCAGCCGACGCTCCGCGCTACGCAGTATCGGCAATCGTCGAACATGGGGGCGGCGGCGGCGCAACAGCGGCCCCCCTTGTGCGCGACGTTATAGAAGCCGTGCTGCAAGCCGACCCCGCATCCCATGCCGCACTTCCCGAACACGGCAGCGGTTCTCCCGCCACTGCCCATCCAGAAAAACCAGGCTGAGGGCGGATCATGACCTACGCATTTGGGTCTAGCAGACCGCTCAGCCTTGGCGACAAACTGTGGCGTGTGCATTGGCCCATTATTTTGACCACTGCCGCGATTGCTTCCATTGGCGCAGCTGCTCTCTATTCGGTCTCGGGGGGATCGTTTCAGCCTTGGGCCGAACGTCATGCCCTGCGCTTCCTCATTGCCGTCGCCATCGTTCTCGCCATGGCCATGGTACGCCCCGAGCTCTGGCTGCGCCTCGCCTATCCGGCGTATGGGCTGGCACTTGCCACACTTGCGCTCGTACCCTTCGTGGGTGTCGAAGCCCTCGGCGCAAAGCGCTGGCTGGGCGCCGGCGGCATGACGTTTCAGCCATCCGAATTAATGAAACTTGCGCTCGCCGGCGCGTTGGCACGTTATTATCAGTGGCTGCCCTTTGAGCGGCTATCGCGGCCCGTCTGGGTCCTCGTGCCGCTTGTCATGATTGCCGTGCCGGTTGTCTTGACCTTGCGTCAGCCGGATCTTGGATCGGCGGTCTTATTCGCCGTGCTCGGCTTGGCGCTCATGTTCATGGCGGGCGTTTCGATTTTCTATTTCCTGGCGGGGCTTGGCGGTGCCTTCGCGGCGATGCCGCTCGTCTGGAACAACATGCACGACTATCAGCGCCGCCGCGTCGAAATTTTCCTCAACCCGGATCTCGATCCGCTCGGTTCCGGCTATCATATCGCGCAGTCGAAAATCGCCATTGGATCGGGTGGCGTATCGGGAAAAGGATTCTTGCAAGGCACGCAAAGCCAGCTCGATTTCGTGCCCGAGAAACACACCGATTTCATTCTGACAATCTTAGGAGAAGAGTGGGGATTTGCAGGGCTACTCGTTTTGCTCGGCCTCTACGCACTTCTGCTTGCGATGATGATGTCCATGGCGTGGCGCTGCCAATCGCGTTTCGGCCGCATGCTCGTTGCCGGCGTTACGGTATCGCTCTTCGTCTATGTGTTCATCAACGTCGCGATGGTGACGGGTCTTGTTCCCGTGGTTGGCATTCCGCTCCCGCTCGTCTCCTACGGCGGCACGTCGATGATGACGCTGATGATCGGATTGGGCCTTGCCATGTCGGCGTATGTGCATCGGGACGAGAACATCCGGCGCAAGGAAATCGGGTTATTCTGGTAGTGTGCGGCGCCACCTCCGCTCCCAACCGAGCACACGCCAGTAGAGCACTGGACAAGCCCATCCCCCAGTGCTAGAGCCTCGCCAGGGGCCCTAACTTCGCGGGCCCCTTTGCCATCCATCGTCGCGGCTCCGATCAAGAAGATATCGATCAGCTCATGCAGGTGGCCGGCGGGCGATTAGCTCAGTTGGTAGAGCAGCTGACTCTTAATCAGCGGGTCGCAGGTTCGAATCCTGCATCGCCCACCAAGCTTTCTTTTGTGCCGGGAAGCGATCCAAATATCCAGGCTCGGCTTGGATGGACTGGTAGCACACCACGCCGGACGCTACTCCCGACGGACCGCAATCGCTAACCTGTTCTGTCCCATGCGAGCGGAGATTTAAGCAGCACACGCGCATAATGCGGCATCGGCAAACCTTTCAAATCGTCTCCTCGCCGCACAATTATCATTTCGGCCAACTCAGGATCTTGTTCCGCCGCGATATGCGCGTGCGCCTTGGCGGCCAAGACTTCCGCGGCAAGGCATGAGTTATAGGCGACTGCAACCGAGACCTGGGCACCTGTCAGGGTCACGATAAATCCAGCCTCCGGGCTGAGATCGTCAAGGCCGAGGCCGGTTTCCTCTTTGAGTTCCCGTTCAATGCTGGCCGCGATATCCACGCTGCCATCGGCTCGCGCGTCGCGGCTATCGATGAAGCCGCCTGGAAGATAAGCTAACCCTGCATTGATGTTGCCGGGCCGCTGGCGGCCAAGAAGGATATGCCCTTCGACAGATCTTATCAGCGCCGAGCCGAAGCCATCGAGAACGCCGCCCGCTTCCGGAAAACCTTCGTCCCGCCAATACAGAAAATTCTTGAAGTCCGTGGCGATGAGCCCGGCATCAATGTGCGATTGAACGGCCTCCAAGCGATCAATGACGTGCACTTGGCCATTGAACAAAGACGGATTTGCAGCGGTGGCAAGTTTCCAATGGGCGTCGATAGCTTTGCTGTGATGCGCAGCGTAGAGCCAGTGACCTGACGAAACCTTCAGCATCAGCGACTCGACGCGCACGACGCGATCCGGTTCCGCGATCAATCCTGCGGGTTTCACTTTTCGCCTCTCACAAAACGGGGCTCGCACCGCGCAAAGCGGCTGGAGCGCGCCACCAAACTCCGGCCCACAATGCGCCACAACCGTTACGCTACAGGCGCGCGGACCAAATGCTCACAAATCCTATAATCCTTTTGAATTCAATTGCTAAGGCGGTGGAAAAAATTAAGCCATCTTATTTTCCACCGCATTTCGTCATGAGAGCGACACGATCGAAACGTCTATTCGGATGCATCGATGCAGTCGCCGGGGGGCGGCATTCAAGATCTCCCGACGGCACAAGAAGCCGGTTTCAGTCCGGTCGTGGCAGGAATACCGTCCCAGTGCTCAGGCGCTTGAGGAACGCAAGTTTCACCGGTGAGTTTCCCAACGCTGCGAAGGCCGTGGGACACACAAACACCGGTGCCCGGTTCGGCAATGCCGTGCATACGGCAGTGCCGGAAACGGGCGGTGGAGGTCCCCGCTCCTCCACCGCCCGTGTTGGCGTCACGCTCTATTCCCGCGACAACGGGATGCCGAACGCTAACAGGACCGCTCGTGCTGCTGTGCCATAACCCTCCCCAAGAGCGGCAGCACGAGCCCCTTTAATTACCTTTTTCCCGCGAAACCTTAGAGCCCATAGCCAACGTACTCTAGCGGCTATCATCGCAGATCACGTCCCTACCCGGCTATGACCACGATGCATCAGCAAGCGCAATTCGGTTGGGCTCACACCCGAGTTATCTCGATAAAACCCAACCCGAAATCAGGCCGGCTGCGGTTGAGTAAATAATCAACAAAGCGACACCCCATTTGTGATCACCGGCAGCACTGGCAATGCTCTCTGGCGTTCCGGCCGCCGCACCATGCCAAGACGTGACAACCACGCGAACAAGTGCGGCAATGATGAATGCATAGGAGAGCATGTAAAGTTTATCGAGCATGGTGAAATAATCGGCATCCGGCAAGGATGCGGCGGCCGTGAATTGGATCGCCACCAGTGTCAGGAGCGCCGTAATCGACAATCCAATGCGGCCCTCAACGAAGAGCGGATTTATGAAAAAGACGAGCATCGCACAAATGACGATCAGCAGAATGGGTCCGAAGGTTTTGATGGCGAGCGTGAACATTGGCCTGGAAATTGGCAATGACACGACAACGCGCGAATAACTCTCGCCGCCGGCGGCAGAAAGATCGCCAAAGCTGGTCGGGTAAGCATAGTTCGAAATCGTCAACTTCGCCTCGCCGAATTTGTAACCGGGAAGCGCGATCTCGGGATTGATCGAAATTCCGCGCACATCTGGCACGAAGACCTGCGCGGACGACGCCAATACGGAATCTTCGATGACGAAATCGAGACTCTGCGTGTCGAAGGGATACTTTTCCAACCTGAACTTTTTCGAAAAACTGCCGTGATAGCGCGCAATGTTGTAAAGCGTGCCGTCCGGCATGGTCTTTGGCGCGTCGAGGAGTACGGTCTTTTGCTGGTTTTGGGGATCGAAAGCGTTCATGAACTCGGTCGACTTGACCGGATCGAGGTCCTTGCCCGTCCATCGGAACCAGATGTACAGATCGACGATGTAGCTATTGGTCTTGAAATCCACATTCTGGATGTCGTTGACGTAGATGCCGAGGGTAACCTTTGCAGGACTCACTCGCGCAGGCTGCACATCCGCTTGAGGCTCTTGCGACCATGCGCTTGGCAAATCGACCGCTGCGGATAACACCACCGCCATCAGCAGCATTGTAAGGCTCGGCTGCAACCAAGCGATTGGGCCCATAACGATACTCCCTCCGTTTCTCGCCGGACCTTAATGCCATGGGTGCGGTATTCAACGCCAACACTCGCCTGCCCCGCACAAAAACGGCCGCCGGAGTATCCGGCGGCCGCCAATTCCAGTTGAAATCTTTCCCGGCATCAATTCCGCGCCTTATCCACCATCTTGTTCTTGGCGATCCACGGCATCATAGCGCGGAGTTTCGCGCCCACTTCCTCGATCTGATGGCTGTCGTTGTTGCGACGGATGCCCTTGAAGCGCGCCTGGCCGGCCTTGCATTCCTGCATCCATTGGCTGGTGAACTGCCCGGTCTGGATTTCCTTCAGGATGCGCTTCATCTCGGTTTTCGTTTCTGGAGTGATGACGCGCGGACCCGACATGTATTCGCCCCACTCGGCGGTGTTCGAGATCGAATAGTTCATGTTGGCGATGCCGCCTTCATAGATCAAGTCGACGATCAGCTTCACCTCGTGCAAACACTCGAAATACGCCATTTCCGGCGCGTATCCGGCTTCCACAAGCGTTTCAAATCCGGCGCGGATGAGCTCAACCAAGCCGCCGCACAGCACGGCCTGCTCACCGAACAAATCGGTTTCGCACTCTTCTTTAAAGGTCGTCTCGATGACGCCGGAGCGCCCGCCGCCGACAGCGGAGGCATACGACAGGAACAGGTCATGCGCGTTGCCGCTCTTGTCTTGATGAATTGCGATGAGGCACGGAACGCCGCCACCCTTTTGATATTCGCCGCGCACGGTGTGGCCGGGGCCCTTCGGCGCAACCATTCCGACGTCTAAGTCTTCGCGCGGTTCGATGAGATTGAAGTGAACGTTCAGACCATGTGCAAACATCAGCGCCGCGCCTTTTTTCATGTTGGCGGCGAGATGATCGCGGTAAATGTCGGCCTGCAGCTCGTCGGGAGTCAGCATCATAATGACGTCGGCCCACTTAGCGGCGTCCGCCACCTCCATCACTTTGAGATTTTCTTTTTCGCATTTCTTGGCGGTGGCCGACCCCTTGCGAAGTGCTATGGCGACGTCCTTGCAGCCGCTATCGCGCCGATTCAGCGCGTGGGCGTGGCCCTGGCTGCCGTAGCCGACAATGGCGACCTTTTTGGATTTGATGAGGTTAATGTCGGCATCACGATCATAATAGACGCGCATGGGCGGCCTCTCGGGTTCCCCGGTCGAAACTCGACGTTCGGGCTGGCTGATGAAAATTGGGGGGTGGGCAAGCCAAGCCCCCCAAAAGAGTCGCGTGGAACCTAACGAGATCGCCACAGGGATTCAACCTGGGTTTCAACGCCCGGAACGCCTCTCCTGGGCGGCTTTTTGGCACCCATCCGACGCTTGGCCCAGCTATTCGGGTCTTGGAAGCCACTTCTTTAGATCGATTAACCGAACCCTAACCGGGTATCGGGCAAATTGGCCGTTGATCACTCGATTTAGAGAATGACTTCGAACCCTCAGGCCCCGTCCATGATGCGCCCCGCTCCGATCCTCGCCCTTGCTGCGGCTCTTGCTCTCGCCGGTTGCGGCGGCAAAACGGAAGAGAAGCCCGTCGCCGCAGTGGCCGTCGATAAGGCGATCTACATTTCGTCGGCGGATTGCGCGGATGGCGGCAAGGTCCCAGCCGAGGAATGCGACGTGCTGATCGACAAAGCCGTCAAACTGCATGAGAAGAGCGCTACTACATTCAAAAGCCTGCGCTCGTGCGAAGAGGCGGCCGGCCTCGAACGCTGCGAAAACGATGTGACCGGCACCTACCGCATGCGCCTTCAAGCGTTCCTCGTTTCGTTCGGCAAACCCATAACTGCCGCGCCCCTCTATCCCTCGGCCGGTGGCAAGATCGGCTTCCGCGACGACAAGAAGGCGGCGATCGATGCCTTGAGCGACGCATACACGGTCTCGAATGCGGCACTTCAAGTCGCGCACGAGAATGCGAAGATCGCCAAAAACGTCAAAGTCAAAAAATAGCGGGACCGCACAGCCGCGCATTTGCCATCATGCTAGACGGCATGAGGTCTGAATAGCGGCCAGAGCGAAGCAACGAGCGCCAACGCCATCAACTGGTTAAAGACCTTGAGGCGGCCGGGCTCGTTGAGAAAGCGGCGTAATCCTTGCCCGAACAGCGTCCACGTCGAGGCCGACGCGAGAGACATGACGCCGATCAATGCCAGCATGACGGGTAGATCGGCAGCCAGATTATCGGGATTGATGAAGTTTGCCGACGCCGCCAATGCCATCATGACACCCTTGGGATTGACCCACTGAAAGAGCGCCGCCTGCAGGAACGTCAATGGGGGTCTTTCGTCGGCACCTTCCGAGGGGCCGGCCGCCGTCGCGATGCGCCAGGCAAGCCACAACAGGTAAAGCGAACTTGCAACCTTGAGGGCGGTGTAGAGCTCAGGCTGCAGAGCAAACAAGCGTCCCAATCCAAGTGCGACAACCGCGAACATCACGCCATAGCCAAACGTCACGCCGGCGATATGCGGCAGTGTCCGGCTGAACCCGAAGTTCACGCCCGAGGTCAGCAGCATGGCGTTATTCGGGCCCGGCGTAAAACTGCCGGCGAGAGCAAACGCGGTTGCCGAAAACAGCACGTCGGGTGTCAAAGCGTTGCCGCACCGCGGCCAATCGCGGCAATACCAGTGCGTGCGACTTCAACCAACCCCAACTCCGTCATTATCTGAATGAAGGTCTCGATCTTGGAGGGTTTGCCCGTCACTTCAAACACGAAATGTTCGGTCGAGGTATCAACCACCTTGGCGCGGAATATTTCGGCGAGACGCAAGGCCTCGATCCGTTTGTCGCCCTTGCCGGTCACCTTGACCAACGCCAGCTCGCGTTCGATGGCCGCGCCCTCCGCCGTCAGATCGCGCACGCGATGGACCGGCACCAAACGCTCCAGCTGATGCTTGATCTGCTCGATAACGGCCGGTGTCCCGCGCGTCATGATGGTGATGCGCGAAATGTGCTTCTCGTGTTCGGTCTCGGTCACGGTGAGCGAGTCGATGTTGTAGCCGCGCCCCGAGAACAGCCCGATGACGCGGGCAAGCACGCCCGGCTCGTTGTCGACGATGATCGACAAGGTGCGCGACACCACCTCCTGGGCTTTGAGGGGGCTCGGGTAATGCGTTTGCGTCGGATGCTCGGCCATCGTTTTGTCTTTCGTTGCGTCAGCGGAAGGTTTCTGTGGCCGTGTGGCCGGTTTCGTAATCATCAATTGTCCAAGGTTCAGTGAGCGCGGCTTGTTTCCACTCGAGGAAGGCTGGATGAGAAAGGACCATGTCCATATAGCTGCGCGTATAAGAGGCGACCGGAACCCGATACGTATCCAGTCGCGACACGACCGGCGCGAACATGGCATCCGCGGCGCTGAAACCACCGAAAAGATAACCCGCCTGTCCGCCGTATCTCTCCAGCGTGGTCCACCAAATTTCTTCGATGCGCTCGACGTTCGCCTTGGTCTCATCACTCAACACCGGCGTCTCAAAGCGCTTGCCCAGATTCATCGGAAGGGCTTGCCGGAGCGGAAGAAATCCGCCGTGCATTTCATTTGATATGCTGCGGGCATGCGCGCGGGCTGCACCATCACTCGGCCAGATCGCCATCTCGGAAAACTTCTCCGCGATATACTCGACGATTGCCAAGCTTTCCCATACCCGCACATCGCCATCGATGAGAACCGGCACTTTGCCAGACGGCGACACGCGCGCGATCGCATCCTTGGTTTCGGGGCGGCGCAGCGGGATGACGGCTTCTTCAAACGGAATATCGAACGCCCGCATGAGGAGCCACGGCCTGAGCGACCACGACGAATAGAGCTTGTTGGCGATCACGAGGCGCAGCATGAGCGGTTATTTCTTCTCCGCTTCGGTGGGCGCGCCCTTTGGGAACACGGCTTTGAGAAAAATCGGAATGCCATGCGTGTCGACCGACTTCTTGAATTCGCCGGTCTGGCCAGATGTCAAGTTGTACTGGGAAAAAACCGCTGCAAAGCGCGCGCTCATCGACTGGGCGATCAACTCCGGCGACGGCGCATTGAGCTTGGCACGCGCCTCTTGCGGAACGCGCGCATAAATCACGGCGAGGACCTGCGAGTGCATATAATCCTGCGCCATGCAGGCCTCTAACCCGCGGTTGAATTGGCTGGCAAGCGTGTGCGTGCGATAGCAGGCGTCGAGAAATTTCAACACGCCTTGCGATCCTTCGCGCCGGTGCAACGCGCCGAGGCGTTTGGCTGCGTCCTGGATGTTCGCTGCGCGGTCCCACGTAGGCGACGCGGCGAGAGCGGCCGTTGGAAGAAGAATAAGGAAAGCTAAAAAAATACGCTTGAACTTGGCCTTGGTCATTTTGCAAACCAATCAGCCAAGAGATAGATCCCCGTGAACATGATTGCTGTGAGCAACATCATCATCGGAAGTGCGCCAGAAACAACCTTGAACGCCATGCTGTCGCGAAAATTCGGATCGTCGAAGTCTATTCCTGCTCGCTTAGCTCGCAGGAATGAATTCCACATCGCAGCGACCGCTCCAACCAAAGGAGCGATATACCACGGCCATCCAACGAAGCCAGCGTACCCCACTAAAACCATGGCGAGCGTCTCTAGCATTCGCATTCCTTCGGTGGAGATTTCACACCAGCACCTTGCCTTCCTTGCTGACGGCGCGGCCGACTTCTTCGTCGGACACGTCTTCGCCAAGCAGCATCTCGTTATGCGCCTTGCCAGACGGGATCATCGGGAAGCAGTTCGCCAGTTTTGCCACGCGGCAATCGAACATCACCGGCCCCTTGTGATTGATCATCTCCTTGATCGCGTCATCAAGATCGGCCGGGTGTTCGCAGCGCATGCCCTTCCAGCCATAAGCATCCGCCAGTTTGACAAAATCGGGCAGGCTCTCGGTGTAGCTGTGCGACAAACGGTTGCCATGCAACAGCTGCTGCCACTGACGCACCATGCCCATGTATTCGTTGTTCAGAATAAACACTTTGACCGGCAGATTGAACTGCGTGGCGGTCGAGCATTCTTGAATGTTCATTAGGATCGAGGCGTCGCCCGCCACGTCGATGACCAGAGATTTGGGGTGCGCGATCTGCACACCGATCGCCGCTGGCAAGCCGTACCCCATCGTGCCAAGCCCGCCCGACGTCATCCAGCGGTTCGGCTCTTCGAAATGCATGAACTGAGCGGCCCACATCTGATGCTGGCCGACTTCCGTCGTGATGTAGGTATCGCGATCCTTCGTCAGCTCTTGAAGCCGCTGCAGCGCGTACTGCGGCATGATCACGTCCTTGGAGTTTTTGTACGAGAGCGACTTCTTCGCGCGCCAGCCTTCGACCTGCTTCCACCAGATCTTGTGTGCGGCCTTGTCGGCTTGCGGCGCCTTGGCCTTCCAGATGCGCAGCATGTCTTCAAGCACATAGGCGCAATCGCCGATGATCGGAATATCGGCGTGCACGTTCTTGTTGATCGAGGAGGCGTCGATATCGACGTGGATTTTGCGCGAGCCCGGCGAGAACGCATCGATACGGCCCGTAATGCGGTCGTCAAAACGCGCGCCGATGTTGATCATCACATCGCAATCGTGCATCGCCATGTTGGCTTCGTAGGTGCCGTGCATGCCGAGCATGCCGAGCCACTGCTTGTCGGACGAGGGATAAGCGCCAAGCCCCATCAGCGTCGATGTAATCGGATAGCCTGTCAGACGCACAAACTCGCGTAACAACTGGCTGGCTTTAGGCCCGGAGTTGATGACGCCGCCGCCAGTGTAGAAGAGCGGCCGCTTGGCCGAAGCGATGAGATCAACCGCGTCGCGCACCGGCTGCTGATCGGGTTTCAGTTTCGGCTTGTAGGTTTTGTGCTGAATGTTCGAGGGGCCGATGTAATTCCCCGTCGCAAACTGCACATCTTTCGGAATATCGATGACCACGGGGCCCGGCCGGCCGGACTTCGCGATTTGAAACGCCTCGTGCATGATGCGCGAGAGGTCGTTCACGTTCTTCACCAGCCAATTGTGCTTGGTGCAGGGCCGCGTGATGCCGACGGTATCGCATTCTTGAAACGCGTCGTTGCCGATCAAGTGTGTCGGCACCTGACCCGTAATGCAAACGACGGGGATGGAATCCATGAGTGCGTCCGTTAATCCCGTGACAGCGTTCGTCGCGCCGGGACCGGACGTCACAAGCACTACGCCGACCTTGCCGGTCGAACGCGCGTAACCTTCAGCCGCGTGCACAGCGCCGCCCTCTTGGCGCACCAGGATGTGGCGCACTTTTTCTTGCTGGAAAAGCTCGTCGTAGATGGGGAGTACTGCGCCGCCCGGATATCCGAAAATGACCTCGACGCCCTGATCCGCCAGCGCCGTCAATACGATCTCCGCGCCGGTCATCGTCCGTGCCATAGCCTTCATTCTCCCGCAGGGCCCGCCAGACATCTGGCAATGACTGAAATTGATCGTTAAAATCTAAACGTGGGAGAATGCCGGGTCAACGCTAATTTTGAATAAATGGGATAATTTTAGCTACTATACTTTTCGTTTCTTTCTCTGTAATTGTATTCCACGTAATCATATGTTGTCTTAGCCAAGTTTCCTGGCGTTTGATGTATTGCCGGGTCTCGGTCTTGGACTGTGTAACAGCATCGGCGGTCGCGATCTCACCCCGCACCGCAGCAATCAGCGGCCCTACCCCCAAAGCCCGCATGGCTGGCAAGGCGGGATCGAGCGCAAGAGTATTCAGTGCGCGGGCTTCGTCCTGCGCGCCAGCCGCCATCATGGCGTTGAAGCGTTGACCGGCGCGGGCATACAAAACCGGGCGCTCGGGCAAGACAACAAGTTTAACAGCGGCGGCCGCGTCAAGGACTGGCGTGCCCGGCTTGCGCTGCCATTCAGCCAGCGACGTGCCTGTGGCGTGGAAAACCTCCAGCCCGCGCACGATCCGCTGGCCATCATTCGGATCCAAGCGCCGCGCCATTTCCGGATCGTCATGCATCAGGGCCGTCCAAAGCGCATAGGCGCCGTGTTGGGCCTCAAGGTCCCGCCAGTGACGGCGCACGTCATCAGGTATCGGCGGCACGGGCGACAAACCTTCAAGCAGCGCTTTGAAGTAGAGCCCTGTGCCGCCGACGATAATGGGACGGCGGCCGGCCGCGTGCGCCCCGGCAATGGCGCGAGCAGCGTCGGCGACGAAACGGCCGCTGGAATAGGCGTCGCTTGCCGGCACAAAGCCATAGAGCGCATGCGGCGCGCGCGCTTCTTCCGCAGCTGAAGGCCGCGCCGTTAGAATGCGCAACTCAGCGTACACCTGCATGCTGTCGGCATTGATGATGGTGCCGCCCAAACGCTCCGCAAGCTCCAACGCCAAAGCGGATTTGCCGCTCGCCGTCGGGCCCGCAATCAGAATGGGCTTGGCGTTCGTCATGATCCGGTAAGCCGCGCCCAAGCGTCACGCAGTGTCGCGCTCAACCGCCCATTTGCGGATTTAATCCGTGGCCGTAACAACTCCCAGCGCGCCACAACAAGCGGCCGCCATTTGCCCCACGCCTGCTTGGCCTCGAGCCGCACCCTTGTCTTGACCATGCGTCCATAGCGCCAGACCCATGAGCTGCGGATCTGAGCGAACAGCGCATCCTTCCAAGGAACGAACCGATTGTATGCGCGTGCGAACCAGCCAAGTTGCATCAAAGCCGGCTTCGTTAACGTAAAAATGCGCGCCACAAGCGCGGTCGATGCGATCTTCGCGCCAATGAACAATCCGCTTGCCGCCCACACCTGGCCTTGCGCCAAGAGCCACATCGCCAAAAACTTCAGCGGCAAAAGAAACGTCGTCGGCAGCACGAAGACAACCAGAGCCCCATAGGGACCGAGCCCTGCGATCCGGCGCTCGAGAATTGCGATGGGGCCAAAGTTCGCAAGCCGCGCCAGCAGTTCGGAAAGCGGCTTCCAGCCCCACTCCTCGAACAGCACGATGAGCGCCGCGAGAACCTGCAGTGCCGCAATGATGGGTCCGCGCGCAATTCCCCAGGCGGTGCGCAGAATCTGACGCAGCGCCCAGATCGCGATCACGAGCCAACGCCACAAGCGGTTGGTAAATGTTTCAGGGTCTTCCGCCACTTCAGTCCTTTCACACTCCAGTCGAGCGTACACTTTCCGCGCACAACCCGAGTGTACCCCGCCGGTGGAGGCCGGGGATAACCCGGTCCAAAATAAATTGGTTCGTTAAGCTTTCACGAGAAAAGAGTCGCCTGGACGGATGGCTCCCGTTTTTTCCGCTTCTTCGAGCGCATGCGCCAATTCTTCGCGCGCCTTCTCGGCCTGCCGCTGGCGTGCCCAAAGGCTTGCGTAGAGACCATCCTTGGAGATCAGCTCCGCGTGCGTTCCTTGCTCGACCAGGGTCCCTTTCTCGAGCACCAGGATTTGGTCGGCATGAACGATTGTCGATAGACGGTGCGCGATGACCAGCGTCGTGCGGTTTTTCGAAACGCGGTCGAGCGCGTCCTGGATTTCTTTTTCCGTATGACTGTCGAGCGCGCTCGTCGCTTCGTCCAGGATCAGGATCGGCGGCCCTTTTAAAATCGTGCGCGCAATGGCAACGCGCTGTTTTTCGCCGCCGGACAATTTCAAGCCGCGCTCGCCGACCATCGTGTCGTAGCCATCCGGCAGCGCCTTCATGAAACCGTCGATCTGCGCGAGTTTTGCTGCCTCTTCAACCTCTGCCCGCGAGGCTTCCGGCCGCCCGTATTTGATATTGTAGAAAATCGTATCGTTGAACAAAACGGTATCTTGCGGCACGACGCCAATCGCCGCGCGCAACGATTTCTGCGTGACGGCGCGCAAGTCCTGGCCATCAATTGTCACGGCCCCGCCCGTCACGTCATAGAAGCGCAAGAGAATCCGGCTGATGGTCGATTTGCCGGCACCTGAGGGTCCGACGATGGCGAACATTTTGCCAGCCGGCACTTCGAACGACACATCCTGCAAAATCACGCGTTCTGGATCATAGGCAAACTTCACATGGTCGAAGCGGATCGCGCCGCCGTTGACGGTGAGATCTGTGGCGTCCGGCCGGTCCGCGACTTCGGGATTTCTGTCCAACACTTCCATCATCTTTTCGATGTCGGTCAGACCTTGTTTGATTTCGCGGTACACCATGCCCATGAAATTCAGCGGCATGAAGAGTTGCAGCATCAAGAGATTGACCATGGCGAAATGGCCGACCGACTGCTTGCCCGCGACAACGTCTTGCGCCGCCATGACGAGACAAATGGTCAAAGCAATCGTGAAGATGATCGCCTGCCCCGTGTTGAGCACGGCGAGCGAGGTGTAAGTCTTGATGCTCGCTTTTTCGTAAGTCTCCATCGACCTGTCATAGCGCTGCGCTTCGCGCTCTTCGGCGCCGAAGTATTTGACCGTTTCATAGTTCAACAGACTGTCAATGGCCTTGGTGTTGGCGTCCGTATCGCTATCGTTCATGGTCTTGCGGATGGCGACGCGCCAGTTGGTCGCCTGGATAGTGAACAAGAGATAAATAACGATCATCGCCACAATGGTCACGATATAGCGCCAATCGAACTCAATCGCGCACACGCCGATGATGAGAAGAAATTCGACAATCGTCGGCAGCAGCGTCATCAGCGCCATGCGCGTAATGTTTTCAATACCGGCCCTTCCGCGCTCGAGTACGCGCGTCAAGCCGCCCGTCTTGCGTTCGAGATGAAAGCGCAAAGACAGGCGGTGCATATGTTCAAACGTATTGAGCGCAAGCTTGCGCACGGCATGCATGGCGACCTTGGCGAACATGCCTTCCCGCGTCTGCACCAGCAGCGTCATCAAAATGCGCGAGCCGCCGTAGAATATGCTGGCCAGCACCGGCGCGCCGATGAGCCACCCGACGCTTTCGCTTTCCAGCACCTTCCCGCCGCCCGCCGCGACAAGCGCGTCGGTTGCCCACTTCAAGGTGTAGGGCACCATGACCGTCACGACCTTGGCGATCAGGATCAGTGTCAGCGACCACAACACAGTGCGCTTCAGGTCTGGGCGGTCGTTGGGCCAGACATGCGGCCACAGCCCTCGCAGAACACGGTCTTGTTCGGGAGATAGTTGAAAGCGCGTCGCGAAGCCCGTTGGCTCGGCCGCGCGCGGCTCGGTTATAGCGCGTTGCATCATGGATGCGTATTTAGGGTGCGGCGGCAAGATTGTCCAATCGGCGCACTACATGAGACGGCGAAGCGCGTTTGGTATGAAGTGTCATCCTATGCCTTCAAGCCCTCACGCACGCCGCGGCACCAGGAACCGCTGACACGGATAGATCAAATCCGGATCGCGGATGCGGTCGCGATTGGCGCGGTAAATGCGCGAATAGAGACGGCCTGCGTTGTAGTGGCGCTCGGAGATGCGCCACAGACTATCGCCACGCTTGACGACATAGCGGCGGGGAGCGAACGATTTTCTGCCGGCACCAGAACACGCTCCGTACTTAGCGCGCCAGACCCAGCGCTTGACGGCCGGACCGCGCGCATATCGTCCCGTGTCGCGGTAGGTCGCCTCGCGATAGACCCGGACGCGCTGACGCAACCGCGATCCTCCAACATAGACGCCATCCTCGGCGCCGCTGCGATCTGCGGTGAGGGTCTGATCTCTGAACTCGGGTTTCAGCGGCACGACCTCGGGGCGGCCGGCGGTCGGCTCCGCGCGAGGCCGGGTAATCGGCTCGGGATTGATCGTGATTGTCAGGCGGCGATGCTTCGACGTGTCGGTTGCCGTTTCGCTCGGACGGGGCTCGGCGACGCGAGGTTCAGCAGTCTTGCGCGGTTCGGCTTTCGTCTTGGCATCGGCAGCCGACTTCGCATCGGCATTCCGCTTAGCTTCATCTGCGCGGCGCTGTGCTTCATCGGATTTGCGTTGCGCGTCCTCGACCGATTTGCGTTTGGCTTCAAGTTCGCGCAACTGGTCGGCGCGCTTTTGCTCAGCAAGGCGCGATGCTTCATTGGCGGCGCGCAATTTTTCCGCTTCGATGTCTTTGGCGCCTGCGGCTTTATCAGCCGCCGCTGCCTTCACTACTTCTTCGGCGCGTTTTTGCTCTTCTGCCTGTTTCGCCGCCTCAGCTTGCTTGGCCGCCTCGGCTTTCTTCGCGTCTTCGGCGGCCTTCTGATCCTCGGCTGGCTTTGCGGGTTCGGCGGGCTTTGCAGCTTCAGCTTTTTTCGCGGCGTCCGCCGCCTTCTTCTCGGCGGCCTGTTTCAATTCCTCGGCTTTCTTTTTGGCTTCGGCGGTTTTTGCGGCGTCGGTTTTCGTGGATTCTGCTTTCGCCTGTTCGGCCCGCTTCTTTTCCTCGTCTAGCCGCTTGGCCTCGGCAGCCTTCGCCGCCTCCGCGGCTTTCTCGATTTCGCGTTTCTTTGCCGCCGCAATGGCGTCCGCGCCGGCTCCACCCGTTGATGGACGCGATAGCTCTTTGACGATGGTGCCCTGGTATTCGCGGTTGGCGCGCGCCAGCCAATCCTGAACATGCGAGACGATGCCACCGACGTCGGGCGGAGGAGGCGGTGACTTGGTTGCGCTTTGCTGTGGAGCTGCTTGCTGTGGTGCCGCCGGCTGTGGCGCAGGCTGCGGTTTTTTCTCGGGCGCTGCGGTAGGCTTTGCAGCGGGTGCGTCAGGTGCGGGCGCCGCTGGCGTTGCAGCCGGAACGACTTCCGGTTCCGCAGCTGGCGGTGTCTTCGGAGTTTCCCGCTTCACTGGCGGCACAACGGCATCGGCCGCCGGCTTGGGCGGCACATCTGCGGGCGGCTCGGCAGCCGGTTGCGCGGGCTCTTGTACCGCCGGCGCTGCCACGGGCGCAGTCTCCGCTTGCGCAAGATTGAACAACTTCGTTTTGCCGTTAGGCAGAGATGCGTTCATCGCACTCCACGCTTCGCCTGCCACGCGTACGCGCGTGACGGTCGTCTCCGGCGCGTTGGCGATCAACCCGATGCGGGCGTATTCGTAAATACGAAACGGTTGTGCCTGCTGTTGAGCGGCAAGCGACGCGGCCGGCAATGAAACGCGCACCGCATGCCCCGGCACCGGCCACAACGTGCCGGCATCGCGCACCGACGTGGCGATGACGAACTCGCCGGACGACGCGCCCACCGCTACGTCGATTTGCCAGCGGCCGTCCGCACCAGTGGATGGCGACGCGGCGAGCCGGCCATCAATCTCAACAATGATAGTGGCGAAGGGCGTTCCCCGGCCTTCAACGCGCACCGCGCCCGTCGCATGCGCGACAACGCGCGCGATTGCGGGACCCGCAACAAACCCTGGCTGAGGCCTATTAGGAGAAGGTGGCGCTGCCGCCTCGCGTGGCAACGTGGTATCGAGATAGGGCGCCCTTGCCGCCACGGCCGGCAGTGCGCCGGCGAAGGCAAAACCGAAGACGGCTAAAGCGAACCAGTGCGCGGTCCCGTTTATGCCAGACCCGTAAAGTTGGCTCCGCAACCGATTGGCCCGGGAATAGGATTTTCCTTCGCCCGTCTTATCTTGGCGGCTTTTCATCAGAACGCCTCACAACTCAAACCCCAAATAAGCATAGCTCGCCTGCCAACACCAAGACATCGCAACACCTCTTCAACGGGAGGCGGCGATTTGGCGCCCTTCATGCGGCGTTTGCGTCCTTGCCTTAGTGTAGCGCTAAGGCTGCAGTTCAATCGAGTGCCGCAAGGCCACAAGTCCCCGAGATGTAGAGATCCATGCACAAAAACACCAAGGCCCCCGGCCAGCCCGTTATTCCGGCCGTAGTTCAAGTCGAAGCCCTGCAGCACGCGCGGCCGGTCGAGAGCATCTGCGTCTATTGCGGCTCGGGCAAGGGCATGAACCCGGCCTACGCCATGACCGCGCGGAAATTCGGCAAGGCCCTGGCAGACAATAATATTCGCCTCGTTTACGGGGGCGGCAGCTTGGGCCTCATGGGCGAAGTTGCCAAGTCGTGCCTAGGGGCTGGCGGCAAGGTCACAGGCATTATTCCGGAGTTTCTCGGCGCCAAGGAAAAGATGCTCCAGGACGTCGATGAGCTCATCGTCGTCGAGGATATGCATGCCAGAAAAAAACTGATGTTCGAGCGCTCGGACGCGTTCGTCGCCCTGCCGGGCGGCATCGGCACGCTCGAAGAGCTGGTCGAACAGCTCACATGGTCGCAGCTCGGACGGCACACCAAGCCTATCGTGGTCGCCAATATCGATGGCTTCTGGACACCCTTCCTCGATCTGCTCGCCCATATGAAAGGTGAAACATTCATCCGCGCCGGCCTCGACGTGCATTTCGCCGTTGTCGAGAGTGCGGAAAAAATTCTGCCTGCCGTCCTAGCTGCCGCCAAATTCGGCACGCTCAACGGCGACCACGCGGTCGTTGCGAAGTTTTGAAGCTGTTGCAGCGCGCATTTGCCCCATGCCTTGTGCGACTTGCCATGCCAACGTCGCATTTGGCACGCTTGGTCATTCGGTAACGATGCCCAGAGGCGGGAGGGCAAAGCCTTTGCGATTTTTTGATTTTTCATTGAATTCCATGCGTGCGCTGTGTGCACTTTCTCTCCTCGCCGCCGTTGCGGCTGCGGCGTACCCCGCGCACGCGCAGTGGGATCGCGACGGATATTTCACCGGAGGAGACGAGCGCGGCGAACCGCGCCGCACGCCACCATCGGACTCCTACGACTTCGATACGAACCGCGGCCGCGATAAGGCGTCGGGCATCGCCGATGTCTCATACTTTTACGAAGCCCTCGACGAAGGCGGCGTGTGGATGAACCACCCGCGCTACGGCGACGTGTGGCAGCCCTATGTGGACGAGTCCTGGCGCCCATACACACTCGGCCGCTGGGCTTACTCCGATGACTACGGCTGGACCTGGGTCTCCGACGAAGCCTTCGGCTGGGCCGTTTATCACTACGGCCGCTGGAGCTACGACGACGGCTACGGCTGGCTTTGGGTGCCGGGCACGGAATGGGCGCCGGCGTGGGTTGCGTGGCGCCAGAGCGAAGAGGCGATCGGTTGGGCGCCCTTGCCGCCCGAAGCGCGCTTAGGCGATGGCCAAGATTTCGACGATGCTGCATTTGCGCAGAACGAGCGCTTCAACCGCGCCTGGGTGTTTGTGCGCCCGCGCTATTTTGCGCGGCCCGAAATGCGCCGCTACGTGCGCCCGCCCTCCTGGAACAACGATCTCGTTCACAGCACGGCCCCGCGCAATAATTTCGAACGCCGCGCCCAACACATGCGCAATCGCGGCCTCACCCCCGGCGACGTCGAGCGATTGTCGAACCGCCCCGTGCCGCGTATTCGTATCGCGCCCGTCGACGATCCGGGCGTGCAACGGCCCGGCCGTATTCGCGGGCGCTTCGACAACTGGCGCGAGCGCTCGAAAGGCGAAGTCAAGATCTTCCGGCCCGAACGGCGGCGCACCGAGGATGCCGTGCGCAAGTTCCGCAAATCGCAACCTGGACCGGGGCCCGATGTGGCACGCGAGAGCGGCGGCGACATAACGGCGCCCGCACCGCGTCCCGCACGCCGCCCGGCGAAACCCGCGCCGCCCGGTATGTATCCCGGCGGCAAGCCCGGCATTGCCGCCGCGCGGCCACCGCGTTTCGAGCGCGCCCCGGAGACCGCGGCACCAGAAAGCAAGCGCGACACGGCGAAGCCCGCGCTCGTTGCAACGCCGCCTCCTACCTCCAGCGCTCCGGCGCAAAAGTCTGCCGCGCCTGGGTATGTCCCTTCGCGCGCGCCACCCTCGGGCGCAGCCGCCACGGCCACACCGGTTGAGCCGAAGATCATCAATCCCTCCCCCTCCACGCCACGGGGGGCGCCACAGGGGGCGCCAGTGGGGGCGCCACCGGGTGAGGCGCCCCGCGCCAGTGGCAAGCGCCGCTGGGACGGCAGCGGACCATCAGGTGCGCCGAGTACCGGCGAACCGGCAGTCGAGCCATAGCCACCGCCTTGAATTGAAGTGTGCTGGCAGACCGGCCATCGCCGCGTGCGCGTGACACGCCGTTTGCCGCCGCGTGGGTTGCCCACCGGCGTTATAGAAAGCGGATGTGGAGCGCGCCGGCACCTGGGTGCCAGTTGCTCTAAGAGAAATGGCGCCTTGACGCGCTCCACGACAGCTGTTCTGCCGGCCGTATCCAAGTGGGAGGCACCTTACTCCTCCTGCCGGCGGGTCCGGATGTTCCAGTCATGAACTGGACAGCACCGGATACGGTTCGCT
>JANMNH010000042.1:0-44943 GCA_031373745.1 Hyphomicrobium sp. | reverse complement strand
GCCCAACGACAGCGTTGCGGTGTACGTTAGGCTCGGACCGTCCACGTCCGTGAACGACCCGGCCGGGACCTGATAGCTCCACGCCGTATCTTCGTTCACGCTCTGATCGGGGATGGCAACAGCCACAACAGGCGCGTCGTTGACCGCGTTGACTGTGATGGTGACCGATGCCGTCTTGGTATCGCCGTTTGCGTCCGTCACCAGGTAGGTGAAACTATCCGTGCCGTTGTAGTTCGGGTTCGGTTGATAGGTGAACGCGCCGGTCGTGGTGTTGAACAACGTCAACGTTCCGTTCGCAGGACCGGCCGTCACCGTCACAGACGTGATCGGCGTTGTGCCCAAGTCCGTGTCGTTCGTCAGAACGTTCCCCGACACGGCCGTGTCTTCGTTGGTCGATGCCGTATCCGCAACCGGGTCCGGCGCTAGGTTGATCGAAATCGTCGCAGTCGCCGCCGTGGCGTTCGCCGTGCCGTCGTTGACCGTCACCGTGATCGAACGGGCAACCGTCGCCGGGTTCTCGCTCGTGGACGAGAACGTGATCGCTCTAATCGCCGTCTGGTAATCGGCAAGGCTCGCCGTACCCGACAGCGTCACAACGTTGCCAACGACCGACGCCGTGATCCCGGCCGGCATGGTGCCCGCGGCCAGAACGTCGCCCGCTTGCGCGTTTGTAAGCGTGATCGCCGCACCCGTCAGCGTTGCGTTATCCACATCGCCAATTGCCAGGTCCGTATCCGCTATCGAGACCGCCGTTCCGTTCTCGGTGTACGTCACTGCATACCCTGTGCCGCCAGCCGACCCGTCGAGATCGACCACAGGCGCGTCGTTGACCGCCGTCACATTGATTGTGGCGATTGCGGCACTCGAAGTCTGCAGCCCGTCGCTGACCACGACAGAGATCGTCCGTGCGGTTATCGATGGATTATCGGTCGTGTTTTCGAATGTGACCGACTCTATGGCATCGGCATACTGCGCTTTCGAGAACGACCCAGTGAATGTGACAACGTTGCTGCTACGAGTCCAAGAAATACCGCTCGCCAACACGCCGCTGGCTGCCGACGATCCGTTTACGAGCAAACGGTCGCCTGTCGCGGGATTGGTAATCGTTATCGTCGCGTTCTCGATGTTCGAGTCGCTGCTGTCGAAGACGGAACTATCGGTGTCGGCAATCGAAACCGGCGTGCCATTTTCGATATAGGTTGCTGTCCAGTTATTGTCGGACGTGTCGGACGTTGTAACCGTTGTAACCGTCGTCCGGGTGCTCGTTACGGCGACGTTATCAATAGCGATTTGATCGGTGCCGGGCCCCGTCGAACCTACGAGATAACTAAAGACCAGATTTCCGGAAGCAGTAATGCCGCCGGGCAACGTGATGACGACATTGATCAGGCCGCCGGTTGTTGCGTTCGTCACTGAACTCGTCGTCGCTGGACCTGTAGCACCGTTCTGGTACGTCCACGTTCCGGCGAGGCCGGCAGCGTTTTGCGCACCCGTCTCGAAAGTTTCAAACGTTGCATAAGTAATGCCATTGTAGGCAATCGTAAGCTGGTCATCCGTACTTGCGCCGCCGATATCCGAGTTTTGCCAAGCCAAACCAAAGCTGATGCTGCTGATTGCGTCGTTCGTCGTCACAACTGTGGTCGACGTCGCCGTTGTAGTAGTTGTTATCGTTGGCGCGATCGCCGCAACCGCATGGGTCAGCGTCGATGTTGCATTGGGATTGGACGACCAGAGCCACCGGCCGTCGGACCCATTGAGCACAACCGCGCCGGCCGCCGTCGTGGCACCCTCGACCCAGCCGCCTGGCGCGCCGGGTTGAGCTGTCGTGCCGAAACCGCTGTCGGTCGAAATAATCAGATTGGAAGTTGTGTTGACTGACCCAACCGCCGGAACGGGTGTCGAGTTCAGATCGACGATCGGGGCCGAACCTGCAACTACTGTGATCGTACTTACGTCGGTATCCGTACGCGCTCCGCCCGTACCAATGTTGCCGCCGTCGTTTGTCGTCATCGTCAATGTGACGGCGCCAAGCGCGCCAGATATAAACGTTGGCGGTGACGATGCTAGGAACGTATTGATGTTGGCGATTGTGCCTGACAATGTGATGCTGGCGGTCCCGCTACCCGTTACTGTTACCCCGCCGCTCGAAGCTGCTGCCAAGGTTCCTGCAGATACACTGAGCGTCGTCGTAACGCCGACCGTGCCGGCAGGCGAATCCGGATCTGAAATCGAGAGCCCTGTTATCGGATTCGGGGAGCCGAGAACAAAAGTCGCTGGCAGCGAATTGACCGGTGCATCGTTGACCGCCGTTACCGCGACAGTTGCAATGGCGGCAGCGCTCGTGGATTGACCATCGTTGACGGTGAAACTCAGCGTGCGATTGCCGTTTGTAACCGCGTCGCCGGTATGTTCATATGTGATGCTCCTGATCAGCGTCTCGACGGCGGCGTCAAGCATTTCCGAACCAGGGGTCGCATTGACAATAGTCAGCGACGACGCACCGTCGTACGTCACCCGGAAGTTGGTCGTACCTTGCACGACGGTTGCCGTTTGAGCGATTCCATATACAAAGTCTGTGCCCGCAATATCGATGACTTCGTTACCGGAACTGATGAAGCCGCCCAAGCCGATATTGAGCGTCGTATAGCTGATGTCGTTGGTATCAGTCACAATAGCATTTCCAGCGGCAACGGCGACCGGTGCCGACCCTTCAGCAAATGCGACAGAGTTGTTGCTTCCAGCCGTGCCCGTGTTGAGATCGATAGTTGGCACCACGTTGGTGCCGATATCAACGTGCACGAAACCAACAGCATTCGATCCGGTCCCATCGGAGATCGTATAGGTAAACGTTTCGCCGCCGGCCGGGATGTTTGCAGCCAGTGTCGGCGGCGTATAGATTAGTTGGCCCGTTAATGTCAGCTGGACCGTCGCGCCTGTTGCGAGAGTTACAGCAGCACCGCCGGCCGTAATCGGCTTATCGGTGATATGCGTGATCGTGAGTGGATTGCCTTGACTATCGGTATCGTTCGCAAGCGCATTGATGAGCACCGGGACGGCCGCTGTCGTGAACGCGAAATCCGTGTTTGCAATCGTCTCCGATTGCAAACTGTTCTCTTTCACAAATAGCCACGAGTCATAAGCCGCGTCGCCGATATCGGCCACGCCAATCCGGATTGTATTCGTGACGCCAACATTGACATCCGCTACGAGAGTTAGCGTGACCGTAAAGCCGTCCATGGCCACATTGAACGTGCCGGCGCCAACAGCGTTGTTGATGAAAAGCGACGGGTTGGACGAATCAAACGTCCCGTTCGAAGGATTAGGATCCTTATTCTGATTTGGCGCTCCCTGTGTGGGATTGTAGGTTCCCGCTTGGTTGATCGTATTGATAGCGATAGGCGAGCCGTTGGGCGTGATCGATGCGTGAACGCCATTCACCCACACGCCAAGGGCATCGTTGAAATTGGCGTAGACATACTCGTTGTATTCTTCCGAACCAAACGTGAACTGGAGCGTGATCCGGTTGCTGGTCGGCACGAAATCGATACTGAGGATCGCTGCGTCTTCTGATGTCGCGCCGCCAAGCGTCGTGAAATCGGCATCTGTACCCGTGCTCGCGGAGTTAATTCCCGTGTTGCTCGCGGTGTTGGCTTGATTAAGGTCGCTCGTCTGGCCGGAAGTGAAAACGACGCCCGTGTCGTAGGCAAGCCACTCGGCCGGATATCCTCTAGCACCCGTGAAAGTACCGGCCTGCGCATTGTCGCCGGAATATGTTGCGGCCTGTACCGTTACGCCATTGCCGGCAATGTTGTTCGCCAGAGTCGTCGCCGTGACGGTCGAACCGTTGATGTTGGAAATTGTAATTGGATTGAGAAGGTGCTCCCAGTTCACGGCGCTGATAGATTGGACTTCGATCGTACCAACCTTTGTTTCCAGGTCCCAGTCGCCGCCGAGAACTTCTGCACCTGTCGCGTCGTCTGATGCCGCAATGTCAGCACCCGTTAAATCCGACAGTAATTCGGCAACTGCTTTTCCGTGAACACCTTTGGCAAAGTCGCAGCCGTAAATCAGAACATCCGCGTTGTCGCTCAGCGACGAGCGGATCGATGCCAACTCATCGGCATGGCGGCCACCCATCGATACTGCGTCTAGCGTCGTGTTACCGAGATAGAGCTGTCCCGCCGAACCGTGCGACACGATATGGATCGCATCGATGCCGCTGCGCGTACTCAAGTAACTAGCAATCTGCTCGACGCCGTCGCGGCTTGCGTCGAGAAACACCACTTCCGCCGAAGGATCGACGCCAGTGAGCAGGGTCGATGCGTCCTGGACGCTGCTATCGATGAAGACGACGGACACCCGCGCATCCGGACCGGATGCTGAAAGTGCAGGAGCTTCGGAAATCGCATCCGCCAATTCATTGACATCGTCGGTGGCATTCGGCGCTGCATCCATTACCGCGGCATGCTGCACTTCTGCTTGATCGGCTTGATGCTCCGCGACCGTTGCCGCCGTCGTAACGGCCGCAGCGTCAAACGCAATGCGCGGTTCGAGAACGCGATAAGATGGCTTCATCTGCCGCAGCTTCGTGTGCGGCTCGGCAAAATCATCACCAGGTCCATTGCCATTGGGACCTTTGGGACCACCCGATTTTGACCGGGACAAGTGCTTGTTCACGACGCCACCCACACAACTACGCAACAATGCGCAACGGAAAATCCGGGCGCAATTCGGCACCCAACTCCAATAAGTTGCGGGAGTAACCTTATAAAACTATGAACGCAAAACGAAGAAATGGGTCAATTCGGCATTTCTCGCGCATTTGAGTGAAGAAATAACCCGGCTCAATCTTTCATTTAGAATTATGCCGTTCATAAATCGTATATAAATAGCGGCCGCCGATTGAATTAAGACCGCGTATTTTTACGCGCCGCTTTCGCGAATAAGAACGCGCGCAACTTCACGCCAAACTTGTGCGGCAAAGCTTTCAGGCTTCCCCTTTATCTGCGCCACGCCGCGAAACCGCACATCTGGGTTGATGCTTTGGTCTACTATTGCCAGCGTCACCGCGTAGTGCGCCGCGACAGGAACGAGTTGTCTTTTTGCATCCGGTTGCACGGCGATTTTTCCGCCGTTGACCGACGCGAGGTCGGTTATTTCTATTTGGCGCGCGCCTGCAAACGAAACATCGCGAAGGCTAATTCGCAGCGACGGCCTCATGCCGTTTTCCGGTAAAAGCCAGCCCTTGTCGCCATTCTCAATGCGCCAAAGATCTTTTTCGGCGACATATCCGCGAGCAGCAATTCCACCTTCTCCGCCAATAACAGCTATCATTTCTTTCTGCGAGATTGTCCGGCCCGGATGCAGATCGGGATTGAGCTCGACGATAAGCCCGCCGATGGGGGATTTGACCACGAGCTCTGCCTGCTCCTTCAATAGGCCCCGATGTTTGGCCGTTAGTGCCGCTAACTCTCTTTGGGAGACGGCGCTATTTTCGCGGTCGACATTATCCGCAGTAACCCGCGCCAGCTTGGCCTTAATTCGGGCAATTTCCGTTCGAGCGACGCGGATTTCGTGCTCCAGCTCGTCGGATTTCAAAGATATCAACGGGGCACCTGCGGCAACAGTTGCGCCGCGCTGCGCATGTATTTCAGATATGCGGGCGGGCCTGGGGGCGAAAACCTTGGCCATTTCGTAAGGCTCGACAATGACGGGTATGTCAACTCGCGTTGACCATGGCACTATTGCCGCGCCAAGAGCCGCGGCGGCAAGCCCCGCCGTCACGAGCGATCGCTTCGACGCCAGAATTGCCGGTTTCATCTTGGCCCACTCCTTAATTTCCGAAATAACCGGATTGACGAGAAATACCGCGACCTCGACGGCAAACAGAATAACGCCAAGGGCCTTGAAAAAATACGCATAAACGAGCGCCGCAATGCCCAGATACAGAATGAAGCGATACCACCACGTTGCCCAGGCATAGAACGTAAGGCTAAGTAGTTTCGGCGGCGGCATGTCCTCGGGGCAAGGCGCATCGAGTGCAAAGAGCATCTCCCGGATTTTCCAGCGGGCGACGCCAAAGGCTCTGGGCTGAAGATTGGGAATTCCAACGAGATCGGCCAGAATGAAATAGCCGTCAAACCGCATGAACGGGCTGAGATTAATGACGAGGCTCATAAACAAGCTGCTGGTTGCCAGCAAGAACGCCAGGCTCTTCAGCTTACCTTCAGGCAAGAACGACCACGAGAATGTCGCCACACAGGCAATCATCAATTCTACCGCTATACCTGCAAAATCGATCGTCATCCGCTTGCGGCGCGATGTCAAACGCCAAGCGTCGGTCACATCGGTGTACAGCATTGGCGTCAGAAGCATGAACGCTACGCCAATGGCCGGCACCTGGCAGCCGAGCCGCACCGCCGTGTAGGCGTGACCCAGCTCATGCAGGCCTTTCACGAAAAACAAAATGAGCGCGAACCACATCGCACCCGAAACAGTGAAAAAATGCTGGAATGTATTAACGTACTGATCCCACTGCCGGGAGACCAGATAAAGCCCGGTGATGCCCAGACATGCGAGTGCGATGTGGACCCATCGATTAAAAAGCAGAGAGACCGCAGGTAACGTTGCGACCAGAAATTCCTGCGGTTTCACGAGCGGTACACGGAAATAGAGGTAGTTGTGCAGCAGCCACTTGGCCCAGCCTTGGTGCGCTTGGCCGCCTTTGCCGGCAAGGGATTTCCATTCCCCCCGCGCCGGATCGACGGTTAGAAAATTGACGTGAGCAAATTTGATAAGTTCGCCGATCGATTCCAGCGAGACCGAGATATTCCGGCTCGCTTCCAGTTCCGCCCGCAGCGCTTCTGCGTCCTTGACGCTGCTCCAAAGCGCAAGCATCGCCACAGTCACACTATCAACTTCTATGTACCTATGCTGAAGCGGATCGTAGATGCGCCAATCTTGTTCGCCAGCCGCATTCCTGCGGCCCGGAATAAGCTTAAGCTCTTCCCTCAGCGCAGGAAGCAGCACTTTCCTCGTTTCTGCTTCCGCTGGCGTCATAGCCCGGTCCACTGCCGGATCGTAGAGAACGGCCGCCGCAGCAGGTAGAACAGCAGCGGGACCTTATCGCCATAGATCTGGGCCGTCCCGCGTGCTCCAAGCCTCGGTATTACCATGCCGTTGGTGCTGTCCGGTTTCGCAACGACGCGGAAACTCAGCTGAACGCCGTCATTGACGCGCGCCAGATAGTCGGACCGCACAACTGTTGCTTCCGAACTGCGCAAGGGGTTTGAATCCAAAAATACTTTGACGCGTGCGCCTTCGCGCAGAATGATGGCGTCGGCCACGGGGACATCGATGCGAAACTCGACCTGGTCCGGATCGGCGATTTCAAGCAGCCTTTCGCCGACCGCAACCGGCCGGCCTAACAATTCGTTTTTACCCGCGAAGACTGCGACGCCATCTCTTTCGGCCCGCAGCACTGTTTTTGCGAGGAGGTCGCGGGCGTAGTCGCGTTCGGCGGTTTTGAGGCCGAGCTCCGCACGGACGATCGCAAGTTCATGTTTGCCGCGCACGTCCGAAAAGGCCATCTGGGTCGTCGTTTTCAACCTCGCTTCGGCCACCAAAACTTCGCGCTCCGCAACTTCAAGCCTGTTGCGCAACATAGTGTCCGTGAACCGGAGAAGCACGTCGCCTTTCTTCACCACCGCATTCGTTTCGATGGGAATATCTTCGATAACGCCATCGATTGGGGCGGCCACAATAAAGGGGGAGGCAGGGCCAACCTCAGACGGCGCGAGTGTCGTTAGCGACACCGGCACAACCGAAAGAAACGCGAATAAAGATGCAGCAATCGCGGCCGCGCGCTTCCCGGGTTTCAGCCAGGCCAGCACTTTAGCCGAATTGGTCAGGCTCAGCCAGGCATGCCCAAAGGTTCCAGCCAGCCGCTCGGCTACGAGACTGTCCCTATCGATCCAGGGGGATTCGCGCGTTAGCAGCATTCCCCCGATGACGGCCGCGCTGCGATCGAGAAACGGCACCCAGAGTGCCTCGGGCATGGGGTAGGTTTTGGCCGATTGATCGGACTTGTCGGAGAATGCGGCAATATTGAACTCGCGCATCTGTTGCGCTCCGAGTTCGGCGGACACGCGCGACATGGTCCGTTCCACCGATTGGATCAACGGCACCGTTCGATCGACGGCGGCTAATCCCGATACGGCGGCAACGACGAAATCCGTTCTATTGTAGCGAAGCACGAAAATCTGCCGGGCGCGCGTCAATTTTCTGCCTTCGTTGGCGATCAATGCCAGAAGCTCGTCTTGGTTCTTGGCTTCGCGCGCTTCTGCTTCAATCGCCAGCAATTGCAGGAGCGCCGCTTTGTCGTCATTGCTTGCGTTCGCCCCCGCCGGGACGCGCAACTGTGGGGCAGGCGGCTGGCTTGTTTGAGCTGGTGGTCCGCGCTGAGCCTGCTCGGCCATGTCAGCCCCTCGGCTCGTCGAATTGGGCCGCACCGCTCATGCCCGACAGAATGCCCGACGCCGCAGCGTCGGTATCGAAAAAGCCCATGACCTTCACAGTCTGGCTGACGGGATCGACGGCTGCAGCAATGCGCGATACGCGGGCCGGAAATACGGTTTGCGTTTCGTCGACCGTAAAGACGAACGCCGTTTCCGGCTTCAGCCACTTCAGCCAGCCGGAGGGTACGATAAGTTCGATCTCAAGTTTCTGATCTTCTATAATGGTCAGGAACGGTTTGCCGGGGGCCGGCATTTCGTGCACGTGAATGCCGAGTTCCTCGATACGGCCGTCGAATGGGGCTACGACTTTGCATTGATCGAGCCGGGCGCGCAGGCCGCTTGCCTCTGCTTCGGTTCGTTTCACGCGAGCACGCGAGATCTCCAGGTCCGACTTGCCAACGGCCTTATACTTATCAAGCGTCACATTGTTTTCGAGCGCCAGCTTCATTTCGAGCGTCTGCGCTTCGGCAGCTGCCAGCTCGGCCTGGTGACGGCGGCAATCAAACTCGATGATAAGGTCGCCTTTACGAAAGCGATCGCCTTCTTTGAAATTTGTTGCAGCGACGGCGGCTTGGAAATCCGCTGAAATTATTGCCTTGCTTTGCGGACGTACCACCCCTCGTATCGGATTTGAAACCTCTGCCGGATCGGCCATGACACGGCCCTGCTCGGCAAAAAGCGCAAAAGCCAATAGAGCGCCAATTAACCCCTTACTCAGCGGTTGCGAGTGTTGCTTTGACACGGCTCTCTCCCCGCTCGATCCAAAGTTTCTGCAATTGTGCCGTGAGATCGGTCACGCTCAGCTGCGAATCGAGTACGTCCGCATAAGGGTCGAGACCCATCGACGCGAAAAGATTCGCATATCCGTTCTGAAGACTTGCGAATGCGATGTCGTGTTTGACCTCTGCTACGAGCGTATTCATCTCCTCGCGGATCAGTGTCTGTTCGCTGACGTGCTCGGCCTTCGCCTCGGATCTCATCTGCTCGATCAGGCGGCGCTGCACGTCTAAATATTCGTCAGCCGTCTTGAGTTCGCGGCGCAAATGCAGATAACGCACGTTGCTGACATGAACCTGAGTGAGAATGGCCATGGTGAGCGCAAGCTCTCGCTGGCGCAGGACTTCGTCTTGCAGTTCGACGATCTCGTGCTTCTGCGGATACTGGAATACTTTGAGGAGATTCCAGCTGGCCTTATAGCCCCAGCCAGCCCAGTTATTATTCAATAAGAATTCGTTGCTGTCGTAGTTCAAGACCATGTTGGGCTGGATGCCGGGCAGCATTTCAAGCAGCGCCGCGTCCATTTCACGTTCGTTGATGCGCCGCTGATAAGCGACATCGCGCAGTTCGGGCCTGTTCAGCATGGCGAACGTCACCATTTCCTGCGCGTTCATGCCTAACACCGGCGATTTGGCCGTGCGCGCCGGCACGACAATGGAAAATTCCTCACCCGGCGGAATGTTCATCAAAGCCGAAAGCTGGGTCTTCGACACCTTCAGATCGCGCTCAAGCTCTTGAATGGTGCGTTTCACTTCGACGAGTTCGCGCTCGTAGGTCAACGCCGTTATCGGCGAGGTATCGCGATTGTCGTAAAGTTTGCGCGTGTTGGTCAGTGCCTTTGCGGCCCGGCGCTCCAACACGTTTAATTTGCGCATCAAGCGTTCCGCACTGACGGCGCGCCAATAGGTGGTGCGCACATCTTCAACAATGCGCTGAACCACCTTGCGCTTCATTTCAGCCGAGATCAGGCTCTTGTCGGCGGCCTGATGTGCGCGCACATACGACAAGCCAAAATCGAGAACGTTCCAGCTAAAGCCGATATCGGCCGTTTTGACTCGCTGTTCCTGCGACGTCGATGTCTGCAGGCTCTCGACGCCGGTATCGACGTTGACGCTATTTGAAGCGCTCACGTTGCTGCGCGCCGCATAGCCGCTGTTGGCGACGGCTTGCGGCAGCATGTTCCAATGCGTGAGATCGAGTTCTGCGACGCGAAGCGCGGTTTGCATTTCCTCGACTTTGAGGTCGAGATTGTACTTTATGGCTCGCGCCATGGCCTCATAGAGCCCGATCGCGTTCGCCGGCGTTTCCTGGTCCGCCGCCACTTCTGCGAGATCGATTTCCGCCCGTGCCCGGATCAAGTCGTCGGTCAAAGGTTCGGGGTGCACGGCGCAACCTTGTAGAAGGCCTGCGAATGCCAGTGCCAGGACAGCCAATGCCAGCGTGCGTCTCACGAGGATTATCACTTCGAGCGGGCGACGCGCACAGGTATTAGCGAATCACTAAAAACGCCCAAGTTCGACGTTGGCGGCCAATTCTAAACAACATCCTAATGCGGATCGTTTGGGGCGTCAGACTTACGGCGTCGTGCGATTTAAGACCTTAGCCGTTCTTGCGAAGGTGCACATACAATGCCCCTTCGCCGCCATGCGCAGTGGCGGCTTCCGTGAAGCTGACGACAAGCGCGCGAAGGCCGGGCTCTGCTAACCAGCGCGGGACATTGCGCTTCAGAACGCCGCGATCGCGCACCGGGATCACGTCTTCGCCAGTATCGTTTATCCTGCCCGCCGCGCCGCCTTTTCCGGTAATGATCAAAATCCAGCGCAGGCCCCTCGCATGGGCGCGATTGAGAAACGCACGTAGTGCCTCATGGGCCTCATCTTGGCGCATGCCATGAAGGTCCAAACGCGCTTCGATCTCAACGCGGCCGGAGCGCAGCCTTTTGGCATTCTTGCGGTCGAAATCGGCAATGGGCGGCACTGGCTTCTTACGCGCCGGTGCGATTGGCGGTGCGTCGGAACCCATGGCTGCCGCCGGCTTTGCCCGGTTGCGGCCGGCAGGCGGCGCCGTGTCGTTCATGCGCCGTGGCGCCACGTCATCGGGCGGCAACGCGCCGACCGCGCGCACGCGGCTTTTAGCCCGCTTCAGTGGTTCGACTGTTTTGGTTGTGTGGTCCCAATCGGCTGCCTCGTCGTCATCGAGATGGCGCCGGCCACTTTTACCAGCCGGCTTCTTCACGGCGACTGGCGCGCGATGTCAGTGCCGCTCTTTGCAGCGACAGGCCGCAAAACAAAGAAGCGGCCCGGGTGCTTCGTTACCCCCGCAATTCTGCCAGCCTTGTCGCCCGAGCCGAAGAAGATGTCGCCGCGTTCGGGCCCCTTGATCGCCGAACCCACGTCGTGCGCAATCATGAGCCGGTTAAATCCGTCGTCTTTACCGGCATGCACAATATCGGGCGCCGAGACGTAAATCGGCGTCCCAAGCACGTGATAAGCGGTATCGACTGCAAGGCTGCGTCCCGTATGAAGCGGAATGCTCAGGGCCCCCATGGCTCCCTCGGCTTCGGCGCCTTTGAGTTCGCGGAAGAAAACATACGACTGGTTCTTCCACATCACGGGTGCCGCCCGCGCGCGATCGTCTTTCAACCAATTGGCAAGGGCCTTCAGCGACATGCTATCGGGCGTAAACGTACCGCTATCGATCAATTCCCGGCCAATCGATGTGTAGGGGTAGCCGTTCTTCCCGTCGTAGGTGATGCGGATCTGCTCGCCATCCGGCAATTCGATCCGGGCCGATCCCTGCACCTGCATGAAATAAACATCGACCGGGTCGCGGAAATAAAGAAGTTCGAGATTTTGGCCCTTTAGTCCACCTTGCTCGATCTCGGCCCGCGTCAAATGAGGCACGAGGCCTCCGGCTGTTTGTCTCAGATGGGTCAACTTGTGGCTCTGCGCGCCGCGTTCGCTTTCCGCCACCACATTCACAAGATCGGGCGGCCGCTTGTAGACAGGTGTCTGATAAATGCTTGAGCGCGCGCGCGATCCCTTGATAAGGGGCTCGTAGTATCCGGTGAGTAACCCCGGCGCGATGGCTTGATCAACGCGTTCCGGGCGAAAATTCGTTTCAAAAAACGCTCGGGCAGCCGCGCGCGTCGTCTTCGCGTTCTTGGCTTGAAGCACCGCAAGCTGGCAAACACCGGCGAGCGCGAGAGTGGTGCCGGCCGCGCCGGTCCTGCCGCCCGATTTCGCAGCAGTTAGCACCGGCGCGCAGGAGGCAAGAAACGCCTTGAACGCCGCCAAATGGTCATCCTCATCCCATCCCGGCAAAACTGTGAATGGAACCGGTGTCGAAGCGATCGATTTGGTGGTCATTTTGGGAGCAGGATTTGATGTGACGGCCTTGTCTGCCGGGCGAGTGCCCGGAGCGACGTGGCTAACCTGACCGGCATTAGCGCTTGAAGCAAGTCCGGCTGCCATAACCCCCGCCAAGAACACGCCGCAAAACGACGCCGCAGCCGTTGCGGCGGCGCTCGTTGCGCGCCCTGCTAATCGTGCCGTTTCTTGCAATCCCCCAATCCCTGTAAGTTTGGCCCTGTAACTTTGGCCCTGTGACTTTGGCCCTTGTGGGCTCGGCGCCGTTTTCCCCCGAAGCCAAGCAACCAGAATTTCAATTCTGCTCTAATTCGGCGGTTGTGTCTCGACCAATTTCCAGTTGGGATTGTCCAGGGCTCGCTTGTTTGAAACATCGCGGCTGAACGTCCAAATATCCGTGACTTCAGAAATCCGTTGCGGATCGCCGCTGACGACGCTACCGGCCTTGTCGCGTGTTGCGGTAATCAGTTCGCTGAGAAACCGGACCGTCACTGATGCTGCCCCGTTTTGCACTTCTGCGCCGGCGATATCGGCTTTCTTGATGCCGACGAATTGCTGATCGACCAGCTCGCCGCGGCCTTCCCGTTCGCCGATGGCGGCCGTAAACCCGTCAAAAACCTCGCGGCTTAGAAGGTCCTTCAAGGTCTTGCGATCGCCGCTCGCAAAAGCCGATACGATCATCTCGTAGGCCTGCTTGGCGCCTTGCAAGAAGGGCTCGGGGTCAAAGCTGCGATCGTATTTGTAGATCGCCAGCAAGCCGTCAATTGTCGCTGGGTCGTTGGCGGGATAGGCACGAATGCGCGTTTCCCCCGCGCTAACGGCGGGTTCGTCCGGATAGGCCGATACCGGCTCCTCGCGATCCCGGCGGGGAAGGGTTATCACTTCGCCCGAAGCACCGGGACCCCTAGCGTCCGCTGCCGCTTGATCTCGGGCCCGAAGGCGCTCGATGCGCGCGTCATCTTCGTCGGACTTCGTTCCGAGAACGCCGCGCAGCTTCATGATCGCCACCGCTGCTATGATGAGAGAAATGAGGGTAATAAGGTCCAACTGGCCATTCATCCTAAAAAATTCCGTTTAGTCTCGAAGGACCCTGTACATCGCAGTACAGGACCCCTTCTATGATCTCAACCTAATGTAGGCGCGCTTTGCCTTGCCGCCAACTCGATATCGCAATTGGCCGCGCCTGGATCTGCGGCTAGAGTGGTCCTAAACCCCGGCGGACGGCCATGACCCAGCCCCTTCGACTAGCTTTGTTACTGGCCTTACTAGCCCTTCCGCTGGTTGAAATTGCCCTTTTGATCAAGGCCGCCGCTCTACTGGGCTTCTGGCCGGTACTGTTGATCGTTCTCATAACCGCTATTCTTGGTACGGCTGTCGTTCGTCAGAGAGGTATATCGGTTTTCAGCCGCGTATTTGCGGAAATTGAGGCCGGCCGCAGCGGTTTGGAGCCTATGTTCGACACCCTCCTTGCCGTTACGGCCGGTATTTTGCTCATTCTGCCGGGATTGATGAGCGATGGCCTAGGTCTTCTACTGCTCCTGCCGCCCTTCCGAAAACTGGTCGCGCTTCTCGTGCTCCCGCATGTCGCATCCGCCCGCACAGCCGGTACGCAGCCAATTGACGAGCGGTTCAAGAACCGCGAGTCCATGGACGGGTCATCCAACAACCAGCCTTCGGGCCCAATCGTTATCGACGGCGACTATGAGCGGCTGGACGAGCGGACGGTCGATCCCCGCGCTACCAAGCCAGGACGGCAGCCTTGATTTGATCCATAGAATTGCGTCTCTTACCGCCGCGTGATAGCGACCCGCTTGCAGAGCAGAACGACGGCAACGAGGACAGCAAGGCGAAGATGACCCAAGGCAGCAACGGACAACCCGGAAAAGCAGATACCGAATCGATCATTCCGATTCAGGCCAAGGTCCTCAGCCAGTACGTCAAGGATCTCTCGTTCGAGAATCCGAACATCCGCAAACTTCTGACCGGACCGAGCGAGCCCCCCAACATTAAGGTCGAGGTCAATGTCCAGTCGGAGCGCGTTGACGCCAATGTCTACGAGAGCGCCATTCTGTTCAAAGCATCCGCTTCCAATAACTTGGGAACCATCTATGTCCTTGAAGCGGACTACGCCGGCCTGTTCAGAATAGAAAGTATTCCGGAACAGGCCCTCGAACCGTTCCTGTTGATCTCAGGCCCAATGACGCTCTTCCCCTTTCTCCGCCGCCTCATTGCCGACATCACGCGCGAAGGCGGGTTCCCTCCGCTCTTGCTCGACCCGATCGACTTCGCGGCGCTGTATTTCAAGCGCAAACAGGAAATGGGCTCCAGCGCCGGGCAGAAACTCGATTCTTGATGCCTGGCGCGATCAGTTCTGGCTCGTTTGCCAATATTTGAGCCAAACAGCCTTGGTACCCAGTTCCTCGATAAAGGCGCGGTGACGGGCTTCGCTTTCCCCATCGATGCGCGGGCGCAAGGGCCCCGGCCTTTGGCTTGCTCCGGTTTTAGCACTGCGCACGCTCTTACTCCCGGCAGCGGGCGCAGACTTGCTTTGCAAACCGAGTGCCGCCTGCCGCTCTCCCAACAGCTCGACGTAAACTTCGGCTAGCAAAAGGCAATCGATGATGGCGCCATGCTTGGTGCGCATCGATATATCGATGCCATAGCGCTTGCAGAGTGCATCGAGGTTATTAGGGCCGGCTGGATGCTTGCGGCGCGCGAGTGCCAGCGTATCGACGACGCGGCTCATCTGTAGCGCGGTCTTGCCTGCGAGTTCCAACTCGAAGTTCAGGAAGCCAATGTCGAACTGCGCATTATGAATGACCAGCGTGTCGGATCCGATGAAGTCGAGAAACGGCGCCGCAACCTTAGAAAAGAGCGGTTTGTCCTTAAGAAACGCTGTCGAGATTCCGTGCACGTTCTCGGCTTCGGCGGGGACCTCCCGTTCCGGATTTATAAAGCAATGAAATTCCTGACCCGTTGGGATGCGATTGTAAATTTCGACGCAGCCGATTTCGATAACGCGGTCGCCGCGCTTGGGATCAAGGCCCGTCGTTTCGGTATCGAGGATTATTTCGCGCAAAAGGCGATCTCCAAGTAAAGCCAGGATACAAGAATTGCATCAACGCCAATGACGCTGAAAAGCGTTACCCCGCCGCGTAGCAAGCGACTTCATTATAGCATCAACTTGCGCCTCGCACGTCTCGACCGTGCCACTCGTGTCCACAACGAAATCGGCCCGTTTGCGCTTTTCTTCGTCGGGCATTTGCCGTTGCAACAAGCGCTGCAATTTGTCCTCCGACATGCCGGCCCGGGCCAGAACCCGCGCGCGTTGAAGTGCGGCCGGCGCGCTCACAACCACTACAACATCGACGAGCTTCTCTCCATCCGTCTCAAACAGAAGCGGAATTTCAAGCACCGCGAGTTTCGCACCTAGATCAAACTGACCGTGAAGAAATTCGCGCTCGGCGGCGCGCACGCCCGGATGCACGATAGCTTCGAGTTTGGCGATTTTTTCCGGCGCCGCGAGAAGTGCCGCAGACAGTTTGCTCCGGTCGACTTTGTCGTCCACTACTGTCCCTGGAAAGGCAGATTCGATCTTCTCGCTCAGTGGGCCATTATAGAGTTCGTGTACCATTGCGTCCGCGTCGAACACACCGGCGCCGAGCGCGCGAAACCGGGCGGCTGCCGTCGATTTCCCCATGCCGATCGAGCCGGTCAAACCAACAATGAGCATCAGCGGCCCTCTATGCCGGCAACAAGAATATTCCGCAGTTCGTCCGTGACTTCCGGCCGGACGCCAAACCACTTTTCAAATCCGGGAACGGCCTGGTGCAAAAGCATTCCCAAGCCATCGACGGCGGTCAGCCCGTGGGCCCGCGCCGATTTGAGGAATGCGGTCTCAAGCGGCACATAGACGATGTCGGCGGCAACGCAATCCGATTTGAGAATTGAAAAGTCGATATCCGGGTTTCCTTCGCCCTTCATGCCAAGCGTCGTCGTGTTGACAATGACGCTTGCCTGGCGCGATTGCTCGTTTCGCATCGGCCACATAAAGGCTTTCACATTTGGCCCGAAGTGAGCCGCCAAAGCTTGCGATCTTTCCATCGACCGGTTGAAAATCCGCACGTCCGCGGCGCCGGCCTGCAAGAATCCATAGACGATGGCCCGCGCCGCGCCGCCCGCTCCGAGAATGGAAATAGCTCCATCGCGCACATCCCATTCGGGCGCCGATTTCCGTAGATGGGTCATGAACCCGTATGTATCGGAATTGGCACATGCGAGTTTTCCGTTTTCAAGCCAGATCGTGTTTGCGGCACCAACGGCAAGAGCCGACGGATCTTTCAATTGAGCGGCGGCAAAAGCCGCTTCTTTATGTGGAACGGTGACATTGCAGCCCTGCAAGCCACGTTCGGCGAGCGAACCTAGAAACGTCTCAACGTTCTCGGGCTTCACCGCTTCTGCTGTATATGAGCCGTCGATAGCGTATTTTTTCAACCAATGGCCGTGGATCAGCGGAGATCGCGAATGTTCAATCGGCCAACCGATGACGCAAGCACGCTTCATGACATCACGGCGCCGCGATTACGCAATTCGGCGAGCAAGGCCAGAAGCGGCATGCCGAGAATTGTGAAGTAGTCGCCTTCGACACTTTCAAACAGTTGCAATCCAAACCCCTCGAGTTCGTAACATCCAACAGAACCGAGAACACGTGTCGCGGCCTGAGCGAGATATCTAGCCAAGAACGCTTCGGAAAAGTTCCGCATCGTCAACTCGGCACTGTCGAGCGCCTCCCAGACGATTCGCCCGCCTTGAGCCAAGGCAACGCCCGAAACGAGCTCATGTGTCCGCCCGCGCAATTGCTCAAGCACCGCTCGAGCCTCGTCGAGATTTTCAGCCTTGGAAAATATGCGGCCCCTCAATGCAAGAACCTGATCGGAGCCGATGACGAGAGTTTTTGGGAACCGGACCGAGACGGCGGCGGCCTTTTCCGCAGCCAGCCGGACCGCTACATCGCTTGCCTCGACGTTCGGCGCCTTCCGACACATCTCCGCTTTGATCGCCGCCTCGTCAATTCCCGCCGGCACACATTCGAACGTCAAACCCGCTGCCGTTAGCATCGACTTGCGCGCGGCACTTGCCGAAGCGAGGATGAGGCGAGGCGATGGGTTAGCCATTTTGCGCCTCGGCGTCGGTCTCGATACCGGCTTTGCGATCATGAAGTAATTTGAGAATCATCGTCGCCGATTCTTCGATTGAGCGCCGCGTAACGTCGATTATCGGCCAGCCGTTCTTGGCGGCAACGCGCCGGGTATAGGCAATTTCGGCCGTTATGGCGTCTCGATCGACATAAGATTCAAGGTCCCGGTCTGCCATCAGCACTGCGCGATTGCGCCGGACTTCAGCCAGCCGGTCAACATTCGCGACCAGACAGACGACGAACGCCGTGTGCGGCTCCGTCAAAGCGGATGGAAGCTGAACCTGCGGGACAAGGGGCAGATTGGCCGTTTTGTAGCCGCGCTGAGCCAAGTAGATGCTGGTCGGTGTCTTCGAGGTGCGCGAAATCCCAAGCACAATGATATCGGCGTCGCTTAGATCTGCCGGCAGCCGGCCATCATCGTGAGCCATCGTGAAATTCATGGCATCGATGCGGCGAAAGTAATCGGCATCCAGAACGTGCTGGCCGGCGACGGTTGGCGTTTGCGGCGCGCCGAGGTAACTTTCAAAGATCTGCATGATTGGCTTTAGAACAGCCAGGCACGGCACGTTCAAAATCTTGCAGTATTGTTCGAGTTCTTCGCCCAATACCTTGTTGACCACGGTATAGAGAACAATTCCCGGCTCTTTGCCGATTTCATCGAGAACGCGCTTCAGTTGCCGTTGCGTGCGAACCAGCGGGTGCATGTGCTCGATGGGGCGCACATTCGGATATTGCACGGCTGCCGCCTTGGCGATGGCCGACAGCGTTTCCCCGGTCGCGTCCGAGACCAGATGCATATGAAAGAGACTGGGTGCCGGGCTCGCCATGTCGTGCCGCTTTATCTCCTCGAAAGACGTCGCTGGCACTGTTGATAACAGGCGGGGTTATCCAGTGCTGGAGCTTGTGCCGGCCGCCTTGAGAGAGCAACTTGTCTCTCATGCACCGTGATACCCACATTTCGGCGAAAGCGAACTCTTTTTTGCCCAGAATGCGGCGCCGACGGACGGCTAGGCCCTAGCTCTCCGCTTATCCAACGGCTATCAACAGCCGGTTCAGCTCACTTGTCTCTACAGCCGGTTTGTAAGCCTTTGAATCAATAATTGTAATTCACGCTATTGCACGGACTTGCGGCCATGGCCTAGACCTCGTACGCAGTCGCGGGAACCATGTATGGCTGGCATGACACTTAGGGATAACTGGTGGATCCCCGTAAGCCACAGCACTAAGAAACAAAACAGAAATACCTCAAGAATCTAATTTAGAATCTGAAGTGCAGGGAAGTTTGGCAATGCGAGAGACGACGTCAAGACAAGTCGTGCGCCGGTTTTTGGAACCTTTCCGGGGCCACGCGCTATCGCCGCCACCCATCTGGCTTATGCGCCAAGCGGGCCGCTACCTGCCCGAGTATCGTGCGACACGGACCGAAGCCGGCGGATTTCTCAATCTGTGCTATACACCCGCGCTTGCCGCAGAAGTGACGCTGCAGCCGATCCGCCGTTACGGTTTCGATGCGGCGATTTTGTTTTCCGATATTCTCGTGGTGCCCGATGCGCTCGGCCAGCCTTTGAGTTTTGTCGAGGGAGAAGGTCCGAGGCTCGATCCGATTCGGGATGTCAACGGCTTGCGCCGACTCGATTTGAAGTCTACGGCCAGCAAGTTCGCGCTCGTTTGGGAGACCGTTGCGCGGCTTCGGCAAGATTTACCGGCCGAGACGGCCTTGATTGGGTTTTGCGGCGCACCCTGGACGGTTGCGACCTACATGGTCCAAGGCGAAGGATCGACCGATCAAGCGGAAGCGCGTTTGTGGGCTTACCGGGATGAAGTTGGTTTCGCCAAACTGATTGATTTGCTCGTAGAAACGTCGATTTTGTATCTTGATGGTCAAGTCAAAGCGGGCGCGGATTGTCTGCAAATTTTCGATACTTGGGCCGGCAGTTTGCCGGACGATGAGTTCGACCGCTGGGTGGTAGAACCGACAAAACGTATTCGTGAGGCACTTCGGGAAAAGCACCCCGATGTGCCTGTAATCGGATTTCCGAAAGGAGCTGGAGCGGCGGCGGTTTGGTACGCGTCGGAAACTGGCGTCGATGGCATCGGCTGCGATACGGCGACGCCGCCCTACATGATGCGCGAAGCTTTTGAAGATGAGAATATCGTGGTGCAGGGAAATTTAGATCCGCTGCTGCTCGTCTCGGGCGGCGACAAACTCGATCAGCGTGTCGACGAAATTCTTGAGCTGATGGACGGTCATCGCTTTATCTTCAATCTAGGGCACGGAATTGTTCCACAAACGCCTCCGGAAAATGTCGCACGGCTCGTTGAGCGCGTGCGGCGGGCTGTGTAGGCCGAGCTTGAGGTTATGACACCGCAAACCGAGAATCCAGCGTCAAGAGCGGGCATTGCCCTGGCTGTCACGGCTTTAGCTGCGGCCGGCATGATGTGGGCGATCGGTCCTGCAGCCTATCTTTGGATCAAGGCACTTCACGTCGTCGCCATCATCGCCTGGATGGCGGGTTTGCTCTATCTGCCGCGGCTTTTCATCTATCATTGCGATGCTGAAAAGGGCTCGACGCAGTCCGAAACCTTCAAGATTATGGAGCGCCGTCTCTTGCGCCTCATTATGACCCCGGCAATGGTCATTGCTTGGGCACTGGGACTTTGGTTGGCCTGGTCCGGAGGGCACTTAGGGGCACACTGGTTTCACGTCAAATTTGCGCTAGTTGTTTTGCTCTCGGGCGTCCATGGTTACTTTGCCGATGCCGTTCGGCGATTTGGCGGAGATCGTAACGACAAGCCGCAGCGGCATTGGCGGATATGGAACGAGGCGCCGACCGTTCTTATGATCCTGATCGTCATTTTGGTCGTCGTGAAGCCATTCTGAGGCCTTTGCGCCGGAGCAAGGATCTGTTATACAGCAATCATCATTACAACGGATTGTAGCCCCAGCGGCCAACGAACCGGCGGCAGGTTGATCCGCTATGCGGCCGTCAGCCTTCCAGTAGGGCGCCCTGCCTTACCCCAATGACACTTACCCCAATAAAATTCCCATTCTAAGCCCGGCTCTTTTCGACCCTCCCGCCTGCCCATAGCCGAGGCACTTTCGGAGTTATCCATGAAGGAAATGAAGCTCGAGGACCTGAAGCGGAAATCGCCCGCCGAAATGGTGACCTTCGCCGAAGAAGCCGGCGTCGAGAATGCCTCGACCATGCGCAAACAAGAATTGATGTTTGCGACGCTGAAACAGCTCGCGACTCAGGAAACCGACATCATTGCCACCGGCGTTGTGGAAGTCCTCCAAGACGGCTTTGGCTTCTTACGCTCGCCCGACGCGAATTACCTGCCGGGCCCCGATGACGTTTACGTTTCGCCCTCGCAGATCCGCCGTTTCGCACTGCGCACCGGAGATACTGTCGAAGGCCAAATCAGAAGCCCTAAGGACGGCGAACGTTACTTCGCTCTTCTAAAAGTCAATCAGATCAACTTTGAAGATCCCGAAGCAACCAAGCATAAAAGTCACTTCGATAATTTGACGCCACTCTATCCGACGCAGTGGCTCAAAATGGAAACCGAAGATCCGACAATCAAAGATCTGTCGCCGCGCGTGATAGACGTTGTTGTGCCCCTCGGAAAAGGCCAGCGCGCGCTGATCGTTGCGCCGCCCCGTACCGGCAAGACTGTGCTTCTTCAGAACATCGCCCACTCGATCACGGCCAATCATCCAGAGTGCTATTTGATCGTGTTGCTCATTGACGAGAGGCCCGAAGAGGTCACTGACATGCAACGTTCGGTGAAGGGCGAGGTCATCTCGTCGACCTTCGACGAGCCGCCGTCACGCCACGTCCAAGTTTCCGAAATGGTCATCGAGAAAGCCAAGCGCCTCGTGGAACACAAGCGCGACGTGGTCATCTTGCTCGACTCGATCACCCGCCTTGGCCGTGCTTACAACACCGTCGTTCCGTCTTCCGGCAAGGTTTTGACCGGCGGCGTCGATTCCAACGCATTGCAGCGTCCGAAGCGCTTTTTTGGCGCTGCACGCAATATCGAAGAAGGCGGTTCGCTTACCATCATCGCAACGGCCCTTGTCGATACCGGCTCGCGCATGGACGAAGTCATCTTCGAAGAATTCAAGGGCACGGGCAACTCGGAAATCATCCTGGATCGCAAGGTCTCGGATAAGCGCGTGTTCCCGGCCATCGACGTTGCCCGCTCGGGCACGCGCAAGGAAGAGCTGCTCGTTCCCAAAGATCAGCTCAAGAAAGTCTATGTTCTGCGCCGTATTCTCAATCCCATGGGCACTATGGATGCGATCGAATTCCTCATCGACAAATTGAAGTCGACGAAGACGAACGGCGAATTCTTCCAGAGCATGAATACGTAATCGGGCAGACTACCAAAACGACGAAAAAGGCCGCTGTGCACCCAGACCCACCGGCCTTTTCATTGAGAAGCGTTGAAATGCCGGTCAATGCGCATGCCGCGACGCTTCTATCTGTTTTTGCAGGCCAACTTTGTCGTTGACGTCGGCCAGCTCGAGAGTCGTATCATCGACGTGATTTTCTTTTGAGTGGCCGACACAGCTTGGGCCGAGCACTTCAACGATGGTTGGGTGCCCGCTCGCCGGATTCGGGGCTTTTTTCCAGCCCTCAACAATGAGGCCTTGCTCGCGGTATTCCGGGTCGCGCAGCAGCACGTCATGAAGCTGCTTCAACTTGTAATGCGGGACGGACGCGAACAAGTGATGCGGCAGATGGTAGTCCATGCCCCAGGGGAACACTGCGTAGCGGACGAACGGGTTACCGACGAGGAAAATGCGCGTATTCGTCAAACGCCCGCGGTCGGCGTTGCCGTGCTGAATCCATTCCCGCAAAATCATGAACAAAGGGAAGGTCGTGAATAGCGGCAAAATCCAGAGCAAGCCAAAAAAGCTCCACGCGCGCACGTCGTAGATGATTTCCATGGCCGTCACGAAACCATAGACTATGGCAAGCCACGTCATCCGCCCGATTGCGGTGGCGCGATGTGAAATAACCGGATCGATCTTGTTTTTCTGAAAATGGCTCTCGGGAATGACGGCGTAATAAACGCAGACGAGGGCCCATAGGGCGAGCAACGTCCCGGCAGCCCAGACAGGCTGTTTCATGCCGAGTAACACAATGGAGGCGACCGGCGCACCAAGCGCGAACAAAACGCCCATGCGCACAACCCATCGGGATGCTTTGTGCGACGTGTCTGCATACGGGTTCGTATCGACCCCGATTGCCGAATACTTGGCGCGCGCCGCGATATAGCGGACGAGATTGGGCAGCCACAACAGACGTGCGATAGCCCACATTAGTTCGATATGTGCCACCGGAAAATCTAGCCAATGGCCGCTTTCCTTCGCCTGGTCGAAGTTCGGATCGCGCTCGGGGTCGTTGACGAACTGGTGATGCGCTAGATGATGAATGCGAAACGCATACGTTGATGTGTAAATTGGGAAAGCCGCGAACCAGTCAGAAGCCAGTTCGCTCAGCTTACGGTTGGCGAAGAGAATGTAGTGTGTGCCTTCGTGGATGACGCCGCCGAGCTGGTGCTGGGAAGCGCCCATGATGATGACTGCTAAGGCAGAGATAGGAATCGCAAAAGCCCAACCGAGGCGGCCGTCGATGGCGGCGAGGCAGCACCACACCGTCACAGCGATCGTCGCCGCCATGACCGCGTAGACGCCGGCGAGGTAGGCAATGTTGGTCGTATTATCCCGCTCCTTGAGCGCCTGAATTTCGGCCGCCGAATACTTTGTGCTGCGGGCCGCGACGGGCTCCGCGCGTGGCTCGTTGTACATCAGTGAATTGGCACCCATTCCCATAACTCCGGCACATGGCTCGCGTAAACGAGGGTCAATATCTAAAAAACGGCATTCTCTGAGGACTATTCAGTCGTATATGGTCAATGATTTCAATAGCGTCTACGCCGGGCATCACGTCGTTTGTGACTGCCGGGCCATTTGTAGTCGCTGCTTTAGTGCCTTAGGTTCGTTTACGGGCGTGCCACAAACCGGACCACTGCAAACATAAGCTGCTGTTTTTCCGTCGTTATTTAGTTTGCCGACGAGCGCAGGCAAATTTAATTGCAAACCGCTAACCTTGATGCTGAATTCTAGCGCACCTGGGTTGGATGTACAAATCACAGCCCGCTGCATCGCGGCATCCTGGCCGTCACCGGCCGCTACGACCACAATTTGGGTCAAGGATCTAAGATCCAGAGACGCGGCCAAGAGCCCGCAATGACCAACCGGACCCTTGGCGATATCGCCTTGGAACGCACCATAGAGCTCGTTGGCGCGGCTGTCGTAACGGGCGTCGCCTGTTAGTGCTGCGAGTGCGATCAAGTTTGAGAGATGTATTGTGTTTGCACTGGGCACGGCGTCGTCGTGGGAGGACTTCAAGCGGACAATCACGTCGTCCGTGTCGTCTGCTGCCGTGAAGTATCCGCCGCTCTCGCAGTCACGATGGTGCGCGTCGAGGGTGTCTGACCAGATGACCGCTTGGCCGAGATATCGCGCATCGCCTTTGGTTTGCAGCAACCGGAGCGCCGCGAAGATCATGTTGGCATAGTCGGATGCTGTGGCAGGAGCCGTGCAACGCCCGCCGCGCGCAGAATGCCAGAGACGGGCTTCATCGCGCGACATCTGCTTCGAGACAAAATCAAACGCGGTGTCGGCGAGCGCGATCCAATCCGGCTTCTCGAAAATGACGCCGGCGCGCGCGAGCGCACCAATCATCAGTCCGTTCCAATCGGCGAGAACCTTGTCGTCCCAGCCGGGCCGGATGCGCGGCGCGCGGCGGGCGAATAATTTGCAGCGCATTTCGCCTAAGCGCTTTTCGTCTTCGTCGCTCAACAGCTCGATACTGCCCAGTCGATTTAGAATCGTGTGGCCTTCGAAATTGCCGTCGGCCGTGACGCCATAGACCGAGCCGAAAAATGCTGCGTCTTCGCCGCCAAGGACGTCCGCAATCTCAGCCGCTGTCCAGACGTAGAATTTGCCTTCTTCACCCTCGCTATCAGCGTCGAGGGAGGCTGCGAAACCGCCACCATCTGCAATCATTTCACGCTTAAGCCAGTTGACGGTCTCAGATATGCGCCGCGCGAATATGGGCTCTTGTGTTTCGCGCCAGACTTCGGTCAGGAGGTCGAGGAGAAGCGCATTGTCGTAGAGCATTTTTTCAAAGTGCGGCACGAGCCAGAATTCATCGACCGAGTAGCGCGCAAATCCGCCGCCGATGTGATCGTAGATACCGCCCTGGCAAATGCGCGTGAGTGTCGTCACGACCGCTTGTTTCGCCGCCATGTCATCAAAGCGCATGGCGCCGCGCCACAACAACCACATCACATTCCATTGCGGGAACTTCGGCGCGCCACGCAGGCCGCCGTGTTCTTTATCGACAGCATTCGTGATGCGCGTGACGAGGTCTTGGATCATGGCTTCCGTCGCCGTCAATCCCGGCCGGCTTGGCGCGCGCTCCTGCAGGGCCGCCATCAAACCATCGACGTTACCTTGAATGCGCTCTGGTTCTTCCTGGTAGATCTGCGCGATCTGCAAAAGCACCGACACGAAGGCCGGCCGGCCATACTGCGATTGCTTGGGGAAGTATGTCCCGCCGAAAAAAGGTTTCGCGTCGCTATCCAGAAACATGGTCAGCGGCCATCCGCCTTGTTCGCCGAGGCGATGCAGCGCGCTCATGTAGATCGCATCGATGTCGGGGCGTTCTTCGCGATCGACTTTGATGTTGACGTAGAGGCCGTTCATGACGTCGGCCGTGCCTGCGTCCTCAAAGCTCTCGTGCGCCATGACGTGGCACCAGTGGCAGGCCGCATAGCCGACCGAGAGCAGGATCGGTTTACCCGTGCGTTTGGCTTCGGCAAGCGCCTCAGGTCCCCACGCCCACCAATGGACCGGGTTATCCTTATGTTGGAGCAGGTAGGGGCTGGTTTCTTGGGCGAGGCGATTTTCGGTCATTGAGCATCCGGCTGGGTTCGGGTTGCGGGTTGGGTAAAGTACGGGTACGCGATGACGATGGCAGACGCCTCCACCATATATGCGCTTTCGAGTGGCGCCGGCAAAGCCGGGGTCGCCGTTATCCGAGTGTCGGGCCCGGCCGCCAAAGAAGCCCTGACCCGTATGGCCGCCCCGGAAGTGCTCGACCGGCGCGCTGGGTTCCGACGCATCGTTCACCCCGTGACAGGGGCCGTGCTCGACCACGCGCTCGTTCTCTACTTTGCAGGGCCGCGCAGCGAAACGGGCGAGGACGTCGCTGAGTTCCAGGTCCACGGCGGGCGTGCAGTTGTGCGAGCGGTGCTCGACGCGCTCGGCGCTTTCCCTGGATGCCGCATGGCGGAACCCGGCGAATTCGCGCGGCGAGCGTTCGAAAATGGCAAGCTGGATCTCGTTGAAATCGAGGCATTGGCTGATCTGGTTGACGCCGAGACGGAAGCCCAGCGCCGCCTAGCTGTGCGATCTGGCGGCGCGCTCTCAGGGCTCTACGAGGGGTGGCGTGCGAAATTGATCGAGATCGCGGCACTCGTCGAAGCAGCCATCGACTTTTCCGACGAAGGGGATGTCGGGGCGAAATCCTTCTCGATGGCCAGGGTGCGCGCGGCTCCTTTGGTCGCAGAGATCCGCGCGCATTTGGACGATGGCCATCGCGGCGAGATCCTGCGCGACGGCTTCCGCGTGGCGATCCTCGGCGCGCCGAACGCTGGCAAGTCGAGCTTGCTGAATGCACTCGCGAGGCGTGAAGCGGCGATTGTTTCAGAGGAAGCAGGCACCACGCGCGACGTGATCGAAGTGCGGCTCGACCTCGGCGGCCTGCCTGTTATTGTCTCGGATACGGCGGGCATCCGTCAAGCTTTGGGCGATGTTGAGCGCGAAGGAATCCGGCGCAGCTTGTCCGCCGCCCGAGACGCCGAGCTGATACTCTGGCTCTATGAACCAGATGGCGAGATCACGCCGCCCGAATCGATTTCACGTGAAACGTGCCTCGTTGTGCGGACGAAGAAGGATCTCCTCGTTGCATTTTCTGGTGTGTCGGCATCCGCTTTGAATCCCCCTCCCCCTCGCGGGGAGGGGTTAGGGGTGGGGGGAATCCCAGAAGTAGACATTGGGGATTCCCCCCCTCCCGGCCTCCCCCACAAAGGGGGAGGGGAAGTGGCTCTGGCCATCTCCACCAAGACGGGTGAGGGTCTTGCTGATTTAATTGCTCAGATCGGAGCAATGGCAGCCGAGAGAATTGGGGAGTCGGCCGCGCCGGTGCTGACCCAAGCGCGGCATCGGGCAAATCTTGAGGCGGCCGCAGCGTCGCTTTCGGACTTCCTCGAAAGTGAGGCAGACGCGCTAGAACTCCGCGCCGAAGACGTTCGCCGTGCCGCCCATGCGCTGGGCCGCATCACCGGTCGCGTCGATGTTGAAGACGTCTTGGGTCAAATCTTCAGCCGGTTTTGCATTGGGAAATGAAGAGTCGTAGGCCGCGGGTGAGCCTCCGTGGGAACCCCGACAGCCACAATTGAAATCGGTGGATTTCGGGCTTTGCCGATGCATTACGCGATTGGCGCTGGTCGGGCTCAGCGCCGACCTACATTTCGCCCACTCGCGCATTTCCGGGCTTTGCGCTAGTACCACTCCATGAGCAAGACTTTCGACGTCATCATTGTCGGCGGCGGGCACGCCGGGTGCGAGGCAGCGGCAGCCAGCGCCCGCATGGGCGCGCGCACGGCGCTTGTCACGCACCGCTTCGAAACAATCGGCGAGATGTCCTGCAACCCTGCCATCGGGGGCCTGGGCAAGGGTCACCTGGTCCGGGAAATCGATGCCCTCGACGGCCTCATGGGCCGCGTGGCCGACCAAGCCGGGATCCAGTTTCGGCTGCTAAACCGCTCCAAGGGGCCCGCCGTTCATGGCCCCCGGACCCAGGCCGACCGTAAGCTCTACCGTCAGGCCATGCAGCGGGCGATCCGGGAGACGCAGAACCTTACCATCATCGAAGGTGGCGTTGAGGATCTGATTGTCGCTTCCCCCTCTCCCCGTTTCTGCACTCAACGGGGAGAGGGTCGGGGTGAGGGGCAGCTGCTTGCTCCGAACGTGTCGCCGCCCCTCACCCTTACCCTCTCCCCATGCCAAGCGCAGGGGCATGGGGAGAGGGGATTCGTCGCGGGTGTCATCCTCTCCAACGGCGAGCGCTTGACAGCTGGCGCCGTCGTCTTGACCACTGGCACGTTCCTTAATGGCCTCATTCATATGGGCGAGCAGAAGATCCCGGCGGGGCGCGCCGGTGACGCTCCAGCCCTCAAGCTCTCGGAGCGCCTCTATGCGCTGGGTCTGCAGCTTGGGCGCCTCAAGACGGGGACGCCTGCGCGTCTCGATGGCAAATCCATCGACTGGTCAGGCCTCGAAATGCAAGAAGCCGACGCCGATCCGGTGCCGTTTTCGTTTCTGACAGAGCGGATCACGACGCCTCAGATCGCCTGTGGAATCACGCATACGACGGCAGCGACGCACGACATCATTCGCGCCAATCTTTCCCGTTCGCCCATGTATTCAGGCCAGATCGGCAGTGTAGGCCCGCGCTATTGCCCATCGATCGAAGACAAGGTCGTGCGCTTTGCCGACCGCAATTCGCATCAGATTTTCCTCGAGCCGGAAGGCCTCGACGACGACACGATTTATCCCAACGGCGTCTCGACATCGCTGCCCGCAGACGTGCAGGAAGCGTTTCTGAAGACCATGCCGGGGCTGGCGAATGTCATCATCAAGCGGCCTGGCTATGCCATCGAATACGACTATGTGGACCCGCGCGAGCTGACGTTGGCACTGGAAGTGAAGCGGCTTCCAGGTCTGTTTCTGGCTGGCCAGATCAACGGCACGACAGGCTACGAAGAGGCGGGCGCGCAAGGTCTGGCGGCAGGGCTCAATGCGGCCTTGGCGGCCGGCGGCGGCGGCACGTCGTTCGTCGTTTCGCGCGCCGACGCGTACCTCGGCGTGATGATCGATGATCTTGTCAGCCGGGGGGTTTCGGAACCCTATCGCATGTTCACCTCGCGCGCCGAGTTCCGCCTGAAGCTGCGGTCCGATAACGCCGACCAGCGGTTGACCCCGCTTGGCCTTGAACTGGGCTGCATTGGAAGCGCTCGCCGCGCCGCCTACACGACCAAGGCCGAGGCCCTTGCAGACGGCTTCAACTTGCTGAACCAACTCAATGTGACCCCAAATGAGGCGGCCCGTGCCGGCATAGAGATTAACCGGGATGGCCGCCGCCGGACGGCGTTCGATTTGCTGGCATTTCCCGGGGTCGATATCCGGCGTATCGCTGCCATATGGCCGGAGGTCGCAGCACTCCCGCCCGCTATAGCCACTCAGCTCGAAACGGACGCCCGCTACCGGTCTTACGTTGACCGCCAAGACGAGGACGTCGCCGTGCTGCGCCGCGACGAGGCGATGGCAATCCCGCGCGATTTCGACTATTCGAACATTTCAGGCCTGACCGCGGAGCTTCGCCAGAAACTGGAGCGGTATAGGCCGTCTTCTGTCGCCCAGGCTGGCCGGATCGAGGGTATGACACCCGCTGCCTTGCTGCTTGTGCTGGCTCACCTGAAGGCCGCCAGCAGGCGCCGGTCGGCCTGAGTAGGCACATGGCCAAGCCCCAAATCGCGCGTATCGACGGCCCAGAGGCCTTTGCAAGGGCGTTCCCCGTTTCACGTGAAACTATAAGCCATCTCGTAACTTATGCGGCCATGCTCAAACGCTGGCAGAACACCATTAACCTTATTGCGCCGGGGACATTGAACGACATCTGGCACCGTCATTTTGCAGACTCGGCACAGATTTGGGCCTTACGGCCCGATGAGGCCAAGACTTGGCTCGACCTGGGCTCAGGAGCTGGCTTTCCCGGCCTCGTGCTCGCCATCATGGCGGCGGAGCATGGCGGCACGCGACATACGCTGGTTGAAAGCGACAACCGCAAAGCCGCATTCTTGCGGGAAGCGGCACGGGAAACCGGAGTAGCTGTGGACATCCTGTGCACGCGAATCGAATCTTCCGAAATTCACGCTAAGGTGGGAGAGGTTGATTGCGTGACGGCCCGGGCGCTCGCCCCTTTACCGCGTCTTGCTCCGCTTGCGGCGCCGTATTTTGCGTCTGGTACAGTCGGAATCTTCTTGAAAGGCCGCGACGTTGCGGCTGAACTTGAAGATGCAGCTCGAACGTGGGATTTCCAGTTCGAGCTGAAACCGAGCGTCACAGACCCAGAGGGTCGCGTTCTGTTGCTCAAAGCGTTGAAGGTCAAGACGGAGGGTTAGACCCGTGGCCGGCTATGTCTCAGGCTTGGGTGGCGGTGGCGGTCCATACGGTGGGCCGCGCGTCATTTCGATCGCCAATCAAAAAGGCGGCGTTGGTAAAACGACGACTGCTATCAATCTCGGTACCGCACTCGCGGCGGTGGGGGAGAAGGTGCTTGTTCTGGATCTCGATCCGCAGGGCAACGCTTCGACCGGGCTTGGCATTCCGCTCGAAGCGCGCGCCAAGACCACCTACGATGTGCTGACCGGGGGCTCGTCGTTAGCCGAGGCCTGTCTCCAGACAGCAGTTCCCGGATTACATATCGTGCCGGCCAATAGCGATCTCGTTGGGATCGAGGGCTCGCTTCCGAATGATAATACACGGCCTTTCAAACTTCGTGATGCAGTGACGGCGCTCATCGGCTATCAGCGCTCGCGTCCGCAGGATACGCCTTACAGTTACGTGCTTATCGATTGTCCGCCGTCGCTGAATATCTTGACCTTGAACGCCATGTCGGCCGCCGACGCGGTGCTTGTGCCCGTGCAGTGCGAATTCTTCGCGCTCGAAGGAATTTCACAGTTGAAGGATTCGATTGATCAGATCCGAGCGACGCTCAATCCAAATCTCGAAATTCAAGGTGTCGTGCTGACGATGCATGACGCGCGCACATCGCTATCGAAGGAAGTCGCTGAGAACGTGCGCGCCTTCTTCGGTCCCAAGGTCTACGAGACGATCATCCCGCGGAACACGCGCGTGGCGGAAGCGCCGTCGCACGGCAAACCCATTCTGCTTTACGATTATGATTGCGCGGGCAGTCAGGCGTACATCCGTCTCGCGACCGAAATCATCGAGCGTGAGCGACGATTTAAGGCCGCTTAAGGCTTCGATTGTATCGCCGTGCATGCCTAAAATGGCAATAATATCAAGGGAATACGAAGGTCATGCAATCAGCGCTGCCAAAAAGCCGTTTGGGTCGTGGGCTTGCTTCGCTCATCGGAGAGCCGGTGCAAAACGGCACACGGTTGCCGCCCGAAGGCGAACAGCGGATGGTTGCAATTGCGCAAGTCAAATCGAGCGCGCTCAATCCGCGCAAGGATTTTCGTGACGACGAGCTTGCCGAACTTGCTGAGTCCATCCGCACCAAGGGGTTGGTGCAGCCCATCATCGTGCGTCCCGATCCGGCCTCTGCCGGAGACTTCGAGATCGTTGCCGGCGAACGCCGCTGGCGTGCCGCACAGAAAGCCGGCATTCATACTATTCCGGTCATCGTCCGCGAGTTGACGGACAAAGAAGTTCTCGAGCTCGCAATCATCGAGAACGTGCAGCGCCAGGATTTGAACGCGATCGAAGAAGCGTCCGGCTATCGCGATCTCATCGAGCGCTTCAGTTACAATCAAGAGCAGGTGTCCGAGATCATCGGCAAGAGCCGTAGTCACGTCGCCAACACGTTGCGTCTTTTGAAGCTACCCGTTGGCGTACAGGCTCTCGTTCAACAGGGTAGCCTGACGGCCGGGCACGCGCGCGCGCTGATCGGCCGGGACGATGCCGAGGCGCTCGCCCATCGCATTGTGGACGAGGCGCTCAATGTGCGTGAAATAGAAGATATCGTGCAAGGCCGCGAGCACTCCGGCGATGCCGGTCCCAGCCGGAAGGTGCGCGACAAGGATCCCGACACCAAGGCCTTCGAAAAGGAGCTTGCCGATCTCTTGGGGCTCAAGGTTGAAATCAAGCGCGGATCCGGCGAAAGCGGCCATCTCATCATCAAATTTGGCAACTTCGACCAATTGGACTACATCCGCCAGCGCATTGGCGGCTGAATCCCGCCGCGCTGCCGTTGAGGCTCCATTCAGGCTACCGGCAAGGTTCGCTTGACGGGCGCAGGCGAACTTGCTCGTGTGCCATCCGGCCGGCCACACGGATGGGCCTCGGGACGCAAATACATGAGTGAAAATATTCTCGAACGCTTAGCGGAGACGATTAGGGCGCGGCGGAGCGAAAGCTCGGCCAAGTCTTATACGCGCCAGCTTTTGGACGCAGGCCCCGAAAAGTGCGCAAAGAAATTCGCTGAAGAAGCTGCAGAAGCCGTTATCGCGGCCGTATCTCAGGATGAAACGGCGCTTGCTTCCGAAGCTGCCGATACACTTTACCATCTGCTCGTTTTGTTGGAGAGCCGGGGCGTTCCGTTTCGCGACGTGTTGGTCGTGCTCGAGAAGCGGATGGGAACGTCGGGACTCGAGGAAAAGGTTGCGCGGGGGCGGCCGTGAAGTCATCGCGTCGTGGCCGTAAGGCCGTTGTTCCCGCTAAGCCGCGAATCCAAAAAGTCGTGAACGGGCTGCCCTTTTCGCCTTACCGGACCTTCACGCGCGACGAATGGGCGCGACTGCGCGCCGACACCCCAATGACATTGCGGCCCGATGAGCTCGAAGAGCTCTCTGGTGTTATCGAAGAATTGTCGGTCGAGGAAGTTGTCGAAATTTATCTGCCGCTGTCGCGCTTACTCAATTTGTACGTGGCGGCCGGGCAGAAATTGCATTCGGTGTCTTCGCAATTTCTGGGTCTCAGGGACGTCAAGGTGCCGTTTGTTATCGGCGTTGCGGGGTCCGTGGCTGTGGGCAAGAGCACCACAGCACGCGTACTAAAAGCCTTGCTCGCGCGCTGGCCGGATCATCCGCGCGTCGATCTGTTGACGACCGACGGGTTTCTCCATGCCAATGCCGAATTGGAGAAACGCGGGCTCATGGACCGCAAAGGTTTTCCTGAAAGCTTCGATACGGCAAAGCTGATGAACTTTCTAGCGGACGTGAAATCGGGAGTAGAAAAAGTCGAGGCGCCGGTCTATTCGCATTTTCAATACGACATTCTGCCGGGCCAGAAAATCAGCGTTGAATTGCCGGATATTCTGATCGTCGAAGGGCTGAACGTGTTGCAACCCGCCATTATGCCGAAAGGTGGGGAAACTATACCGTTTGTATCCGATTTTATAGATTTCTCGATCTATATCGACGCCGATCCGGTGGTGATTGAGAATTGGTACGTAACGCGCTTTATGCGTTTGAGAAGCACGGCATTTCGCGACCCTGGGGCCTATTTCCACAAGTTTGCGGCGATGGATCCCGACGAAGCTCATCGGCGGGCGTTATCGCTGTGGCGAACAATCAATTTGCGCAACCTCGAAGAACATATTCTGCCGACACGGCAACGCGCCCGTCTCATTCTGCGGAAAAGCGAATCGCATCGTGTAGAGGCCGTCAGTTTGCGCAAGCTTTGAGGCGGAAAAAAAGGCCGCTTGGGGCAGCGGCCCTTTTAGTTTCTCGCATATTTTGAGTTGGGTGGGTCTTGGTGCGGACGATCCGCTTGTCGCTAGCTTCTTGGGTCCAAAATAGCCGGTACTGCTGCTTGGCGCGGCCGTTGCGGCTGAATTGGAGCACTGCCCGCCGATAGCTGAGCAGTGGTACGCAAATAGATCTTATACTTGTCGCGAATGCGGCGGACGATAGATGGATCGATAAGGCCCATGGCCCTGATCGCGGTCGTGGGTCTCAATTCCGGGTGAATTCGCAGGAGTTCGGCGAGGCGCGCAATTCTGTCGCTGTCGTCTATTCCTGTGCCTTTTGGTCGGCCTCGGCGGCCTCTTGCTTCCAACATTTAATCAAACCTCGAACGAAGCGATTCGTTACAAGGAGTGTGGGAGAATTTTGCTGCCAATTCCAGGGAATTTAAATAGACGGCCGAATTGGACTGGGAATTGGCAGCAATTAAGCCTACGTTGAACGACGTTCAGTAACAATAGAGGCTTAATAGAGTTATTGGCCAGTCGCCGAATTATAACAGCAATCCTCTTTTCCTGGCCAATTGATTGAGATTGGCTACGGGGCGGGCGCCAATATGGCTGATGACTTCTGCGGCAGCTAGGCTTGCGAGTTTACCAGACTTTTCCAGCGGCATGCCGTTCGCATAGCCGAATAGAAATCCGGCAGCGTAAAGATCGCCGGCACCCGTTGTGTCGACGACTTTTTCGACTTTCTCGGCGTGAATGGAAATCGATTGACCATCGGCAAGAATGACGGAGCCCTTAGCGCTGCGCGTCAGCACAGCGAGTTTGGTATCGCGGCGCGCACTGTCTGCAGCCGCGTCGAAGATTTGGGTCTCGTAGAGGGAAGTAATTTCGCTTTCATTGGCGAAAAGAATATCGACGCCGGAACGAATGAGGTCGAGAAATTCGGCGCGATGGCGATCCACGCAAAAGCCGTCGGAGAGCGTGAGCGCAACTTGTCGGCCCGCGCGCTTGGCTTCGTTCACCGCCTCGCGAAACGCGGCCTTCGCATCGGGGCGGTCGAAGAGGTAGCCTTCGAGGTAGAGAATGGCGCTGTCGCGAATGAGGTCGCGGTCAAGCTGGCTATGATCGAGATCGGTGGAAATGCCAAGGTAGGTATTCATCGTGCGTTCGCCATCGGGCGTGACCAGAATAAGCGAGCGTGATGTCGGTTGCGATCCCGATACCGGAGGTGCTGTAAACTTCACGCCTATGGCGCGGATGTCATGGGAAAATATGCGGCCGAATTCATCGTCCGCAACTTTGCCGATAAAGCCGGCGCGCCCGCCAAATGAAGCGATGCCGGCAAGCGTGTTGGCAGCCGATCCGCCGGATGTTTCGATGGCCGGACCCATGCCCGAATAGATCTTCGTTATTTCAGCTGCATCGACGAGGCGCATTGAGCCTTTACCAGCACCAATGGTAAGCAGGTAAGCCTCGTCGCAGCGGCCGATAATATCGACAATCGCGTTGCCGATGCCGGTGACGTCGTAGCGGGTCGTTGTCATGGGGTCCCCTCGAATTTCGGGGCACTATAGTCTCGGAGCCTCTAGCGGCAAGTCCAGGCTCTAGCGGCGGCGTGCCGCGGCAGAAGACGACGCGTTGGCAAGTCCGGCCAAAGCTAAAATCAACCGTTCTGCGAGCGTATCTTCGAGAGCAGACGATAGGCGCGCGGCTTTCGCGGTGTCCGAAATGCGCTTCAAGGCTTGGTCCAGGCCTGTTCGCGTCCAGAGGCGGCACTGGCTGGCAAAAGCGTCGCGCTGTTTGAAATGCAGGGGAGGCCTCAAACCACGGAGCGCTTCGTCGAGAGAGCGCCCTTGGTCGATTTCACCGCGAATGCGATGGAGTTTGAGGAAGTAGCGTTGGGTGATCAGAATAATAGCCTGCGCACTTTCGCCCGAAGCAATGGCGCGGCCGAGATCGGTAATGGCCTGGGTCGAGTCGCCCGCGGCTGCCGCTTCCGGGATCTTCTCAAGCGCCAAATCGGCTGCGTCGCCCACAATTTGCTCGACGTCGCCGGCCGTAATCGTCTCGCGCCCGCCGGCGTAGATTGCGAGCTTCTCGATTTCGGCGCGAGACAAAGTTCTATCGGCGCCAAGCCGCGACAACAAGAGTTCGCGGCCGTCGGGCGTTATGCGGGCTTTGAAGGACGAAAGGACTTCGCTGATGAGGCCTTCGATCGCGGCGTCGTCATCCGGGTAGCAAGCGACGGCGGCTGTGTATGCTGCACCCTCAAAGAGGGCGCGAAGTGCGTCGTCGGCTTTTAGGTTTCCGGCTTCGACAATGAGAAATCCTTCAAGTTGCCCTTGACCGAGCAAAGGCTTTAACAGCGCCGCTGAGAGGCGCCTGCCGGCAGTCGCACGCACGATCTTGCGGCCGGAAAACATGGGCCGGGTTTCAAGTTCGACAAAAAGGCGCCCGGTATCCTCGTCCAAGTCGCCGTCGTCGAGGCGAAGAACTTCGCCCTCGGGATTTTCGCGCGATGCCAAGAGACGCGCCAATTGGCCGGAGCGTTCGTTGACAAGCCCTGGATCGGTGCCAAAGAAAAGCACGGCGATGAGCGATGCTGGCGGAGATTTCAGAAAAGACGCTGCTTGCCCTGCCTTTACAGCGACCATTGAGGCACCTCAGAAGCGGGGAACACGCTGACCTGCCGTCTCTATGTCAAACTGGCTGAGCCAGATATGCCAGGATGCGCGTGCGCAGTTCCTCGCCAACGGTCTTGGCGGCACGGTTTTCCGCATCTTCCCGGGCGCGCACGTTGGCGAAAATAGAGGTCAAGCGTTCAAAGCCTGCGCGTCCATAGCTGCGTCCGCGGAGAACGATCTGTTTGTCCGCAACGCGCATGAGCGTGTATGACGCGTCGAGGTTATAAATCTGGCCGCGCGCGTTGCCGTCGATTTTGACAAGCGTCGAAGACACGGATTCCCGTATCGCGACGTCCAATCTGTATTCGGGCGGAAGTGCTTCGCCGCCGCCCGTCGCCTGGAAGATGAATTCATTGCGAAGCCGCTGTCCGATGCGGCCAGGGATGGGTGCGATATCGACGGTTGCCAACTTTTCCGAGACACCGGCACCGCCAAGCTCGGACGAACCGTAGAGCGGGCGGAATCCCGAGCTACCGTCCGCGCAACCGCTCAAAGCTAGAACGGTTGCAAGCCCGAGCGCAGTGCCAGCCGTCCGCAACGACTTGCTCAACCGCGAAGCAGTGCCGATTTTCATTTCAGCCGACAACATTCACGATCCTTTGCGGCACCACGATAACCTTTTTGACCGGCCGGCCTTCGAGTGCCTTGATGACCGGCTCAAGCTTCAATGCCGCAGCTTCCACGTCCGCATTGGCGGCGGTACGGGAAATCACGAGCTCGTCCCGGCGTTTGCCATTTACCTGTACGGCAATGGTCACTTGATCGTCAACGAGCAGGGCGGCCTCCGGGGCCGGCCAGGGTTCGTTCGCGAGCAACGTGTTGTATCCGAGCCGCGCCCAGCATTCTTCAGCCAAATGCGGCATCATCGGGCCGATCATGCGAATGAGCAGTTCTCCGGCCTCGCGTGCCGCCCAATCGAGTCCTTGGCCGGACTTGGATAATCCGGATTGGAGCACATTGGCGAACTCGTGGATTTGGGCCACGGCCACGTTGAATCGGAGCGCTTCGATAGTCTTTCCGGTTTGATCGAGGGCCCGGTGGGCCGCTTTGCGGACGTCCAACGCTTCGGGGCCAAACGTTGCCGGCTTGGTTCCGAGTTTGTCCGGGTATTTTTCCGCAATCTCGTCAACGATGCGCCAGATGCGCTGGATGAACCGGCCCGCGCCCGCGACACCCGCTTCGGTCCAGATGACATCGCGCTCGGGCGGGCTATCGGACAGCATGAACCAGCGGGCGCAATCGGCGCCGTAATGCGCGATGATGTCGTCGGGATCGACCAGGTTCTTCTTCGACTTCGACATCTTCTCGATGGAGCCGATGGCGGCCGGGCGCCCGCTCGAAATCTCGATGGCTTTGCGCTCGCCGCCTTCGCCTTCGAATTTCACTTCGTTCGGCAGCAGCCAGTAACCGTCCTGAGATTTATACGTTTCGTGGGTGACCATGCCTTGCGTGAACAGGGCGGCGAAGGGTTCCCGCGTGTTACCTTGAAACGCGAGGTGCCCGGTATCGCACATCGCACGGGCGAAGAAGCGCGAATAGAGCAGATGCAAAATCGCGTGCTCGATGCCGCCGATGTACTGATCGACCGGGAGCCAATATTGCGCTGCCTTCTTGTCAACTGGGGTGTCCGACTGCGGCGCTGTAAAGCGCACGTAGTACCAGGATGAATCGACGAACGTGTCCATCGTATCGGTTTCGCGGGTTGCCGGCTTATTGCATTTCGGGCACGCGCAATTCTTCCAGGTTGGATGGCGGTCGAGCGGATTGCCCGGCTTGTCGAAGGTTGCGTCCTCGGGAAGTTTAACCGGCAGGTCTTTCTCGCTGACCGGCACGACACCGCAATCCTTGCAGTGCACGATTGGGATCGGGCAGCCCCAGTAGCGCTGGCGTGAAATGCCCCAGTCGCGCAGGCGAAAATTGACTTTGCGCTGGCCTTGCGGCTTGGCACCGAGCTTTTGGGTCTCAAGCCTTTTTGCGGCTTCTTCGAAAGCAGCAGTCGTCGTCAGGCCGTCTAGAAAGCGCGAATTGATCATCACGCCATCATCGACATTGGCTTTGTTTTTGATCTTGAACGTTTTTGCGTCTTCGCCGGGCGGCAAAATCACCGGCACGACGGGCAGATCGTACCGGCGCGCGAAGTCCATGTCGCGTTGGTCGCCGGATGGGCATCCGAAAATAGCGCCGGTTCCATAGTCCATCAGCACGAAATTGGCGACGTAGACTGGGACCCGCCAATCCTTGTCGAAAGGATGAACGGCGCGCAGTCCGGTATCGAAACCGAGCTTTTCGGCCGCTTCGATGTCGGCGACCGACGTGCCCATGCGCCGGCATTCTTCGCAGAACGCAGCGAGCGCCGGGTTCTTTTCAGCGGCAGCCTTGGCAATCGGATGATCGGCCGCGACGGCGACGAAAGATGCGCCAAAAAGCGTATCGGGCCGCGTCGTGTAGACTTCGACTTCGTTGAATTCCTGCGGAGCGGTTTTCGGGTCAAGCGCCCAGCGGATCAACATACCTTCCGAGCGGCCGATCCAGTTGGCCTGCATGAGGCGCACTTTTTCCGGCCAGTTGGTCAGCGTTTCGAGATCGTCGAGCAGCTCTTGCGCGTAGTCTGTGATTTTGAAGAACCATTGCGTTAGCTCGCGCTGTTCGACAAGCGCGCCCGAACGCCAGCCGCGCCCGTCGATGACTTGTTCGTTGGCGAGCACCGTGTGATCGACGGGATCCCAATTCACTTTCGACGATTTGCGGTAGGCGATGCCCTTCTTGAGGAAATCAAGAAACAACTTCTGCTGATGCTGATAGTAATCGGGCGAACATGTTGCGATTTCGCGCGACCAATCGAGGGAGAGCCCCATGGATTTGAGCTGCCCGCGCATGGTGTCGATGTTCTGATAAGTCCATTTGCCAGGATGGACCTTGCGCTCCATGGCGGCGTTTTCGGCTGGCATGCCGAACGCGTCCCAGCCCATGGGGTGGAGTACGTTGAAGCCCTTCATGCGCTTATAACGCGCAAACACGTCGCCCATGGCGTAGTTGCGCACGTGCCCCATGTGGATGCGCCCCGACGGGTACGGGAACATCTCGAGGACGTAACACTTGGGGCCTTTTTCATTGGCGCCAGCGCGGAAAATGTCGGCTTTTTCCCAGGCTTGCTGCCAGTGTTTTTCGCGTGCGGGGGCATTGTAGCGTTCGGAGGCCATGAGGAGTTGGGATCTCTTTGTCTGGTGTTCGGAGGCGTTAATGAGCCCGATTGGTTACGGGGGTCAAGGCGGGTTTGCGGGCCGTGGACCGGGGGCTTGCGGCAGATATGGCGCCGTTTTCCGATTTTGAGGACATATCGGTGTAAAAACGTCGTTCGCGGATACATATCCGGGCAGATATATGCACAAAATGCAATTTTATGCACATATAGGGCCGATCATGTGCATGGGATGTACAAATCGCGCGTGATATGTTCAAAAAAACTTGATTTTGAACATATCACGCGCATCAAGTTCACAGATTGCGCATGATTCGAGCGTCATGTTCAATTGTTGGCTGTTTTTGAACATATAGAGACGCACGCACATGCCTTCCGATCCCGCGAAGCCGTACAATGCTCTGCCTTTCCTGCCGCCGACAGGCCAGGACCTGGAGACTAAGCTGGTTCTCAAGCGCTGTGTGACGGCGCGGGCCGCCGTCGCCGAACTCCGGCGCGCCGGTGAGCTGATCCCCGACCAATCGGTGCTGATCAATACCATTCCCCTGCTCGAAGCCAAAGACAGTTCCGAAATTGAGAATATCGTTACGACCAACGATGCGCTGTTTCGTGAAGCCAGCCAGCATCATGACGGCGGCGATCCTGCAGCCAAGGAAGCGCTCCGCTACCGCGCGGCTCTATTCAGCGGCTATGAAACATTGAAGACGCGGCCCCTCACGGCGCGCACCGCAATCGACATCTGCAGCCGCATCAAAGGCGTCGATATGGATGTGCGCAAGACGCCCGGCACGCAGCTGAAAAATAGTTTCACCGGCGAAGTCATTTATACACCGCCAGACGGTCAGCAAAACTTGCGCGATTTGCTCGGCAATTGGGAGGCATTCGCCAATGCCGAAGACGACCTCGATCCACTTGTCCGCATGGCGGTGCTGCACTATCAGTTCGAAGCCATCCATCCATTTCTAGACGGGAACGGACGAACCGGACGGATACTCAACATCCTGGTGCTGATCCAGGCCGGCCTGCTCGATATTCCGACGCTCCACTTGAGCCGCCATATCGTGCGAACCAAGGGCGATTACTATCGCTTGCTGCAAGGCGTGACGTTACGTGGTGAGTGGGAGCCGTGGATTATGTACATGCTGACCGCCGTCGAGACGACGGCAACATGGACCAATTGCCGGATCCGCGCTATTCGTGACCTGATGGCAAACACATCAGACTATATAGAAACAGCAGCACCCGGCATCCGCTCGCATGAACTCGTCGAAACGATCTTTGCTATGCCCTACACGCGGATCGGCAATCTCGTTGAACGCGGCATTGCTCAACGGGTTTCGGCGTCGCGCTATTTAAAACAGCTCGTCGAAATTGGTGTTCTGGTCGAAGAAAAGCGCGGCCGCGACAAGGTTTTTATCCACCGCAAATACATGGACCTGCTTGGCCGTGATGATCACGACTTCGCACTCTACGAACGCCCGTGGCATTTGCCGATCGGCGCATCAATGCCTGGTAAGAAGTCGCGGCGGAAGAGATGACACAGACTTCGATTAAAGCGCTTCGTGAGATTAGAGAAAAGATCTCGTCATCCGCACAGGCGGCGAAACGAGAGCCCTCGTCCATCACTCTCATTGCGGTCTCCAAGACCTTTGAAGCAGAGGCTATCCGCCCTGTCTTGGCGGCAGGCCATGGCGACTTCGGCGAGAACCGCGTGCAGGAAGCGATGGCCAAATGGCCAACTCTCAAAGCCGAATTCCCCGATGTGAAATTGCACCTCATTGGGCCGCTGCAATCGAACAAGGCCAAGGAAGCGGTGGCATTGTTTGACGCCATTCATTCAATCGATCGCGAAAAAATCGCGCGGGCAATTGTCGAGGAAATGGCGAAACAAAGCCGGAAGCTTCAGCTCTTCGTCCAGGTGAACACGGGCGAAGAACCGCAGAAGGCCGGTGTCAACCCACGCGATATGAAAGCCTTCGTCGCGATGTGCCGGAATGAATTGAAGCTCGAAATCTCAGGGCTCATGTGCATTCCGCCAGTCGAAGAGGAACCGGCCGTGCATTTCGCGTTTCTGGAAAAGCTCGCGAAGGAGTGTGGCGTCTCGGGTCTCAGCATGGGCATGAGCAGCGACTTCGAAGCGGCCATCGAGTTCGGCGCGACGCATGTCCGCGTGGGATCGGCAATTTTTGGGGAACGGGGATGAATCCCTTTTCTCCGTAAAGTGAATAAACGGGGAGAGTGGATTTTACCCCCACTTTCCCACCGCAAAGTTCGCTCCTGCCACATCACCCCCTGCCCTCTCTGCTAGCCTCTCCCAATTGATTCGTTTGATGCGCAACACGCCTTGCGCGGGAGATTGTCATGGCCACAGCCGCCCAACGCAAAGATCCGGTTGAAGCAGAAGCCCGCGCCGCAGCCGCGGAGGCAGCGCGTGTCGCCCGCGCTGAAACCTACGAAGAGGCCGGGAAGGCAGCGCCCGGCGTCACCAAACTGCAGAAAGCCAAAAAGGAGGCGTCCGACGCGGCCAAGGCCAAATGGCACGAGTTCACCGTTGACGTGTGGATCACGCCCTTCAACTCCATCGAATTCGGTTTTTGGAAGCGCGATCGCAACAAAGGCAAATCGCGCCAATTCACGACCGACATGGACGTGTTCGCCGAGATCATCGAAAACGGCGAGCGCACGGGCGTTCTGGGCTATCGCAAGGAACTCTGGAACGACGCGACGGGCATGGATAAACGCCTCGTGTTCAAGCTGTTTTCCGAAGGGCTGAATTGGCGCGCCAGCATGGACTTGATGCTCGCCCGCTCGATCCAGCAGACGATCGGTGCGCGCGGCGTGCCCGTCACCACCTATTCGATCAACACCAATGACGACGATTACATCATTTATCTCGAACGCTCGGCCAACAAGTGGCCGCTCTGCCCGGAGCATTTTTCGTTCTTCATCATGGACGAGGGGCAGCCGCGCTTTTACCGGCTCGCGCGCGATATCATCAACATCGGCGGCGACTACACGCTGATCGATCAGCACGGCGAAACGGTCGGCCACCTCGACGGTGCCATCGTCACCATTGGCGGCAAGTGGCACGGCACGGTGCGCAGCGATCACGCAGACCCGCGCATCATGATGGTCATGAAGATGTTTGCTGGCATGATCCTGTTCAACAAGCCCGTGCGCCGGCATGTCAAAGCTCTGGCGCTGGACGTTGCTGCGGGACGTGTTGAGCCGACACTTCAGCGCCAGGAGTCTGACCTCTATATGAACCCGCGCCGGGTCCGGTAGCCGCCCGGACATTGGGCTAATTGCACAACAAAGAGGCAAGTCGTGTTTCTCGGCCACGAAGTTGCGGGAAACAGTGCGCAGTTTGCTTCGCCAGCCAGCGGCGCCGTTGACCCCCGGGCGATTTTGTTGCTTTTCGCTGCCAACATTAAGAGCGGCCGCTGCACGAGCATTGGGCAAAATCCAGCTTTCGCATTGGGTTGCGTAAAAATTGGCCAGAGCGGGGAACGACGATCATGGAGCAGACGTTGCAGGGGGCAGATGTTTTCTTTCTACTAATGGGCGCCATACTCGTATTCGCGATGCACGGGGGATTTGCGTTCCTCGAAGTCGGTACCGTCCGGCATAAAAATCAGGTCAATGCGCTGGTCAAAATCCTCGTCGATTTCGCGATCTCGACGATGATGTACTTCCTGATCGGCTACACGATTTCGTACGGCGTGAATTTCTTCGCCAATGCCGAGGCGATCAGTGCGGGCCAAGGGCTCGATCTGGTCAAGTTCTTTTTCCTCGCGACGTTCGCTGCAGCAGTTCCGGCAATCATCTCTGGCGGTATTGCAGAACGTGCGCGCTTCACGCCGCAATGCGTAGCAACGGCACTGGTGGTCGGTTTCGCTTATCCGCTCATTGAAGGCGTTCTCTGGAACAAAAATTTCGGCCTTCAGGAAGGGTTCTTCACGGCCATGCTCGGTGCGCCGGTAAAAGACTTTGCGGGTTCAATTGTCGTCCACGCCTTCGGCGGCTGGGCAGCGCTCGCGGCCGTCCGTCAGCTTGGGCCCCGTATCGGCCGTTATGATCGCGGCCGTCCGATCAGCCCGCCGCCATCGTCCATTCCCTGGCTTGCCATGGGCTCGTGGCTGTTGTGCATTGGTTGGTTCGGCTTCAACGTTATGAGCGCGCAGAGCCTCAAAGGCATCTCTGGGCTTGTGGCCATGAACTCGCTGCTTGCCATGTGCGGCGGCATTCTGGCGGCACTCGTTGCTGGCCGTAACGATCCTGGTTTCGTTCACAACGGCGCGCTCGCGGGCCTTGTCGCCGTGTGCGCGGGCTCCGACGTCATGCACCCGCTCGGTGCTTTCGTAACCGGCGCTGTCGCGGGCTGGTTGTTCGTCACCATGTTCCAGGTTTCGACCAACAAATGGCAGATCGACGACGTGCTCGGCGTTTGGGCGCTGCACGGGCTTTGCGGCCTTTGGGGTGGCATCGCTTGCGGGATCTTCGGTCTCAAGGCCTTCGGCGGCCTGGGCGGAGTGACGTTTGCCTCGCAGCTCGTTGGTTCGATCGGCGGCGCGGCGTTCGGATACCTCGCGGGCACGATCGTCTATTGGGTGGTCGATAGGGCCTTCGGCTTCCGCATGAGTCCCGATGACGAACGCCAAGGCGCCGACCTGTCGATCCACAAGATTGGCTCCAATCCGGAAGACGATGTCCGGATGGGCCGCATCTAGGGCCCACGCCTCACGGTAAAATGACGAAAGGCTGGGATATTTTCCCAGTCTTTTTTCGTTGAGTGGGTCCTGGCCGCCCTATCTGGGTTTCCTGCCAGAGGATAACCTGCGGCCAATCTGGAAACTATGGAGACCACATCATGTCTTTCCGCCCGCATTTCGCAATCGCTGCCGTCCTGTATTTATCCGGCGGATTTTCCGTCCGAGCCGACGACACCGGCATGGCGACGTCGCACACACTGCGCAAAGAGGGCGGCAAATTATGTATGACCGATCACGCGCATACGGGGTCTGGAACGGGTGCCGCGAAGGAAGCTGCGAAGGCGGCGGCCATCAGAGCTTGGGCTGATTTCACGAACTTGGAATATGGATCCGATTGGGCCCGCTACGGCCGCGCTGCTGGCCATGTTGTGCGCTTCACAAAGGAAGAAAAAGGCTGGACCGCGACCGTTGACGCGCGGCCGTGTAAATAGCAGCCAATTACCAATTTGGGTTTCAGATCGAATTGGGGAAATAATTCCCCAGAAATGAAAAGGCCGGTGGCGCATCCCGCAGCCACCGGTCTATTCACATTCAGCGGGCGCTTTAGCGCTGCCGAACAGCTTATCTCAGAGGTGTTCCGCGCCCGAGTGCCCTATCTCAAGAGCACAGAACACAAAACTTGAGATTTAAGCTGCTTTCTTCTTCGCGGTCTTCTTCGCGGCCGGCTTACGGGCTACGGTCTTCTTAGCTGCCTTCTTGGCGGCCGGTTTCTTTCTCTTCGCTGCTGCTTTAGCCATAGGATTTAGTCTCCCTCTAGAGTTCGAATCAGCTCGAACAAATAAAACATGCGCAAGTTCGAGGAATTTGTTGACTACAAAATTGAATTGTGTGTGCAGATTTTTGGAA
>JANMNH010000148.1:0-39488 GCA_031373745.1 Hyphomicrobium sp. | reverse complement strand
TTGCCATCCTTCTGATCGACGGCCTTCAGGTAGCCTTCCAGCGTACCGTAGAAAGCGACGCCGCCATCGGTGGTCATAGCACCCGACCAGACCGAGAACTGCTCAGGCTTCGACCATACGATCTTACCTGCGCCAGCATCCCAAGCGATGAAGTTACCCATACCGCCGTGGCTGTCCGGAGCCGGGAACATGGAGAGCGTGGCGCCAACGTAGGGCTGACCAGCCGTATACGATACCTTGAAGGGTTCGTAATCCATGCACACGTGGTTCGTCGGGACATAGAAGAGACCCGTGACCGGAGAGAATGCTGCCGGCTGCTGGTCCTTAGAACCAAGTGCTGCCGGGCAGACGCCCTTCGTGTTCACGTCTTGACCGTTCTGGAACGTCGACTTTGAGGCGACGACCTGCGGACGGCCATACTGCGGGCTCTTCGGATCCATGACGACTTCCGTTGCCCAGTTGACCTTGGGGTCATACTTTGCAGCGACGAGAAGTTCGCCAGTTGCGCGGTCTTGCGTGTAAGCAAAACCGTTACGGTCGAAGTGGACAACAACTTTACGATCTGCGCCGCCGACTTTGATGTTGGCGAGGATCGGCTCGTTGATGCCGTCGAAATCCCACTCATCGAACGGGGTCATCTGGTAAGCCCAAGCTGCAACGCCCGTATCCGGGTTACGTGCGAACTTGGTCATCGACCACTTCTGGTCGATCTGCTTGCCATCAGGTCCAGCGCGCTGAGCCGGGTTCCAGGTGGAGGGGTTGCCGGTTCCGTAGTAGATGAGGTTGAGTTCGGCATCGTAGGCCATATAGCCCCAGATAGAACCGCCACCGATCTTCCACTGATCGCCATTCCAGGTCTTCAAGGACGAATCCTTACCGACCGGCTTGCCGAGCGACATGGTCTTATCCGGATCAACCAGGATGTCTGAATCCGGGCCCATCGAGTATGCGCGCCAGATCTTCTTACCATCGTTGAGGCCGTAAGCGGTCATGAAGCAACGAACGCCGAATTCTGCGCCCGAAACACCGATCATGACTTTGTCTTTGATGATGAGCGGAGCGCCTGTGCCCGTTTCACCACGCTTCGGATCGGCGTTGACAGCCTTCCAAAGTTCTTTGCCGGTCTTCGCGTCGAGAGCGACGAGAGACGTGTCGGCCTGATGAAGGAGGATCTTGCCTTCAGCGTACTGCACGCCACGGTTTACCGTGTCGCAGCACATGACGGGGATAACCGACGGATCCTGCTTCGGGCTGTACTGCCAGATGATCTTGTTTTCATCTTTCAGGTTGAGCGCGTAAACGTTGTTCGGGAACGCAGTGTGGAGATACATCGTATCGCCAATCACGAGCGGCGAACCTTCGTGACCGCGCAGAACGCCCGTCGAGAATGTCCAAGCAACCTTCAAGCTGCCGACGTTGGCAGTCGTGATCTGGTTGAGCTTGGAGTGACGGTGGCCGGCGTAGTTACCGGACTGAATAGCCCAGTTCTTTGGATCGCTCGACAACTTAGTCACGTCATCGTTCGCCCAGACGGGCGCCGAGAACGAGACAGATGCGAGCAAACCACATGCGATTGCACTTTTGCGCATCGCGCTTCCTCCATTTTTGAGAATCTTGCCACGCTTGCAAGTGGTACCGATTGCCGCCCTCACTCGACCTTCGAATTGGGAGTAGGGGAATTTTTTTCCCTTCTTTCCCGCCCGGTTTTCGCTGGTCCATCACACTTTCGTGTGGGACCTTAGGTGACCTCGTTACCGGGCGGCATCTAGGCACTTTTTTTTTACATTCGCAACACGAACCAGTGCCTTCGTTCTAAGCCCCAAGATTAGGACAAGGACGCTGACCCAAAATTAGCCCGGAAACACCGCAACAATGTGCGCTGCAGCATAAATGCTGCACTGCACGTCAAGTTGCGACGAAAGTCTCAAATTCAGCGCCGGCGATCACGCGCCGCTCTCAAAACCGTGATCGGGGGCTGCTGACAGCCCTATTTTGGGTGTGCGATACTTTTTTGAATGGCAATAGGAGATTCCATGGCCAACCCTGGCGGAACTTCAGGCAAAATCGTTACGCGCAAGGACTTCCTGAAGCTTTCCGGTGCGGCGGCGGCCGCGACATGGCTTCCTTGGCTCCCGATTGTCTCTCCAACCCAAGCTGCTGCTCTAAATATTAGCGAAGTGGCGCCGGGATTGTTCGTTCACAAAGGCCATCACGCGCTTATCTCGCCAGAGAACGCCGGCGACATATCAAATCTCAGCATTATCGTCGGCAAGGATGCCGTTGCCGTTGTCGATACGGGTGGAAGCATCACGGTCGGCCGCGGTTTGCGTGAAGCGGTCAAGGCCATAACGGATAAGCCCATTCGCTATGTCATCAACACGCACATGCACCCGGACCATGTATTCGGAAATGCAGCGTTCGAAGCCGATAAACCTGCTTACGTTGCGCATCATAAAATGGCGCGCGGTCTTTCGGCGCGAGCGGATAGCTATATCAAATCCAACACGCGCATGATTGGCGAAGCTGCATTTTCCGGCTCCACCGTCGTCATGCCGACCGAACACGTGAAGGATCGTCTGGACATCAATCTGGGTGAACGCGTGCTGACTTTGGCCGCGCGTCCAACCGCACATACCGACAACGATCTCACCATCCTCGATCAAGCAACTGGCACACTGATTCTCGGTGACTTGCTGTTTTCCGGGCACATCCCAACACTCGACGGTTCGATTGCCGGATGGATCAAACTTATTGAAGCCATGCGCGGCGAGAGCGCCAATCGCGTCGTCCCCGGGCACGGGCCCGCATCTATGTCTTGGCCTGATGCGCTGGTGCCACTTGATCGCTACCTCCGGCGTATCGCAGATGATGTGCGAAGCATGATAAAAGCCGGCAATCCGATTGGCGAAGCCATCAAGACCGCTGGGGCCGATGAGAGGACACAGTGGCTGCTGGCGGATGAGTTTCATGTCCGTAACGTCACGGCCGCGTATGCCGAACTTGAGTGGGAATGAGTAACACTGGCTGCCATAAGCACCCGCTGCGAATTCTTTGAGGATGGACCTGATGCAACGCACTCTCACCCACATAGCACCGCACCTTTTCGCGGCGGTCGCACTTCTTGCTTTATCGTTTGTTTTTCAAATGACCCCCGCATCCGCGGCAACCGACGACCCATGGGTCAGCATACGCAAGGAATTCTACGGCGACCGGCAAATCTCCGAGACGAAACCGCCGCTGATCATCGATGCGCCGGACAAAGCGGAAGACGCGGCCCTGGTGCCGGTCTCGATCTATCTTTTGCCCGAGATCGCCGACAACATCAAAACGCTGCGCGTGTTCATCGACAACAATCCGATGCCGATGGTTGGCACGTTTACGTTTGGCAAAGCGGCGGGCTTTGGACCAAAAACAATTTCGACCCGCGTGCGTTTTGACACCTTGTCAAACATTCGCACTATTGCCGAAACCAACGACGGCAAGCTCTATATGGCAACGCACTTTGTGCAGGCGGCAGGCGGCTGCTCGTCGCCCGCCATTAAGGACGCGCAGGAAGCGCTCGACTCTGCCGGCCAGATGCAAGTGAAGAAGCTGAATAATCCGCACAAATTTGCCTCAAGCAAAAATGCTTCATCCGTCACAGGCGAAGCCATGGTGATGCTGCGCCACCCGAACTACTCCGGCATGCAGATGGACCCGGCAAGCGGACAATTCATCCCCGCCAAGTTCGTCCGCACGCTCGACGTGATGCGCGGCGGCGAGCTTGTGTTTCATCTCGAAGCCGGGATTTCGATGTCCTCAAATCCTAATGTGCGCTTCACTTACGGCACCAATGGCGACGAAGCACTCAGCGCCGTGGCGTCGGATTCGGACGGCGCGGTCTTCAAGGCCAGCACACCGCCGGACAACTCGTGAACCGCGCGAAAAACTATCTGTATGAATAGAAAAGGGCGCCTTGGGCGCCCTTTTTACGTTCCGGCACATGTTGCCATTCCCAGCGTCAGAAGCAGCGCAATTCGGCTTCGATTTGGGCGAGTTTCAGCTTCTTGATCTTTGCCTGAATTGGCGCATAGCTCATGGTCGCAACGCTTTCCCCGCCTCTGAGCTGCACCGACATGATCGTCTCGGCCTCTTCGTATTCGGCGAAGGGCAGCAATGCGGCGATCTGATCGATCGAGCACGAGCATTTTTCCAGAATCTCTCGCGTTGGCCCGTTGGCCTGCATGCAGCCGTAGATATAGTCAGCCCGCGAGACCGTCGGGTAGTCGTTGGGAGGCAGTTCCATAGCCAAAGCGGCCGTCGCGCTCATCACAGCGGCGGCACATCCGGCGCCGACCAATCTGAAAATTACGCGCCTCATTTGACACCCCCAAAACCTGCAATCGCTGTGCGGTCTTCAAAACCAAACTTGTCTGCTTCCTTACTCTTTATGACGGAAACCGACTCCACGAACTCGCCGGGCACAGTTGGGCTGACAATCATCGAGTACGTAGATATTTCGTAACCCTTCATTTTTGCGACGGCCGCATCTTCTGTAAAGGGCGTGATACTGATCCGGAATGCTTCGTGCGTCTGGCCTTTGTAATCAATCTTCAACGGCTCAACTTTGCCCTTTTCGTCGAGAACTTTGCTGAAGCGCGTCTTGAGATAATTGAAGTCGCCGCCGCTCATCCGGGCATAGGTCGCCATTGCCTGCTGCATCGACACGACAAAAATCGGATTGATCGTAAGCTCCGGCATTTTTTGCAGTTCGCGTGCCCGGTCGCCGGTGTAGATCTGCATCTCGACCGCCCGTTTACCGTTGACCACATCCATGATCTTCACGGAAATGACGTCCTTGAAACCGGCAGCGGCAAGCTTTTCGTCCGAGGGCTTGCTTGAAAAATCATAGACAAGCTCTTCGCCTTTGTTCGTCTTCTCGAGATGCTGCGACTCGAAGATGATCTGCGACGCTTTCTTCACGTCGCCTGCGTGTGCCGCTGTAAACGGAGACGTTAACACGGCAGCCGATATGATTACCGCAAGGATCGTTCTAGACATGGTGTGCGCTACTCCAGATCGTCATGTTTCTTTTTCTTCGGGTTACTTAGCGAGCCGCATGCGGCTTGACCAGTCCCAGCCCATGTCTGCCCTTAACGAGCCTGCACCAGAGCCGGATTACGCCGCTATTCTGGGCGAAAGCGGGACCTCGCGGTACTTACATCGCGTTAACGTAGGAATTTACCGAATGCGCGCGGACCGTCGCCGGTAGAGGCCTTTCCTCTTATCTCAAGGCTTTTCGGGTCGATTTTCACAAGCACGTTATCGCCCCAGCAGGCGGCATAAACGGCGCCATCCGCCCCGCTCGCCTCAATGCCTTCAGGATGATCGCAGGCCTCGATGGTTTTGAGTTGCTGCAGCGTCGCAAGGTCAAAGACGGTAATCGTGCCGGCACCCTGGCCGGTGACAAATCCTTTGCCACCTGCGAGCGCCACAGCATAGGGCCGGTGGCCCACAGAGACGCGACCAGTGGCGGAGCGGCTTGCCAAATCGATCACGGTGACGTCGTCACTTGCAACGTTGGCCGTGTAGGCGCGCTTGCCATCTGCATCGATGGTGACGCCAAACGGCCGTTCGCCGGTTTTAACGCTGCCTGTTCGCGTGCGCGTTGCGATGTCGATGAACGACACCTCGTTGCTATCGCGGTCGGCCGAGAGCAGCAACTTGCCGTCGGGCGATACGGCCAAGCCCGAGGGCGACAGACCAACGGCAATTTCGGTGGTGACTGTGAAATCGCCCGGCTCAACGACCGAGATCTGATTCGAGTACCAGCCGGCGACATAAACCTCACCCGAAATTGGATTGACCGCAATCCCGAGCGGCCCCCCCGCAATCGTCAGGCGCCGCTTGACGGTGCGCGAAGTTGCATCGACTTCCGTCAGTTCCTTGCCGTCGGGCGCGGTGATGTAGGCAAGCTTTTTGTCAGGCGATAAGGCTATGCCGGCCGGCTTGCCGCCAATCCTGATCTCAGCGGAAGTCTTCATCGTGCCGAGATCGACGAACGACAGACTGTTGGCCGGCTGGTTGGTGATCAACGCCTCTTCCGCGATTGCAGCCGCCGGCGCCAGAAAACTAAGCGCCAGTGCACCGGTTCTCGCGAGAATGCCTGCAAGATTGCTCAACTGCCGCCTTCGATCTTCTTCTTCAGATTGGCAAGCGACGCTTCATAGAGCCCCGTGACGGCCTTGACGGCAGCTTCATCGCTCTCCTCGGGCGGGGGATCGTTGAGGCCGTAAGACCGGTAGAAAGCGGCCTTCCACTCAACTTTGGATTTGTCGCCGTCGGGCGTGACTGTGATGGTCGAGGAGTAGTTTGCGACAGGCAACACTTTCGGGTCGGCCTTCGGGAGTTCGTAGGAATAGGTTTTTGCCTCGGCGTTGAACTTGAGGAGGTTCTCCTCGAGTTTACCGTTTGGCACAGTCAACGAGCGCTTTGCGCCAGCACCGTTTTCACCCGTGCCCTCGGTCTTGGTGACAATGCCGGTCCAGCCCATGTCTTGGAAGTTACCGACGGCAGCCCAGACCTTGTCGGCTGGCGCATTGATTTCAATTGTCTGTGTGACCTTCTGGCGCGTTGGCCCGTGGGCCAAAGCCCCGTTTGAAGTGAGCGCGGGCATCAGGCTCGCGCAGACAACGGCGAGCGCCACTCGTTTCAACATGCGGTTCCTCCGAGGATCGTGTGGATTTAATTTGTTTATGGCCAAGGCGGGCAGACCATAATCATGGGCAGGGCTCGCTGGCAACGTGGGCGGTTTGCGCACCCAAACCCGCGTCGCAGTGACCCGTCCCCGAAGTGTTGTCAGACCTGCCGTCTCGTGCTTTGGTCTTAGCCCTGGATAACAAACACAAGATAAAACCAATAGGCATGGGTGGACCGATGGAGGGCAAGAGTTCGGACGGGGCAGCCGCGTCCGGAATTCATGACAACGTCGCGTGCCCTTTTTGCGGCATTCTATGTGACGATCTGTCGGTCGAGCGCACTCCCTCCGGGCTGAAAGTGCGCAAAAACGGGTGTGATAAGGCGATTGCCGGTTTTGAGCGGTCTGTTGGCCAACCGCAACCCCAGATCGCCGGCAAGAACGTGTCGTTAACCGAGGCGGTCGCCGCGGCGGCGGCGCTCGTCAGGAAATCCCGTCTGCCCATCTTTGGCGGCCTCGGCACCGATGTCGAAGGCATGCGCGCCGTCATGTCGATTGCCGATCACGCGGGCGGCGTGGTCGATCATGCCTTGAGCGAAGGCCAGTACCGCAATTTTCGTGTCTTGCAGTCGGGCGGCTGGGTGATGACGACGCTCACCGAAGCACGCAACCGCGCAGATCTCTTCATCGTGCTGGGCAGCGATCTGCACAAACTGCACCCGCGCTTTTTTGAGCGCGTCGTGTGCAACGAGAAGTCGATGTTCTCGGACGCACCACCCAAGCGCACGGTCGTCTTCCTTGGCGAAGGGCTTGATCAGTCCGGTATCACCGGCAGCCGCGTTGGCGAAGTCGTGACGCTGCCGTGCAAGGGCGAGCGGATCGGCGAAATTCTGACCGCAATGCGCGCGCTGGCCAAAGGTGTGCCGGTTGCTGGCGACACCATCGGCGGCTTGAAGCGCGCGGATGTTGAAAATCTGGTCGAACGCTGCAAAGCGGCAACCTACGGCGTGATGGTTTGGGCGCCGCCGAGCCTCGCCTTCCCAAATGCCGACCTTACGGTTCAGGCCGCAGCCGAATACGTGAAAGACATCAACTTGCATTCGCGCTTTGCCGGTCTCTCGCTTGGCGGCAACGAGGGTGCGGTTTCGGCTGGCGCGGTGTGCGCTTGGCAGTCGGGTTATCCGCTACGCGTTTCGTTTGCCAGCGGCAAACCCGATTACGACGCCGAGCGCTATTCCATGACGCGCCTGCTACAAGCGAAAGAGAGCGATCTCTTGGTTTGGATCGCATCCTACACGCCGGATCTATCGCCGCCCGACACGGACGTGCCTATGATCGTGCTCGGCACGCCAGGATTGAAACTCGCGAAGCAGCCGGTTGTGTTTATCCCCATCGGCACGCCGGGCGCGGATCACGCAGGCCTCATCGTCCGCTGCGATAACGTCGTGTCGCTGCCGCTCAGAAACCTTGGCCGATCCAATCTGCCACGTGCGGCCGATATCCTCGCCTCAATCGAAGCCGCTCTTTAAATTTCCGAGACCGATACCCATGCTCATCAAACTGACCGGCGGCAAAGTCTACGACCCGATCAACGGGATTGACGGTGAAATTCGCGATATCTTTGTGCGCGATGGGCGCATCGTCACGCCCGCCCCCGGTGACAAGGCCACACAGGAATATGCCCTCAACGGCCGTGTGATCATGGCAGGCGGCATCGATCCGCATTCGCATATCGGCGGCGGCAAGGTCACAATCGCGCGCATGCTGATGCCCGAAGATCACCTCGGCCACGAAGTCGCGCGCACCGATCTCACGCGTTCAGGCTGCGGACATGCCATCCCCTCGACCATGCAGGCCGGATACCGCTACGCCGAGATGGGCTACACGGCTGCGTTCGAGCCCGCGATGCTGCCCGCCAACGCCCGCCAAGCGCACATGGAGATGGGCGACACGCCCATGATCGACAAAGGCGCGTTCGTCATGCTCGGCAGCGACGATTTTCTGCTGCGCCAGCTCTCGCATAAACAAGATTTTTCCGCGATCAAGGACTACATCGCCTGGACCATGCACGCGGCGCAGGCGATTGCCGTCAAGGTCGTGAACCCAGGCGGCATCAGCGCTTTTAAGTTCAATCAGCGCAAACTTGATTTGGATGAGAAGCACGTCCACTACGGCGTCACGCCGCGCGATATCATCCACAATCTTGCGCGCGGCTTGAAGGAACTCGGCGTCACCCATCCGTTGCACATTCACGGCTGCAACTTGGGTGTTCCCGGCGGCGTCGAGACGACGCTCGATACGATACGCGGCTCCAATGGCCTGCCGATCCATCTGACGCACATTCAGTTCCACAGCTACGACACCGAAGGCGATCTCAAGTTTTCATCCGGTGCCACCCGCGTCGCCGAACTCGTCAACAGCCACAAGAATGTGTCGATCGATGTCGGTCAGGTTATGTTCGGCCAGACCTGCACGGCCTCCGGCGACAGCATGCGCCAGTTCGTCAACACGCGCTCGGCCGATCCCAAAAAGTGGGTCGTCATGGATATCGAATGCGATGCCGGTTGCGGCGTCGTTCCCTTCAAGTATCGCGACAAGAGTTTCGTCAATGCGCTGCAGTGGGCCATCGGCCTCGAACTCTTCCTGCTGGTTGACGATCCATGGCGCATCTTCCTGACGACGGATCATCCAAACGGGGGACCTTTCTACTGGTATCCGCACATGATCCGCCTGTTGATGGACAAGTCCTTCCGCAAGGAAAAGATGGGAACAATCAATCAGGATGCGCTGAAGTATTCGTCTCTCGCATCCATCGACCGCGAATATTCGCTCTACGAAATCGCCATCATGACGCGCGCCGGTCCCGCCCGCAGCCTCGGCCTCCAGGACCGCGGACACTTGGGCGCGGGCGCCTGCGCCGACATCACGGTCTATGAAGACAAAGCCGACCGCGAGGCCATGTTCGAGAAACCAGAACTCGTGTTTAAGAACGGAGAGTTGATTGTCAAGAACGGCAAGATCGTCAAGGTGGTCAACGGCGCGACCCATGTGGCGCGGCCGTCCTATGACCCGCAAATCGAAAAATCGTTGAAGAGCTACTTCGACGACTATCACACCGTGCGCATGGAAAATTTCCGCCTGTCGGACGACGAGATCGTCGATCACGGCCGGGGCTCGATCATCGTGCAGCCGACGGGAGTGCGTTCGGTATGAGCCAGACTTCCGAAAGCAAAACCGTCAACGGCATCACCATCGACGATACGTTCGCCGAAGCCTTCGGCATGAGCGGCACGGGCATCGTCATCACGGCCGACACGATGAAGTGGGCGCGCATCGCCGCTGTCACGGCGACCGGCTTTGGTACGTCCGTCATCGGCTGTGGCGCGGAATGCGGCATTGACCGCGAACTCTCGCCCGACGAGACGCCGGACGGTCGCCCCGGCGTGCGCGTTTTGATGTTTGGCTTCTCGCCCGACGCACTCATCCCCCAGGTCAAGAACCGCGTCGGCCAGTGTGTGCTGACGAGCCCAGGCTCGGCTTGCTTCAACGGCCTCGACGCCGCAATGAAGATTGGTCTTGGTCAAGGCCCGCGCTTTTTCGGCGACGGTCATCAAACGGCAAAAAAACTTGGGCAGAGCCGCTACTGGCGCGTGCCCGTCATGGACGGCGAATTCGTCATCGAGGAAACCTGTTCCGTTACGACGGACGCGGTCGGCGGCGGCAATTTGCTCGTCATCGGCAAGGACCGCGCGGGACTTTTGGAAACGACGGAAGCCGCAGTCGAGGCCATCGCCAAAGTCAGAGACGTCATTACGCCTTTCCCCGGCGGCATTGTGCGCTCGGGTTCGAAAGTCGGCACCAAATACAAGGGCATGTTTGCGTCGACCAACGACGCCTTCTGCCCAACGCTGCGCGGCGCGGTCAAAAGCGAACTCGGCCCCGACACCATTGCCGTACTCGAAATCGTCATCGACGGCTTGACGTCAAAAGCGGTGGCGGACGCCATGCGTGCCGGCCTCAACGCCATCATTGATATCGGCACTGCCAAGGGCGTCACGCGCGTCTCAGCCGGCAACTACGGCGGCAAGCTCGGTCAGCATCATTACTATCTGAAGGACCTCCTCTCATGAGCGGGCTTACCTTGCGCCTGAAGGCCCATCCCGGCGAACGCCTGAATATCGCTGAACTCACGCCAAGCAATCTTGTAAAGCTTTCGATGAGCGATATCGCCCGCCTCAAGGTTGGCATGGGCAAGACCCACATCACGGTTGGCGACGCTTTCGATGTCTCGGGCACAGTTGGCGACACGATTACAATCGAAGGTTCCGGCGCGCCGCTCGATTTCGCAGGCGCAGGGCTTGACGGCGGAACTCTGCGTATCAACGGCGACGTTGGTCCTTACGCGGGCCGGAAAATGTCAGGCGGCACTCTTGAGATTTCAGGCAACGCCGGAAACTACCTCGGCTCCGGCATGACCGGAGGTGCGATCCACGTCCAAGGTTCAGCCGGTGACAATCTCGGCGGCGTGTTGAGCGGCGACCGTTTTGGCATGGCCGGCGGCACCATCGTTGTTGGCGGCAACATCGGCGCACGCGCGGGCGACAAGATGCGGCGCGGCACGGTCATTGTGAAGGGCATGACGGGCGAGGGCGCAGGCACGCGCATGATGGGCGGCACGATTTGGGCGGAAGGCGGCATTGGCCCAGCGCCCGGTTTCATGATGCGACGGGGTACGCTGATCGGCCCGTCCGTCGAACGGCTCTTGCCGACATTCGCCGATTGCGGTGTTCACGATCTCTTGATCGTAAGAATCCTCGCCCGGCATCTCAAACAGTCCCTCGGCCCGCTCGCGCCCCCGCCTATGCCCCTAAAGTTACGCAAAATTGCAGGCGACATGGCGACAATTGGTAAAGGCGAAATTTTATTACCTGCATGAGGCAAGCTTAATAGATTGCGCCGGGCCCGAGAAACGCCCGAAAAAACAGTGCTCTAAGATTTCGAGCCAGCGTTAACGAGAAAAAATCCGTTTGCCGTTTTTCCCCGTAATCATCCGGCAATGTATTGTTGCGCAGCGCCTCGCTGTTTGAGGCGCTGAAACGCAAGGGCCACCCTTTGCGTATCATGAAAAATGTCGGGAGGCATGCTCGCCGGGAACGCTTTGGCTCCGGCGAATAGAACAGGAAAGTTACGGTCGATGCTCGCAATCATCATTTCCGCCTGCATGGTGAACGATCCAAACGTTTGCCGGGACTACAAGATCCAGCTTGAGGAAGCCATGGACGCAACCCAATGCGCCATGCACGCGGCGCCTTATTTTGTGCCGTGGGCCGACGAACACCCGGGTTGGGAAATCAAGCGTTGGCACTGCGGAGCGGTCAGCGAAGACAAGATTTGAGCGCTGCGGCGCGCTGCAAATCCCTGCGTTCCCGATTAATTGAAACAAACCTATCCGGAAAAGCGTACCTCTCTTGGCTAGGACAGGAGTACGCTAGGCATGATTTTTCGAGTTAATGGCGCTTATGCCGATGCCTATGCCCTCCGCCTGCGTGCAGCGCTCGGCACGATGACGGCGGTTGCCACAATTTCTGCGTTGATACCGCACGTGACAGGATCGGCGCCAGGATCAGCGTTTGTATCGCGCGCGGAAGCGCAAGATCTCATTCAGTATCTCGACTTGACGACCGATGAATTCACCAAATCGAATATGACCCGCGCCGAGATCGAAGCAGGTCTTGCAAAGCTCAAGGACGGCGAAACTCTCGATCTCTCGACCAAATGGCTGAATAAGTTAGACCTCTCTGGCATGGATCTAACGCGCACGAATTTACGCGCGTCCCGCCTCAATGGCACCAACTTGAAGGGCGCCAAGCTTGACGGCGTTCAGCTTGACGCCGCATGGGCGCTTAAAGCCGACTTCACCGGCGCAAGCTTTATCGGCGCAAGCCTTTTTCAAACGCAGATGATGGATTGCAAACTCGACGGCGCCAATTTTTCCAATGCCATGGTCGGCGCGGACTTTTCACGCGCAACGATGACTAATGCGGTCTTCGACCACGCCATGCTCGGCCCCGATCTCACCAACCAATCCATGGGATTGATGCGCGGCGTCTTGAAGGGTGCAAACCTCGAAGGGGCTTCTTTCAAGGGGGCAAACCTCACGCGCTCGGCGCTGGAATTCGCGTCGCTGAAGGGCGCGGACTTCGAAGGCGCCAATCTCGAAGGCGCAGAATTGAGCGGCGCAGATCTGACAGGCGCCCATATTTCCGGAGCCAATTTAGAGAAGGCCGATGTGAATTCGGCAAAGCTGCTCGGCCTCAAAGGCAAGGATAGCGCTAAAGGCTTCGACAAGATGCTGAATTTTGACAAAGCGTTTAAGGACTGAAGAGCGTTCGTCTAACGGTGCGCCGTAGCTGGAGCTTGAGCTTGAGCTCCTGACGCAAACTGCTTCGGTGGCGCAATCCCGCTAATTTCGATGACGAATTTCTGCCTAATTGCACGGCCGAAATCGGCGTAACCGTTAGCCGGCAAGACAAACGCGCCGGTGCCGCCCATGACGTGATCCTTAAACCATTGTTCGAGCGTCGTCGGACCGGTTTTTTTAGTAGCAAGGGACGAGTCCTCAAAGCTCGATCCCGGAGCGCGGTATGAGCCTTCGCCGACTGGCGCGCCCGGATCGCCCGTATTGATCGGCAAGCCGTTCACGGTCACGCCGTTGGCAACGAGTTCGTCGCGCACGGTCTCGATCGGCTCGTCCGCATTGCAGTTATCGGTGCCATCGCCCGACACGTCGAGGACGAGCCGCGTTGCTTGGGCGGGAACCTGCGACATGATTTTATCGTTCACGGAGCGCATCATGCGCGTCATGCAGGTGAACTCGCCAAGCTGTTGGGGCAGGTTGCGCACTTTTTTCGCCACTATGAACGCCTCTTCCTTGCTGGCGATGCGCATCCACGGCAGAGAAAAATTCGGCCGGTCGGCCCAGGTGACCATTGAAAATAGAATGCCGCCGTTGGGGCCATTGATAATTGCCTCGATGACGCTCGAATCTTCCAGTGCCGAGGCAATGCCTTCCATCTGCAGTTTGTAGCGTTCTTCATTGACGGAGTTCGACACATCAACGGAGACGACGAGCGCGGTATCGACCGCTGGCATGCTGCCGGCCGGTTCTGCATGTGTCTTGACGGCGGAATCGACCAGAAGCGTCCCAAATAGCACACATAAGAAAGCGGGCGCCGAAGCAAAAACGGACCACGTTGTATGTTTCAAGATCGCCCGCCCTTTACCGTTGCGCCGTGTCGAAATTCTGGGCCTTATCCAAGCCAATGAGGCTGTCGAGGCCCTTGGTACCGGCAAACTTGGCGTTCTGCAAATTCGACCCCGAAATGTCGGCGCCGGTAAGGTCGGCCTCTGAAAAATCGGTGTTGGTGAGATTGAGGCCGCGTAGTTTTGCGCCGCGCAGATTGGCGCCAACGAAGCGGGCAAACGTGAAATCGATATTGCGGACATCGGCACCGGCCAAAATCGCACCAGTAAAGTTCGCGCTCATCATGCGGGTCGATGGCGCCATGCCCGCTTCCATGGTTGTGTCTTCGGGCCCAAGGATCGCGCCGGAGAGATCGGCGCCGCTGAAATTGACGCCGTCCATGCGCGCTAGAATGCGTGCGCCCTTAAGGTTTGCCCCTTGAAACGAGGGCGCATCCGCATGATCGAAGTCGGGCGTGCTGAAGACGCTCGGCTTCAACATGGTCGCGCCTTCGAGGTTGGCGCCGGCAAAATTGGCCTTGATGACCGTTGCCCGGTCGAGCTTAGCGCCTGCGAGATCGGCACCCTGCAGGTTGGCCGAAGACAGATCGACCCCATAGAGATTGGTGTTTTTCATGATCGCCGATTTAAAGTCGAGGCCGGCGAGGTCGAGATTGCTTAAGTCCTTGCCGGTAAAATCAACCCGCACGCCGTCTTCCGCTTTGAAGACCGATTGCGTCACCTCGCGCGCCGACATATCCGCGGCGGCGGCGGATCCGGAAGGCAACAGAGCCAGCCCGGCGGCCAGCAGCCAAAGCCGCAAAGCCTGGTCAAAGCTGACACGTGCGCTTTTGTTCATAGTCATAACCGGTTCGCCTTAAAGTCCCGCAAATCCAAGCGTAGCAGAATAACCGGCTCGTGCCCCCGCTGGCCAAGTATTTTTCTCAAGCGCGCCAGTGACTTTTGGCCGTATACCACGACAACTCATTAGCGCCGAATAGCCCTGTCGGCGTTTTTTGCGGTCTCAAGGCCTTTCACCGTACTGAGCCCGCGCACGCCGCGCAGAATTGTGCCGTCGAGGTCGGCGCCTTCAAGGTTGGCGTTGGTCAGTTCAGCGCCCGAAAAATCGGTCATGGAGAGATCGGCGCCGGCCAAATTGACGCCTTGCATATCGGCGCCGATGAATTTCGAAAAACGCAGCTTCGCCCACATCAAGTCGGCGCCGTTGAGCGTCGCACCGGAAAAATCGCAGCCTCTGAGGAGCGATCCCGGCATACTCGAAATATCGGCGCGCGGTTCGTGCGGACCCATGCGCGCGCCCGTTAAGTCCGCGCCGCGGAAATCGGCGCCGTCCATCATGGCCGTAATTCGGATGTGGCGCAGATTGGCGCCGGCAAATTTCGGGGCGTCTTGGCTGTTCAAACCAAGCGTCGTGTTGACGCTCGGGCGCATCAACGAGGCGCCCTCCATGTTCGCGCCGGAAAAGTCAGCGCGCAGCACGATGGCGCGATCAAGCATCACGCCATCCAGGCGCGCACCGCGCAAGTTGGCGGTTGTAAGATCGACGCCGAAGAGATTGGCGCGGCTCATGACGGCGCCTTTGAAGTCGATGCTGGCAAGATCGAGAAAGCTGAGATCCTTGTCCGAGAGATCGACCGGCGCGCCCATTTTGGCTTTATGGAAAACTTCGCTAACTTCGCGTGCCGTGAAATCTGCCGCCTGCAGCGGGGCGATGGCAAAGGCAGGTATCGCGGCAGCGTAGAAAAAAAGCCTCCGAGCCCCGCAAAGCGATAGCAACCCGCTATTGACCCGCATTACCCGCCCTTCCGCTTAGGCCACAGTTGTTCCTGCTGCTAGTACGCAGGCGCGGGCTTTCCAGTTCACATTGGCCTCCCCGTGCGCTCCCCGTTCTATGTCTCAGAACGCCCTCCAAACCATGACTACACAACAGCCAACGAGCGGCGGCAGCCGCTGAATTCAGTCGGGAAATCAACGTTAAGGCGCCGGCCTAACGAATATCTCTCAATCCCGACCTCAGGGAGCCTGACTTCAATGTCCAAAAACATTACCGTGCCCGGTAAGCGATGGCCGCGAGACCAAATACGGGACGTTCCAGCCTCTATCACTGTAACGAATGGCACCTCACTTCAATTTATCGCGGTAGACCGAATATGTTGCGAGTTCGCATTACCGACCTTGGACGTTTGCTTCGGCCTCGAAGCCATCTTCGCATAAATTTGCCCTCGATCGACACCGGGCTTGCTAACGCACTGCGCAGCGGACTCGGCATTTTGCCAAACGTGTTCCGTGACTCGGACGATGGCGTTATACGCAGACTTCCGGCAAGTTGGAGCAATTTGACGAGAACAGACCGCTGTTGGGTTTTTGCATCGTCCGTCGCGCACAATTTGAAGCCTTACGGACCTGGCACGACCGCCGATTTAGCGGCCATGTTGAATGCGGACACGTTAGACTGTTCAAACTACGGTATCCTAACGCACCTCATTGCGAGTGCCTGCCTTCCAGGCACGGTGCTCCCAAGCCCGACCTATGTCGGTTGGGATGGCGGCGCGGCAGGCAATCATCAGATGTTATTTGTTGGCGATGCCGGGCAAAGCGGCATTGAACAGTTAATGCTCGATCCGACATTAGGGCTCGTGGCGCGCGCTAGTTTCAATCAGATCGCCAGCGGGCGCCCGGTTCCGAGTCACAACTTACTCGCCGTCAACGCCACGCCCCAATTAGCTCCAAGCCGGTTACAAATGATCGCCGCGTTGAGACGAGGCAGTTTTAGGCCGGCCGATATGCTCTACTATTTTGAGACTATCGAGCAGTTGCTGACGAAATTTGGCCACCCCGGCGACTGGCCAACGCCTGGGGCATCGTTTTGGAGGTCGCAGCAAATCTCTCGAGGACTGAAATGAGTAACGCCATATGTCCGTTGAATATACTTGTGCTTTACAATTCAAACTCTGTTGGGACAATCTTTGTTGCACAGCACCTGAATGCAATTTCGAACCACTCGCGCCACAACATCTCCTTCGCGCCCGCCACATTCAACCGGCGCGCCGATTATCCGCTTGAACTCTTCGATGCATTGATCGTTCATTTTTCAGTGCGCCTGCCTTGGAAAGGCGTCATGTCAGAGGATTTTTCTGACAAAGTCGCGGCCTTCGTAGGACCCAAAGTCCTCATGATCCAAGACGAATATGACCTGCCGCAGCGCGCCTGCGATGCAATCCGGCGTCTCGGAATTCAGTTCGTTTTCACCACTGTTCCGGAGACGTACCGTCAAGTGTTCTATCCCACCAACGCCGTTCCGGGCGTGACCTTCAAGCAATGCCTGACGGGCTATGTCCCTGACGACCTTCCCGATGTTCAATCCATTCCATCCATCTCCGAACGTCCGCTGTGGATCGGCTACCGGGGGCGCAAATTACCTGTCTGGTACGGTTCGCTCGCGCACGAAAAATATGAGATTGGCGAGCGTATGAAGATTGCATGCCAGGAACGTTTGATCCCACACGATATCGAGTGGAGCGAAGAAAAGCGCATCCTTGGGCAATCTTGGTTCCATTTCCTCGCCAGTGCACGCGTCACCCTTGGTACCGAGAGCGGATCGAACGTTGTCGATCACGATGGCTTGATACGCAAAAATGTATTGGAAGCTTCGAACCACAACCCAACCCTTACCGAGCACGAGATCTACCGCCGGTATGTAGAACCATTTGATAATCACGTAAGAATGAACCAGTTAAGCCCAAAGATTTTTGAGGCCATTGCACTTAACACAGGCCTGGTGCTGTTCGAAGGTGAACACTCAGGCGTGGTACAACCGGACAAGCATTACATCGCGCTGCGCAAAGACTTCCGGAATATTGGCGAAGTTCTGCAAAAAATTGGTGATGCCGAATTCGTGCAGGCGATGACAGAACGTGCCTATACCGACATCATAAGTTCAGGACGATATGGATATGATAAATTCATTGCCGATGTCGATAAGGCCGTTGAAGGTCTCGCGCCCGCCAGTTCGAGCCCGAAGCGCTTCATTTGGGCAGCGGTGCAAAGTTCCGGCGATAATCGCCAGTGGTCAACAGCGATCCCCCACTTGCCCCTCTCAGAGCCGATTGCGATCGATGCGGCAAACCCTCCCAATTCACTTCTGACAGGAAAGGCGCGACGTATATGGCTCCGCTTGCCAGTGCCAATTCGCAAACATTTTGCAGCGGTCTTGGGCCCTGCAGCCAGATTACTGGCGCGCACTCGAAACAAAACCACTTCAGGCGCCATGCGGAAAAATGGCGCTCCCTAGGGGACCGCAACAAAGTTTCCAAAACAACGGCTGAAGCTGCAGTGGGACACGTGTCCGGCCTACGAGGTTTCAAGGACTTATGCGGGGCAGTGTCCTACAAATCCGCTCTTTGAACTTATGTGCGATTTCACGTCGCGGCCAAACCTGCGGCGCAAGTGTTGTTGGATTGATCGCGTCCCGGTCTGGAGGCCTCAGAACGGCAAACCCCGCTGCTGACGGCAATCCGCGCGTGGCACCGGATAGCTTAGACGCACTGAAATGTTAATGCTCAGTACTTTGATCCAAATCAAGCCCCCCGTGCGGGCTGTCGTGGGAAAAGCTGCATGCAACGGCATGGCAAACGAACGATCCTTGCTCAATCACGAACATCCGGGTCACGAGCGCTGGAGTGCGTGCGCTGCTGCCTAGTAATCGGGCTCCGCGCCAAAATAAACGGCAAGTCTCAGCACTCAGATCTTCGCAATCGCCAATTTCTCTGTATTTACGATTTGGCACGGCGTGTGCAATTCACGAATTATAACGCCTCTAGGGTTCCGGCTCGCGCGACCGTCCGCGTAAGTGACTGGTCCGAGAGAGGCACTCCCGTTTCATGAAGTTGGAACGGAGCCACGGCGGGACAAAAGCCCGGGAGACCTATGCCGCAAGGAGCGCGCGCTCTTGACCGGAAGGGCTCCATTTTTGTGCGTGACTTCCCTTCTGATCTTGATCGCGAAACTCGGGCGGCCACGGCGCAGTGTGGTCAGCACAGGGGTTTTCGATGATCCGATCCTTTTCCAAACGAATGTATGGCATTTTTGCCGTCAGCGCTGCCGTCATGGTGGCCATAACTCCGGCGGCCGCCGCCGGGAAAAAAGACTTCAAGGTAGCGTGGTCGATCTATGTTGGCTGGATGCCTTGGGGCTACGCGGCCGATTCCGGAATCGTGAAGAAGTGGGCCGACAAGTACGGCATAAAAATTGAAGTCAAACAGTTCAACGACTACGTTGAATCGATCAACCAATATACGGCCGGCGCCTTCGACGCGGTAACCGTCACCAACATGGACGCACTGTCGATCCCGGCCGCCGGTGGCGTCGATACGACTGCTGTGATCGTTGGCGACTTTTCTAACGGCAACGATGCCGTGATTTTGAAAGGCAAAGATAAACTTGCCGACCTCAAGGGCATGAATATCAATTTGGTGGAGTTCTCGGTCTCGCACTATTTGCTCGCGCGGGCGCTCGAAGCGGCAAAGCTTGAGGAAAAAGATCTGAAAGTGGTGAACACGTCAGACGCTGACATGGCCGCCGCTTACAAGACAGCTGAAGTCACAGCGGTTGCCACTTGGAAACCGATTGTCTCGACCATACTTGAATCGCCCGACGCGAAGAAAGTCTTCGATAGCTCGCAGATCCCCGGCGAAATCATCGACCTGATGGTCGCGAATACGCAAGTCGTCAACGACAATCCGAACTTCGCCAAGGCCCTCGTTGGTATCTGGTATGACACGATGGCGGCGCTTGGAAAAGGCACAGAAGCCAAAGAAGCCATGGCCAAAGCTTCGGGCACGGATGTCAAAGGTTTCGAAGAGCAGCTGGCCACGACGAAACTTTTCTCCGCTCCAGCCGATGCTGTTGCGTTCACGACGAGCGGCGACCTCAAAGCGACGACCGCGCGCGTGTCGAAGTTCTTGTTCGATAAAGCTCTGCTAGGCAAGGACGCCAAGTCTCCGGAGGCTATTGGTGTCGAATTCCCCGACAAGAGCCTCTTTGGCGACAAGGCCAACGTCAAATTTCGTTACGACGCCAGCTTCATGAAGGCTGCGGCCGACGGAAAGCTCTGAGTGACGGCGGACATACGGATCAGAAAAATGCCGGACGGCGGGGATCATGCGCGCAATTAACATAAAGCCAGATATGACGTGGCGGATTGCGCTCGGGTGCCTGCCGTTTGCAGCGCTGCTCCTGGCTTATCTCATTTTCTCTGACGCCCGGCTGGCAGCGAACCCCAACGACAAACTGTTGCCGGGTTTCAAATCGATGGGAGACGCGCTCGAGCAATATGCGCTTTCTCCGGATGCACGGACCGGCGTCTACCTCTTGTGGTCGGATACAGCTGCAAGCCTTGTACGGTTGCTCACGGCACTGGCGATCTCAACGGCAATAGCGCTTGCCGCTGGCATTGTTATCGGCCTGTTGCCGATCGCAGGCGCAACGCTCGGCCCCGTTGTGGCGGTCGCATCCATGGTGCCGCCGCTGGCGCTGCTGCCCATTTTGTTCATCATCATGGGACTTGGAGAAGCATCGAAAATCACGCTGATTGTCATTGGAACAGCGCTGAAGCTTGTGCGCGATCTCACTTTGCGCGTTCAAGAGATCCCGCGCGAACAGATCATCAAGGCGCAGACGCTCGGTGCCTCGACTTGGCAAATTGCCCTGCGTGTGGTCGTTCCGCAAATGCTGCCTCGTCTGATTGACGCTGTGCGCCTCGAAATTGGTCCCGCTTGGCTGTTTCTCATCGCGGCCGAAGCCATCGCCGCGGACGCTGGCCTCGGCTACCGCATCTTTCTCGTGCGCCGGTACCTGTCGATGGACGTCATCATTCCATATGTCGTGTGGATCACGATCTTGGCCTTCGTGATGGACTTGGCCCTGCGGCTGCTACAGAGCAAGGCCTTCCCGTGGTTTGCCGCGGCGAGGTCCGCATGACAGAGATCACTTTTGACAAGGTTTGGAAGGAGTACGGCGACACGGTCGTACTCGAGCGGATCAATCTCGAGATCGCGTCCCGGTCGTTCGTGGCACTTGTTGGTCCGTCCGGCTGCGGTAAAACCACGTTTTTGCGTATGTTGCTTGGCGATGAGGTACCAACCAGCGGACGGATTTTGCTGGATGGCGTGCCGCTGAAGGCAGAGCCGGACTCAGATCGCGGTGTCGTTTTCCAGCGCTATTCGGTATTTCCGCATTTGACGGTACTGGGTAACGTGCTACTCGGCCGGGAATTCGAGCAGTCGCGGCTTCTCGGCCGACTGACGTCCAAGAAGCACCGCGACGCAAGTGACGAAGCACGCGCGCTTTTGGACGAAGTCGGCCTTAGCGGTCACGAAAACAAGTACCCAGCGGAACTTTCGGGCGGCATGCAACAGAGGCTCGCCCTTGCGCAGGCCGTGATGCGCAAACCGAAGATCCTCCTGTTGGACGAGCCGTTCGGCGCGCTAGATCCAGGCATTCGTGCCGACATTCACGTTCTTATCCGGCGCATCTGGAACGCCAGTAATCTCACGATCGTGATGGTCACTCACGATCTCAGCGAAGCTTTTCGGCTCGCCAGCCGCGTGATTGCCTTTGAGCGTCCGCGCAACAGACCAGAAGAATTGGAGCGCTACGGCGCGACGCTGTCGACCGATCTTGAGCAGGACGGGACTCGCGAGCCCTCGTTGCAAGGTGCCACGATCACGCGCGACATAGAAGTCTGGCCGCGCAGGATTGCCGGCGCACCAGCGCCCGGCGCCGGGAAGCCGGCGGCTTGAAGCCAGTGAATGTATCCCGCCGGGGACGACCCCGCCGGATTTCCTGAGACGCCGGGACGGCCCGGTCAACGCAACGCACGCAGCCGTGCTGTTTCGGAGGGGATTTTGGGATGAGCGCACTGATTTATTCCGACACGCTGCCGCCGGGCAAGCACTGGTCCATGGTCATGCGGCGCAATAGCGTTTTACGGCTCTCCGACATCGAAGGCGGCGCCAACGCTGGTATGCTGTTTTACAATCCTGCCAATCTTCTCGAACGCTACAATGCGCCCGACACGCTGAAGTGCCAGCATACCTTCAAGCTCACGGCGGGGCATTGCCTCTACTCGGATATGGGGCGCGTGTTTTGCTCGATCGTTTCCGACGGTTTTGGCTGGCACGACACGGTTTGCGGCAACACGACAAAGCAGAGCATTGCCGCTAAATGGGGCGCCACCAGCTATCAAACCCATCGCAACGCGTGGCAACAGAACGGTTTTGATAGCTTTCTGATCGAAGCTGCAAAATATGGCATGCAGCGCCGCGATCTGGCGGCCAACGTCAATTGGTTCAGCAAAGTTGCGGTCGCAGATAGCGGCGCGCTGACGTTCGACCCCTCTGCAGCCATCCCGGGCGCGACCGTCGCATTGCGCTTTGAAATGGACACGCTCGTTCTATTGCACAGCTGCCCGCATCCGCTCAATCCGGCACCCACTTATCCGCGCAAGCCCGTTCTAATCGAGGTTCTCCACGGCGCTGAAGCTGCGGCGGACGATCCCTGCCGTCTCTCGGCCCCCGAGAACGGCCGCGGCTTTGAGAACAACCGGCTCTACCACGCCTGCTGCGCTGCCGGAGGAGCGAGCCATGATCATTGAGAGCAAGCTCCGCGCTGAGGCCGCAAACTATCGCAAGGCCGTGGCCGCCGGTGACTACTGGATGCATGCCGTTAAACGCGGTGCAACGCTGCGCATCGTTGATCTTGAAGGAAATCAGGCAGCAGACACGCTGTTCTACAATGCCGACGATCCCCACGAGCGCTACTCGGCGACCGACACAATTCGCGAACAGGGCAACGTCTTCATCAGCGCGGGAACGCGCATTCTTTCGGATCTTTGCCGTCCGATGCTCACCGTCACGGCAGACACGGTTGGCCGACACGACACGCTCGGCGGCGCCTGTGCCAGCGAAAGCAATACGGTGCGTTATGCGCTTGAGAAGAAATCGATGCACGCGTGCCGCGACAGTTTTCTCCTCGCAGTTGCAGAGAACGAAGCATTCGGTCTGACCAAGCGCGATATCGCCCACAACATCAATTTTTTCATGAACGTACCTGTGACGGCAGACGGCGGATTGACGTTCGCGGACGGTCTGTCGGGTCCAGGAAAATATGTCGAATTACGCGCCGAGATGAACGTCATCGTTCTCATTTCCAACTGCCCGCAGTTGAACAATCCATGCAACGCCTACAACCCGACACCGATCGAAGTGTTGATCTGGACCGAGGCACCCTGAGCACCATGTTTACAAAAGTTCTTATCGCCAACCGTGGCGCCATTGCTTGCCGCATTATCCGCACACTCGACCGGATGGGCATCATGAGTGTTGCCGTTTATTCCGATGCCGACCGTCATTCTCGTCATGTGCGATTGGCGGGTGAAGCGGTGCGCATCGGCCCCGCGCCTGCAAGCCAATCGTATCTCGATATCAACGCAATTCTCGCCGCTGCCAAAGCGACTGGGGCCCAAGCGATCCACCCAGGTTATGGATTTTTGTCGGAAAACACGGCCTTTGCCGAAGCTTGCGCGGGCGCGGGCCTTACTTTTATCGGGCCTGAGCCCGCGCACGTCCGTGCCTTTGCACTCAAGCACACCGCGCGTGAACTTGCCGAAAAAGCCGGCGTGCCGTTGGCGCCAGGATCTGGCCTCGTCGCTGATGCCGGGGAAGCTCTCCGGGAAGCGCGCCGCATCGGTTTTCCAGTCATGTTGAAGAGCACGGCCGGAGGCGGTGGCATTGGTTTGCAGCTGGTTGAGGCCGAAGCGGATCTCACCGCAACGTTCGAGCGCGTTCAGCGCCTCGCCGCAAACAACTTCAAAGACGCTGGCGTCTTCGTTGAAAAGTACGTGGCGCGTGGCCGCCATATCGAGGTGCAAATCTTCGGTGACGGCAAAGGGCGCGTTGTGGCACTGGGCGAGCGCGATTGCTCGGCGCAGCGGCGCAACCAAAAGGTCGTCGAAGAAACACCCGCGCCTGGACTGCCGGAGGCTACCCGTAAGAAATTGTTCGATACCGCCGTCAACCTTGGGCAGGTCGTCAATTATGCCAACGCCGGGACAGTTGAATACCTTTTCGATACCGACACAGGTGACTTTTACTTTCTGGAGGTCAATACGCGCCTGCAGGTCGAGCATGGCGTGACCGAAGAAGTGACCGGCATCGACCTCGTTGAGTGGATGGTGCGCCAAGCGGCCGGAGAACCGCTGCCCGAACAAGTGCCAGCACCCAAAGGCGCCTCGATCCAGGTTCGTGTCTACGCAGAAGACCCGGCACGCGACTTCCGTCCGAGTTCGGGCGTGCTCACGAAGGTGACGTGGCCAACCGGCACGCGTGTCGAAACTTGGGTCGAAAGCGGCACCGAAGTCTCGTCCTACTACGATCCCATGATCGCCAAGATTATTGTGACAGGAAAAGATCGCCCAGAAGCCCTCACCAAGTTGCGCGCAGCTCTCGCGCAGACAACGCTCACGGGCATTGAAACCAACCTTGGTTATTTGGCCGGACTTTCCGCCTCGGCTGTCGTGGCGCGCGGTGAAGTGACGACGGCAACGCTGGCGACGTTTTCACACGTGCCTGCAACGATGGAAATCCTGGCACCCGGTACACAGACGTCGGTGCAGGATTACCCCGGGCGTACGGGATTCTGGAACGTTGGCGTGCCGCCATCCGGGCCAATGGATTCGTTATCATTCCGGCTCGCCAACCGCGGCGCCGGCAATGCGGAAGGAACCGCAGCGCTGGAAATGACGTTATCTGGCGCTACTATTAAGTTTCAGACGGCGGCGACAGGTTGCCTGGCGGGTGCCGAAATGGGGGCAACACTTGACGGCGTTCGGGTCGTCAATGGCCAGCCGTTCGCCATAACGCCAGGCCAAGTTCTCAAATGCGGAAACGTTTCCGGTCCTGGCCACAGAACCTATCTCGCGCTAAGCGGCGGGATTGATGTTCCGGACTATCTTGGCAGCAAGTCTACATTTTCGCTCGGGGTCTTCGGCGGTCACGGTGGACGAACACTCAGAACCGGCGACGTGCTGCACCTCCAATCGTCAATACCACCGTCTGGTTGCCCTTTAGCATTACCAATGCCAATTTTGCCGAAGCTCTCGGAGGCGTGGGAGATCGGCGTGCTTTACGGCCCGCATGGCGCGCCAGATTTCTTCACCGAAGACGATATCGAGACATTTTTCAACGCCACCTGGGAGGTGCACTATAATTCAAATAGGACTGGGGTCCGATTGATTGGTCCCAAACCAAAATGGGCTCGCACCGACGGAGGTGAAGCGGGCCTCCATCCGAGCAACATTCACGACAACGCCTACGCGATCGGCGCCATTGATTTCACCGGCGATATGCCGGTGATCCTGGGTCCAGACGGTCCGTCGTTGGGCGGCTTCGTCTGCCCGGCGACCATCATCCAGGCCGAGCTGTGGAAGATCGGCCAGCTGAAACCAGGCAACAAGGTCCGCTTCAAGCGTCTTTCGGCCGAGGATGCTTTCGCGCTCGAAATGAAACAGGACGCTGAGGTGTCGGCATTGGCGCCCCTGGCTCCCGTACGCCTCTCACCTCAAATCACAACAGCGGCAGACGACTGCATCGTGGCGTTTCGCAAAGAGAACGGCGGACTTCCCCGTGTCACTTACCGGCGCGCGGGCGATAAGTATTTGCTCATAGAATACGGCCCAATCGCTCTCGATTTTGAACTGCGCTTCCGCGCTCACGTCTTGATGACGCGTCTGGAAGAACGCGGGCTCAATGGCATCATCGATCTAACGCCTGGTATCCGCTCTCTTCAGGTTCACTACGATAGCCGTGTTCTGCCACTTGGGGCGCTTCTCGCTGAGTTGTCCAATATCGAAGATACGATCGGGGATATCGGTGATATCGAAGTCCCTTCGCGCATCGTTCACATGCCGCTGTCATGGAACGACGCTGCCGTACAGAAAACGATCGACAAGTACATGCAGTCGGTCAGGGCTGACGCGCCGTGGTGTCCTTCAAATATTGAGTTCATACGCCGCATCAACGGTCTCGACAGTGTTGATGATGTCTTCCGTATCGTTTTCGATGCGAACTATCTCGTTCTCGGCCTTGGTGACGTATATCTCGGCGCTCCTGTGGCGACGCCCATCGATCCCCGGCACCGCCTCGTGACCACCAAATACAATCCGGCGCGCACCTGGACGCCCGACAACGTTGTCGGCATCGGCGGCGCTTACATGTGCATCTATGGCATGGAAGGGCCAGGCGGCTACCAGCTGTTCGGCCGCACCAGTCAGGTGTGGAATACCTACCGGAAAACCGCCGCTTTCACGGAAGGAAAGCCGTGGCTGCTGCGCTTTTTCGATCAGATTAAGTTTTATCCGGTCACAACAGAAGAACTCGCGGCAATTCGCGAAGGTGTCATCGACGGTACAACGCCGATAAAGATTACCGAGACAACATTTTCTATGAAGGCCTACCGCGCCTTCCTTGCCGCCAACACAGACGACATTCGTGCCGCCAAAACACGTCAGCAATCGGCTTTCGATGCCGAACGGGCGCGCTGGCAGGCGGCCGATCAAAATGCGTCGCCCATCGAAGCAGAAAGCGAACCCGATACGACCGATGCGATTCCGCCCGGGTCGACGGCTATCGAGGGCGCCGTGCCTGGTTGCGTGTGGAAGATTATGGTGAGCAAGGGCGCGCGCGTTTCAGCGGGTGATGTGGTCGTCATCGTTGAATCCATGAAGATGGAAATGGCCATTACTGCGCCGCACGATGGAATTGTCACCGACATCCGCTGCACAGAAGGCAAGCCGGTGTCGCTTGGGCAAACGCTCCTGGTGATGACGTCGCGTGTCCCAGAGGCGGCACAATGAAACGCTCACTCGACATTGCGGCGCTGACTGCGGGTTACGCTCAGGGGACTTTCTCGGTGCAGGATGTCATCGCGGACGTCTATGATCGCATCGCGGCCCAAGGAGAAAAACCGGTCTGGATTTCTCTGCGGCCACGCGAGGATGCGCTCGCGCGCGCCCAATCTGCGCCCAAAGGGCCGCTCTACGGCATCCCCTTTGCCGTCAAGGACAACATAGATGTCGCCGGGCTGCCAACGACCTGCGCGTGCCCGGATTTCGCCTACACGCCCAGCCGTTCCGCGACCGTCATCGAACGCCTCGAAGCCGCCGGCGCTATTACCGTCGGCAAAACAAATCTCGACCAGTTCGCAACCGGCTTAGCTGGCACACGATCGCCCTATGGCATTCCCTCGAGCGTCTTCAACAAGGAATACATCAGCGGCGGATCTAGCTCGGGATCTGCGGTGGCGGTGGCAAGCGGACTCGTCTCTTTTGCTCTTGGTACCGATACGGCTGGCTCAGGGCGCGTGCCTGCCGCTTTCAACAACATCGTGGGATTGAAGCCAACCAAGGGCTTCATCAGTGCGCGCGGCGTTGTTCCCGCCTGCCGGACGCAAGACACTGTATCCATCTTCGCGTTGACGGTCGCAGATGCCGCCCGTGCTTTCTCGATTGCGTCGAACTTCGATCCTGAAGACAGCTTCGCGCGCCCACCGGCTCTGCGCTGCGGTGGTTTTGCATTACCCGCCCGCGTCAGGCTCGGCGTGCCAAGCGCGGGACTTGAATTCTTTGGAGATCCGGCTGCAGCCGAACTTTACGCGGCGGCCGTCGAACGCGCCCGGGGGCTTGGTGCTGAAATTGTCGAGATCGATTTTACGCCGTTCCGGCAAGCCGCGGCACTTCTTTACCAGGGTCCGTGGGTGGCTGAGCGCTTGGCGGCTATCAAGGCATTCGCAGCGGCGCAACCAGAGACGATGCATGACGTCGTCCGCAACATCGTTCTCGGCGCCGGAAAACTCAGCGCAGTCGATGCCTTTGACGGCTTCTATCGCCTCTCAGAGCTGACACGCGCTACCGAACGAGAGTGGCAGAAGATGGATATGATGGTGTTGCCGACCGCGCCCACGACTTACACGATTGCCAGCGTTCTCGCGGATCCGGTCCGGCTCAATTCAAACCTCGGCTACTACACTAATTTTGTCAATCTCATGGATTTGTCGGCGCTCGCCGTTCCGGCAGGGTTTCGACCCGATGGTCTGCCGTTCGGCATCACGCTTATCACGCACGCCTGTGGGGAGGACGCCCTCGCTGCATTTGGAGACAACATGCACCGGATTCTGGCTGGTGCGCGGTTGGGCGCAACAAAATACGACCTTTCGTCAACGCCAGCCGTGACCGCGGCAGCATGCACGCGCAAGACAATTCAAGTCGCTGTCGTCGGCGCGCATCTCACTGGCCAACCCCTCAACAGCCAGCTTGTCGAACGAAAGGCCCGCCTTATACGCACCGCGCGCACTGCCGCCGGATATAGCTTCTATGCGCTCGCCAACACGTCGCCGGCGAAGCCCGGACTCATTTTCGACGGCGAAGGGGTGGGCGCAATCGAGGTAGAGGTCTGGGAAATGAATGAAGCCGAGTTCGGCTCGTTCGTGGCACTCATCCCGTCTCCACTCGGCATAGGCAGTGTGTCACTTAGCGATGGCACGGTGGTAAAAGGTTTTCTCTGCGAAGCATACGCCGTGGACAGAGCAGAAAACATTACATCATACGGAGGCTGGAGGGCCTGGCTTGCTAAAGTTGCCGCACTGTAAGCCGCGCGGAGACGTGGACAGTTTGGTAGCCTGCGTCCGTCGATATCGCCGCTCGAACCTGGGTCCGCAGCAAACTTCAAAGCGGTCTAAATCACTGCGGACTTTGCCGGCGCGATTTCGGCTTTCGGGGAGCCAAATGTACTCGCGCTCGGTCGCGCCCGCGCCGTTCAATTCGGCGATGCTCGTTCTCAGGCGTGTGCACGGCCGTTCCGGTGAGGTTGTTGCCGAAGGTCAGCCACTTGATCAGGTACGACACCGGCCATTAGGCGGAGCCGGTCGCGCGACGTCGACGGCCGCCGCGCCCGCGTTCAACTTGGTCGCGACCCTGTTAATCCGTCCAGCAATGTTCGTGTCGCTAAACAATGACTCCGGAGGAGATGGTCAGTTAACACTTGAGCGCCAGAGTGTCCGCTTGCAGCCCCCCCCCGCGCCTCGAAGATGACGAAACTGTCATCTCTAGTTCATTCCAAGAGCAAAAGTCTGGGCATATGTCGAGCCTTAGCCAATAGATTGCATTGCGATATGAGTAGGCACATTTTGTGGTAGTTTCATGAAGCGCCTCCAAACGTCCGCAACCGCGCCCATAATCTCCGGCACTCAATGAAGCTCCTCGTTATCGAAGACGATCCAAAAACCGCAGCCCTTATGCAGAAGGGTCTGACCGCGGAAGGCTTCAATGTTGAAGTTTCTCGCGACGGTGAGGACGGGCTTGAACAGGTTGCCATCATGCAACCCGATGCAATTATCTTGGACGTGATGCTGCCGAAGCAAGACGGGTGGCAAGTACTTTCGCAGCTTCGTCACGATGGCAATGATATTCCCGTTCTCATGCTCACGGCCCGCGACGCTGTCGAACATCGCGTCAAGGGGCTGACGCTGGGAGCCGATGACTACATCACGAAGCCATTCGCTCTCTCAGAGCTTGTGGCGCGCATTCGTTCGGTGCTGCGAAGGAGTCAGAGCCGGTGTACTGACGACATCAGGTTCGCTGACCTTGTTCTTGATCCTCGGCGGCATAAGGCGTCGCGCGATAGTACCCAAATCGAACTCACGACCAAGGAATTCGCGCTCCTGCAACTGCTCCTCGAACATCAAGGTGACGTGCTGACCCGCATATACATTTCTGAGCGTATTTGGGGCATCATGTACGAAGGTGATAGCAATGTCGTGGACGTCAACATCCGCCGGCTTCGGACAAAAGTCGATGACCCATTTCCGCAAAAACTTATTCACACGGTCAGGGGACGAGGCTACGTCATCCGATAGCGGCGTGCGCATTCCTGATCTGATCAACGCTGGTGAAGCCGCGGCGAACACGGGCCCGCCCGGGCGGTCCCTTGCAAGCGAGCTCACAATCGCATTCTTTGCGACCGCGTCTCTACTTGCGATCGCGGCCAGTGCTATACTCTACTGGGCTACGATTGCGACGCTGCAGGATGCCGACGATCAGGTCGTCGACAAGCGTGCCGGAACGGTGATCAAAATCCTGCAGGCCAAGGAACTTAATGATGGCCTACTGGCGCACGAAGTCAACGAAGACAACCAAGGGCCCCGCCAGATATTCATGCGGGTTATTTCAAACCACGCTCCAATCCGTCTCGAAACCGAAAGAATGACCGGGCTGCTGGCGCCAGATAGTTTTCCAGACGCCAAGACCAGCGAGCGTCTCGTTCCAGTTCGGGCAACAATTGAATCGAACGGAAAAAACTATCGAGCAGCCAGTTACCGCGTCCCCATGGCAGCGCTCTCCGGCGAAGACGCCATATTGCAAGTTGCCACCGACACTACTTTGGATAAAGACTCACTCTCACTGTTCAAGAGAATACTCATAGCGGTCATCGGCTTAGCACTGCCCTTGAGCGCGCTGTTATCGTGGTACGTCGTCAATCGGAGCCTCCGGCCGTTGGCCCGCATTGCGACGGCGGCGCAGCAGATGGACGGCGGCAAGCTCGATCAGCGGCTTGCCCTTAATGGCCTTCCTGCAGAACTGCACGAATTGGGTGGCCACTTCAATTCTATGCTTGGCAGGCTGGAATCAGCATGGTCCGACCTCAGGCACTATGCCGATATGATTGCGCACGAGATGCGTACACCCTTGAACCGAATGCGGCTCGACTGCGAGGTTGCCCTCGACAACGCACGGTCGGTGCACGAATTCCGTGCGGTAATGAGCGCTTCGGTCACTGAGTGCGAACGGATGACAAAGCTTCTTCAGGGGCTTCTATTCCTGGCGAGAGTCGAGAGCAAACAGGCATCCTTGGCAAAAACGCGCTTAGAACTAAAGCGCCACCTTTCAACGCTTCATGAATTTTTCGAGGTGGACGCCGCTGAAAAGGGCATCAGTCTCACGGTTTCCCAAGTGCCCGAGCTCTTCATCGATGGCGATCCACAACTTCTGCAACAAGCCATCGGCAATTTGATTTCAAACGCGATCGCGCATACGCCAGCCGGCGGTCAAGTGTCCGTGGAAGCCGAACGACGCGGGACATGGGTCGCGATAACCGTGAAGGATACGGGCGAAGGTATCTTCAGTGAAGAACAACCCCATATTTTCGACCGATTCTACCGTGCCAGTCGCTCTGCTGCCAGTAAGAAGCCGAGCGAAGGTCTCGGACTGGGTTTGTCGATTGCCAAGGGCATTGTCGAACTTCATGGCGGCCTGATTTCGCTCGAAAGCGAACAAGGCCGTGGCACCAAGGTCGAAATTCGGCTCCCCGCTGCTGCGCCGGCCTGAGGCCAAGCTTGTGAAAAGCGGAGACGCCAGCGATTGCGGCGTCTCCCTTGTACTGTGCTTCAGTTTTCGAAAATGAACTGACCCATGGTAACCGTGCTGTTCGAATGAACCCGTGCCATCAGACTTAGTTCGTCGGCCTGAATTCCGAATTGCCCGCCGCTCTCCCGGAACTGCCAAACTGCGAAATCGTTCGCATCGGTGTCGTTGATTACAAGAAGGGCATCTTGCCCAGCCGATGCTGCGACCCAAAAATTGGTGTTGAAGGCGTTTGCAACCTGGGTCGCATTTGCGAGACTTGCCGCAGTGACGCCTTGCCCTCCCGTGCCGTTCAAGTATAGGCCTTCTATTGAATTAAGCGTCACGAACTGCGGTAACGGACCGTTGACGGCCGCAAACTGTATTTCATTGTCGTTGGACACGTCGTCGAGCGAAACATTGAGAGCCGCCGATAGACTTAACACGTCGCGCAGACCAGCATTGCCGCTACTGCGGAAATCGAACACTTCATCTCCGAAGTCACCCTCCGCCGTCAGGCGAACGATGTCGCGGTTGTTATCGGTTGGCGTACCGACATCTATGCGGTCGGCTCCAGCCCCGCCAATCAAGACATCGGCTCCAGCACCGCCGATAAGATGGTCGTTGCCGTCGCCGCCGATCAATGTATCGCCCCCGCCACCGCCGTTGATCGTGTCGTTGCCGCCACGGCCCTCGATCCGGTTTGCGCCGGATGTGCCCGTGATCGTGTTCACGCCGTTGCTGCCGATGACGTTCTCGATGCTAATAAGTGTGTCTGATCCCGTTTCGGCGCTGCTTGCAGTCCCGGCAACAAGATTTACCGTGGCGTTTGCGGCCGTGCCGGACAGGTCGTAGGTGTCTGTTCCTGCCCCGCCGATGTATCGGTCGTTACCGTCATTCACGGTCGCGACGAAACGATCATTGTTGCCGCCGCCGTCCACGGTGTCATTGCCCGCACCGCCGGTTAGAGTATCGTTGCCATCGAGGCCAAGCAGGATGTCCTTGCCCGAAGTTCCGGTGCGCACGTTGTTTCCGCCGCTGCCGGTGATGATGGCCGTTTCGGCCGACACTACCGTATTCTGACCGAATGGATCCGTGTAAACCTGAGTTAGACGCACTGTTGTATTCTGCTGGTTCGTCAACGTGGCATTGGTCGCGTTGTTGATGTTGACCCAAGCATTATTCTGCAAACGCTGCCACTGATAGCCAGTGACGGCTCCGGTGAGGTTCGTCGTGGTAACGAGGTCTGGGTCCACCAAGGTTGAAGTGGCGACCAAGGTTACGCGCTCGCCACCATTAGTGTAAATGTAGTTCGCAATTGCAGGCGCGCCGAAGGCCGCCTCATTAACGTTAGCAATATCCAGGGTGACCTCAATCGAGTCGGAGTACGATCCGTCGCTGACGGTCGCGGTGAGCACCTGATGCGTTTGACCGGCGACTGCCAGCGCCTCGTAGTTTGGAGAAGCGGCGAGCGTAATGCGGCCGGTATTGTCGATTTGGAAAAGGCCCGCAGTGCCGCCGCTCAGCGTCCATTGCAAGGCTTGCGGATAAAGCGGATCCAATGGATTTGTTGCATTGGCATCGGCGGCCGCGAGCTGGAGAACCTGCGTGTTTGCAGCCGTGTTCTCGTTCAAAGCCGCCAACGCCAGCGGGGCACCGCCATTGGTCGTAATGACCGGCGGGACGTTGAGAAGCTGTGTGGCAGTGAACGTCCCATCGGCGAACGCAAATCGTTCCACTCCTGTCACGACGTCGATGCCGTCGAGCGCGGTACGAACCGTGCCGTTGCCATTCAGTCCGCCGTTATCGGTGATCTTGTAAGCGGTGGTTTGGATGTTGTTTCCATCTACAAAGACTAGCCGGGTGACGGAATAGTCAATTCGGCTGCCTGCAAAAATTACCGTATCTCCGGTCCCGTCCGTTCCGCTATCGCCCAGCATTTGATCCTTGAAAATTTGGGACCGAAGCATGTCGGCGAAGTGTATGGCGAAATCGTCAGCCGTTCCTGCAATCGTTGAATTGACCGCCGATATCAGCCCAGTACCGTCGAGAACGCCGGTGGCGCGGTTTGACGCGCCCGTATAGGCGTTTTCCGCATTGTCGAGGTAGCCGGCTTGGCCGGTGTATTTACCAATGAGGCTGTCGAGCCGGATCGAGCCGCCAACGATCAAGTCGTTGCCGCTATTGCCGCGAAACGTATCGTCGCCGGAGCCGCCGATCAGCCAGTTGCTGCCGCCAAATAGGTTCGATTCTTGTGCCGGGTTCAACGCATCGGTGCCGATGAACGTGTCGTTGTTCTGGGTGCCAATCACGCCCTCGATCTGGAACCACGCGGGAAATGGCGTGGTGCCGTCAATGGCAGTCAGCGGGTTAAACTGCGTTGCCATATCGGCAACGACGCCGGGCGCGCTGCCCGTATAGTCGCTGAAGTCGATCAGGTCGAACCCAGTATTTGTGTAACCGTCATCGCCAATAACTTCGTCGGGGCCACCATTAATGGCCTGCGAGGGATTGCCGGGACGTAGCATGTCGTCACCGGTACCGCCGGAAAGTAGGTCCTGGTCGCTGCCGCCGATGACGAGATCGTCGCCTTCCTCGCCGTACAACAGATCACCCGATGCGCCGCCGTCGATATAATCGTTGCCGTCGCCGCCGTGCGTGAAGGGATCGGTGTTGCCCATTTCGGGGTTGGTGAGCCCATCACCGTAGATTACGTCGTCGCCCGATCCGCCGGAGAGCTTGTCGATACCCTCGCCGCCGATGATCAGATCGTTACCCGAGCCGCCGACCAGCTGATCGAAGCCGCCGACTTCGGAACCCGAACCGCGACCGTAAATCGTATCCTTGCCGGCCCCGCCGTCTGCAAGATCGGGACCTTCGCCGGTGTCGATGTAGTCGTCGCCGTCGCCACCATAGAGGCGATCCACGCCGCCATCGCCATAAATGATGTCGTCTCCGCCTTCGCCGTAAACGGTATCGTCACCGCTGCGCGCGTGGATGTAGTCGCGATTATCCGTTGCGACGATCACTTCGTGGGAGTCTGCACCCGACGTCGGTGTGCCTTCAACAGTGTGGACTTGCGCCGGATTGAGTTCCGGTCGCACGTCGCGAATGTAGGCGTTGCCATCAACCGTGATGACTGTGCCGTTGCTAGCCGTCGAGGCGCCGCCATCCGAGTAAATGCCAAGTCCGGTTCCCGCGCCGGTCAGCGTTGCGTAGGCGTGATCGGCAAAATTATTCTGGACGCCCACCGTATTCAGATCGGCATCGCGGGTGAAATCATAGTACTTGTCGGCATAGGCGAAGATCGAGCCGTTCAGATGTTCGAGACCGGTGTTGCGCTCGACGATATCCTTGAACTGGCCGTTGTTAACTTCTTCGTGCAGGTTGGTGCCAAACAGCCGGTAAAGATAATAGAACCGGTCGCCGTCCATGAGCGATTGGATTTGAGCGACGAATACGGCGTCGAACGTTTCGCCGAGCAGGCCGCCGGGCACATGCGCTTCTGCAAGGCCGCCGATCCACGAGTCGATGTGATCGAAGCCTGTTCTCGCCGCATTCAATTCGGCGTTGCCACCGTCGTTATTGATCAGGAAGGCAATTGCGTCCGAGTCGGTTACGGGATCGGCAAATGGATTGGCGCCGGCCGGCAGGCCGTCCGCTAGGTCGAGAATATACTGCGCCTTGGCGACGTTGCCATTGAACGAATAGGCCGCGATAAAATTGACGAGCGATTCTGGATGAATCATGCCCGCGCCGTAGTCAGTCCAACTCGTGTACTCGGCGAGGCCGATAGCCGCGCGGAAGTCGTTGAGGGTCGGAATGCCGAGGTCGCGCCCGCGCGCAATGTTGATTGCTGCCAGATCGAGAGGAAGATCGAGCAAGCCTTGAGTCAAGGCTGGCGTTATAAATTCGTCGACCTCGTTCATCTGCTGGCGTGCTAGACCGAGCGTGATGGCCGCAACGCCTTCTTCGGCATAAGTCTGCGGTGCAAGGAAGGCCTTTTCAAGTGCATACTTTGTTACGTTGCCCAGCATCCAGCCTGCAGGATCGATCGTGTCGATCGTCTCGCGAATGGTCGAGTGTCCGAAACGGAATGCGGCCTGCGAGAATTCGAGGGATACCGTGGCGTCAACGCCGCTTGAGTAGCCAACGAACTCCTGAATGCGCGGCGTTACCGTACGTGCGTATTGGTCAACGGCCGCATGCTGATATTCCATTTCGACGATGAGTTTCGCCCCATTGAACATCTTGTCGGCGTCCCAGGCGATATCGCCGCCGAGGCCATGGGTGAAATTGCCGTTTGCGTCCTGTGTTCCTGTGTCGACCTGCCAGGCGTGGAGACCTGCACGATCGAGCGGCGAGTTGTTGGCGTCGTGCTGATAAATCCAGCTCTTCAGATTTTCGACTTGGTAGTTGTGTTCTTCGTGGAAGACATGATGGATCGATGTTAGGCCGAAGTTCTCATTCACGCGACCGTCGCCGGCGACGTAGTGGTCGCCGACCGATTCAAGCAAGATTTCGTTGGCCGCGGCCTGCATTGCCGGACTGTTGGTGCCGACGATCGAGAAATTAGTTACATCGACAAGTCCCGTGGAGCCTGGAGCCGGCGTCTTGAAGAGATCGAGCGTCTCTGTTGTGCCGCCCGATACCGTGTTGTCGATTGCGATCGATGAAAGCATTCCATTCGTGAATGTGAGCGAAACGGTTGCGGTCTCGAATCCCGTCACCGACTGTACCGCAGACTGGATCTTGGCCTGATCCATGTGCCCGCCGGCAACCGTCGCGTCGTCGAAGTGCGGGTTCATATCGAGAAGGAGTGCGTGGGCGGAGTTCGTTGTTTGCACGCCCGCCGTATTGGTGTCGGAGTCGAGAAGCTGTCCGCTCGCATCGCGATTGCGCAAGTCTATAACGTCGTCCCAATTGAGCGCGGCACGCCCTGTTTGGAGGACATGCGCGCGCAATTCGTCCAATGTTGGCAGGGTATTGTGGACTTCGGTGGCGGTCACTTCGGTGAGGCCCGTGGTTGGGTTGTAAACGGGCGTTTTTTGAATCCACCCGTCGACCAGCGACTGTCCGTCGAAGAGTTCCATACCCGCGTGATACGTGGCGCCCCCATCGGTCGAAACCCATTCACGCAGCACGCTAGTGATCTGATCCACCGACCCGTAAGTCTGGCTCTGATCGATGAAGGGCGACGTATGGTTGACGTAGTTCGGGTCGCCGTTGGCGTCGGCTCCGGCAACGGTAGCGCGACTCACCTTGATCGAGGTGTTGCCTTGGTCGCCTGGTCCATTGGTTCCTGGCGCGCGGTAAAGCGGATCGGAGGTGTCGAGCGCGATGGTGATCTTGGTTCCTTGTCCACCAGAACCGATCTTGTCGAGGCCGTGATCGAAGAACTGGCCGAAAATGGCGAACCAGCTGTTGACAGGCGCGACGCCGGGATTTTCCGATCCGATGAAGAATTCGCCGGAGTTGGGGTTCTGGAAGTCTATGTGGCCCAGCTGTTCGAGCAGCCCGTAGCCGCTTGCGGAAACCGTCGTCACGATAGGCGTATTCTCGGCCGGAAATCCAGAAGTGAAATCGACATTGGCATCGATGAGCTGCTTGTAGGCGAGTACGTCGGGCTGATAAGTCTGCAACGTATTGACCAACGCGCCGCCGGGTATGGGGCGATACCAGATGGCTTCGCCTTCCTCTAGAGTGCCGCCGGCGGCGTCTTTCAGTCCGCCGTAGCTGGTGGCCGAAAGAACAGCCAAAGCTGTCGTATAAACGACGCTCGTCTGATATTGGGCTAAGCTCCAAACGAGCGGATCGCCGTTGGCATCGAGAACGGCAACTTCCGTATTGACCGGCGCGACGATCTTGGCACCTTCGATCAACTGCAGAATGCCGACGCCCGAGGCATCGATGATGCTCGCATAAGCCGCGTCTGAGCCATAGCGCGCCTGATCCCACTCGACGTAGTGCCCGCTGCCGTCTTTCAACAAATTGACGCCTGCGGTGGTGATCGTCTGACTGATTATGCGCGGCATTAAGTCGATCACACTCGACTGGGTGATAGATCCGTTCCCGTTGACAGTCGTGCCATAGTTGGCGCCGGGGCTTGTGATGTAGTTGTCGAAATCCGCAGGAATATCGCGCCGGAACGGGACATCGACCGATCCCCAGTCGGCTTGCGTGCCAAACAAGTTATTGTGCAATCCCGAAACGTCGCGAATGCCGATCGGCGATGAGACCTGCGGGAAACTCGCTCCCAAGAGCGCGACATTCGCGGCCGTGAGAGCCGTTCCCTGATAGGCGCCGGTTTGAGTTAGGCGATCCCAAACCTGATTTCCCTTGGCGTCCCAGGCATCCATCGTATCGGGATCGAAATTGACGATGCCGTTGCTGTTGGCAGGACCGTCGAAGAGCGGCACGAAATTGATTTGCGCCAGCAGGTAAACGAGGTCGTTCAGATTGATGACGAAGGGTTTGGGCTGAAATTGCGTTGCCATGGGACTACCTCACGAATATTGATTAAATTTTGGAATTGATCGTACTTAGCCGGAGCCAGCCGCAGAGTCGGCAAGGCGGGCCGGAATTGCGAAACTCATCGCAAGCACGCGCTGACGGTGGCCCATCCAGATGACTTCCTTGGGGGGCTGCCACGTTTGCGGCTCGATTTCGGGTGGAGAGATAACCGGTAGCGGTATGACGTTCGAGCCGTCAGCGTCCGGCTTTGCACCAGTGTCCGGCAAGTGAGGCACCGCCTGTCCGGTCTCATCTTTTTTGCGGTTGCTAGGCTGCCGGTGGGTTGAAAGATATGACATGCGTTCACTCCACATTAGTGGGTTCAACGCTATTGCCTGCGCGATGACGTTTCGATTACGGTCTCGTGACGAACGCGTAATTTGGAGGCCGGTGGACCTTGGTCCAGATCGTGGGTCCGACCCAAAAAATTACAATTTGATGACAATCATGGAGCTGGGCAATAGCTTGAAAAAAGCCAGTGTGTCGGGCTTGCCACGATGTGCAGATGCATTTTTGGCGGAATGCCGATGACAATGTTGTCAGAATTGCCCAACTAGTATCCGGTCACTCCCGGGCAAATCAAATCCGGACCGATTCATAACCTATGTCACTCCTTTTTCATTTGATCGGTTTTTGCTGTGCCACTCTCGTAGCGGCTTATCCATGCTTGGCGGGCGACGGTGACGCCAAGAACGTGTTGCAAGACTCGATCGCAGCCAACTTGCCAGGAGAACTCGCCGATCCGGGTGGCGTCCGAACAGCACTTTCGGCGAGAGGTATCGAATACGGCCTGACCTACTACGGCGAAGTATTCAGGAATGTCGCCGGCGGCATCAAGCGTGAAACGCATTTCCACGGGCTTCTGGATGTCCAGACCAACGTCGATTTTGAGAAACTCGCCGGCTGGAACGGTCTGAGTTTTCATGCCAACGCCTATCGGCCTCACGGAACAAGTATCACGCTTGAAAGCACCGGCACCATCGCCGCAGTCAGTCATATCGAAGCGTCACCTCTGCTCAAGCTTTTTGAACTGTGGTTTGAGCAGAGTTTCTTGGACGGCAAGGTCACTCTTCGTTTCGGTCAGCTCGCCGCCGACGCCGAGTTTGCCACCCTCGACAGTTCGGCGTCGCTGATTTCATCGACGTTCGGATGGAATACGCTGATGACCGATAACCTGCCGAACGGCGGTCCCATCTATCCCCTGGCAACGCCGGGTGTCCGGTTGCAAATCCAGCCATACGAAAATTGGAACGTGCTGGCTGCGATCTACAATGGCGATCCGGTTGGACCGTGTGACGGCGATCCGCAGAGCTGCAACAAGCATGGCGTCGATTTTCGCATCAGCGATCCACCGCTTGTCATGAATGAAATCGCGCACGACTACGATATCGGCCTGCCGGGCACATTCAAGTTGGGCGGTTGGTACAGTTTCAAATCTTTCGACGATCAGCGCTTAGATGCGATGGGCGTTCCGTTGGCAAGCCCTGCGAGTTCAGGCGCGCCACTCCAACATGACGGCAACTATGGCATCTATGGCGTGATCTATCAGATGCTGTACCGTATGCCAGAGTCATCGGATAAGGGCAT
>JANMNH010000115.1:0-11994 GCA_031373745.1 Hyphomicrobium sp. | reverse complement strand
TTTGCTGCGCGCTTCGCCACACGCGTCATCTTGCTTAAGGGCGGTGTGTGCTTAGCCGATGGGCCACCTGCCCGCGTATTGAGCAAAGAGAACCTCGCCGCGGCGTTTGGTATCGACGCGATCGTATCTGAAGTCGCAGGTATCCCGGTCGTTTTGCCGCGCAGCGTTCACAGAACTACAGCTTCTCCGACATAAGCTTGCCGCTCCGGGCTGGCACATTTATGATTCTCGTGTCGAGATCTGAAGCTCGTGTTGAGAAACAGCGAGCGGCGGCGAGATCATTGGGGCATTGCGGAAAAAAGTGAAAATAAATTTGGCACTACAGGGTGGCGGCGCACACGGTGCTTTCACTTGGGGCGTCCTCGACCGATTGCTTGAGGACAACACTATCGAGTTTGGCTGGATCAGCGGCACAAGCGCTGGCGCTGTGAACGCGGTCGCGATGGCGGCGGGGCTGGCGCAAGGATCGCGCCAGAAGGCGCGCGAGACGCTGTTCAAGGTTTGGGAGGCCGTGCACAAAGCAGGCGTACCCGATTTGACGCGGCTCAATCCCTTTCTCTACGGCTTGTCGCGCTCAAATTCCATGGCACAAGTTGCGAGTCTGTGGTCGCCTTACGAGTTCAATCCGCTTGGCTTCGATCCCTTGCGGCGGATCATAACTGAGTACATAGATTTCGATCTGATACGCGAAAAGGCGCCGGTCGAATTGCTGATCGCCGCGACACACGTTCCGACGGGTCGCGCGCGGCTATTCCGGCGCGATGAGTTGACTATTGAAGCGGTGCTGGCGTCGGCCTGTTTGCCGACAGTGCACCATGCGGTCGATATCGAAGGTTCTGCCTATTGGGACGGGGGATTTTCTGCCAATCCGGATCTTGTCACGCTTGGGGTTGAGAGCCCCGTGTCCGATACGCTGCTTGTGACGCTCGCGCCCTTAGTGCAGGACGAGCATCCAACGACTGTGCGCGATATATCGAACCACGCAACGCGGCTGACATTCAACGCTCCTCTGCTGCGGGATATCGAGATCATCAGGTCGGTTCGCGAAACGGCCGGGAGCATTTTGCCGAAGGGCCGTCTCGCGCCGCTTGCCCGCCACCGCTTCCATCTCATCGACGCGGCGCCCATAACGTCGAGTCTCAGTCCCGAGACGACGATGAAGCCGGATTGGAATTTGACGACGTTCCTGCACGGGGCTGGCCGGAATGAAGCGGACAAGTGGCTAGCCGCCCACGCGTCCTCAGTCGGCAAGAAAGAAACGATCGATCTTCAGAAGCATTTTTTCCCCGAGTTTGTCGGTGAGGCAATGAATAAACCCCCTGCATCGGGCAGCCGCGTTGCGGAACTGGTGCCGGAGCAAAAAGTCCTGGCTCGAAAACGCGGGAGTTGAACGGACATGAAGTTTAGCAGGGCGGGTGACATCTACGGCCCCCCGCCCTGCCGGGCCTTGCTTACTTCCAGGTCAGCTGCGCGCCGATCCGGCCGCCCACATCGCCGCTTTCAGTAGCGCCGATGGAGCCGGCAAGCCCAAATGTTTCGCCATTGCCAAAAACATTTTTGTCCAAGATGCCAATGGCCGATACGCCCCAGGCACTATGCCCTTCGAAATTGCCCCAGTTGCCTCTGAGGCCGAACGTAGAGTCGCCCGTCAAAACGGGATCGGCCAACGCCATGGCAAGCGCTACACCTTCGAGTACCACTTCGGTTTTTTGCTCGAGGCTACCCAGCCGTCCCGAGAAGCCTTTGACGGCGTCCGAGCCTTCGCTTTCGAGGGCCGTAACCCGCGTATCGAGATTGGATGTTTTGCCTTCGAGAGTGCCGATGCGCGTGTTGTGGTTATTGATCTGGGTGGTGTGGCTGTTTGTCGTTCTGGTCAGGTTGGTGATGCTGGTCGAGTGACCGTTCGTGCGCCTTTTGAGAGCGTCGATATCGACCTCGTTGACGGTTGTGCGCCCCTCGACCGACGTTACCCGGTTGCCGACGTTCGTGATGTTGGTCGTGTTGGTGTTGGTCTGCGTGGTCAGATTGGAGATGTTGGTCGTGTTAGTTGATGTCTGACCTTCAACCGTCGTCACTCTGTTTCCAAGGTTCGTGACGTTGTTATTGATGGTCGTCACTTGACCCTCAACGCTGGTCACACGGTTACCAAGGTTCGTGACGTTGGTGTTGATCGTTGTCACCTGGCCTTCGACGTTGGTGACCCGCGTTCCGAGGTTCGTAATGTTGGTGGTGTTGGTATTCACTTGGTTCTGTAGAGCGCCGTTGTCGCCAGCGAGATTGCCGTTGGTATCGACTGTTACAACCTGCAGTGGCCCGCTTTGAACCGCCCGGCTCGCGGCGGTTGGAATGCCGGCCGCACGTACCGTGTTGGTCGACGTGCCGATGGCAACTTCATTGACGCGAGTGGTCGCGGCACCGGAGCCAATTGCGGTCGCACCTGCATGAGCAGCGGTCGAGCCGCTCCCCAGAGCGCAACTACCGGCTCCGCTCGCCGTCGCACCGGAACCAAGCGCGCAGCTATCGTTGCCGGAGGCCGTTGCATTCGCGCCGAGAGCCACGCCGTTCGCGCCGCCAGCAGACGAGCCGAAGCCGAGCGCCGTACTGTTCGTGCCTGCCGAAGAGAACAGCTCGTTGGGATCGCGCGCGGCAAGATTGCCGTTCGCGTCCGATGTCACCGCGAGTTTTGTGCCCGTTGCCTGCGCGGCTTTGCTGGCGGCGGACGATATGCCCGTCATGGTATAGCTGTTCGACGTGTTGCCGAAGACCTGCTGGTTATCGCGGGTGGTCGAAACGCCCTGACCAAAAGCTGCCGCGTTGTTGTGTGCGGCTGTTGCGCCTTCGCCCACCGCCGTTGCGCCTGTGCCCGTTGCTTGACTGAATTCGCCGAGTGCGGTTGAGTTGTCACCGCTTGCGACGCTGTCTTTGCCGTAGGCGGCCGAATTCAATCCCGTGGCTTGAGCATTCGTGCCGACCGCTGTGGAGCCGGTGGCCTTTGCGCCCGCGCCGACGGCAACAGCGCCTTCGGATGCGGCTTCGGATCCCGTGCCGACAGCTGTGGCATTCGTCTGCGTGGCTTGTGCACCTTGTCCAAGTGCCGTTGCGCCCTTGGCTGAAGCGGCAGACCCGCCGCCGAATGCGGACGAGTTCTCGCCGCTCGCGTCCGCATTGGTGCCCGTTGCCGTGCTGCTTGCGCCCGATGCTTTTGCGGCGTCGCCAAGTGCCGTTGACGCCAAGCCGCTCGCGGACGAGTTTTGCCCATACGCCGCCGTGCGGTCGGCCGTTGCTTCGGCACTGGAACCGGCCGCTGTTGCACCTGACCCGCGCGAAAGCGCGTTGACTCCAACGGCCGTGCCATAGTCGCCGAAGGTTTTGGCAACGACGCCGACGGCGGTTGAGCTTTGACCTTCAGAGTATGCGCCACGTCCGACTGCCGTTGTATTGTCGCCGATAGCGCGTGCGGAGCCGCCGATGGAAGTTGCATTGACTCCCGAAGCGCTGGCCGATTTGCCGACAGCCGTCGCATCGATGTTTGTGGCGGTGGCGTTGTTGCCAACCGCTGTAGCGTTGTCTTTGGTCGCCAGCGCCGCGCCGCCAACGGCGGTAGCATTCGTGCCAGCGGCTTGGCTGTAGCCGCCTATAGCGGCAGCGTCGGAGCCAGACGCAGATGCATAAGCGCCAAGTGCGCTGGCATTAACGCCGCTTGCTTTGGCGACGTTGCCGATCGCCATGGCGTAACTGCCATTGGCGGCCGTGAGGTTGCCAAAGGCTGTAGCGCCCGCGGCAGGCGCGCTAGCATTCGTTCCGCAGGCGATCGAAAGAGCCCCCGCCGTCGCCCCGCCGAAACTGCCGCCATATTGCTGACAGATGAACTGGGCGTTGGCGACGCTGGCGCTTCCGGTCATATAGAGCGCGAGCGTCGCTCCGCTGACAGATGCTTTAAGCAGCCAGCTCAAACGTTGCTGTGCGTCCGGAACCGGAACTGGAACCGGAGTGTTATCTTCGCGGGTATTGGGATTGCCATCCGGCTCGCCGGAATCCGGCGCGCAAGAATTCGTCCGCCCGGAGGGCGGCTGAGACAGGGTACGCATGAACTAAACTCCTGTAGCGCAACCCGGTCCGAGCGGACGATGATCTGTGTAGTTCGGCCTGAGAATGGTTGCGGGATCGCATCCGCAGCCCTAGTACACGCTATAATTGTTAAATTAACGTTAAGACAATTTCAAGTAGTATTTGAGATACATTCGATAGAAACCGTGCTAAGGCGCGACGAGTCGCGCGTATCCCTGTTCAACCGTGTCTTCAAGAAGGGCCTTGTAGCGGCTGTAGGCGGGGTTTTGCGATGTGAGCTCACCAAACTGCCCGGCCGGAAACTCCTCCTGGCGCACGTACACAATGGGCGTTGCGACGGGCACATACGTGGCGCGCTGCTTATTCAAAGTAGTAATGATGCCGCGCATTTCGCCACCGCGATCGAGCTGCGAAACGATGATCATGCGCATGGCGCCCTTGGTCAGCGACACGAGATGGATGAACATCGAGGACGCAGGAATATAGAGACGCCCGCGATGCGAGTAGGGCGCGTCGGGGCGATCGCGCTCTTGAAATAGAAGGCTCGGCCATTCCGGATCCCAGACGATATCCGTGCGGTAAGCGACGATTGTATTGGGGAGCGAAAACGCGCGCCGCACCGTCAAATAACTGCCGATGTAGTGATCGACGGCCGCGCGGGTGTAAGCGCCCATGTAGGTTGGCGAGACGACGCCGCCGTCGCCTTTCAGTTCCTGGGGACCGTGTGCTGGCTGATCCACTTCTCCGTGCCACGCGTCGCGCAATCCTGGGAAGTCGAGCCCGAGCACCATGCACACATCGAACAGGGTTTGATCGCGCACCGAGCGCCCGCCGAGCAAATTCTGAATTGTTTTCTCGTGGCAGTCTGAGGCATCCGCGAGTTCGGCCTGGGTCAACTTTTTCTCGACCATCGCCGTCTTGATGGCGTCGAGCGCATCGTCGCGGCTGAGCATCGGCGTGTCGTTGTTCGAAGCCGCTTTTTTCATACGCGCACGCTGAGGTCCCCGCCAAGTCTTGCCGGAAAGTACCGGTTTTTATCCCTGTGGCGCAATCGAATTCGGCGGGTGAGGAAGGTTAAGGCGCGGGCGGTGCGGAGTTCTTGCTTTCCGGCGCCGCGAGCCTTTTGAAATGCCGGTAGGCGAGGGAGAGGAAGGTAACGAAAAGCATGCCAAAAAGCATGCCAGCGAACTCCATGGCCACGCTCCACAAGGTGAAAGAAGTCCGGCCGGCGAATTCGTTCACAGGTGCTTTGATAGCCTCTGAAGGTGTTTTAAGTTCCGCATTGAGATCAAAACCGGCAGCAACGATCCCAGCAATCACGAATGGCAGAGATAAGATTAAACTTATCCAAAAGAGCCGCCACGTATTGTTGCGGGTCATATCCCACGAATTTCTCCAGCCAACACCATTATGGGCAAGTGCCGTCGCTGGCAGAATTGGCGAGAAGCGACCCGCAGCCAAACAAATCAGCAAGAACAGTAGAAACCCTGAAATCGTTGCAATCAGCGATGTGGTCTCGGCTTCAGTCATCGACTCTGTCACCGCAGATTCTAGGCCCGAATGAAAAAGGGTGAGCATTAAGAGCAACGGCGCTAGCGGGAGTACACCAAGTAGGAAAGCCCTCCAAAGATACAGCCAATGCCGGTTATCCAACTTCAATGCTTCAGCAAGTTCTGGTCTTTCTCCAAGTATCAAAAGCCGATGCCATGGCACGGCGATAAACGCACCAATCGCGGTTGAGGCAAGAAGAGTCAAAAACCAAAGAGTATTTGAGCCAGATCCAGTCTTGGCCAGCGCGTCTTTTTCTAAGGGATACAGCGCCCAATACAGTGCCCCACTCACCGCGACGAGCAGCAGCAGCCAAGGCCAGGCAAAGCGCAAGAGATCGCCCAAGTGCCGGAAGGTCAGCCGGTAGCATTCGAGCGCCGTTTTCCAGACCGGCAGTTTGGCTGGCGCCTCAGTGGTCATGTGCTCTCCAACCGCTTGTGCTATGCCAACGGACGAATATCGTTTCAGAGCTTTGCTCGCCCGGCAAGTGCCTGGCAAACAATTCCGGCGGGTAGTTCGATGCAGGGAAGTTTGGCGCGCGCCGAGGGACTCGAACCCCCAACCCTCGGACTCGAAATCCGATGCTCTATCCAATTGAGCTAGGCACGCTTTGTTGATGGTGCTTGCGACTCTCCTTCGTCGAGCCGGCCGCAAGCACTCAATTCCGTATCACGCCGGCCGGAAGCGCGGTCCGGCGAAACTACGACGCCGGAGTGTGCGTCGAACACTATGGGCTTGTCAAAGGCGGCGTGACGCGGCTTAAAGACCGCACATTTCATGAAGAAGGTGATGCATGTCCTGTCCCTGCGGTTCCGCTTCTGATTACGACGCCTGCTGCGGCCCCTACATTTCAGGCGCCGCCAAGCCGCCGACAGCCGAAGCCTTGATGCGGTCGCGTTACACCGCTTTCAGCCAAGGCGCTTATGACTACATCGGCAGCACATTCGCACCCGGATCGCAGTCGGCCGCGCACGCGAAAGGTGCCAAAGAGTGGGCGTCGTCGGGCTCCTTCAAACGCTTGAAAATCCTGCGCACGGCCCAAGGCGGCGCGGGCGACATCACCGGGCTCGTCGAGTTTGTCGCCACCTACACGCAAAACGGCCTGTCGTGGGATCATCACGAGACGTCGCAGTTTGCGCGCAACGAGCAGGGGGGCTGGGCCTACATCGGCGGCGACGGGCACCGCCATCGCGAAGGCGAGGGGCATCATCACACGCATCATCACGGGGCAGAGACTATGCGCCGGGGTGAGCCCAAGACCGGACGCAACGATCCTTGTCCATGCGGCAGCGGCAAGAAGTTCAAGAAGTGCTGCGGGGCTTGAGGTGACGCTTGGTGCGTGCTTGGCGTCTGGGCGTCGGGCGCTTCCGACCGGATCGGCGAGGGAAAGTCGCAATGCGACAAACGAATTGGTAGCTGGAGGCGGACTTGAACCGCCGACCTGCGGATTATGAGACCGCCGCTCTAACCACCTGAGCTATCCAGCTAGATAACCGCCAAACATGCATTGGGCGGCAGGAAGCACTTCAAAGCACTAAGGCCCCGTCTATAGGCCCGTCTATAGGTATGGGGCCTTTCGCCGTCAACTCGATACCTCTAGAAGGGGCAGTGCCGCACCCCGCATATGTGAAAACAACTACTCCGCCGCGAGCTGTTTGCGCCCGGCGCCGGCTTCCTTGCGGAAGCGCATCATCGTGAACAGGCCCCAAGGCCGCAGCGAGCGCTTTTCGATCAGCTTCAGGTCGTCGCACACCATGACGCGCGAGACGTCGAATACAGAGTGCCAGCCGACGAGATCGGCGAACGGTGCCATGCGCCGCTCAACCCAGCCGCGCACACCGTCGTCCTGGCTGAAGTGGTTGACGAGCATGACCTCGCCGCCGGGCTTCACCACGCGGGCAAGTTCCCGCATCACTTTGTCCGGTTCAGGCACGACGGTGATGACGTACATCGCAACGACCGTGTCGAAGGTCGCGTCGGGGAATTGCAGATTTCCGGCATCCATTTCGTGCAAGCCAGCAATATTGGTGAGGTTCTCGGCCGCTACGCGTTCGCGCGCGCGATCAAGCATTTCGGGCGCCAGATCGATGCCGGTAATTTCGAGATGCGATTTGTATTCGGGAAGCGACAAGCCAGTGCCGACGCCGACTTCCAAAACCTTGCCCGCACCGCTATTGATGATCTCCACCGCATGGCGCCGTCCTGTGGTCGAAATCTTGCCAAACGTGTAGTCGTAGACGGGAGCCCATCGGCGATACGCTTCGCGCACGTCGTCTTCGTCCATCTGGTGAGCCGTCGCGCCTGAGGGGCTGGCGAAAAGCGGCCGCGGGGACTTGCTGCGCGGATCGTGACTCGCCGTTCTCAAATACTGGTTCTGACTCACTTCAAGCCTCCATTAGCGTCGTCAATCATGGCGCCGTCATCCGGCGCAGAGATACATAAAGATACACTCAGTGCCGTGCTGCGATGTCCAACCGGTGGCCGGTACCGGCCGCCACTGTCTTCATCGTCTTTGCAATCGATCCCCCACCCAAGACGCGCGCCGCCGGGCTGCCGTCGGAATAGAATACACAAGCTTGACCGGCCGCAATACCCTCCTCACCGTCGCAGAGCACAACTCTCACCTTGCCGTCCTCGTCCGCAAAAAGCGTAGCGGGGCGCGGGGGCTGGGACGAGCGCATGCGAACATAGACCGGCGTTCCGTTGGCCGCGACCTCGGCAAGCGGCTTTTCCCCTAGCCAATTCGTATTGCGCAGCAGAAGTGCCGCCGTTTCAAGAGCTGCTCGCGGGCCGACGAAGACTTCCTTCGTCTGCGGATCGAGGCGCACGACGAACAGCGGTTCGGCCGCTGGAATCTTAAGACCCTTACGCTGGCCGACGGTGAAATTGACGATGCCTTCGTGGCGCCCGAGCACGCGGCCATCGATGTGGACGATGTCGCCCGGCTCCATGGCATCCGGCTTCAGGCGGGCGATCACGTCGGTGTAGCGCCCGGCGGGAACGAAACAGATGTCCTGGCTGTCGGACTTTTCGGCGATGGATAAATTAAACCGGCGCGCATGTTCGCGCACTTCGGCTTTCGGCATGCCGCCCAAGGGGAACCACAATTTGGCAAGCTGTTCGGAGGTGATACCAAAAAGAAAGTAACTCTGATCGCGATCGGCATCGACGGCGCGCGCGAGATACGGCCCATCCGGCCCGTCCAGGCGCTGCACATAGTGGCCCGTGACGAGGACATCGGCGCCAAGGTCGCGCGCGGTATCCAAGAGATCGCGGAACTTGATTTCGTTATTGCAGGTAACGCAAGGAATCGGCGTTTCGCCGGCGATGTAACTTGCGGCAAAGCCTTCTATAACCTTTTCCGCAAAACGCTCTTCATAATCGAGCACATAATGCGGAATGCCGATCTGGTCGGCGACGCGGCGGGCGTCGTGAATGTCCTGGCCGGCGCAGCAGCTGCCCTTGCGGCCCGTGGCCGAGCCGTGATCGTAGAGTTGAAGCGTGATGCCGATAACGTCGTGACCCTGTTCCTTCATGAGGGCGGCAGCGACCGAGCTATCGACGCCGCCCGACATCGCGACGACAACACGCTTGGCGGCCGGGAGAGATCGTTCGGTTGCTTTGATAACCAGGGTCATTCGGGTGCCTGCGGGCGCGCTTAGCCCCTTAACTAACGTTGTTTTCGTGCGGGTCGAGGCCTGCAACGACCTCCTGCACATGCGTGAATTAATCAATCGCCACGTCATATCAGGAGATTAGACGCTATTCCTCCGGCCAGACCGAATGGGCTGCGCCGTGCTTGGCAGCATTATTCGGATAATCGTGCCGCTGGCAAGGCGGCGAAGTGCCTTAAATACCCCCATTCATCAAGTTGGCCCGGAATTCGCTTTGCCTCGTCTCCAAGGGGAAAGCCCTGCCTCAAAGCGGGATGAACCTTAAGGCGAAGCGCACGAACGGTCTGCGAAACCAGAATTGGCACTCCCATTTATGCCATGTTTACTCAATGGGTTAGGGCTAATTTAATCGCAACCAAGTAGAACAAACCTGAGTGGTCTGAAAGTGTAATGAGTATCATGACCGAACAACAGATGAGAGCGCGCGGGCGCTACGTGATCGGCCCGGATGGGTCCCCGCTAACCGTCGCCGATTTACCGCCGCGCGATACAAAGCGTTGGGTAATTCGGCGCAAAGCCGAGGTTGTCGCTGCTGTACGCGGCGGTCTTCTCAGCATGGAAGAGGCGTGCGAGCGCTACAAGCTGACAGTCGACGAATTCTTGTCCTGGCAGCGTTCCATAGACAAGCACGGTCTGCCCGGTCTGCGCGCCACGCGCATCCAGGATTACCGCGAGTAACCTCAATTAAATCGTTCGAATTTTAAACGAGTGGCGCGCTTCGGTGTGCCGCTCGTTTGCGCGTTCAGTTGGCTTGAGGCGACGCGGGCTTCGCTGGCGCGGCGGCCTTTTTCTTCGCCTTCTTGGCATCGGGCTTTGCCGCAGCAGCGGCAGGCGCGGGCGGCGCTTCGGGTGTCCAGCCGGCGGTTGTCGATTTGCCGGCGCAGCCCGCGTCGCCGCGCGACCAGCGATTGACGTCGGAGCTCATCATGGCGGCGACCGGCTCGGGCATCTTCAAATTTTCAGCCGCGATGACCGCGTTGCCCTCGTCCTTGGGATCGAATTTGATGAGGAACGCTTTCGGCCCGCGCGGATTGGGATTGCTTGGATCGCGGCTGTGAATCGTAATCTCGGCCTTGCCGCCGCGCGATGGCGCGTCCGCATCGGCGTGGTAGATATAGTCTTTCTTCAAGGGGCCGGCCGCGCCAAACCAGCAGGCAACCGCGCCGCGCGCCACTTTTGTGTACAACTCGGTTGCGGAGCCCGCAGGCGGCGCCTCCGCGGGCGCGGTCAACGCCGCGACCTGATCAAACGTTGGCAGCTTTGGCGCTTCTAATTTTGGTACGTCCGGTATGGTCCAAGACGGGACCTCGCTGGTGCTGGAACAGCCTCCACCCCAAACGCCCCATGCCAAGACGGCTAGCAGACCGGCAGTTTGCCGTGTGTTGATCAAGTTGCTCTTCCCACAAGACGTCAATCCAGAGCACCGTTTGCAGCCGAATGCCGTTCCCGGCAAGTAGGTTATCCACGGGCCCAGGAGCGCAGTCGAACGAACACTTGATGCGAAAAAGGCGGCGCCCCGGTGGCGCCGCCCTTAATAAATTCAGTGTGAGCAAATCCGGCTTTTTCCGGACTAGGCCGGTTAGCGAAGACCCGCGCCAATCATCCCGCCAGCGCGGCGGCGCCCGGAGCGCACGTCGTCGCGGCTCTCGATTTGAGCCGATGCGCGGGCAAACTGCTCGGCCGCATCGTCGCGTTCCCGAATTGCTTCGGTCAGTTGTTCGCGCATGGCTTCCGTTGACGTACGCAAGTTGTCGCGGCGCTGGGCTGCCGATTTAGCGTAGGTGGAATATGAGAAATGGCTCCGGTCGCGTATGCCGGTGCGGTCTTCTTCGGCCTGAATTTGACGATCTAGGTCAACAGCCATGGTGTCGAACTCGCGGATGATTCGCTCGAGTTCATCGACCTTGCGGCTCTTTTCATCGACAGCATGCCGGCGCAAGCGCAATGCGTTTTCGCGTGCATCATTGTTCGATACCCTTTACAAATTCGAACCCGTGATAACCCTGAGGTACCCAAGAACCGTGCCAACACTGTCCAGCTCGTCCCAGGCTTCAGTGAAAGCGGTAGTAAGTTGCTGCTACGGCCGCAGTCAGGTCAAGTTGCAACGGCCGCAAATAGCCTTGAGATTTGGTATAACACTCTGCCATTAAGTTGCGGTAAAGCAACGCAAACTTTTTTCTCTGCTGATCAGCGTTCTGGGGTCGCTTTTTTGCCTTGCAGCCCCTTTGGCCAAATCGCGAATTCTGTTAGCTGTTGATTCGTATCGAACTTCGGCCACCCTTCGCGGGATCTCGGCCGGGAGGGGTGGGCGCCCCGAACGGCTGAAGCGCGGGTTGGCTAAATGGGCGGTCGAGAGGGCACAAGTTCTAACATTTTCAAGTGGTTGCAGCGGGCCGTGATGGGCACGAGCGGAGATGCGTTGTCTCGCGCTGGTGCCGGGTCATGTCCTGAGTCTGGGGTTCGTCACGCCGGTTTCGACTCAAGGGCTTAGAAATAAATCTTTCGAGACGATTGGCCGGGCCTGCAACACGCAAGAGAAAATTAGGGTTTGTTAACCTCTCATCGCTAACTTCCTAACGAATGGCTTAGCTCGAAGCAGTTGTGCGTTCTCTTTGGGGCGGAGAGCAATCGGAACGCGGACGAGGCACGAGAGGAACGGCTATGCGAGTTCTACTAATTGAAGACGACAGCGCCACGGCGCAAA
>JANMNH010000079.1:0-1519 GCA_031373745.1 Hyphomicrobium sp. | reverse complement strand
GGCTACAATGCAGCTCGGCTGTGTACCGCCGATCGCGCCGTGCTGCCTGGTACTTGTGAACCCACTGATTGACAAAAGCAGCGTCGATCACCGCTTGCCGAGCGACTTCAAATGGCGACCTGATCCAGCCGAAGTGATGAGCGGCCTCAAGGCAGCCCGAGTGCAGCCAATCGAGCGCCGCTGCTTGTTTCGCGCGATCCTGCAAGGAGAAAAAATTCCTACAATCGTCTAAAACTTCTACGTCGATCGTAATGTCGAGTTCGCGCAAGTGATCATTCGTACGATGCTTCTGTACATGAACTGCAATTTTCGACGCAGTTCTGGTTTGTATGTTTGCTCGGAAGTGCCGTTCATACAAGCCGACGACGGAATCACACTGGAACCAAAAGTCACGACGAGTTAGCCGGTCTTCAAATTCGCCATAGAGCTGAAAAGATCGCAGTTTCGTCATTGATTGTCCCGTTTGGGCAGCTTGTTCCGAGGAAGGGCATGTCCACTAATTCCGGGGACACGTAACAAACTCAGCGCCCGCTCCCACAGCCTACACCACTTGACTCCGCTACATGTTCCCGTTATGTTCCACCCATGGCTCGTTTGGCAAGGGCGGTCGCGCCCGGCATCCCGCATCACATCACGCAACGCGGCAACCGCCGTCAGGAGGTGTTCTTCAACGCCGATGACTATGCGTTCTATCGCACAGCGCTGGCCGAGCGTTGCGCGGACGAGAGCGTGGAGGCGCTCGCCTACTGTCTGATGCCAAACCATGTGCACCTGATTCTTGTGCCGCCGCATGAAGGCGCGCTCTCGGCGGTGCTGAGCGGGTTGCATCGTGACTATGCACGGCGGATCAATTTTCGCGAGCGCTGGCGCGGCCATCTTTGGCAAGGCCGGTTTGCGTCGTTTGCGATGGACGAAGACTATCTTTTGGCGTGCGCCCGCTATGTCGAGTTGAACCCGGTGCGCGCTCGGTTGGTGACGCATCCGGCCGATTGGCAATGGTCAAGCGCGGCGGCGCACATGACCGGGAAGGCAGATCTGTTGGTGCGCCCTGGTGTATGGATGGCACGGGCTGGCGACTGGGCCGCGCATCTGGGAGCTGCGCCTATTGCGGGCGAGGTCGAGGCTTTCCGCCTGAGCACAAGCACCGGCCGGCCCGTGGGAACGGAGGATTTCGTCGCCAAACTCGAGCGCGATCTCGGCCGGACGCTCGGCCGCCGCAAGCCCCGGACCGAAGCCGAAGGAGACCACAAACGCGCAACCGCCACCGCTGCTGTAGTTTATTACGTGCCCCCGGAATACGGAATACCAGCTAACGCTCGGGTACATGGGGTTGTTCGCTCAAATTCTGACCCGGTACCCCCCACCGCCGCGATTTCGCGCTCACGTTCGGCCGGAGAAAGTTAGAACCGAAACCGAAGGAAGCCATGCACGCAAACGCGAAATCACGCCTCGCCCAACACCTCTTTCACCTTGCTCGTCAGCTGTTTCAGGCTGAACGGCTTCGGCAGGAAGAGGCAGT
>JANMNH010000074.1:0-54786 GCA_031373745.1 Hyphomicrobium sp. | reverse complement strand
TCGACTTGCATGTGTTAGGCCTGCCGCCAGCGTTCGTTCTGAGCCAGGATCAAACTCTCAAGTTGAAAGATTTGATACTGGTTTTTTGGCTTGGAGGTTAATCCAAGTATTCTACGTAACGGGCACCTTACACTGTGACGCACGCTCCGGTTGCCCGAAACAAACATCACGGTGATTGGTATATGAAACGCAGATATAACCAGAGTCTGTTTGATCCTTAGCCTTACAGCCAAGGACCCGCCAGGACTCCGCCGTCTGCGTTTCCCTTCCTTCAAATTCAATTGTCAAAGAGCAAAATCGAGAACAGAAACCCGTCCGGCGGCTTAGTGCCGGTTTTTCGAGACAACAAGGCCCCCTACCAGATAACCCGGCGTGGAACCCGAGAGTTTCGATTGGTTCATGCCCCGAAGGGCGCCGAAGCACTGTGTGCCCCGAACGAGATCCCTTTAAACAACATCGCCGCTTGAGTGTCAACATCCGAATTAAAGAATTTTTGCCATGTTGAGAACCCTCTTCACAAGCATTCGAAACACCAATGAACGCAACGGAATTCAGGCGTTCTGGGTAGCAAATTCATTCAGCCGTTTTCAACACGGGCGCGCATGTCGCAGATGGTTGCAAATACGACCTCGCAAAGGGTCAAAACAGCGGCCATCGCTGTGCCATGAACCTGCCCGTTTTCAGGCGCTTGAATACACAACCTTTCGGGCACGATTCTGCGAAGCTGGTGGCGGCGCGGCGCGGAAACGTCGTACCATGATCGCCTCGATGTCTCGTGCCTAGCGCCGTGAAAAGCACACAATCGAGCTTTTGCACGGCTTTGGCCACAGCTGTGAGATGCGTTCAGGTGCATTACGGGCCGGACGTCGAGGGGCAATTTGAGTGCTGCGACGGCGCTAATTCGTTGAGTGGGCCAGGGGCCCGGGGGAGTCTGAAATCCGTGTTCCTTCGCCGGAAAAAACTGCAGCGCACCCAGTCCGGCGCCTTAGCAACCGATCCGCCTGTGCGCGGGCTGCCTGACACGTATCGCAGCAGCAAGAGCGGCTTTTTAAAAGATATCTACGATAGCGACCACGTCGAAACGCGCCAAGCCGGGCGCTTCCGGTGGTTGCTCAGCACCTGTCTCGCGGCAACGGTTGGTGCGGTTGCCATTCTCGTGGTCGTCTATGGTTCAGCCGATCGCAATGCAATCGACGACCGGCTGTTGCCCGAATTCAAGAAAATTCTCGATGGCGGCGGGTCATCGCAAGCCGCGCCGGCTATGAAAAACGCCGACGGCTTGAAATGGGTATCGCCCAAATCCGATCGCTTGCAACTGACAAGCGGCGCACTTTCTACCCGCTATATCATTCACGAGTCTTCCAAGCAGCGCCGCGACGGCCGCGAGTACGTGAGGCAAAAGCCCTACGCCCGGATCGTCGCCCGCTTAGCGCCCGTGCCGTCAAACTATTCCGACGTCATTCCTCCCTTCAATCCCTTCAAGCTTTATGCAAACAGCCAGCCCGTCAGTTCCAACGACGATAGCGACGAAAATGCCGGCAGCGGGCTGAGCCGGTCGGATGTATCAATCAAAGTCGTCGAACTGTTGGGCGGCATTCTTCCCGGTGAAGATGGTCAAGAACTCGATACCCAGGAAGTGCAAGAGCTCGTCGAGCGTACCGCAGATATCGCGATACCGCCCGCCAGCTCCACCGATATTACTGGCGCTCCGCTCGATGGTATTCCGGCCGCGGCCGTTGACCCCAACACGGGCGAACCTGGGCCCGCCGCGCTTCCGCAACCGGCTAACTCGACCTCAATCGTCAAATCTCCCGATACATACGAAGAAGCCGAAAGCGATTTCGAACGCGGAGAAGTGAGTGTCGTCAAAGTTGGACGTGATGACACGCTCGCGAAGATCCTAACCAAATCCGGCGGCGACCCATGGCAAGCGCGCGCCATGATCGAAGCGGCTCACAGCACGTTTCCCGAGAATGCGCTGGTTCCAGGGCAGGAAGTGCGGATAACGCTCGTACCTTCTCTCACCCAATCCGACAAGAAAGAACCGGCCGGGTTTTCTATCTTTTCCGACGGACACGATCATTTGGTCAGTGTCGTGCGCAGCGCGGCGGGCGAGTTTGTTGCGAGTGCCCAGCCGCTCATCGGGCAAGAACTGCAGCGCGCCGCCGGCGAGAGCGAAAACCAGCAGCAGTCAAGTCTGTACGCGAGTTTTTATCACGCGGGCCTCGTTCAAAATCTCGATCCCGAGACAATCACTCAAGTCTTACGCGTGCACGCATTCGACACCGACTTCCGGCGACGCGTGCGCCCAGGCGATACCGTCGAACTCTTCTTTGATATGAAGGAAGAGCAATCGGCCGATGGGCCGCCAGGCGAGCTGCTCTATACCGCCATTAACGGCGGCGGCGCGTTGTACCGCTTTTATCGTTTCCGCACCCCGGACGGCGAAGTCGATTACTATGACGAAGCCGGCAACAACTCGAAAAAATTCCTGATGCGCAAGCCGGTTCGCGGCGACGACGTGCGGCTGACATCGGGTTACGGCGTGCGCTATCATCCTCTCTTGAACGTCCGCAAAATGCACACGGGCGTCGATTGGGCAACCACAACGGGAACGCCCATTCTCGCGTCCGGAAATGGCGTCGTCGAAGAGGCCGGACACAAAGGATACAACGGAATTTATGTTCGCCTACGCCATGCGAACGGCTATCACACCGCCTACAGCCACATGTCCCGTATCGCCAGTGGCATGGAGCCCGGTGTCAAAGTTCGCCAAGGGCAAACCATCGGCTATGTCGGCTCGACAGGCCTTTCGTCTGGTCCCCATCTTCACTTCGAAGTGCTTGTCAACAGCCGCTTTGTCGATCCCATGTCCATCCAGGTTCCGCGCGAGAAAAAGCTCGAAGGCAAAGATCTCGCCGAGTTCCAGAAAGAACGCGCACGCATCGACGATTTGATGAAACGCGCGCCCGTCATGACGGCGAGCAAATAATTTGCCGAACCGCCTTGCGTGCTACTGCGGCCGACCTGCTTACACTTCAGATTTAGGCGCGCGGGGCCAAGGCCTAACCGTCGGCCTGTCGTGTCACGGGGTCGTGTCATGGGCTTGTCATGTCAGTTTCGCAGAAGATTGCGGGAGCTTGCGGGGAGGCTAAAACGTAACCAGCGGCTCTTCCGTAGTAGTAAGCAAAGAGGAAACGCTCATGCGCAAGTCTATTATACTCGCAGCTTTGTTCGGCCTGCCGCTCGGCCTGTCGTCTGTACCCAATGCATTCGCCGCAGACGACTGCATAGTTCATTACAACCGCACCGCCTGCCCTGGCAAGGAGGATGAGTCCTACAGCAAGTGCGGTGGGTCGCAGCAATGCGACAAGAACGAGGATGCGTCCACGGAAGCGGCCTGCATCGCTGCCGCGAAAGCTGCCTGCGCAAATTCGCGCCTAGAAATCACCAAATCCAAGCGCATTACCGCGAGATTCAACGGCAAGGCACTGGCGGGCCCTTACGGCGGGAGTTTCTGCGCGCCCAACCGCCCCGACTTCAACAAGTGCAAGTAATTCAAGACGACAGTGCTGTAATGAACTGAAAGGAGCGGAGGCTGGGCTCGTCCCGGCCTCTTCTCGCAGCACGTTCACGCCCCATTTTGCGTCAGCGGATGCTCGACAGTTCGCCATCGCGCGCCTCTGATCGTGATCGAGGCTTGGTGTCGGCATCCTATGCCTGCGCCCGCCCGGCCGCTGGGCGAAATCCACCTGAGGTCTGACACCGCACGTTTGTCGCTAAGTGTTTTTCTTCATCAATGCCTCCGGCACGGACGAAGAAAAACTACACCTCGCAACGCATCGACATCGATTACCTGCGCGTCACGCCCAACCCTTGTGCGTTACTTCTCCGGAGCAACCATCGCGGTGAGATCGGCAGCTGTCTTAGCTGTCTTCTCGATACCTTCCTTGGGCATCGCGATCAGGCCCTTCTTGACGAGGTACCCGTCCTCACCGATCGTTTTGGGCGAAACGTACTCGGCAATGAACTCCTTAAGGCCGGGGATGACTCCGACATGGGCCTTTTTCACGTAAATGAAGAGCGAACGCGAGCCGGGATATTTGCCGCTCGCGATGCCCTCGTAGGTGGCTTCAACGCCGCCGACTTGGATGCTCTTGATCTTTGCCTTGTTCTCTTCGAGGAACGAGTAGCCGAAGACCCCGACAGCGTTCGGGTTGCCCTCGAGCTTCTGCACGATCAGGTTGTCGTTCTCGCCGGCGTCGATGTAGGCGCCATCTTGGCGGAGCGACTTCCAAATTTTCTCGTAGTTCTTGGTGCCGTTCTTCTCGTCCGCCTCCTTCATGTCCCTGAGCGCCCCGTAGCCCTTGGCGCCCTTTTCCATAATAAGTTCAAGGAACGCGTCGCGCGTGCCGGAGGTCGGCGGGGGGCCAAGAACCTCGATCTTGGTATCGGGGAGCAACGGATCGATATTTTGCCAAGTCTTGTTCGGGTTCGGGATAAAGTTCAAGTTCTCGTCATGAATTTCCTTGGCGAGGCCCAGGAAAAGCTCCTCCTGCGTTACGTTGAAGTCGGGCGCGCTCTTGGCGTGGGCGAGCACGATGCCATCAAGACCGATCTTGATCTCGACGATGTCCTTGACGCCGTTCTGCTGGCAGAGCTCGAATTCGGCCTTCTTCATAGGACGCGACGCATTTGCGATGTCGGGAGTTGCCTCGCCGACACCGGCGCAGAACAACTTGAGTCCGCCGCCCGTGCCGGTCGATTCCACGACCGGCGTTTTGCCGCCGCCCGACTTGCCGAACTGCTCGGCGACCGTGGTCGTAAAGGGATAAACTGTCGATGAGCCAACGGCGCGGATCTCATCGCGAGCGAACGCTGCGGGCGAGAGAGCCGAAGTGGCGGCAAATGCGATCGCAGCCAAAGCCAGACCGTTCTTGAAATTGGGTGTCATGGGGCCTCAAAGTATCCAACAGGTTGTGGCCGGGGAGCGCCTTACTTCCAGCCGTTTTGTGCGCGCCTCGCCGTCTCTAGCCAGCCGAAACAAAGCTTTTATGACGGTTTAGCTTATTGATTTAGCTCGACGCGCTTTGAGAACGAGGCCGCCTGATCCAAAATCGCAGAAAACGTCGAGCCGTCACTTATCAATTGCACCAGCTCAAGATCGTTCTTATGCCGCGTCGGTGGATGACGGTTGTGCGTCAATACCGCCACGTTCCAAGGGCAAAGCGCAGAAGGGCGGCTGCGCACGGGCGGCATGAATTTCTGCGCCCCAAACCGCCCTAGCTTCGACACGTGCGAGAAATAGTAGACGACCGGCTCTGTGACGAATTGGAAGAAACGGAGGCCGGACGTATCCCGGACAACGTTCGCCTCACATTCAAGCCGCAGCCTTCACCGGCCAGCCGTTGATGGTCAGCACGCCATCGCGGACCGAAACCGCCACCTCGTCACCGTCCTTGACGCCGCCGGCGAGGATCTGCTCGGCGAGCGGATCTTGAATGTGGCGCTGGATGACGCGCTTCAACGGCCGGGCGCCATAAGCCGGGTCATAGCCGCGATTTGCGAGCCAGGCGCGCGCCTGGTCATCCAGCTCGACCACGATCTTGCGATCCACGAGAAGCTTCGCGATCCGCGTCATCTGAATATCGACAATTCTGCTCATATCCGCCCGCTGCAGGCGATGGAAAAGGATGATTTCGTCCAAGCGATTGAGAAATTCCGGGCGGAAGCGTGCGCGCACTTCCTCCATTACGTCGTCGCGCACGGCGTCGGTGTCTTCGCCTTCCTTTTGCTCGACGAGATACTGCGAGCCGATGTTCGAAGTCAGAATGATTATCGTGTTCTTGAAATCGACGGTGCGGCCCTGCCCATCAGTCAAGCGTCCGTCATCGAGCACTTGCAGCAGTACGTTAAACACATCCGGGTGCGCCTTTTCAATTTCGTCGAACAAAACGACCTGATACGGCCGCCGCCGCACAGCTTCGGTCAACGCGCCGCCTTCCTCATAGCCAACGTAGCCGGGCGGCGCGCCGATCAACCGGGCGACCGAGTGTTTCTCCATATACTCCGACATGTCCATGCGGATGAGCGCCGTGTCGTCGTCGAATAGGAACCCCGCGAGCGCTTTCGTCAATTCTGTCTTGCCGACTCCCGTTGGCCCTAAGAACATGAATGAACCGATCGGCCGGTTCGGGTCCTGCAAGCCAGCACGCGCGCGCCGCACGGCCGTTGAAACCGCTATGACAGCCTCCTTTTGGCCGACGACCCGTTTGCCAAGCGCATCTTCCATCTTCAACAGTTTATCGCGCTCGCCCTCAAGCATCTTATCGACGGGAATGCCGGTCCAGCGCGAGACAACGCCCGCAATCTGATCGGGCGTCACCGCCTCTTCCAGCATTGCGCCCTTGCCATCCTGACTCTCGATTGTGATCAGCTTCTTTTCCAACGCATCGATCACGCTGTACTTCAATTCACCGGCCCGGTTGTAGTCTCCGCGGCGCTGCGCCTGCTCCAATTCAATCCGGGCCGCTTCGAGCTGTTCCTTCAGCTTCTGGGCCGAGCCAAGCTTTTGCTTCTCGGCTTCCCAACGTTGCGTCAGCGCTTTCGAGCGCTCGCTCAAGTCCGCAATCGTTTTCTCGATTTTTTGCAGCCGGTCTTTGGATGCCGCGTCGGTTTCCTTGCGCAAGGCTTCGCGCTCGATCATGACCTGCATTAGATCGCGATCGATCACGTCGAGTTCTTCAGGCTTGCTATCAACCTGCATTCTAAGCCGCGAGGAAGCCTCATCGACCAAGTCGATGGCCTTGTCGGGTAAAAACCGGTCGGTGATGTAGCGATGAGATAGCGTTGCCGCCGCGACGAGCGCGCTGTCGGTAATCCGCACACCATGGTGCAACTCGTATTTCTCTTTGAGCCCGCGCAGGATCGAGATCGTATCTTCAACAGTCGGCTCATCGACCAGAACCGGCTGAAAGCGGCGTGCAAGAGCTGCGTCCTTCTCGATGTGCTTCCTGTATTCGTCAAGCGTGGTTGCGCCGACGCAATGCAACTCGCCGCGCGCCAGAGCCGGCTTCAACAAGTTACCGGCATCCATCGCACCTTCGGATTTGCCGGCACCGACGATGGTATGCAGCTCATCGATAAACAGAATGACGCCGCCAGCGTCCGCCTGTACTTCCGAAAGGACGGCTTTCAGGCGCTCTTCGAACTCGCCGCGATATTTGGCGCCGGCGATCAGCGAGCCCATATCGAGCGCGAGGAGCTTTTTGTCTTTCAGGCTTTCCGGCACGTCGCCTTTGACGATGCGCAGTGCCAAGCCTTCGGCAATCGCCGTTTTGCCGACGCCAGGTTCGCCGATTAATACGGGGTTGTTCTTCGTCCGGCGCGAGAGCACTTGGATCGTACGGCGTATCTCTTCATCGCGGCCAATGACCGGATCAAGCTTGCCGGCCGCCGCTGCTTCCGTCAGATCGCGCGCATAACGCTTCAGAGCGTCATAAGCTTGCTCGGCGGATGCGCTGTCGGCCGTCCTGCCCTTGCGAATGTCGTTGATCGCGGTGTTGAGTTTTTCCGGAGTGACCCCGGCATCGCGCAAAGCCTTGCTGGCGTCCGTTGCAGTTTCGAGCGCAATTGCCAGGAGAAGACGTTCGGCCGTCACAAATTTGTCGCTGGCCTTATCGGCCGCCTTTTCCGCCGTTTCGAAAACGCGCGCCGCTTCGGGTGCAACATACACCTGACCGCTGCCGCCCGAGACCTTTGGCCGCTTCGCAAGCGCACGATCCGTCGCAGCAAGTGCTGCCTTTGCGTCGCCCCCGGCTCGCCCAATCAAACCGCTGGCGAGGCCTTCGGGATCGTCGAGCAAAACCTTCAAGAGATGTTCGGGGGCGAAATGCTGGTGATTTTCCCTCAATGCCAGGGATTGGCCAGCCTGCACAAAGCCTTTAGCGCGGTCGGTATAACGCTCGAAATTCATGTCGCTTCTCCTCGGCGCGCCACTCCCGCCTTTAAGGCACGGGGTGGCGCCATCACGCATTGATGTGGCACAACGGCTGCGGGCCTCGATGAGCACCCCTGGCACGTGAGCCACCACAGATATAGTAAGCTTGCGGCAGGACAAAAGGGGTCGAGCGGGCCTGCTTCACAAGTTCGAGGTTGCAAATCGATGGCGAGCATAGGATCTGCGTCAATAACGGCAGTCTATCGTTACCCTGTTAAGGGGTTGACGGCTGAAGCCCTTGCAAGCGCGCACCTTGCCGAGGGTGTGACCCTACCCTTCGATCGGGCTTACGCGATTGAGAACGGTCCGGGCCCGTTTGATCCCGAGGCGCCCGCACATCTGCCCAAGATCCACTTCGTTATGCTTATGCGCAATGAGCAACTTGCAAAATTGAAGACCAAATTCGATGACGGAGCCCACACGTTGACGATCACCATTGACGGCGCTGATGCTGTCTGCGGCGACTTACGCGCTGCCTCAGGGCGGGCGGCCATCGAGGCATTCATCTCGAACTACATGGGCCCGGCTTTGAGAGGTCCCCCGCGCGTCGTTTCGAGTCCGGCCCATAGCTTTTCGGACGTCGCCGCCAAGTGCTTGCACATCGTCAATCTCGAAAGCGTGCGCGCACTCGAGACCGCACTCGGCGTCGCGATTAATCCGTTGCGCTTCAGACCTAATATTGTCGTTTCAGGCTGGCCGGCGTGGTCTGAATTGGATTTAGTTGGCCGGAACCTGAATGCCGGAAGCGCCATGCTCAACGTTTTCAAACGCACGGAGCGATGCGCTGCAACGAACGTCGATCCCGAAACGGGCGCGCGGGACCTGAAGATCCCATCCTTCTTGTCGCGCAATCTCGGCCACACGGACTTTGGAGTCTACGCGCGGGTGGTCCAAGGCGGATATCTGCGAATAGGGGACCAACTATCGGTCTCCAATTGATGCCAGCCATCTAATCAATGCCAAAAAAAGAGCCGGGATATGATCCGCGGCTCTCAAAGCTCGCTCTAACCAATTGACTGCAGATCAATCTTGATCGTCAGCCGTGGGCGGCGCCGGTATATCCGGCACCTCTTTCTCGACGCGCGGGCGGCGCACGGGACGGCGCAGGAACTCCGGTTGTTCATGATTTAACGCCGCTGCAGCGGGCTGTTCGACAGCCGCAACCGGCGGGCGTTCGCGGCGGCGCGGTACGGCAACTTCGCTCACGGGCTCAATTGCTGGAGTTGGTACAAACTGCGGCACGGGTTGAACGGGGCGTTCATCGCGGAAGCCGCGCGGTTCGCCGCCGCCGTTACGATCAAAGTTGCGGTCTTGTTGCCGATCTTGATTTCGATCTTGATTTCGATCTGGCCCTCTATCGTTTCCGCGGTCCTGATTACGATCCCGATCTTGATTGCGATCTGGGCCCCGATCATGGTTTCGGTCTTGGTTGCGATCCGGGCGGAAGTCCTGGCGGTCTTGACGATCCGGCCGGTCCCCCCTGTCAAAGCGGTTTTCGTTCCGGTCGTTGCGATAGTTCGGATTATTATTTTGGTTGTGCCGCTGATCGCGCCGCTGGTTCTGGTTTTGATGTTGCGGACGATTGTCGAAGCGCTGCGGCTGATCGAACGAACGCGGCTGATGCATGGGTTGCGGCTGCGATGGTAAGTCTGGCTGGGCCATCATCGGACGGTTGTCGCCGGCGAAATCGTCGCCCTCGTCATCGCCGAAATCGTCAGCGTCGGCCTCGGGCCCGCCCATGGTTGCGGGACGGCCCATGCCGGTCGTGTAGGGATCGCTGCCGCCCGCGCTCATCTGCTGCTCGCGGAAGGTCATGATGATGCGATTGTAGTGCTCGGCGTGCTGCATGTAGTTTTCAGCGAGCACGGGATCGCCCGACGACAACGCGTCACGCGCCAGAGACATATATTTCTCAGCAACGTGCGAGGGCGTGCCCCGGAGTTTGACATCCGGCCCGGTGCTCTCAAAGCTGCGAGTCATCGGATTTTGCGACTTGCGGTTATTATTATTGTTGTTGTTATTGCTACGCCCGCGGCCGCGGCGATTTTGCTGTCCTTGCCTCATTGGCTCCCGTTCTTACCAGTCTAGGGTTTCAGTCATTTCGGCTAAAGTCATGAATCAAAAAGTGTTGCTGCCCAATGTCCGCTTGGTGCCAAGTGGCGCCTGACACTCCGAATGCCCCGGCCCAAAACCGGATGCGGCCAATCCCTGTTGCGACGCATAAAACAGAATTATAGGTCCATCCAATCGGAAGTGGGGCGTTTAGCGCGGAAGCCGTGGACTAACCCTTACGGCCTATTTTCCTCGCCAGCTCCACTTCACACTGTGGGCCAGCTTCGCGCTTCGCAATCTATGCCGGTACCTTCAGCGCCGGGAACACTGTCAATATGCTCGACCCTGCGAGCGTCCCTTCAACTGACCGTGCCCGATCAAAACCGCCAAGACAGATCATACCCCGGAAACATAGCCGTTCCAATACAATTCGCACCTTTGCCTACGGATGTATCTCCAATGCTACACAACGGAGATGGCCGCCGAGGTCGGTAATCAGTTCCAGCGAGCCGAATGGGACCGCCCGGCACTGTTTCTCGAAAATGTCCAAGACACCGGCATGCTGGCCTGCCCCAACTTCGAGCACGATAATAATCTTCCCATTAATACCGCTGATATCTTTAGCTATTTCGCGGTAAATTTCGAGACCGTCGCTGCCCCCGTCTAGGGCCAATTGCGGATCGTAGTCGCGCACATCCCTGGTCAATCCGCCAATTTCGTTCGTGGGAATGTAGGGTGGGTTGGAGACCACTAAATCGAGCTTCTGGGTCACGCCCTTAAGCACGCTGGTTTGCACGAACTTGGAGCGACCGGCGACACCATGCCGCTCTGCATTGTGCTGCGCAACATCGAGTGCTGCGGCGCTGACATCGCTACCCACTCCGGTCGCGCACGGCAGCTCTGCGAGCAGCGTCACCAGGATGGCACCGGATCCCGTTCCGATGTCGGCAATCGAGATCGGATTGTCGTCCCAAGCTTTCAATCTAAAGATTTCCAAGACCGTATGGATAAGTGTCTCGGTATCGGGACGCGGATCGAGGACGTCCGGTGTGATCTTGAATGTGCGGCCATAAAAATCGCGATAGCCGAGAATACGCGACACAGGCTCACCCGCTAAGCGCCGAGCTGCCGCTGCCGCTAGTGCATTGGAAAAAGCGCCGATCTCCCGGTTTGGCGTTTTTAGAAACTCTGCTGCATCCAGATCTAAGATCCCCTGTACGAGGAAGCGCGAGTCGATCTCAGGCGTCTCGAGACCAGCGGCGGCAAATGCCCGGCTCAAACGCCGGACGGCTGCACCGAGTTTGTCCTCACGATCAAACTCGATCGCGGGTGGCGCAGTTGCGGACCTGCGCGTCACGCGGCGCTCACTTCGGCAAGCAAACTCGCTTGGTGATCGGTGATCAAGGCATCGACCAGCTGATCCAAGGCATTGCCCTGCAAAACTTCGTCGAGATTGTAGAGCGTAAGGTTGATACGATGGTCGGTCACGCGCCCTTGCGGAAAATTGTAGGTTCGGATGCGCTGAGAGCGATCACCCGAGCCAACTTGCGATTTGCGATTTTCCGAGCGCTCGTTAGCGAGCTTTGAGCGCTCAAGTTCAAAGACGCGCGCTTTCAAGACCTGCATTGCCAAGCGCCGGTTCTGATGCTGCGATTTTTCGGCTGAAACAACGACTATGCCGGTTGGCAAGTGCGTCATGCGCACGGCGCTATCCGTTTTGTTGACGTGCTGCCCGCCGGCGCCACCCGCGCGCATGGTGTCGATGCGCACATCCTCGGGGCGGATATCGACATCGACGTCTTCGGCTTCCGGCAAAACCGCGACCGTTGCAGCGGAAGTATGAATGCGCCCGCTTGCTTCCGTCGCCGGCACGCGCTGAACGCGATGCACGCCGCTCTCGAACTTGAACCGCGCGAACACGCCTTGCCCCGTGATCGACACGATCACCTCGCGATAGCCGCCGAGATCGCTCTCAGAAATTGAAATGACTTCGGCCTTCCAGCCCTTGAGCTCTGCGTAGCGTGTGTACATACGATAAAGGTCGGCGGCAAAGAGGGCAGCTTCATCGCCGCCCGTGCCCGCTCGAATTTCGAGGATCGCGCTTTTTTCGTCCGCCGCGTCTTTCGGCAGCAGAGCGACACGCATATGCTGCGTAAGTTCTTCAAGCTTGGGCTGAAGCTCTGCGCGCTCGGCGTAGGCCATTTCGATCATGTCTTTGTCAGCCGCCGGATCGGCGATCAGCTGGTCGAGGCCTGCGAGTTCTTCCTCCGTCTTGCGCAGCTCTTGAATGGCCTCAACCACCGGCCTCAGATCGGAGAACTCCTTGCTCAACTTGACGAACGTTGCCTGCGGCACGCCGGAGTTCAATTCGTCCTGGATAGACATCCAGCGTTCGACAAGACGGTCTAATTTTTCGCTCGGTAGGCCGGTCATAAGGTCGGAGCCAATATTCAAAGAGAATCAGACTTTCGTTGAAGGAGGATCTGCCAGCGATTGAGCTGGAGCGCCAGTCGCGCCTGCGGGGCTGGCGCGCAAAATACCGGCCTAAGTTAGCCCGCTAACGTTCGCCGGGCGTTAATTTGTCGTCGCGGCGAGACCGCGGATCATCGACCTCGATCCAGCGCAGCCCCTCGCGCACCGGCGCAAACCGCACGGCCATAGTTTCACGCAGGCTAGAACCAAATTTAGCGACCGGGCCGCTAATCGTAGTGAAAGCACCTTGAAGGATCGACGTGTTAAGCATCAAAAGAACGAGGCACATCGGCAGCGAGACGGCATAAAATGTGCGTGCCGGCCGTTCGCGCGCCTGGTTCATGGCTTCTTGCGGCAAACGCTTGGCGCCTTCGACCAGGACCACACCGGCTTGGCGCAAGCGCACGACAGACTGCTGCATGTGGGCATAGGTGGCGGCATTTCTAGCGGGTAGCGGGCGGCGCGGCAACGAGCCGTTCTGCAAGGCAGCAAGCGCACTAAGGACCGGACGGCCATCAATTCTCGCCCAGGCCGCGTAGGCCATTACAATACGTGCTGTTTCCGGCCATGGCGGCAGATAACGCACATCGGCATTTTCGAGTGCTTCGATGACTTGCACGTGCGTCAGGAGTTGGGTCGCAGCCTGCTGCTGTGTGATCCCGAGAAATTTTCGCAGATCCCGGAAAAAAACTGCAACCTGGCTGTGGACCGGAACAGTTGATGAGTGCTGCACGCCCGGCGCATTGCCGCCGCGCTGCAACATACGGTCGCCTCTGGCCTCGACCCCGTTCGGATTCACTGAGCCCCACACCCTAACGCAAACAACAACGAATATTGACGTGACAGGCGCCCCACACCTGCAAGTCCATCTTGATCAAAAAATGCAGTTTGTCAAAGCCCGGCGCAATGACAGGTGCCTTCCGCTCAGCCTTCAACCTCGACACGCTCTTTGGCGGCAAATTTTTGCAAGGATTCACGCATGTTAGGAGCACCAGACTTAATCAGGTCCTCGACGCAGTCGGTGATATGCTCCGCATTGAGAGACAGAATCATGGCTTTCACCGGGCCAATCGACGCCGGTGCCATCGAGATCGAGCGCAGGCCCAGCCCGATCAGTGTCATGGCCTCAAGCGGGCGGCCCGCCATTTCACCGCACAGATTCAATGGCACGCGATGTTTTTTAGCCGCCTTGACCAAAGTGCGTAGCGCCCTGAGCGGCGCTGGCGCCAAAACGTCGAAGCGGCTGGCAACGCGGGCATTTGTTCGATCTGAGGCAAACATGAATTGCATCAAGTCGTTTGATCCGACGGACACGAAATCGACTGCGGGTAAGAAGGTGTCGAGCTCAAAGAGCAACGAAGGCACTTCAAACATCGCGCCGATCAGAACGTTCTCCGGCAGTTTATGCCCATGCTTTGCAAGAAAGGTTTTTTCCTTTTCAACCAAGTCGCGAAGCGGCTTTAGTTCCGAAGCCGAACTGACCATCGGAATCATCACGCGCAATTCGCGCCCCGGTGCCGCCTTGAGCATGGCCCGGATTTGAATGCGGAACAGTTCCGGCCTGTCCATTGCCATACGAATGGCGCGCCAGCCCATAGCAGGATTTTCTTCCTTCGGCTGACGCAGGTAGGGGAGCACCTTGTCGCCGCCGATATCGAGCGTGCGGAATACAACCGGTTTATTTCCAGCTTCTTTGATGACGGCGCCATAGTGCTGCGTTTGCTTGTCGAGGCGCGGAAAAGTGTCCGACAGCATGAACTGAAGTTCTGTCCGGTAAAGCCCGACGCCATCGGCGCCGCTTTCCGCCAGATGTGGCATATCGACGAGAAGGCCGGCATTCATTTGCAGCGAAATACGCACCCCATCCTTGGTGATGGCTGGGCGATCGCGCAACGCCTGATAGCGCTTCTGTTTGCGCGCGCGAAATCGCACTTTGTCCGAGTAGGCGCTGATGACTTCCTGGCTTGGGCGCAAATGCACTTCGCCCGTCACCGCGTCGACAATTGCTGCGTCGCCGGCGTTCACCCGTTCGACAACGCCCGCCGCTTGCCCGATCGCGGCTATTCCAAGCGCTTTGGCGACAACGGCAACGTGGCTTTGACTCGATCCATCTTCAACAACGAGCCCGCGCAGCCTTGTCCGGTCATAGTCGAGCAGTTCCGCGGGTCCCATCGTGCGGGCAACGAGAATGGCATCGGGGGGAAGACCCGAGGCTTCGTCCGCGCTGGTAATACGCCCGGCCAAGACACGCATCAAGCGGTCCGACAGATCGTCGAGGTCGCGCTGCCTCTCGCGCCAATAGGTGTCGTGCTGACGCAGCATGCGGGTGCGCATGGCGTTTTGCACGCGTTCGACTGCGGCTTCGGCCGTCAACCCGCCCTGCACCGCTTCCCGTAAACGCCGGTGCCAACCCTTGTCGTGCGCGAACATCCGGTAGGCTTCGAGCACATCGCGGTGTTCGCCCGCTCCCGCCAATTGCTCGTGCTCGAACATATCGTCGATGTGGGCAATCAGCTTTTCGAGGGCTTCGTCCAGCCGCCCGATTTCGACAGCCGGATTATCGGACATCAGTTGCGTAACGACAATGCGGGGTTCGTGGAGAACAACGTGGCCCAACGCAATGCCAATCGAGAGAGGCTCGCCCTCAATGACCATCGGCTGCGATTTGGAAAGCTCGATTGCGGCGCCGGTACCGGCTACTGCGCCGGAAATCAAGTTTTCCGCAATGACCATGGCGGTCGCATGAAGAACTTCCACGTCTTCGTCGGAGTATTCCTTCTGGGTCTTGTTTTGAATAACCAGAACGCCAAGGATCTGTCCCGACCGCTCGATCGGCACGGCGAGCAGCGAATGATAGACCTCTTCGCCCGTTTCAGGCCGGTAAGAAAACGCCGGATGATTTGAGGCCTCGGGCTCATTCACTGTGACGCCTAATTCGGCGCAGCGCCCCGCAAGACCCTCGCCGCGCTTTAGCCGCGTATTGTGAACGGCAGACGGGTTCAGCCCTTCGGTCGCGAAGAGTTCAAGCGAACCGTCCTGGCGCTTGAGATAGATGGAACAAACTTCGGCGACCATAACGCCGGCAATCTGGCGGACGATCTTGTCGAGCTTGTCCTGGCCCGGCGCGTCGTCGGACATAATTTCCCGCAGACCGCGCATGATCACACGCAGCGACGTTTCGCTTGGCAGTGGTCTTGGGTCTTCGCCGCGCCGCGTTACCATGGTCCTTGCCGCTCTTCGCCGCGTTTTTCACGCGGGATCTGTCCGATCGGAAAGCGGCAGGGCCACAGGGCCTGCCGCCCGCTCAATCGCTGTCTAATCCGTATGCCGTATGCAGCGTCCTGACCGCAAGCTCGGCATAGGCCGCGTCGATCAAGACGCTGATCTTGATTTCGGACGTCGAAATGGCGTGAATGTTGATGCCCTTGTCGGACAACGCTTTGAACATTTGCGAGGCAACTCCCGCGTGGCTGCGCATGCCGATGCCAATCACCGAAATTTTGACGACATCGGCCGAACTCTTGACCTCGAACGAGCCGATGTCGCCCTTCGCCTTCTTGAGGACATCGAGAACGCGCGGAAGTTCCGACGCCTGAATCGTGAATGTCATATCGGTATGTTTGCCGTCCGGCGTGACGTTCTGCACGATCATGTCAACATTGATATTGGCTTCGGCCAGCGGTCCAAAGATGCGCGCGGCGATGCCGGGCTTGTCGTCGACCTTCAAAATGGTGACCTTGGCTTCGTCTTTTGCATAAGCGATGCCACTTACGACTTGCTGCTCCACGATTTCATCCTCGTCGCAAACGATTGTCCCGATATTCTCCAAATTCTTCATATCGACGGCTTTCATGGCCTCCGGCGCCACGAAACTCGATAAAACGCGCGTGCGCACCCGGTAGACCATGGCCAGCTCGACAGACCGGGTCTGCAAAACTTTTGAGCCTAAAGACGCCATTTCAAGCATCTCTTCATAGGAGATCTTGGGCATGCGGCGCGCTTTGGGCACGATGCGCGGATCCGTCGTGTAGACGCCATCGACGTCGGTGTAGATATCGCACACATCCGCCTTAAGAGCGACGGCAAGTGCCACGGCGCTCGTATCCGATCCGCCGCGGCCAAGCGTTGAAATGCGATTGTGTTTCGGCTCAATTCCCTGAAATCCGGTGACGACGGCAATTTCTCCGGCGTTCAGCCCCTTCATGATGTCGTCGCCTGGGATATCGAGAATGCGCGCCGAGCCGTGCGCTTCGCTGGTCTTGACCGGGATTTGCCAGCCGGTCCATGAGCGCGCCTTAAGTCCCATCGATTGCAGAATGATCGCAAGCAATCCGGCCGTCACTTGTTCGCCGGTCGCGACCACGGCATCGTATTCGCGCGAGTCGTAGAGTTCCGACGCTTCCTTGACCCACGCAACGAGCTGGTTGGTCGCGCCCGACATGGCCGAGACGACGACTGCGACTTTGTTGCCGGCGTCCACCTCGCGCTTGACGTGTTTGGCGACATTTCGGATTCGCTCGACGTTGGCGACGGACGTACCGCCGAATTTCATCACCACAACTGCCATCGTGCCTGCCGGTTCTTTTCCTTGTATCGACGGCAGGAGACGTAGCGGCCCCCGGCTGTCGTGCACATCAACGCAAACGGGCGTCAGACGGGACGCGCCAGCCAGACCGGCGGCACCCCCTATCCCGCGAGCAGTTTACAAAGATTCTCTTGAGACTGGCGCTTCTTAACGGCATAGCCGCAGCGCTGCAACTGGCGCCCGGACAAGAAAACGCATCGGGCTTGACAATCCAGCCCGCCAGGCAGCCAGTAAACAGACAAAACAGGAGTGGTAATGCCGCCTCAGCGAGACGCTGCGCAATGTATGGGTTCCGGAACCGACCCGACGCTTGACCCCGCTGAGGTCGAGCGGTTCTCGAAGCTTGCCGCCGAGTGGTGGAACCCAACAGGCAAGTTCCGTCCGCTGCACCAGATCGGGCCGCCCCGCCTGTCCTTCATCCGCAGCGCCGCGGAAACCCATTTCAAACTCGATAGTAAAAATGTCCGCGCACTTTCGGGGTTTAAGGTGCTCGATGTCGGCTGCGGCGGCGGTCTGATTGCGGAACCTCTCGCCCGGCTTGGTGCTTCGGTGACAGGGATTGATCCAGCCGAACGCAACATCGCCATCGCCAAGGGGCATGCCGCACCGCAGGGTTTGAATATTGATTATCGAACTAAACGGATTGAAGACTTGGTTGCTGCGTCCGAACAATTCGATATCGTCACCTGCCTCGAGGTTGTTGAGCACGTTCCAGACGTTGGCGCGTTTATCTCCCAATGTAGCAGGGCCGTGAAACCCGGCGGTTTGATCGTGTTTTCGACCATCAACCGGACGGTGAAGGCCTGGGCGCTTGCCATTGTCGGCGCCGAATACGTGCTCGGATGGCTGCCGCGCGGCACGCATCAATGGGATCGTTTCGTTACGCCCGAAGAGCTTGCCCGACATTGCGCAGACGCGGGTCTGCTAGCGCCGCGCTTCGACGGTATGATTTACAATCCCTTGCGCGATGTGTGGACGCTCGCCGCCGACACCGGTGTCAACTATCTGGCGTCTGCAACCAAGCCAGTCTAACCGCCGGGAGTGATGGCTGTGCCTTTGCGTCCCGCCAAGCCCAAAAAGTCCGAACTGCCGAGAAAGTTATGCGCGGCGTGCAACCGGCCCTTCACTTGGCGCAAGAAATGGGCTCGGAACTGGGATGAGGTTAAATACTGCTCTGAGAGGTGCCGTCGTGCGGGACCGGCCATGACAAGTTAGCCCCAACGCCCCAGTCGTCGGGCCAAGATTTCGAACTTTTTGTTCTTTTTATTTTCTTATTTTGTTCTTGACGTTATGAGTTGCATGAACCATACTTGCCTAACTTCGAGAGAGCGGAGGCGGGAATGTCAATCGAGCCAGTGGTGTGGGAAAGCTTTACCTGGAAGTCGGGTGCGGAGACGTATTTATTCGAGGTCCGCGATCGCGGTCTTATTGGCAGCCTCAGCGTTTCGGACGGGCGGAAATTCGCACTTCCCTTCGTTGTGTGGGAAGCAATGCTCGATGCCGTCAAGACGAGCCGTAAAGCCAAGGCAGCAGCGGAGGACAACTTGCCGCCTCGGGCTGGGGCACGATGGGCCGAGAGCGAAAGCGAAGAACTCGCGGTCAAATTCAGGGCAGGCCGGTCAATCGACGAACTGTCGCGCGAACATGCACGAACAGTTTGGGCCATAGAAAATCAGCTCGGGAAACTCGGGCTTTGGGACAGAATCGAGCGGCGGCGTATTGGTTGAGGGCGAACTCAAAGTGCCGCCAACGTCATACCAAAAAAGGAAAATTGGTACCGCCTCCCCGGATTGAACGGGGGACCTCTGGTTCCACAAACCAGCGCTCTAACCAGCTGAGCTAAGGCGGCACAGGAAATTCGGCTATAAATCGCCTAGAAACGGTCGCGATTAAGCCGGCCAGCGCCCTAAGAGGCGCTTTGGACCCTGATCGTCAAGTAAAAAGCGGCAGCGGCACGGGCCCGCGACCTCAATGCCGGCTGGTCAACCCACATATCAGGCCCAGGCCGAACGGAGTCAGGGTTTCGGCTGAGACTTGTGGGCGGCTTCAACTATCATCCGTGAAATTTCTTAGGCCTGCTTGGCACAGGCTTCCATCTGAGATTGAGCATAGCGCGCTTGCACTTCGAGGTACTCTTTAACGTCGCGCGCCTTGGCGTTACAGGCGGCAAAGCAGAAATTCGCCACTGCATTTGCTGCGGCGAAATGCAGGGCCTTGGGGCCTTGGCCTGAATTTCAGCCGCGCTCCTCGTCATGGCACCTTGTGACTTGAGTATGGTTTCCTGGGCCTTGGTAACGAAACCCATAAATTGCTCATAGGCTTGGTGTACTTAAGCTACGTTGCGTTCCGCGAGTTCGCGCACCGGTGCCGGGATCTCGAATGGGGCCTGATCGTTCATAGACAAAAATCCAATCATTGCGGGCCAGCTCGCCGAGCGGCCGGCGACGGCAAAGCACCGCTTTATGCTACAGCGTTCCAAGACTTGGACACTAGTCAATCGGCCAATCAGGCAAGATTTCCCGACGAAGCTCGTGTAAAATGCGAGCGCTCAATGATAACTTTCTAAAAGGCTTTGCTAATCCATGGCATGCGCCGCGCCCAACGAAACGGACGACCGCACCAGCGATGACGGTGTCGTGCGCGCAACGGCCCGAGACCAAATCGTAGAAATCGTCATCGATACGACGGCGTCGCGCGTCGAAACTGCAAATGCCGCCGGCCGGTTGTTCCTCGGTCTATCGCCTTCCGCCGCGCTGCCTATTGCACTCGATAGCTCTATGCCTGCTTTGCAGCGGCTCCGTCAGATCGCCGCCGGGCAAACGCCGCGCCAAAGCGAAACACTGGCGTTTTGGTGCAATGGCCGGCTTGCCATGCTCACGTGCTCGATCAGACCGCGAAACGCAAATGGTTCAAAGCATTTGATCGGTTTGACGGAGCGTGGGTCAACGGAGCAAACATCCGCGCAGTCTACTATTCCCCAAGTCGCTTCTCGCGGTGAAGATCTGGCGCCAGCCGAAGAAGCACTGCCGCCAATTGTAGCGCGCGACGACGCAGAAACGCTGCGTGAGATTGCGCGCCGCATTCGCGAAGGACAGAGAGCCAATCAAAATATTTCCGCTCATAAGTCTGTTCCACCCGGCAAAGATCCTGAGGTAACTCAACCCAAAGCGGCGACGGCCCACGTTGCCACGACGCCGACCGGTCCGCGCATGCAGGCAGATCCGCCTGAGCCTACGGCCATTGCCCAGCTGGCCCACGAACTCAAAACGCCTCTTAGCGCCATCATCGCGGCGTCCGAAATCATGCGCGATCAGCGCTTAGGGCCCATGGGCAACGATCTCTATCTCGGCTACGCCAGCGATATTCACGAAAGCGCTCATCACGCTCTTGCCGTGATAACCGAAATGCTCGAAGCAGCCGCCAACGCATCGATCCGGAAAACAGAAAACTTCGACCTGAACGAGCTCACCGCAGCAACGATATCTGCCATGCAGCCGCTTGCGCAGGCACGAGGGTTGACTCTCGCCCACGAAACCGGCGAAGGCCGGTTGGAGATTAACGCTAACCCGACAGCGATCCGCCAGATCCTACTCAACCTGCTCACCAATGCCACGAAGTTTACCAGCTCAGGCGGCGAGGTGCACACCGGCACGGGCTATTTGCCGGACGGTTCGATCTATCTTGTCGTGCGCGATACCGGAGAGGGTATGGACGAAGAAAGACTGGCTCGTGCGTTTTACGAAGATGCCGGTGAGATGTCGCGCCGGCCCGGCGGCGGCTATGGTCTTGGTCTCCCGATGGTGCGGCGCTTGGCAGAGGCCAATCACGGAACAATTGAAATCGACAGCGCGCCGGGCAAGGGAACCGTTGTCTTGATCGCCTTTTCGACACGGCGCTGACCGGCGCGATCCTACCTGCGCAGCTTCATGAACGGGTCCGGCAATCCGCATTTCATCCAGTTGATAATTATAAGAATTCTAAGCAGTAACCGCAATCAACAATCGATTGACCGGCATGCGGCTTCGGGTTACTCCCGCCCCAGCGCACTAACGCGCCAACGCTGTCACACCAGCGTCAACCCGATACCGGGGCCTTGAACCCCGATTATTGGAGAGCGAACATGATTTCGACTGGTCGCGCCGCCTGGCGCACGACTCTTCACATCGTCACCACTTCCTTTGCGGCAATCGCGCTCGCTTCGACGCTTCTTTGCACAGCGGCAGTGGCGCAAGAAGCCGTCAACATCTTCTCCTATCGCGAACCGAAACTTATCGATCCCCTGCTCAAGGGATTTACAGACAAGACTGGAATCAAAACGAACGTGGTGTTTGCCAGCACGGGCCTCGTAGAACGGCTTGCAGCCGAAGGCAAAAACAGCCCAGCCGATATTCTTCTGACCAATGAGTTTGGACTTCTGTTGCAGGCGGTAGCCGCAGGCGTGACCGCCCCCGTCAAATCCGAGGTACTTGAAAAGCGTATTCCCGCCGAAATTCGCGATCCGGCAGGACAGTGGTTCGGTCTCACGCGGCGCGCGCGCATCGTCTACGCTTCCAAAGAACGCGTGAAGCAAGACGCGATCACCTACGAAGAATTGGCGGACCCGAAGTGGCGCGGCAAGATTTGCACGCGCTCCGGACAGCACACTTACAACGTATCGCTTGTTGCCTCGATGATCGCCAATCTCGGCGCCGAAAAAACCGAAGCGTGGCTCAAGGGCCTGAAAGCCAATCTGGCACGCAAGCCCGCCGGCGGAGACCGCGAACAGGTGCGCGACGTGCAGGCAGGATTGTGCGATCTCGCGATCGGCAACACGTACTATATGGTTGCGATGCAAAACTCGCCGGATCAAAAATCCTGGGCCGACGCGGTCAAGATCTTATTCCCCAATGCAAGCGATCGCGGTACGCACGTCAATATTTCTGGCATGGCATTGACTGCAAATGCTCCAAATAAATCCAATGCCGTCAAGCTAATGGAATACCTTGTCTCGGACGAAGCGCAAAAACTCTATGCTGAAGTCAACGGCGAATACCCAGCCGTTCCGGGCATCAAAATATCTGCGGCCGTTGAATCGTGGGGACCGCTTAAAGCGGACGCGCTCGCACTTGCAAAGCTCGCAGAGTTCCGCAAGCAAGCCTCCGAACTCGTCGATAAGGTGGCCTTCGATCAGGGGCCAAATCCCTGACGCGTAAGCCATAGGGATAGTTGGCGCTTTCAGGTTTTAGAGACGAGTGCGACCCATGACGATTTCAAATTCAAAGCCACCAGCGCCGCGCGCTGCTACGCCTGCTAAAGTCATGCCTTTCCCCGGCCGGATTCCCGAACGCCTCGTTGGCGTCGGGTTTCGCTGCTGGCTCACTGGTTTCGATACGGGTGACGTTTCTGCGTGGGAGGAAGCGTGGACGGTCTATCAGGCAACCCTTGGGACCGATCTGGCAAAACCGCTGCTCTTGGAACTATCTCAGTTCGTGCGCGCGGTCAAAACGAACTGCAGCCGCGAAATCGAAGTCTATCCGGCAGGCTGCCTTGGCTTTTGCAGGGATGAATGCCTTGCCATTTCCGTGATTGCAGCAAGTCAGCACGACCGGCGTCCGGAACTCAGAGCCTGCACGGCGGCGCTGACGGGAACGGACGATATCGGCGACGCGCTCTTCGGCGCTCAGCGCTTCGCGGCCAGCCTTCGCGAAGCCCGGCAAATCCTAAGCGCCTCGTCGATATGTCCCGCGAACTGCCCGCTTTGGCATCCGCGCAACAAGTTTTCTTAGAAGCTCAAGGCAGTTCCGCCCATGGCAAGCGCCCCAACCAGAATACCGGCAGACGACGTGGCGGCAGGCTGGCCGGGCTTTTCGCACCGCGTCGCGGCAATCTGGCGCTGGCTTGGCTTGAGCGGCGTCGAGACAAGATCCTGGTCGATCGCTGCCGTCTTGCTGGCTGCCTGTTTCGCACTGCCCGCTGCGGCCGTGCTCTTCATGGCATTCGAGCCGGGTGACGGAATTTGGGGCCACCTCTCGGCAACCGTTCTGCCGCGCGCACTCGCGAATACGTTCACGCTGCTCGTAGGCGCCGGTGCCGTCACCTTGATTGCCGGTACTTCAGCAGCCTGGCTTGTCACAATGTACCGGTTTCCAGGACGAGCCATAGCCGACAGGCTACTTGTGCTGCCGCTAGCGATCCCAACGTACATTGTCGCCTACGCCTATGTAGAACTGCTCGACTACGCGGGCCCGGTGCAAACGCAATTGCGGTCTGTGTTCGCCTTCAAAAGTCCGGCCGATTATTATTTCCCAGACATCCGCTCGGCGGGCGGCGCCGTGTTCATATTTTCGGCCGTACTCTACCCATATGTATACCTCGCGGCGCGCGCGAGCTTTGTGCAACAATCTGTTTGCGTTCTCGAAGTGGCGCGCACACTCGGCCGCACGGCACTTGGCGCATTCTGGTCTGTCGCTCTGCCGATGGCGCGGCCGGCACTTGCAGCCGGCGTTGCACTGGTGGCAATGGAATGTCTGAACGATCTCGGCGCCGTGCAGCATCTCGGTTTTGAAACTTTGACTCCGAGCATCTACGCCACATGGCTGCAGCGCTCAAATTTGCCGGGCGCCGCGCAACTCTCAAGCGTTCTCCTGATCTTGGTCGTTGGCCTTCTGGTTGCAGAGCGCGTCGCCCGTGGGGGAGCCGGCACACACGATACGACCGGCCGTCAGCGCGCGATCCCGTTCGAGACCTTGTCCGGCTCAAGAGGTATGGCGGCGCTTGCCTTGGTGATTATCCCATTCGTTGCGGGCTTCGCGATCCCCTTTGGCCTGCTTTTCAAGCACGCTTTGGTTTACTTCGGCGAAGCGCTCAACGCGAATTTCATCGCTGCGGCCCGCAATAGTCTTGTGCTTGCAAGCATCGCTAGTCTGGTTTCGATCGCGCTCGCATTGTTCTTTGGTTATGCGGCGCGCATAGCCAAAAGCCCGCTCACGGACGCATCGGCGCGGATCGCTGCGACCGGCTACGCATTACCCGGAACGGTTCTGGCGCTTGGGCTGATGATCCCCCTTGCCGCATTAGACAATGGAATAGACGCCTTTACGCGGGAAAAACTTGGCGTGTCGACAGGATTGTTGATGTCCGGCTCTTTGTTCGCCGTTACGATTGCGCTTGTCATAAGATTTTTGGCCGTCGCTCTCGGTTCGATCGAGGCCGGACTGCAGCGCATTTCACCAAACCTGGATGCTGCGGCACGAACGCTCGGCGCGGGAAGTTTTTCAGCCTTGATGCGTGTTCACATGCCGATGCTCGGCCCTGCACTTGCGGCCGCCGCATTGCTGGTCTTCGTTGACGCCATGAAAGAACTGCCGGCAACGCTGCTGATGCGGCCGTTCAACTTTGAAACGCTCGCAACGCATGTTTACGGTTTGGCTGCTGTCGAGCAATTCGAGCAAGCCGCGCTTGGCGCCGTGATGATCGTCACGATCGGCCTGATCCCAGTGCTGCTGCTTCATAGAACGATCGCGGACGGGGGAACGGGCCGGAGCGGCTCATAAAAACGAACTCGCTCCGGCCGTCAGACCCCTCGAAGAAGCCAGAACCCGATTACCAGGTCCGGCGATCGCCGTTATCGATGTGGTAGAGGCCGCCGCCGTAGTGCTTCAGGCCGCCAACGGCGCCGTTGCTGCGAAGAAACGCGTAAACGCCGCGATTATTTCCGTGCACGCGGAAATCGATAGCGTCACCCGTCAAGTGCTTAGACCGCTTGGCGCCGCCAACAGCACGGTTGTGACCTTTGCTGCGGCAAGTCGAGCTGACCGTCACGGGGCCGAAGTTCGATGCAACCTGGTAAATGACGGACTTCAGGGATCCATCGACGCAGCCGGACGATGCCACCCAGCGCACCGATCCACCCGACAGGCTCTTTTTGGGTTCCGAGCCGTAGCTGCCGCCATCGAGAGCCGCAACTTTGACCCCCTTCTTCTTTTTCTTAGGCTCGGTTGCTTCGGCGTATCCGCCGAGCTTCTTGCCGCCCGGTTTCGACGCGTAGGATTTTTTGGACTTCTTGTAGGAGGCATTCTTGTTGTAGCTCTTCGACGGCTTTGCCTTGGCGGCCTTCGTTGCCGCATCGCCTTGTTCCCAGAACGGCAGATCATCGGCTCGTGCGGGTGCGCCCGGCACGAGAGACACGGAAAATACTGCAAGCGCAGCGACGCACAAATTGCGAATGGTGTTCCACCGGCGCGAACCGGCATGACGCGATACAAACATTGAACTCTCCCTACGCTCGATCGGGACTGGTCCAGTGGACCAATGTCTGAGCGATCGAACCCCTATGACTCAGCATTTCAAACACTGGGCCCGTACACGGGAGAGGCTCTAAAGACTACTGCCAATTCTTTTTGTTGGTTAACGGCTAAGATCTCGGCAAATTTACACTGCGACGCCGCACCCAAACAATACATTTTTGCTTCCACTATTCTGTAATACTCCAAACACCCTAGTTATTCTTCCGAGCCATTTAACATTTACGCAAAATTAACGGTGAAAAGCGCGACGGCCCGCCGCAACTTCTTCTCAGTTGTTCTGTGCTGAGGTCAAGTATTACAAAGTATAAAATCTGGACGTTTTGGGATTCAGATCAAGCCACCGTCGCGCAAATTGCGGGTCCAGCATCACGCCGCTGGCCGCGTATTCGACATCAAGGTTGTAATTGCACCTGCTGCGAAGCCTGCAGGAACACCGAAGAGCGCGGCGGCACCCGGTTTCAATCCAAACCAGTTTGCAACGAGCTGCGCGTGGCGATGAATCTCTGACTGTGCCAGTGCATAGGCAATGGGATCGCGCACGCTTTCGAGCGCCGTTCTGAGGCCGGCAAGTTTTCGCACGGCGCTTGGCGGCGCATTCGACAAGCCGCCCGTTAGATCAAACAAAGTCAGCGGAAAAAACTTGGCGCCCGCAATGTAGATTCCGGCGGCCGCAAAACCCGTGACCATTGCAACGGCAGCACCTGAGGCCGCGAAGCGGCGCCAGTACAATCCAAGCACAAGCGCTGGAAAAATACCGGCGGCGATCAGCGCCAATCCTTCCGATGCCAGCGAGGCAATGTCGGGCGACCCAAACGTCGCGAGCCAAACGGCCACGAGCAATAGCGGGGCCGCGAGCACAACCGCTCTTGGTTCGGTCGGATCGCTCGCGAGAACGCCCGGTCTTCGCGCTTCGCCCTCGGCCGCCAGGTATCCGGCCAGAATTGCGTGCCCAGCGGCGAGTGCCGCAAGAAGTGCACCCGCCGCCAGAACAATCCAGAGTGCCGGCGCAATTCCAGCCAGCGATGCGGTGGCAAAGAGATACGAGTCGTTGGCATAAGTTATATCCTGCAGGCGCAGCACACCTTTGTGTCCGGATACCGCGGCACAGGCTGCGGCGAGCTCTGCCGCGGAACCCGATTTCACGCCACAAACGTCGATCCATCCCAACCCACTCGCTCGAGCAATGGCGTCCGGCAGCTCCGCTATTTTGATGCCCGCATCGACAAAAGCCGCCATTGCGAGCCGGGATAGCGCCGCGTATACGACCAGCCCCGAAAGAAAAACGGCCAGCCACACTGTAGCGAATGCCGCCCGCCGGGGCGCTTCTCCCGGTGATACGGCCGCCTGAGAGAGGTGCCGCCCCAAAAGCTGCGGCAGGGCCGCAAGTCCGAGCGAAAGTCCGAGCACAACGCCAATGAAGTTCCAGGCCGGCAGCTGGAGAAACGGCGAGGTTAATGGTTTCAACGCGCGTACATCGGCGAGTTTCTTTTCAATCAGCCCTTGCTCGATACGTGCGACGTCCTCGAGTGCAAACCCGAAGAATAGATGCGGCACCGGAAATCGGCCGTGCACCCATGCAATGGCCAAAAGCGGCATGAGAAACGCCAGCAACATGGCTGCGTAGGCAACGCCGCTAGCACGGCGAACTCGCATGAATGAGGCCGCCAGCCACAAGGAGCTGAGCAAAATTGCCGCCGCAGCCAAGCTTATCGCACCACTTTGCCCCGACAGCGCTTGAATGGCGAACCCTGCGCCCCGGAGATCGGCGGCCAATAGAAACACCGACGCAATACCGGTAACTGCCAGCACAATTCGCCGGACCCAAAGGCCGCCGAACCGCCCGGTAAAAAATCCGCCTATTGTCGCGACGGGATAGAGCACGAAGCGCGGCGCAATCAGGATGGCCAAAAGCGCAAAACCTGCGACCACGCCGAGCGGATAGGCCAGTCCATCGAAACCCACAGACGCAATGAGCCCAACGAACCCGACGAACCCGGCACTTGAGATGACCTCCCCTGCAACCGCCATGGGGCGCGCCGCACGTTCGCGAGTCTGCTCGCCACCAGCCTGCCGGGCAAAAACCAATGCCAATGCGGCGAGGCCGATCAGGCTGCCCTGTGCCGCCACCCAGAAACCGAGCGGGTACCCTGCAAAACGGACGGCATTGAGCGTTAGAGCAACGAGCGGCAGGAGGAACGCCAGCAACAGCCACACCGCGACGGAAATCTGGGTCAACTTCCGGGTTGGGCGGCTGGCACCCGCGATCTCACCGTTTGTCATGTGCACTCCCCCGATTCCTCGCGCCTACGCCTTTTGGGCAAGGACTACGTTTCGTTCAAGGCGCCAATTGACTGTCCGCGACCCTTAGTTCACGTTGCCGCGTCGAGGGACTACTGGCAGGCCCGCGGAAATAGTGCGCGGATCGCACCGCACGCGACACGGATGGCCTGAGAAAAAGGCCGGTCTACGACGGCCTGCGGCTGAAAGGCAGACTAAGGTGAGCACAATCCGTTTTCTTTAGGCCTATCGGGCGAAATGAGCGGCCAGCAATAAGAGCCGTCTGGGGAGAGAGACATGCTTTCATATGAAGAGATTCAGCGGAATCCGAAATACCAAGAGCTGGTGCGGCGTCGAAAGTCGCTAGGGATCACTCTCTCCTTAATCATGCTGGCGATCTATCTCGGCTTCATTCTGCTCGTTGCCTACGCTCCAAAATTTCTGGCAAGTCCGCTCGCTGGCGGCGTCACGACCATAGGCATCCCGATCGGTCTGTTCGTCATCGTTTCCGCGTTCGTACTGACGGGTTACTATGTCACTAGGGCCAACAGCACTTTCGACTCGCTGACACGTGAAATCGTCCAGGAGTCAAAGAAATGAGAGCCCTCTTATTTGCAACTTCGGCAGTGGCAACAATAGCGCTGACGGCTCCGGCACTTGCCGATGCCGTATCCGGCGGCGGCGCTAAGCAAGAATTGAATTTACCCGCCGTCATTATGTTCGGCATCTTTGTGCTTTTGACACTCGTCATCACCTATTGGGCGGCGAAGCGCACAAAATCGGCATCGCAATACTACGCTGCCGGCGGCGGGATTACGGGACTTCAAAACGGACTTGCGATTGCCGGCGATTACATGTCGGCGGCGTCTTTCCTCGGCATTTCAGGCCTCGTCTACCTTTCAGGCTATGACGGTCTGATCTATTCTGTCGGCTGGCTGGTCGGCTGGCCCATCGTGACGTTCTTGATTGCGGAACCGTTACGCAATCTCGGCCGGTTCACATTCGCAGATGTGGCCTCTTTTCGATTCAGTCAAACGCCTATCCGCATTCTTGCGGCGTGCGGCACGCTCGTGACCGTCGCGTTCTATTTAATCGCGCAAATGGTGGGCGCCGGAACGCTTATCAAACTCCTGTTCGGTCTCGACTATTGGATGGCGGTCATAATCGTCGGCGCATTGATGGTCATTTACGTTACCTTCGGCGGCATGGTTGCGACGACATGGGTGCAGATCATCAAGGCCTGTTTGCTCCTCGGCGGCGCTACCTTCATGGCGTTCATGGTGCTACTCAAATTCGGCTTTAGCCCCGAAGCTCTCTTCGCTAAAGCCGTTGAAGTTCACCCAAAAACGGCCGTCGATGGTGTCGTCGGTGCAAATCCATCGGCCATCATGGGGCCAGGGTCGCTGATCTCGAACCCGATATCGGCGATTTCGCTGGGTCTCGCGTTGATGTTCGGCACCGCCGGGTTGCCGCACATTCTCATGCGCTTCTTTACGGTGGCCGACGCCAAAACGGCTAGAAAGTCGGTTTTCTATGCCACCGGATTTATCGGCTATTTTTACATCCTGACGTTCATCATCGGCTTCGGCGCCATTACGCTTGTTTCAACCGATCCGAAATTCCTGGATGCCGGCATCCTGGAAAAATCCAAGAGTACTATCGACGCGATCAAGGGCGGATCGAACATGGCAGCGATCCATCTTGCGAATGCTGTCGGCGGCGACATCTTCCTCGGCTTCATTGCCGCCGTTGCCTTTGCCACCATTCTTGCCGTGGTCTCGGGCCTGACGCTGGCCGGCGCCTCTGCAATCAGCCACGACCTCTATGCAACGGTCGTGAAGGGTGGCAAAGCCAACGAGCAGGATGAAATTCGCGTCTCTAAGATCGCGACCGTTATCCTCGGCATCCTTGCCATCTACCTCGGCATCGTGTTCGAGAAGATCAACGTCGCCTTCATGGTCGGCTTGGCGTTCGCTATCGCTGCATCGTGTAACTTCCCGGTCTTGTTGATGTCGATGATGTGGAAGGGCATGACAACACGCGGCGCGGTCATAGGCGGGTTCCTGGGGCTCATCTCCGCCCTTGTCGGGGTCGTGCTGTCGCCGGGTGTGTGGGAAGTGGTGCTAGGTCATCCCAAGGGATCGGCACCTGTGCCCTACGGCAACCCGGCGCTGTTCTCGATGACCATTGCTTTCGTCGGCATATGGCTTTTCTCTAAACTGGACGGAAGCGCCCGTGGCGCTATAGACCGGGCTGGATATGATGCCCAGTACGTCCGCTCGCAGACCGGGATAGGTTCGTCGGGATCGGCTTCCCATTAGGTGCAAGACTGTCGAAGCGGCGGCGATCAAGGCAGATCGCCACCAATTTTGCGCAGCATGACAGTCTGAAAATTGCGGGCTAGAAACAGAAAGAGGCGGTGCCTGAAAGCACCACCCCAATCTTTACGTCCCTAGACTTGGACCTTTTGTTCTTTTTGGAGCTTCGGGCCGGTCCTGGCTCCGAGTGCGGCGGCAACATGCTACAAGACAGGCTGTGCGTCAAGTCAGCGCGCCATAAGAATTTATTCCACGAAAACCTTGAAATTTTTCACCCTTGGAAACGGTTTCAGTGATGCTTGTGATCCCCGCCATTGCCTGAATTTTGGCCATCGGCACCGGGTTGGCGATCCATCCCGTGCGGGCCCATGGCGCCAATCGACTCGACCGTTGCGTCAACCTCGATGGGGCCAGCATTTTCGAAGGAAAGAACGAGCTTGACGAGATCGCCTTCTTTAAGGGGGGCTTTCAGATCGAACAACATGACATGGTCGCCTGAAGGACCCATGACACGGCTTTCGCCCGGCTTGAGTTCAAGCGCCTCGACGCGGCGCATCTTCATGATATCGCCGTCCTTGATGTGGGTATGAACTTCTGCCCGGCCGGCAGCTGGCGAAGTTACGGCCACTAATTTGTCGGCAACACCGGCCGCAGTCACTATTTCCATAAATGCCGCAGAGATCGTCGAGCCGCCCGGCGTCGCCCGGACCCAAGGATGGGCTACCGTCACGCCCTTGCTCGTCCCCTCATGGGCCCAAGCTACCGGCCACCAGGGCGCGCTCCCCGCCAACAGGAGGCAAAGCGACACCCAGCCAGACAAGATCGTGGCAGCACGGCGTTTTGTCATGGCCAAATTCCCCGATTTTTGCACCAAAGTGAACCCCCTATAGGCGAAATCGGGCCGCAACCGGAATGCGGCATCAAGCCTAATCGGCTCCTAAACTTAACGATGCGGCAATTCCTGCAAGTCAGACGGCGCTTAACAGTTCTAAACACGTGATTATGTTAGGCTTGGATTTCGTTTGGGCCTTAGTTCAGAGTGCAGTTGCGTGGCTGAAAATCGTGTCCTTCTGATTATCGGCGGCGGCATCGCAGCCTACAAGTGCCTGGACCTCATCCGGCGCTTACGCGAACGCGGGCATCGTGTGCGCGTTATTATGACCAAAGCGGCGCAAGAGTTCGTGACGCCGCTTTCCGTAGGCGCGCTCACAAACGAGCGGGTTTTCACGGACCTCTTCAATCTCGACGATGAGCAGGAAATCGGCCATATCCGCTTGGCGCGCGATGCCGATGTCATCGTCGTCGCCCCAGCAACGGCCGATCTCATGGCAAAGATGGCGGGCGGCCATGCCAACGATCTGGCGACCTCCGTATTGCTGGCGACCGACAAGCCTGTGCTCGTGGCACCCGCGATGAACCCGCGCATGTGGCTGAACGCGGCAACTCAACGCAACGTCGCGCAACTCAAAGCCGACGGCGCACATTTTATTGGACCCAGTGTTGGAGAAATGGCCGAGGGGGGCGAAGCAGGCCCCGGCCGCCTTGCCGAAGTCCCTGAACTGCTCGCAGCGATCGAAGACAAACTGGGCAGAACACCGGCCAGCACCCCGACGATAATTTATGCACCAGCCACAAAAAGTTTGACGTCCAATTCCCGTGGTCCGCTCGAAGGCCGGCACGTACTCATCACGGCCGGGCCAACACACGAACCGATCGATCCCGTGCGCTACATCGCAAACCGCTCTTCGGGCAAACAGGGGTATGCGATCGCCGCCGCAGCCGTGCGTCTTGGCGCCAATGTGACTCTCGTCTCAGGACCGGTAGCACTCGCGCTCCCTGAAGGCGTGCGCGTACATCGCGTTGTCACAGCCTTGGAAATGCTAGAAGCCGTCAAAGCCGCCTTACCGGCCGACATAGCAATTTTTGCCGCCGCAGTCGCCGATTGGCGGGTAGCGAAGCCTAAGGCCGAAAAAATCAAGAAATCGGCACACAAAGATCCGGCCAAACTGAAGCTTGTCGAAAATCCGGACATACTGAAATCCATCGGCTTAATGAAATCCGGCCGGCCGCACCTCGTCATCGGCTTTGCCGCGGAAACGGAAGCCGTGTTGAAGAACGCCAAGAAGAAACTCAAATCAAAGGGCGCAAATTGGATCGTGGCCAACGACGTATCGCCGGAAACCGGCATTATGGGCGGCGATCGCAACACCGTGCATCTTATCTCGAGCGATGGCATTAGTGGCTGGCCTAACATGACCAAGGAGAAGGTCGCCGAGCGGCTCACGATGGAGGCTGCCTCATACCTCGCGCGAAAGCGAATGGCTGCCGAATGAGCAAAGGCGCGATCAAAATCAAGCTCAGGCGCTTGCCCCATGGCGCCGGCTTGCCGATACCTGCTTATCAGTCCCAAGATGCGGCGGGTTTGGATTTGCTCGCGGCCATTCCAGCAAACGAAGCCCGCACGCTTGCAGCGGGCGCCTACGCGGTGATACCCTCGGGTCTGTCAATGGAACTTCCGCGTGGAACCGAAGCACAGGTGCGGCCGCGCTCCGGACTTGCGGCGAACTTCGGAGTTACGGTCCTTAACAGCCCAGGCACCATCGACGCCGACTACCGCGGCGAAATCGGTGTCGTACTCATCAATCACGGCAAGGATCCATTCGTGATCCGGCGCGGCGACCGAATCGCTCAAATGGTTATCAGCACGGTTGCTCAGGCCCGCATCACGGAGACCAAAACACTTTCCGCGACCAAGCGCGGCACAAGCGGTTTCGGCTCGACCGGCGTTAAACAGAATGATGCCGGCACAGGTGACCGCAAACGGCGAAAATCTATTGTCTCAAAGCCAGGCGGCACGAAAACATCTGCGCCATCCCGCGCAACTCCAAAGGCGCGCTAAACCGCCAAGTCCCAAGCGTGCGAGAGCCGCCGAAGTGCCCTGTATTTGTGCCCTTCTCGGCCTAACCTCTTGAGCCTTGCACCGTAACCTGCGACAACCCGTGCCAGAAACCCAATCAGTGCCGGGCGGCGACTTTCGCCCAGCGCTTCAAGCCCGCAGTTAGGACGAACGATGAACCAGATGGATATCAAAACTCTCGCTGCCACGCGCACCTGGGGCCGGGGCCGGGTCTACGATAGCATTGCCGAAACGATTGGTCATACGCCGCTTGTGCGTCTCTCGCGCGTCAAGGATGCTTCAAAGCTCAATGCTGAGATTTTGATGAAGCTGGAGTTCTTCAATCCGCTGTCTTCGGTCAAGGACCGCATCGGCGTTTCAATGATCGATACGCTTGAGGCGCAGGGCCGCATTACGCCTGGTAAAACCGTTCTCATCGAGCCGACGTCCGGTAACACGGGTATCGGTTTGGCATTCGTTGCCGCAGCGCGCGGGTATCGCCTTATCTTAGTAATGCCTGAAACGATGTCGATCGAACGGCGTAAGATCCTGGCGCATCTCGGTGCAGAACTTGATTTGACTCCAGGTCCCGGCGGCATGCCAGCCGCTGTTGCGCGCGCCGAAGAACTCGCCAAGACCCTACCGGATGCCGTCATTCCCGGCCAGTTCGACAACCCGGCAAATCCGCTGGTGCACGAAAAGACGACCGCCGAAGAAATATGGAACGACACCAAAGGCAATATCGACGCTCTCGTCGTCGGTGTTGGCACGGGCGGCACACTGACAGGATGCGGACGCGTCCTCAAGGCAAGGAAGCCCGGCATCAAGATAATTGCGGTTGAACCCTCGACCAGCCCAATTCTATCCGGAGGTCAGCGCGGCCCCCACAAAATTCAGGGCATCGGAGCCGGCTTCATTCCCACCGTTCTCGACACGTCGCTGATCGATGAAATCGTGACGGTAACGAGCGAAATATCGTTCGAAGTCGCGCGAATGCTGGCTCGCGTCGAAGGCATTCCTGGCGGCATCTCGACGGGCGCCAATCTTGCGGCGGCTCTGACCGTTGCCCAGCGCCCAGACATGGCTGGAAAGACAATCGTCACTTTTGCGCCCTCGTGCGCCGAACGCTATTTCTCAAGCGAGCTTTTCGCCGATCTGCCCAAGACCTAAATGGCTTCAACGCTCATGACCCCGCTTACGCCAGAAGAATCGCAGCGCTACAAGCGGCACTTGGTGCTGCGGGAAGTCGGCGGGCAAGGGCAGCAGAAACTCAAGGCAGCGCGTGTGTTGATTGTCGGCGCGGGCGGGCTCGGATCGCCGGTGCTGCTCTATCTGGCGGCAGCGGGCGTCGGCACGCTTGGTATTGTCGATGACGATACCGTATCAATAGATAATCTCCAGCGGCAAGTCGCGCACGGCACCGCAGACGCAGGCCGGCCGAAGGTTGAGAGCGCAGCAGAAACGATCAGCCGGATCAATCCAAATGTTGTGGTCGAGACGCATGACGCGCGTCTAACTGCTGCAAACGCGATGGCCCTGATCTCGCGTTACGACATTGTCGCCGATGGCTCGGATAACTTTGCCACGCGCTACCTCGTTTCCGACGCTTGCTATCTCGCCAAGAAGACGCTCGTCTATGCCGCACTCGGCCCGCTTGATGGATATGTGTCGGTGTTCAAGCCGCACGAGAAGCAGCCGGACGGAACACCCTATCCCACGCTCCGCTGCATTTTCCCGGAAGCGCCGCCCGCTGGCCTTGTCGCCAACTGCTCCGAAGTTGGCGTGCTTGGCCCAGTGGCGGGCGTCATCGGCACGCTGCAAGCCACCGAGATCGTCAAAGAGATCGCCGGGATCGGCGAAAGCCTTGCCGGCCGTCTTATAATTTATGACGCGCAATCAAGCCGCTTCGATACGGTACAATTGGCATACGATCCGGCGAACCCGCTCTCGGGCCAACACCCAACGATTACCGATTTGTCTATCCACGAGGGGCCCGCCGGTGCTGCATGCGCAGCCGAATAGACTGTCACGCCCGGAACTGAACCTTTTGCTGCCTCCGTGGGACAGAACCGGCATTGCGCACGTCAATCAATTGTCAGATTAAGCGCCCCTCATCTTGATTCAACCCGGGAAGGAATCAATGATGAGGGGTATTTCCGCCTCCGGTCAAGCATGGCCAGGATTAGCGCCTATTGCGAGCAGATTTGCGATGCTATTTTTTACAAACTTCTGGTTCCTGATCAAAGAACTGCTTCGGGCTCCTTTCGATATTCTTTCAGGTGCCCGGCGGCGCAGGTACACGATCGACCTTGGCGTCAACGCGCCGAAGGATGTCACCTGGTCCGTCGCGTCAGCGCACTCCATCCGGCTCGAGGGCACGCCGCCGATTGAGATTGCGACCACGCCGGATCATGATCGAACCGGCGTCCATTCGGGAACTTTCAAAATCGCCGGGCGCGAATTCCCGATTGCCTACCGGGTCATCGAGGAGCGGCCGGGGGAAGCCATGCTCATCCAAATCATCAAAGAAGAATCCGCACCCGAATGCTGCCCGGGCGATGATTATGTCTGCGCCTTCGCAGTTGCGGGCGATGGCCCTGCATCGACGATCACATCAAGCTTCGAGGTCACGCACACCAAGCTATCGTCCCGGTTCCTGATGCCGCTGGCTGCGGTGCAGAACGGCCTGCGCGTGAAGCGCAATGCAGAACTCAGGGCGGGCTCGGTGCGGGACGACCTCTCGAGCCAGATCAAGAACGCAGCCATAACGGGAGCGCTCACATTCGCCAGTTTCTTCGCCATGTTCGGCCCTTCGGCAGCAGCGATGCTGATCGTACTCATCCTCATCCACGAACTCGGTCATGTCATTGCCATGCGGTGGGCGGGTATTCCGGTCAAAGGCATCTACTTTATTCCGTTTTTTGGCGGCGTGGCCGTGGGCGGCGATCGCTATGGTAGCGAAGTTGAACGCGGTATCGTGGCCCTCATGGGGCCGGGGTTCAGCCTGCTGACGACTGCGGTTTTTGCCGTTCTGGCTTCGCAGAGCGGCGACCCTTTCATGCGCGAACTAGCGTTCATGAGCGCGCTCCTCAATGGCTTTAACCTGTTGCCCATCCAGCCGCTCGACGGCGGGCAAATCATGCAGTCTTTGCTGTCGCGATTGAACCCAGAGGTTGCCCGTATATTCCATGCCGCGGCCCTGCTCTCGGGCGGAGCAATCGCACTGTACCTCGGCAGTTTCTTGTTATTGATAGTTCTCTTGCTTGCAGCGCCTGCGGTCGCAGCAAGTGGCGCCTCTGGCCACCAGAGCATGCCGCAGATTTCGCGGCGGGAACTCGCAGTTCTCTTAACCGCCTACGCTGCCACGATTGTCTTCTACCTCGCCATTGTTGCCGGTTTCAATGGCGCTGCTATCGACGTCAAAGACTTCAATTAGAGCAGCATTTACAAGAAAAATTACATTGAATTTGACGGTTCGATCTTTGCATGATTTCCAACAGGGGCGCCTCAAAATGGAGCGCGCATATGTTGACGGTCACATACGGATACAAGAACTTTCAAACCAAGACGATCGCGTTCTACGAAACGGATCTGGCCTCGACGCAAACCTCAGTTCTTCAGGAGGCGCTTGATTCGGTTGCAGCTCACGGCGGCGGATTCGTCAAACTTTCAGCCGGCACGTTTACGGTCACCGGCAAAGGCAAGGCAACGGAGGGCGCGCTTCGCATTGGCAGCGAGACCGTGCTCATGGGCGCCGGCATGGGGGAGACTGTCATCACACTGGCCACGGGTTCGGCTGGCGTTGCCGGGGTGGTACGCACCGATTCAGGCGGCAGGAATGCCGATGGCAGCTTGAAAATTACGTCGAACGTGCGCATTGAAAGCCTTTCGATAGACGGCAACAAGGCGGGCACCATAGGCAACGTCGAAGGGTTCTGCTTTGGTGTGCAATCGAGATTTCCCGTTCAAGATTTCGATCTTCTACTGGACCGCGTCGAATTCATGAATGTCTCTCGTCATGGGTTTGACCCGGACGCGACTTGCGCCGGTTTGACGATAACGAACTGTATCTTTAATCGCGGCCGTGTAGGCGCTTTTGCGATTGTTAACGTGCCGCACGACGCAACTTTTAACGCGGCTGACACGACTGACGCAGAAGTAGAAATCGGCGACCTAACGAGATCAAACGCCGTTCTTTTTCAGGACAGTGCAACAACGGCAAATGTTCAAAGTGGGACCGGTGTCCAAACGGGGGACAGATCGGCGGGCACCTTTAAGCTAGACCCGCCGATTCCAAGCACGTGCATTGCCGCAGCTGGCGCTGGATGGGCCGCGATATCGGACAGCAGCACCACGATTTTAAAACATCGCGGGATGGACGCGGTCGGGCGGCGCGTGGCCGTCGGCAAAGGCCTTTATATTGATGATCACCTTTTCGCCCATGTCGATGCGCCCCTCGATGGTCGCCGAACTCATGTGCGGCAAGGCAACAACGCGGTCCGAGTTTAAGAGGCGCGGATTGACGGCGGGTTCATGCTCGAACACGTCAAGGCCGGCGCCGGAAATGGCGCCAGATTCGAGGAGGCGCGCGAGTTCGTTCTCGTCGATAACTTCGCCGCGCGCCGTATTTACAATGTAGGCAGATGGCTTCAACAGCTTCAACCGCCGTGCAGACAAGAGATGATACGTTGCTGGCGTGTGCGGGCAATTGACCGACACGATATCGACGCGAGTGAGCATTTGATCGAGGCTTTCCCAATACGTCGCCTCAAGCTCGCGTTCGACGTCTGCTGAGACGCGGCGGCGGTTGTGATAGTGAATCTGCAGCCCGAAAGCCTTGGCGCGACGGGCGACGGCTTGTCCGATGCGGCCCATGCCAATGATGCCGAGCCGCTTGCCGTAAATGCGATGCCCAAGCATCCAAGTTGGCGACCAGCCCGTCCATTTGCTGTCCGGCGATTTCAGATAAGAGGCGCCCTCATAGAGCCGGCGCGGTACGGCAAGGATCAGCGCCATTGTCATATCGGCGGTGTCTTCCGTCAGCACGCCGGGCGTATTGGTGACAAGAATGCCTCGGTTGCGGGCGGTGTCGAGATCGACATTATCGACGCCGGTACCGAAATTGGCGATGAGCCGCAATTGAGCCCCAGCCTGGGTTAGGATCGACCGGTCGATACGGTCTGTGACCGTTGGCACCAAAACGTCGGCTATTTTGACGGCTTCAGTCAACTCAGCCTGGGACATGGGTTTGTCCGTGACATTCAGTCGGGTATCGAACAGTTCGCACATCCGCGTTTCAACCGCATCTGGCAGCTTGCGCGAGACGATAACAATGGGTTTTCTCTGAGTGCTCGGCATATTGATTCCAAAAGGGGAAGGGCAGGGATATTATAGGGACCGTTCGAAGGCCCGGCAGGCCTTCAAGGCGTTGATGCTCCACGTGTCTAACAGATGGCCTTGGCGATGACAAAGTGCTGATTAGGGTGGCGATCCACATCATATCGCCGCGGCCAATTTTGGTGTCCAACATTCGAGAATCGAGCGTCAACAAGCCGTGACAAAGCCAGCGCCCCACCAAAATTGCCGGCCCCCGCGCTCAACGCCTGGGCGCCTCTTGGCTATCCCAGGACCGTTCCGCAAGTTTGGTTGGCACCGAGCCGCCTGGTTGCCTCTGCTCCTTACGGGTTTGTTGGACGGTCCGCTTTTGGGCTACGCGCAAGAACCGGAGCAAGCGGTTCAATCCGCAACACCCGCCGCTGCACCATCCGGCAGCGGTCTGCCAGTTCCCCGTTTTGTCAGTCTGAAGTCCGACAGGGTCAACCTGCGCAATGGTCCAAGCACCGAATACCCAACGGGTTGGGTTTTCCGCCGGGCCGGATTGCCGCTCGAGGTGATCAAAGAATTCGAGGCTTGGCGCCAGGTTCGGGACGCTGAAGGCGCGACCGGCTGGGTGCTCCAATCGCTCCTTTCAGGCCGGCGCACGGCGCTCATCCTGCCCTGGGAACTCAAAGCCGGCGCAACGCCGCCGCAAGTTCCGATCCACGCGAGCGAAGGCGAAAATTCGGCCGTGATCGCGAGCGTCGAAGCGGGCGTGATTGCCAATCTGCATGACTGCGACGGCCGCTGGTGCCGCGTAACAATCGACGCCTACACCGGCTATATCGAGCAAAAAAAGCTCTGGGGCGTCTACGAAGGCGAGACGCTTAAGTAGCTGCCGTTACTTCCTGGCCAACCGCACGACCACATCGATATGCGTGATTTTCATGCCCTCGGGCGGCTCGGGCAGTCCAGAGACTTGGATTGCGTCGCCTGGAATGTCGGTCAATCGCTCATCCGATTCGATCAGGAAATGATTATGATTCGACGTGTTGGTATCGAAGTAGGCCTTCGATCCGTCGATTGCCAGTTCGCGCAACAATCCGGCACGCTTAAACTGATGCAAGGTATTGTAGACCGTTGCCAGAGAAACGTGCTCGCCTTGAGTGACAACTTCGCCATGAAGTTGCTCGGCCGTGACGTGGCGGTCTTCGCCCGCGAACAAAAGCGCGCCCAAGGCGAGGCGCTGGCGCGTTGGGCGAAGCCCCGCCTGGCGCAGCAAATCACCAACCTGAGCACTGCCGCGAGTGGCGTTCGATTGTGGCATCGTATCGGACATTCGGACCGGTTTCCCAGTTACTACGTGAAGCTGACGCAAAACAGGCCCCGAAAAGGCAATTGAGACATCGGACCCTGGACTGTTTTGTAGCATAATCACTCCACAGGTCATTCGCAAGTAACGGCCAAAGCTTGGTTTTTTAGTGGTTATTCTGCCCGGTTGTCGCACCTTGCGCTGGACAGGGCAGCTTTCAGACCCTTGGGTGTTGTGTTAGACAGCGGCGCAATTCGAAGCTCCGGCATCCGTGCGGCTGGCGCAACCTTGAGAAGCGAGGACGAGAATGGCGGATCGCCGATCGAGTTTTGAGTTCGAGGACCTGCTGACGTGTGGAAAGGGCGAGCTTTTTGGGCCGGGCAATGCTCAGCTGCCGCTCCCGCCTATGCTCATGTTCGACCGCATTTCCGAGATCTCGGAAACGGGCGGGGCCCATGGCAAAGGCTTCATTGTGGCAGAGCTCAAAGTGGCCGGAAACCCGAGGTTAGACTGGTTTTTCGACTGCCACTTCAAGGGCGACCCTGTGATGCCCGGTTGTCTTGGGCTCGACGCGCTTTGGCAGCTCGTTGGCTTCCATCTTGGCTGGCTCGGGGCACCGGGCCGGGGCCGCGCGCTTGGCGTAGGGGAAGTCAAGTTTTCGAACATGGTGCTGCCGACCACAAAAAAGGTCGAGTATGTCATTGATTTTAAGAGGGTCATCCTGCGCCGCTTGAAGCTCGGCATCGCCGACGGCATGCTCAAGGCTGACGGCGAGCCGATCTATCACGCCACGGACCTCAGAGTCGGACTTTTCCAAGTGGGAGAAGCGCCTTCAGCAACGGGAGCTTGAGCAAGCCCCCCACTTTCGGATAAACGGGACAGCCCCGTCCGCTTAGCCGGACACGCGGGCTGGTTAGACCACGCGCCGCAAGAGGGCGCCAGGGAAGGACTTTCGATGAGGCGCGTCGTCGTCACGGGCATGGGAATCGTTTCCTCAATCGGAAACAACACCCAGGAGGTGCTTGCTTCCTTGCGCGAGGCGAAGTCCGGCATCACCCGTTCGGAGAAATATGCCGAGCTTGGCTTCAAGTGCCAGGTTCACGGCGAACCCAAGATCGATTGGGAAACTATGGTTCCGCGCAAGCCCAAGCGTTTCATGAATCCGGGCGTCGGCTGGAACTGGATTGCCATGGATCAAGCGATCCGCGATGCCGGGCTCGAGAGCACCGACGTTATCAACGAACGTTCCGGCATCATCATGGGTTCAGGCGGGCCCTCGACGCGCGCAATCGTCGAAGCAGCCGAGACCACAATCAAATCCGGCGGCCCGAAAAAAATCGGCCCCTTCGAAGTGCCAAAGGCCATGTGCTCGGGGCCGTCGGCCGCGCTTGCCACCGCGTTCCAAATCAAGGGCACGAACTATTCGATCTCGTCCGCTTGCGCAACGAGCGCGCACTGCATCGGCAATGCTGCGGAACTCATTCAATGGGGCAAGCAGGACGTGATGTTCGCCGGCGGTTGCGAAGAACTCGACTGGACGCTCTCCAATTTGTTCGACGCCATGGGCGCCATGTCGAGCAGCTTCAATGCGACGCCATCGACCGCGAGCCGCGCCTACGACAAGAATCGCGATGGCTTCGTGATCGCGGGCGGCGCTGGCGTGCTCGTACTCGAAGACCTCGAACATGCGAAGGCGCGCGGCGCAAAGATTTACGCCGAAGTTGCAGGCTACGGCGCGACGTCGGACGGATACGACATGGTGGCGCCGTCTGGCGAGGGTGCTGCGCGCTGCATGAAACTCGCGCTCAAAGGCCTTGATGGCAAAGGCGTGCCGAAGATCGATTACATCAACCCGCACGGCACCGGGACACCCGTCGGAGATGCCAAGGAGATCGATGCGATCCGGGCGGTATTCGGCACTAACGCGCCGGTCATATCCGCGACCAAACCGCTCACCGGGCATTCGCTCGGCGCTATTGGCGTGCAGGAGGCTATCTTCTCTATTTTGATGATGAATAATGGATTTATTTGCGAAAGCGCACATATCGAGGAAATCGATCCTGCATTCGCGGACATGCCAATCGCAAGAAGCCGCATCGACAATGCGGCTCTTAACTGTGTGATGTCGAATAGCTTCGGTTTTGGCGGCACAAATGCGACTCTCGTGCTCCGCCGCCACGATGGCTAAATATCGAAACCGTCGCGGTTGTTTACTGGTTTTGCGCAACGACCGACGGTAACGAGTGATGCGAGTTTATAAGCGCGGGGCCGGCTGGTTTCAGGTTCGCGGACGTACTTTTGGTAGGAACACGAGGCGCCCCATGACGGATTTCGACATCTCAAAACCGGGCCCCATCATGGCCGGCAAACGCGGCCTGATCATGGGTGTCGCCAACGATCGTTCCATCGCCTGGGGCATTGCCCGCGTGTTAGCCGGACAAGGTGCGGAGCTTGCATTCACGTATCAAGGCGGCGCGTTCGGACGCCGGGCAGTGCCGCTCGCGCAGTCGCTCGGCGCGAAGATCATCGAAGAGTGCAACGTCGTCGATCTGCCGAGCGTGGACAACGTTTTCGCCCGCATCAAGCGGGAATGGGGCGGCCTGGACTTCGTCGTGCACGCGCTTGCCTACTCCGATCCCAAAGAGCTTTCCGGCCGCTACGCCGATACGACGCGCGAAAACTTCACCAACACCTTGCTGATCTCGTGCTTCTCGTTCACCGAAATCGCCAAGCGCGCGGCGGAGCTGATGCCGAACGGCGGCTCGATGATCACGCTGTCTTACGGCGGCGCCACCCGCTGGGTCCCGTCCTACAACGTCATGGGCGTCGCCAAGGCGGCGCTTGAAGCGTCCGTGCGCTACCTCGCAGCCGATCTTGGACCGCAGGGCATCCGCGTCAATGCGCTCTCGGCTGGACCGATGCGCACCTTATCGGGTGCTGGCGTTTCCGACGCCCGCGTTATTTTCAATTTCCAGCGCGAAAACTCGCCGCTGAAAAAAACCCCGACCCTCGACGAAGTCGGCGGATCGGCGCTTTATCTGCTCTCGCCAATGTCGGGCGCGGTGACGGGCGAAGTCCACTTCGTCGATTGCGGCTATAGCACCGTATCCATGCCGAACCTTCAGTCGCTCAAAGAGATCGATAGCGAAGCCAAGACGACGTCTGGACGCTCGCCTTCGGAAGCGGCGGAATAGGCAACCGGCCAAGCGGGCCGCAAATGTAGCGAAGCCCCGTTGACGGATCAGGCTTCGTCAGCGCAAACAGTCACTCCATGATCGGTGTCTTTGATTCTGGCCTCGGCGGCCTGACAGTGCTGCGCGAATTGACCTCGCGTTTCCGGCATGCGGATTTCGTTTATCTCGCCGATCACGCGCACGTTCCTTATGGCAACCGCCCTTCGGACGAAATTGTCGAACTGAGCCGCGCCGCGACCGAGGAGCTGTTCAACCGCGGCGCCAAGCTCGTGCTGCTCGGCTGCAATACGGCAACGGCCGTAGCTCTGCGTCGCCTGCAGCAACAATGGCTGCCTTCAAGCCCATGGCGCGGCACCCACAACGTTCTTGGCATTGTCGCACCGACGGTTGAAGCCGCAACGCAGACACCCTGGGCCGTGACATCACCCCAGTATCCTCAGAAGAACAACACCGATACGATTGCCGTATTCGGCACGACGCGCACCGTCTCAGCCGGCGTCTACCCGGAGGAAATCCGCAAGCGCTGCCCTAAGGTCACGATCGTTCAGCAGGTCTGTTCGGAACTGGCGGGCGCCATCGAGGACAAGCGGCCCGAGGCCGATCTCGACCGTCTCGTCTGCGACGGCGTCGCCGGTGTTTTGGCGCAAACCGGCAACATGCCGCCGCACCGCGCCATACTCGGCTGCACGCATTTTCCCCTGGTGGAGCATCTCTTCCGCCGCCACCTGCCACCTTTTACGCGCATCCTTTCGCAGCCCGAAGTCGTGGCGGACAGCTTCGAGGATTACTTGGTTCGGAGGCCGCATTATCTGGCCGGCAATGAGGGCGGGCGGCTCACGCTATTGACGACCGGCGATCCGGCGGACGTCAGCGCCAAGGCGCGCGTGTTCTGGCCGGATGTCGCAGCCTTCGCCAAGGCTTAAGTGCATTGCAATCGTCCCCTTGCGGCGCCATGTTTCTTCAATGGTTCAAACGTACACAATTTCCGGGATGCATTGCGGCGCGTGCATTCAACGCGTTACGGCGGCGCTCCAGCCTTTTGCGGAGCGGGTTAACGTCTCACTCGAACCGCCGCAAGCCATTCTGACCAACCCGGGAGCAAACGATATCGCGCAACTCAACGCAGCTGTTGCCAAGGCTGGAGCATACAAGCTCAGCCTGGTTTCGTCTGCGCCCATTCAATCGGTTTCGGAGGTCGCGCCAGATGGCGAGCAAGGATGGCTCACGTCCTATTGGCCCCTACTGTTGATCACGGCATATGTTTCACTTGCTTCGTTCGCAGGTGCGGACGGCTGGCAATCTTGGATGACGAATTTCATGGCCGGGTTTTTCCTGGTTTTTTCGGCGTTCAAGTTTCTCGATCTCAAGGGTTTCGCCAACGCCTATGCGAGCTACGACCTGCTTGCCAAGCGCTGGCACGCATGGGGTTTCATCTACCCGTTCCTCGAATTCGCGCTCGGTCTCGCCTACTTGTTCCGCTTTGCGCCATCATGGACTCACACCGCCACAATTCTTTTGATGGGATTTTCCAGCCTTGGCGTGATCGATGCGTTGCGGCAACAGCGGCGCATTCAGTGTGCTTGCCTCGGCACAGTTCTCAATCTGCCGATGTCCACGATTACGCTCGTCGAAGACCTTGGCATGGCAGCTATGGCGGCGATGGCACTCCTCGCCGGTGGCGCGCATTTAGGCCACTAGCCGCCGCCGCCCGGCTGGTCTAACTTCATCCCCGGGCGGATGCTCTTCAATTGTCTTGGGAAGGAGTCTTGCATGAGGTCTTCAAGAATTGCGTTCGGAATTGCTGCGGTTGCAGCGGCCGGTCTCTTCGCCTTGAGTGCGCCATCGAACGCCGCACCGGCGTCGGGGTTGAGCCCGCTCAAAGCTCTCTCGCTTGAGCAGTCGATGGTCGAGAAGACGCACGGCTGGCATCGCCGCTGCCGCAAGGGCTGGTCGGATTGGCATAAGCATGTGCGGGGCGTCGGCCGCATCACGTGCACGACGCGCCGCTGCTTCAAGAACAATTGGGGCGGCACAACCTGCCGCTACTACTGATTTCTGCCAATATTTTTGCAAATTTAAAGGCCGCCGGAGCGAAACTCCGGCGGCCTTTTATATTTTAATTTGCGCTTAGCGACGTGGGCCACGGCCGCCGCCGCCACGGCCGCCACGATCGCCATCACGGCGCGGCGGGCGCGATTCGAACACTTCTTCAGGCTCGCCTTCGGCGCGCGGGATTTCAACGCCCGTCGTCTGATCGACGATCTTCATCGACAAACGGACCTTGCCGCGATCGTCGAAGCCGAGAAGTTTCACGTAGACTTCCTGGCCTTCCTTGACGACTTCGCCGACGGTGGCCGGACGGCCATTGGTCAATTGCGAGATGTGCACGAGGCCATCTTTGGCGCCGAAGAAGTTCACGAACGCCCCGAACTCCATGATCTTGACGATCTTGCCTTTGTAGACCAGACCGACTTCCGGTTCCGTGGTGATGCCGCGGATACGCGCAAGCGCCTTCTCGATCGACTCGCGGTTTGCCGACGCAATCTTGACCGTGCCGTCATCGTCGATGTCGATCTTCGCGCCCGATTCCGCAACGATTTCGCGAATGACAGAACCGCCCGAGCCGATGACTTCGCGGATTTTGTCGGTCGGGATCTTGATCGTTTCGATGCGCGGCGCATGTTCGCCAAGCTCCGCACGAGCACCTGTCAGAGCCTTCGACATTTCGCCAAGGATATGCAGACGGCCGGCCTGTGCCTGATCGAGTGCAATGCGCATGATCTCTTCGGTGATGCCGGTGATCTTGATGTCCATCTGCAGGGCGGTGACTCCGTTCTCGGTGCCGGCCACCTTGAAGTCCATGTCGCCCAAGTGATCTTCGTCACCCAGAATGTCCGAAAGGACGGCGTAGTCGTTGCCTTCCTTGATCAGACCCATTGCGATACCAGCCACCAGCGATTTCAGCGGCACGCCAGCGTCCATCAGCGCGAGAGATGCTCCGCAGACTGTCGCCATCGACGACGAGCCGTTCGATTCGGTGATTTCCGAGACGATACGCAGCGTGTAGGGGAACTCCTCGGCCGTTGGCAGCATCGGCCGAACAGCGCGCCAAGCGAGCTTTCCGTGTCCGATTTCGCGCCGCCCGGGCGAACCCATGCGGCCGACTTCGCCAACCGAATAGGGAGGAAAGTTGTAATGCAGCAGGAAGCGTTCTTTCTTGGTGCCCTCTAAGCTATCGACATACTGTTCGTCTTCACCCGTGCCGAGCGTTGCGACGACGAGCGCCTGTGTTTCACCGCGTGTGAACAGTGCCGAGCCGTGGGTGCGCGGCAGAACATGCACTTCCGAGATAATGGGACGAACTGTTTTCAAGTCGCGGCCGTCGATGCGCATTTTCGTTTTCAAAACGTCGCCGCGCATGATGTCCATCTCGAGCGCCTTGAAAGCGTCGGTCAGGAGCACTTTTTCGTTCGGATCGTCCGCTGGAATTGCGATGCCGGCGAAAACGGCCTTTTTGGCTTCGCCAACCAGATCGTTGCGCTTGCCTTTTTCTTTGGTCGAGAACGCTTCCTTCAAAGTCTTCTCGGCGATCTTCTTGACGTCCGCCTTGTACTTGCCCTTGTCGGGGATCTTGATGTCCCATGGCTCTTTTGCGGCCGTTTCAGCGAGTTTGATGATCGCCTGAATAACAGGCTGCATGTGCTTGTGGCCGAACATGACGGCTTCCAGCATCTGCTTTTCGCTGAGTTCCTTGGCTTCCGATTCAACCATCATCACGGCGTCATGTGTGCCGGCGACGACGAGATCGAGGGCCGATTCCTTCATTTCATCGACCATCGGGTTCAGAACGAACTCGCCATTGACGACGCCGACGCGGGCGGCGGCAATGGGGCCGAGGAACGGGAGACCGGAGAGCGTCAGAGCTGCGGAGGCTGCAACCAAACCGACGATGTCGGGATCGTTTTCCATGTCGTGCGACATCACCGTGACGACGACTTGGGTTTCGTTTTTGAAGCCTTCGACAAACAGCGGCCGGATCGGACGATCAATGAGGCGCGAGGTCAGCGTTTCCTTTTCGGTCGGGCGGCCTTCTCGCTTGAAATAGCCGCCGGGGATCTTACCGGCAGCGTAGGTGCGTTCCTGGTAGTTCACGGTTAATGGAAAGAAGTCGATGCCGGGCTTTGCGGAACGCGCGCCGACGACGGTCGCCAGCACGGTCGTTTCTCCGTATTGGGCGATCACTGCAGCGTCGGCCTGGCGCGCGATGCGCCCCGTTTCGAGCTTAAGCTTGCGGCCACCCCAATCAATTTCCACTCGATGGATATCAAACATGTTCGGTCTTTCGTTTTCGATTTTTCTCTTCTCGCATCGGCCGGTCGAACGGTGTCCGACCCTCAATCCTTGTCCGCCTCCGGCGGAACGGGTCCGGTACCGTCTGTCATGTGCGTTCGCGTCATTCGACTTGCAAAAACAAAAGGTGCCGGACCCGGAGGATCAGACACCTTAGCTGTACGCTCTAGCGGCGGATGCCGTGCTTTTCGATGATCTTCTGATAGCGGCCAACGTCCTTGCCCTTGACGTAATCAAGGAGCTGGCGGCGCTGCGACACCATTTTCAAAAGGCCGCGGCGCGAATGGTTGTCTTTCTTATGCATCTTGAAGTGGTCGGTCAGTTCGTTGATGCGGTGCGTGAGGACCGCAATCTGAACTTCCGGCGAACCGGTATCGTTGGCTTTGGTGGCGCTGCCTTTGATGACAGCGGTCTTCGCCGCACGCCTGTGCGGTGCTACTTCCGACATCGGGTTCTCCTTGAGAGTTGGGAGTGAATCGGGACGGCCGCAGCCGGGATGTCGTCCAGCGGGGTCGCCAAAGCCTGAGCGCAGGCCCTGAGGGCCCGGCGCGGGATGAGCGCGTTATACACGAGTGGGGGCGACGTGCGAGCTGTTTTCGGCGTGGTCTTGACGCGACCATCTCGCTCGGCAAATGCATGTACCGCCAACATGTTCTTGCTTTGTGCCGATTGGCGACTGGGAGGTTACTGGTGACGGTGGCGCTACCTCGCCCTTGTCATCGTTCCACGGGCTGTCAATCAATTGGCGACCACCTCGCGAACGTGGCGGCCTGCCCCGCCGGCCGGCAGTTCCCGTCCGCCAAATTCCAGATCGTTGCGTCGTGGATGTAGAAGCGGCGGCCCGTAGCGCTGATGCGGATGCCTTCGTAGCCGGTCGAGAAGCCTTGGCGGCGCGTGTCTTCGAGCGCTTTCTCGCGCGCGGCGCGTGCGCCGGGCTCGGCGGTAAGGCGTGACGGCAGCGCCGTCAGGGTTTCCGGCGTCATTTCCCAAAGCGCGAGTGCGGCACGATTGCCGTAGTTGAGAATCGGATCGTTTTCGGTGCCGTGCGAAAGCACGATAGCGGGCAACTCGAACAGGCGCCGGGCATCAACGTGCGGGTCGCCACTACGTTGGATCAGATCGTGTCCGAGAACGCTACGATAAGAGTCGAGCAGAACTTGCGTACGCGCGATCCAACGGCTGAGAAACGGTTCTTGGATATCCAATCTGCTCACCCCAAATTGAAAACGCGCGTCGGATGCAGCGCGCCCTTGTCGAGTTCGCCAAGTGCGATGAGGCGGCCTTTGGAAGTCGCAAACGCCGGGCCCGACATGACCGGCGCGTCGCGGCCCCGGATCAGAATCGCTTGCCCGCGCGTCAGGCTAGCGGCGTCGGCCGGCGTCACTATGAGTTCGGGCAAATCGGACAGCGCGGATTCGACGGGCGCCAAAAGCTGGGTCAGCGCCTCACAGCCCCCAGCTTCATTGGCTTCGTCCTGCTTTGCCGCCTCTTGGATTTCTTCCATCGTGACGGCGCGCGCTTCGTCAAACGGCCCAACTCGCGTGCGCCGGAGCGCGATGACGTGGCCATAACAACCGAGCAGGCGGCCGAGATCGCGGGCGATGGCGCGCACGTAGGTGCCTTTGCCGCATTCGGCCTCAAATACGCTTGTTGACGCGTCCGGTTGCTCGATGAGCGCGAGGCGCTTGATAATGACGGTGCGCGCTTCGAGCACGACCTCTTCGCCGCTGCGTGCGAGATCGTAAGCGCGTTCGCCGGCGACCTTGATGGCCGAAAAGGCGGGCGGCACTTGGCTGACTTCGCCGTGGAAACGCGGCATAAGCGCTTCGATGTCTTCGACCGTCGGGCGCGTGTCGCTCGATCTTACGACAGTGCCCTCGGTGTCGTCGGTATTGGTCTCAGCGCCCCAGGCAACCGTGAATCGGTAGGCTTTTTCGCCATCAACTGCGTAGGGAACGGTTTTGGTCGCTTCGCCAAGAGCGATGGGCAAAATGCCGGTTGCAAGCGGATCGAGCGTGCCGGCGTGGCCAGCTTTTTGCGCATTGAAAGCGCGGCGCACGGCGCCAACCGCCTGCGTCGACGTCATATTAAGCGGTTTGTCCAACACGAGCCAGCCGTGGATCGCGTTGCCTTTTTTGCGTCGTGCCATGTGTTCCTTTGGGGACTTGGTGTCTGACCCTCCGGGTCAGACACCGTGTAGAGGACGGTACATTTCCGGGTGGTCTACTTGCTCTTCGTGCTGCGGTGTCAGACCCCCGAAACTTGCCCGCCTCCGGCAGGACGGGTCAGACACCCTGCGGCATTATTTCTTCTCGATGTCTTGGCGCACATGCGGGCTGTCGAGCAGCCGGTCGATGCGGCTCGCTTCTTCGAAGGTTGCATCCTGGCGAAAGCGAAGATCCGGCGCATAGCGCAAGTTCAGCGCATGCGCGACTTGCGTGCGGATAAATTTCTTATTTTTTTCGAGCGCCGCGATAACGGGTTTCAGGTCCTCGCCGCCCATGGGCATGACGTAAACCGTCGCGAGCTTCAGGTCGTGCGAGAGGCGCACTTCGGGAATTGTAATGATGTGGCCTGCGATCACGTCGTCATGAATATCGCCGCGCACCAGCAATTCGGCGATTCTGTGGCGGATCAATTCGCCAATGCGCAGCATGCGCTGCGTGGGTGCTTTTGCGGAGGCCGTCTTTTTTCGTGTCATTGTTTCTCCACTACGGGCTTGGACCGTAAATGGCCACTAACTAGTTCAAATGCGAAATTCTGCGACTTGGCTAATAGGGCAGTTATCTATGTCTTAAATCGAGTCAACCATTGGATCACTATGAGGGCCAAAAAAACCGCCCCCGCAATACGAAACGTGACGTACTTGAATGGACCCACGTAAGCGCTTTCCCACCCGCCCAACCACGCAGCAAAAATATAGAAATTTACTGCAATGATTATCGCAATCGCCGCGGTCTCAGCATGCTGTTTCATCGCTCACAATGCTACAGCGACCGCGCGATCGTCTCGACCTGGAAGCATTCGATCTGGTCGCCTTCGCGGATGTCCTGATAGTTCGCGAACGACATGCCGCATTCCTGGCCCATTACAACTTCGCGGACATCGTCCTTGAAGCGCTTGAGGATCGAGAGCGAGCCCTCGTGAATGACGACGTTGTCGCGCAACAGGCGGACTTTCGCGCCGCGCTCGACCTTGCCTTCGGTAACTTGGCAGCCCGCAACCTTGCCGGTCTTCGAGATGTTGAAGACTTGCTTGATCGTTGCGTAACCAAGGAACACTTCGCGCTTCGTCGGCGCGAGCATGCCCGACATAGCCGATTTCACATCGTCGACGAGATCGTAGATAATATTGTAATAGCGGATTTCTATTCCCTGCACGTCGGCCGAGCGCTTGGCCTGCTCGTTGGCGCGCACGTTGAAGCCGATGACGACGGCCTTTGAGGCGGATGCGAGTGCGATATCGGATTCCGTGATGCCGCCGACGCCCGTGTGGACGATGCGGGCGATCACTTCGTCGGTGCCGAGTTTTTTGAGCGAGCCAATGATGGCTTCGACGGAGCCCTGCACGTCGCCCTTGATGAGGAGGGTGAATTCTTTCTGCCCTGCTGCATCTTTCAGCGTCTGCATCATCTGTTCGAGCGTGCGCGGCGTGCCGGCGGAACCAAGCGTCTCGCGGCGCTTTCTGATGCGGTAATCGGTGATTTCGCGGGCGCGCGCTTCGTTTTCGACAACCGCGAACTGATCGCCGGCTTCAGGCGCCGAGTCGAAGCCCAGAATTTCAACGGGAACCGATGGTCCAGCGGTTGCGATGTTTTGGCTGCGATCGTCAAGAAGTGCGCGAACGCGGCCCCAAGCCATACCGGCAACGACGATGTCGCCGACTTTGAGCGTGCCGCGCTGCACGAGGACGGTGCCGACGGGCCCGCGGCCGCGCTCAAGCTTGGCTTCAATGACGATGCCTTCGGCGGGCCGATTTGGATTGGCCTTGAGGTCGAGAATTTCGGCCTGCAAGTGGATGGCTTCCAAGAGCTTATCGAGGTTAGTGCGCTTCAAGGCCGAGACCGGCACTTCGAGCGTTTCGCCGCCCATGCTTTCGACCACGACCTCGTACTGCAGGAGATCGGTGCGCACGCGATTGGGTTCGGCCTGCGGCTTATCGATCTTGTTGATGGCAACGATCATCGGCACGCCGGCGGCCTTGGCGTGGTTCAACGCTTCGACCGTTTGCGGCATGACGCCGTCGTCGGCGGCAACGACCAGCACGACGATATCGGTTACCTTGGCGCCGCGAGCGCGCATGGCCGTGAAGGCTTCGTGGCCCGGCGTATCGATAAACGTGACCTTGTGGCCGTTCGGCGTTGTTACCTGATAGGCGCCGATGTGCTGGGTAATGCCGCCGGCTTCGCCGGACACCACGTTGGTCGAACGGATGGCGTCAAGCAGCGAGGTCTTGCCGTGATCGACGTGGCCCATGATCGTGACGACGGGCGCACGGGGTTCGAGATGATCGTCCACGTCCTTGTCGCCGACAAGGCCGATTTCAACGTCCGATTCGGAAACGCGCTTAGGGATATGGCCAAATTCCTGGACCAGGATCTCGGCGGTTTCGACATCGATGACGTCGGTGATTTTATGCATCGAGCCTTCCTTCATCAAAACTTTGATGAGGTCGACGGCGCGTTCGGCCATACGGTTTGAAAGTTCCTGAATAGTGATAACTTCAGGAATAATGACTTCACGCGAAATCTTCTCGCGCGGCTGCTGAATGCCCATGGCCTTCAGCTTTTCCTTCTCGCGCTTGCGCTTCAGCGAGGCGAGCGAGCGCTGCTGAGCTTCGCGGTCGAAGTTCGTGATCGAGATTTTTGTGCGCTGGCGGCCGTCGTCGACGACTTTGACGGCGGGACGGGCAATCTTGGCGCCGCCTGGACCGCCGCGCTTGGGGCCGCGGCTATCGTCGTCTTCGACAACTTGCTTGACGGCGACCGTGCGCTGCGGGCGCTTGACGATTTCGTCGTCTGGTGAAACCGGCGGGCGCCGATTTGGCATTTCGATTTCGCGCGGACGGCCCGCTTCGCGCGGCATGAACGCTGGCGCACCTGCGCCGGCAGGACGCGGGCCACTGCGTTGGAATGGCGGGCGTGCGCCGCCATCGCGGCGGTCGTCGCGTTTGTCGCCATCGCGGCGCGGTGCTGTGCGGGGCGCAGCCGTTGACGGCGCGTCAGCTCTTGCTTGCGGCGCGGGCGCGGCCACTACAGCTGATGGCACTTGCCGAGCGGCACTTGCAGGTGTCTCTTCGGATTTGACTGCGGGTTCGGCGGAGCGGACCGGCTCGAAACGAACGGAGGCAATTTCCGGGACTCTGGTGCTGTCATCCGCGCGTGCTGCGGCAAGAGCCGTATCGCGCGCCTTGCGTTCGGCTTCCGACAAAATTCTTTGCTGCTGGCCGCGCGGCTCGGCAACGGTGCTCTGTTCGGTCTGCGGCTTTGCCGCGGGACGCGTTTTTTCGGCGGCTGGCGCTGCCACGGCTGCCGGAGCTTCAACGTGCTCGCTGCCCGGCGATCCGAGTTTGCGCGTTTTCTTGACCTCGACGACCACGTTCTTCGAACGGCCGTGGCTGAAATTCTGACGCACGAGGCCCGACTCGACCGTCTTCTGCAACGTCAGCGGCTTGCGCGCGCGAGGCCGCACGGTCTTGTCAACTTGGTCTTTCTGTTCCGTCATGCGTCTCTCTATTCAACCTTCGTTATCGAGTTCAGAAAAAACGAGTTCGGGGGTGGCCGGAGAGGACCGGTAGCGCACGAGACGCCCCGCCTCCCTCAGAAACCGCTTCGCCAGCCCTCCGGGTATGAGGGCAGCATGTACCACACTTGGCCTGCCCATGGCCAAGCTCATTTCTGTGATTGTCAGGGCCGCGACGACAGGGGCTTTTTGGCCCAAATCGCCCTGAATTGCCTTAAATTTGCGATCGAGCTTCAAACACCCGTCGGCCGCTGCGTCGCTCCCGTGTAACAGAACCGCGACCTTAGCTTTGTCGAGCGCGCTATCAACCTGTTGAAAACCGGCAACCGCAAGGCCAGCCTTATTGGCAAGCGCCAAAGTATCGCAAACGCGGCGCAAGATCATGGTCTCGAGCCGCTCCGCGAGATCCGGCGCAACCGCTGCGGATGCCTTGAGGCTGCGGTCAAAAGCCTTTGTTTTTATTGCTTTTTCAACGGTCTCCCGGTTGGCCGTGAGCCACACTCCCCGGCCCGGCAGGCGATGCTCCAAATCCGGGACAATTTGACCATCCGGCGCCTGCACGAAACGGATGAGGTTCTCAGGCTCTAAATGCTGGCGCGTAACGGCGCATAGGCGCTCGGAGGCAATATCTGCCTCCGTGCCCAATTTTTCCAATCGCGTGCGCCGGTTAGTTGCCAAGCTGCCTCGGATGCTCTGTTAAACATTTCACTTAGGCCGAAGACTCTGTGCCGGACTCGCCATCGGCTTCGTCAGGCGCCGGTTTGACGAGATCGTCGGCGGAAATCCAGCCCGCCTGAACGCGCGCGGCCATGATCATGTTTTCCACGTCCTGGCGCGACAATTCGAAGCCGTCGAGGAAGCCCTTGTGGCGCACCGCTTCGGCATCTTTTTCTTTCTTGCGCTCGGTCCAGCCGACGAGTTCGTCGGTGGCGCAATCAGCGAAGTCCTCGACGCTCTTCACGCCGTTCTCGCCAAGTGCGACCATCATCGAGGTGGTCATACCGGGGATTTCGGCGAGTTCGTCGGCAACGCCGAGTTCGCGCCGTTTGGCATCGCGATCTGCTTCTTGCTGTTCCAAGTATTCCCTCGCGCGCGTTTGAATTTCCTGGGCGGTGTTTTCGTCGAAGCCCTCGATATGGGCGATATCGGTCAACTCAACGAACGCCACTTCCTCGATCGTAGCGAAGCCTTCCGTGACCAGAAGCTGGGCGATGACTTCGTCAACGTCGAGCGCTTCCATGAGGAGGGCCGTGCGCTCTGCGAATTCCTTCTGGCGCCGCTCGCTCTCTTCCGCCTCCGTCATGATGTCGATGTCCCAGCCGGTGAGCTGCGACGCGAGGCGCACGTTCTGGCCGCGCCTGCCGATAGCGAGCGAAAGCTGCGCTTCGGGCACCACGACTTCGATGCGGTTGGTATCTTCGTCAAGCACGACTTTTGTGACTTCGGCGGGCGCAAGCGCGTTGACGATGAAGCTTGCCGCTTCCGGGTTCCACTGGATGATATCGACCTTCTCGCCTTGCAGTTCGTTAACGACGGCCTGTACGCGCGCACCGCGCATACCGACGCAGGCGCCGACGGGATCGATTGACGAGTCTTTCGATATGACTGCGATCTTGGCGCGCGAACCTGGATCACGGGCAACCGATTTGATTTCGACGACGCCGTCGTAGATTTCAGGCACTTCTTGCGCAAACAGCTTGGCCATGAATTCCGAGCGCGCGCGCGTCAGGAATATCTGCGGTCCGCGCTGCTCGCGGCGAACGTCGTAGATGTAAGCGCGAATGCGGTCTCCAAGGCGGACGTTTTCGCGCGGGATCATTTCATCGCGGCGGATGATGCCTTCGGCGCGGCCAAGATCTACGATGACGTTGCCGTATTCGACGCGCTTGACGGTGCCGTTCGAAATGTCGCCGATGCGGTCCTTAAATTCGCTGAACTGGCGGTCACGCTCGGCCTCGCGCACTTTCTGCACAATGACTTGCTTAGCGT
>JANMNH010000063.1:0-6075 GCA_031373745.1 Hyphomicrobium sp. | reverse complement strand
GATGGAAACTTGCTCTGTCACGATCTCTGGCCGCGCAAGCGAATAGGCCCCGGCCAGCGAGCCGCGCAAATCTTTCGAGACATCGCTCATGTCTTCGAAGCGCGTGACGCCGCGCACATAGATCCAGCTCCACAGCTGGTTCACGCGCATGCGCAGCTGCTTTTCCGGGACGCCGATTTCAGCGAGTGCTGCTTTGAGTCCATCACGCCCGAGCCCAGCGAGCGACCGCTTCGGGTTAATTTCGCCCGTCAGTGGCGCGGCGGAATTCGTTTCTATCAGAGTAACCATATTCGATCAGTCTCACGGGGTGCGGGAGGTGACTTCTAGACCTGTTTTAGGCCCGTGAATAGCGGCGTTTTGGCATTCCAGCGCCAAAACCGCGCGAGAAATTCGAAGCAAATTCGATTCAATTTGATGAACCCGCTTGAGCATTTTCTCAAGGTGTTCCTGGCAGTTTATGAAGCAGAGGTGAATGGCAAGGGCAACGTTCGAGGCAACCCAGTCAGACCTTGTTGGCATTTAAAACCAAAACATTAACCGGCCCACGCCGGTTCAAGCAGCAACGGAAACGAGGATCGGCGACATGGCGGAAAAGCACGGAAGCAAATTGGCCGATATACTTTCGGGCATACTTGACGAAGAGAACACCGTCTTTGGCCATGGCGGCGATGATACCGTTTCGGGCGGCCGGCTTGCAGACCTGCTGCGCGGCGGCAAAGGAGCCGATCAGATCGTTGCAGGCCGCGGAGACGACAACGTCTACGGCGATAGCGGCGACGATATCATCAAAGGCACGGTCGGCAACGACAAGATTCTTGGCGGCGAGGGCAACGACGTTTTGTCCGGCGGCAAGGACAACGACGTGCTGGCGGGCGGCAAAGGCGACGATGCCCTCGACGGCAACTCCGGCGATGACGTCGTGTCGGGCGGTAGCGGAAACGACACGCTTTATGGCATGGCCGGCGACGATTGGCTGTTTGGCGGCAAAGGTAACGATCGCGTATTCGGCGGCTCGGGAGACGATGTCGTTGTAGCAAGTTCCGGTCAGGACCATTACTCGGGCGGATCGGGCAATGACGAACTCGATTTCTCCCTGATCGTTGGTAAGGTCGATATCAATCTCGGCAAGCACACGGCAAAAGTGTCCTTCGGCAAGGACGTTGTCACGGACTTCGTCTCCGGCTTCGAGACAATCGTGGGCGGCAACGGCGCCGACAAGTTCACGGGCGATCGCAATGACCAGCACTTCGTGGGCGGCGCCGGTGCGGACTGGTTCCGCGGCCTATTGGGGGACGACACGCTGACAGGCGGCGCTGGCGCCGACGTTTATGCCTTCTTCAAGAAAGATACCGGCGGCGGCAGTGTCGATACCATCACCGACTTTGAAGTTGGCGCCGATCGTCTCGATATGCGCGACTTTTTAAAGGGCAAGGCCAGCACGGCGAACGAGGTTCGCTTTGTTGATGGAGGCGGCGACACCATTGTTCAGGGCAACGTCAAGGGTGCCTGGGTCGATGTTGTGTTGCTCAAGGGCGTGGACGTGCACGATGTTGGCTATGATATCTTGACCTAGCGATTTCGATACATGTTCAATCGGCGAATGGGTGCCGGGTCTGGGAGGGCCCGGCATTTATTTTTTATGACAAAAAATGAAAATATTTTTGGAGCGAAATCAGCGCTTTAAATCATCGACTTGATGTTTTGACTCATTACACGCACGCGCGGCCTGCTTTTGCTCTGCATGCATCGACGCTAACCATGTCCGATCATTCAATTGCTTGGACTCGGGGAGGTTTTCGTTATGCGTCGATTTAAGTGGTGGTTGCGCGGCGTCGCGCAGAGGCATTTCCCGCGTTTTACCTTGGCTTTGCTCGCCTATCGCACTTGGGTTTTGGAGCCCGAAGTGGCGCTCGTGCCGTTGCTGAGCCGCCGCAAAGGCGTTGCCGTCGATGCCGGCGCCAACAAGGGCGTATTTCTCTATCACTTGAGCCGCGCCTACCAGCGCGTCTACGGCTTCGAGCCGCTTCCGCAGCTCGCGTCTTATTTGAAGGAAGCAGCGCCCGCGAACGTGACGGTTGATAGTGCCGCGTTATCGAATGCGCCGGGAACCGCAACGCTGCGCTTGCCGCGCGGGTTCATCGAACTAGGCAGTCTTGAAGCTCACACCAGCGAAACCTGGACGACCGATGCGCCGGTGGAAGAGCATGACGTCGAACTCAAGACGCTCGACAGCTTGGGGCTGCGCGACGTCGCGCTCATGAAAATCGATGTCGAAGGCCACGAACTCGCCGTGCTCGAAGGCGCGCGCGAAACGATTTTGCGTTACCGCCCGACCGTGCTCGTCGAAGTCGAGGAACGGCATCGCGAAGGCGGCGTGGCGGGCATTCGCAATTATCTGGAAGATCTGGGCTATGCCGGTTTCTATCTGGAAGGTTTGCAGATGAAGCCGATTTCAACTTTCGACGCCAAGCGGGATCAAAATCTTGCAAGTCTCCAAGACTCGGTAAAAGTCGGGCGCTATATCAATAACTTCATTTACTTCGAGCGGCGCGATTCGGCGGAGCGGGTGGCTGTTATCGAACAGGCCTTGCGGCGCGGCACGGGGCTCGAACTGATCGCAGTTCTGCAGCCGGGGCATGGGCCGACCGTTTGGCAACGTATTGCCGGGCCCATGCGCGCGGCGCGCGATATGCTGGCGCCAGCCGCGCCGCGGCTGTGATAGCGGCGCTTGGTTTGAGGATAAATTTGGTTAGAGAATGAATCGGGAGAGGTCGGCGTTTTTTGCCAGGGCGCCGACCCGCTCTTGAACATAAGCAGCGTCTATCGTTACGGCTTGGCCGGCGCGGTCGGGTGCTTCAAACGAGATTTCATCGAGCACGCGCTCCAGCACCGTTTGAAGACGGCGCGCGCCGATGTTTTCGATGCTTGAGTTCACGGCGACGGCGGTATCGGCAATGCTGTCGATCGCGTCATCGGTGAAATGCAGCTTCATGCCTTCCGTTTCCATCAAGGCCACGTATTGCTTGATAAGGCTCGCTTCGGGCTCGGTCAGAATGCGCTTGAAATCGTCCCGCGTCAGCGCCTGCAATTCAACGCGGATCGGCAAACGGCCCTGCAGTTCGGGAAGCAAATCCGACGGTTTCGAGACGTGGAAGGCGCCGGACGCAATGAACAGCACGTGATCGGTTTTGACAGGGCCATGCTTGGTGGCAACGGTTGTACCTTCGATCAGCGGCAGCAGATCGCGTTGCACGCCTTCACGTGAAACGTCGGCACTGCCGCGCGCGCCATCGCCGCGCGAACAGATTTTGTCGATTTCATCGAGAAATACGATGCCATTATCTTCGACCGCGCGAATGGCTTCGGCCGTGATCTCGTCTTGATCGATCAGCTTGTCGCTTTCCTCGCGAATGAGAAATTCGAAGCTGTCCTTGACCGTCACACGCCGCGATTTGGTACGGGGCCCCATGGCTTTGCTCAGCATTTCGCCGATGTTGATCGAGCCCATCGACGCGCCCGGCAGTTCGAACATCGGCATAGATGGCGCGGCCTCGGCAACTTGGATGTCGATCTCTTTGTCGTTTAGTTCGTTGCCGCGCAATTTCTTGCGGAAGCTTTCGCGGGTCGCCACGCCTGAGTTACCGACTAGCGCGTCCAAAACCCGTTCTTCGGCGGCTTTCTCGGCTTTGACGCGCACGTCCTTACGCTTAGTTTCGCGTACGAGTGCAATACCGACTTCGACAAGGTCGCGCACCATGCTTTCGACGTCGCGCCCGACATAGCCGACCTCGGTGAACTTTGTGGCTTCGACCTTGAGGAAGGGCGCGCCGGCGAGTTTGGCGAGACGCCGGGCGATTTCCGTTTTGCCGACGCCGGTCGGGCCGATCATCAGGATATTCTTCGGCAGCACTTCCTCGCGCAATTCGCCTGTCAATTGCTGACGCCGCCAGCGGTTTCGCAAGGCAATTGCGACCGCGCGCTTGGCGTCGTTTTGGCCGACGATATAGCGGTCGAGTTCGGAAACGATTTCGCGGGGGGAGAAGGTCGTCATGGGTTCTTTGGGTTGGCCTAAATGGTTCGCTCGCCGTTGGTCACCGGCTTGAGTCGAGTTTCTCGACGACGACATTGGTGTTCGTGTAGACGCAAATGCCGGCGGCGATGCTCATGGCCTTGCGCGCGATCAGTTCAGCGTCGAGCGGCTGATCGAGCAGTGCCCGGGCGGCAGCCAGCGCATAATTGCCGCCCGAGCCGATACCCATCACGTGATCTTCGGGTTCGAGTACGTCGCCGGTGCCGGTTAACACGAGTGTCGCGTCTTTGTCGGCGACCAGCATCATGGCTTCGAGGCGGCGCAGATAGCGGTCGGTGCGCCAGTCTTTGGCGAGCTCGACGCAGGCGCGCGTCAGCTGGCCTGGATATTGCTCTAGTTTTGCTTCAAGGCGTTCGAACAGGGTAAAAGCGTCGGCGGTTGCCCCTGCAAAGCCGCCGATGACGTCGCCGCGGCCCAAGCGGCGCACCTTGCGGGCATTGGATTTGATGACGGTTTGGCCAAGGCTGACCTGCCCGTCGCCGGCAATCACGACAATACCGCTCTTGCGGACGGTCAGGATTGTAGTGGCGTGCCAGGACGAATCGGAGGCATTTTGCGGGTGTTGGGTCATGGTTCACGCGTCACTTAAGAATTGCACTGCGCTAATCAAGGGCTTTGGGCCCGGCAACCGGGGCGTTTCCTTGGGTGGTTGAAGCTGTTAAACGCTGCGGACGAACGGCGCAAGCACCGGCCGCCAGGGCGGGGCACACGAAACACGAGAGACCGGAGACGGCATTGAAGCGGCAAGCGACCATCACCCGGACGACCAAGGAAACCGAGATCACGGCGAGCGTCGATCTCGACGGCACCGGGGCCTACGACATCGTCACCGGCATCGGTTTTCTTGATCACATGCTGGAGCAACTCGCGCGCCATTCGCTGATCGACATTGCGCTCAAAGCCAAGGGCGACCTGCACATCGATTTCCATCACACGGCGGAAGATACCGGTATCGTCATCGGCCAAGCCATCGCCAAGGCGCTCGGCGATAAGGCCGGAATCGTGCGTTACGCCGACGTGCATTTGCCGATGGATGAAACCTTAACGCGCGTTGCCGTTGACGTGTCGGGCCGGCCGTTCTTAATCTGGAAGGCCAACTTCTCGCGCCACAAAGTTGGCGAAATGGATACCGAGCTTTTCCGCGAGTGGTTCCAGGCGTTCGCGCAGAATGCCGGCATCACGCTGCACGTTGAAAACCTTTACGGCGAGAACAATCATCACATCGCCGAAACCTGCTATAAAGGCTTGGCCCGCTCTTTGCGGATGGCCATCGCTCACGATCCCCGTCAGGCCGGGCGTATTCCGTCGACCAAAGGTATGTTGACGGGATAACGGCATTTGAATTGGCAGTTGAAGAAAATGAAAGGCGCGTCCGAGTAACCGCATGAACATGAGATCGTCCGCCGTGGTCACGTATACCGTACATGAGCCGCCTGAAGCCGCCGCCGATCGCATCGATCGCGCCAGCGACCTCGTGTTCGTCAAGGACGGCTTTCATTGGCTGACGGCGCTGTGCCCTCCGCTCGGGCTGATCGCAAATCAGCTCTGGCTGGAACTTCTTGCCTATGTGCTGATCGTTGGCGCTTTCGTGGGATTGCTGTCATGGGCAGGCTTAAATCCAAGTTGGATCGCCTTGTTCGTTGTGGCCCTGAACTTCTATCTCGGATTCGAAATTTCGAGCCTCGAACGCAATAATCTCGACCGCAAAGGCTGGCCGGCGCTCGGGTCGGTCACGGGGCGCAACCTCGCCGAATGCGAGCGTCGCTTCTTTGAAACATGGCTTCCCGATCAGCCCATCATTACGGCCACCAAATCGCAAGCTATGCACGCGAGACCGGAACGCTCCAGCGGCGGCTGGCCCTTCGGCGCCAAGGCTTGAATCTTTGCGAGTGCATTCGATGCTGTGACTGTCCGGCTTTCCCGAGCATGGGGGAGTAGCGCTGTGACTCCCCTCCCCCTTGTGGGGAGGGGTCGGGGGTGGGGGT
>JANMNH010000037.1:0-25278 GCA_031373745.1 Hyphomicrobium sp. | reverse complement strand
GTGCAGGAAATCGATGCTGCCGCTATGTCGCTCTGGGTCAAGTATCGCCACCACGAACTTGACTTCACGAAGAATGGCGTTGCTCTCTCGGCAGACGACGTTGACATGTTCCTCGCTGGCGCTGTCATCTTCTACTAAGACTTAAGGCCCGGTGTGGACAACCGCACCGGATTGACTTCAAGAAGACACCGGCCGCCTTCGACTCCCGTCGGGCGGCCGGTGTTTTCTTTTGAACTTCGAAAGGGCTGCCTCCGGGCGGCCCTTTTTCGTTGGATCAAGTTGTCTCGGCAGCCGATTGTCCGGCTTGCACGGCGAGGTCGCAACCGCCATATCTATGGTTCTGAATGATTATCCTCCAAGAAATAGGCTTCCATGGTCACCTTGATCGACAATCGCAGTTCGGAGCCGGTACAGGACATCGAACGCCCCGTACGCCATCCGGAAAAGGCGCACAGACCCGATACTGCCGTACTTGAAAAGCCGCATTGGATACGCGTCCGGGCGCCGACCTCGCCCGTTTATAACGAGACACTTGGAATCGTGCGCGAGCACGGCCTGCACACGGTGTGCGAGGAGGCAAGCTGCCCCAACATTGGCGAGTGCTGGTCGAGCCGCCATGCCACCATGATGATTATGGGCGACACCTGCACGCGCGCGTGCTCGTTTTGCAACGTCAAGACCGGCATACCTCGCGCCCTCGACCGAAGCGAGCCGGACCGCGTTGCATCCGCCGTGGCCAAGCTTGGTCTCGCGCACATCGTCATCACGTCCGTCGACCGGGACGATCTGGAAGACGGAGGCGCGTCGCATTTCGCGGCCGTGATCCGGGCCATACGGCGCGAAGCGCCTTCGGCGACAATTGAAATCCTCACTCCCGACTTCCTGCGCAAGGACGGCGCGCTGGAAAGGGTCGTCGAAGCCCAGCCCGATGTCTTCAACCACAATCTCGAAACCGTACCCGGGCTTTACCTGCGCATCCGTCCGGGCGCCCGCTATTTCCACTCGCTCCGCTTACTCCAGCGCGTCAAGGAACTCGACCCCAACATGTTCACCAAGTCGGGCATCATGGTTGGCCTTGGAGAAATGCGCGATGAGGTACTCCAAGTGATGGATGATCTCAGATCGGCAAACGTCGATTTCCTGACCATCGGCCAATACCTGCAGCCGACCCGCAAACACGCGGCGGTCAAAAGCTTCATCACACCCGAAGACTTCAAGGCCTATGAGGCGATCGCCCAGTCAAAGGGCTTTCTGCTGGTCTCGGCAAGCCCGCTGACGCGCTCAAGCCACCACGCAGGCGATGATTTCGCCCGGCTCAAGGCTGCGCGTAGGCCGGGCTGAGCCCTCCCTTGCAAAGCCCGGCAGAGCCGGACACGATTGTCGGGCTTCACAAGTGGGTTCGGCCCGACCTACAATGGCCTAATGGGTATTACACTCAACTGCGATATGGGCGAGAGCTTTGGTCTCTACAAAATGGGGGACGACGCGGCCCTGATGCCGCTCATCCATCTCGCCAACGTCGCCTGCGGATTTCACGCCTCCGACTTCAATCACATGGCGAAGACGGTCCGCCTCGCCAAACAGCACCGCGTGCGCGTTGGCGCCCATCCGTCGTTGCCGGACCTTCAAGGCTTCGGCCGCCGGGAAATGAAAATCTCGCGCGAAGAACTGAAAAACTGCATCATCTATCAAGTCGGCGCGCTCAAAGGATTTCTCGACGCCGAAGGTATGACTTTGAACCACTTGAAGCCCCACGGTTCGCTTTACGGCATGGCGGCGCGCTCGGAGGAAATGGCGCATGCCGTCGCCGCCGCGGCTGCGATATTTAAAGTTCCCGTTCTTGGCATGAGCGGCACGTGGCACGAGAAGGTCTACGGCGCGAGCGGACATGAACTCCCAAGAAGCGGTTTCATCGCCGAATACTTCGCGGACCTCGATTACAACGACGACGGCGGCCTCATCATTACCCGCGAGCACGAAGCCAAAGACCCATCGGCTGCGGCAGACAAATGCGTGCGCGCTATTCGCGAAGGCAAGGTGCGAAGCACCGGCGGCAAGGACATCGCCGTAAAGGCTGAAACTATTTGCGTACACTCCGATACCCCGAACGCACTCAACATTGCACGTGCCATCCGGCAAGCCATTACCCCTTATATCTGAGAACCGGCGCGGAGCCCGAAATCATGGCGATTACGCAACTTCTCTCCCCGCTCCCCGGAATTTTCTATCATCGCGCTTCGCCGGATTCGCCGCCGTTCAAAACGCCTGGCGATCATGTATCCGCGGGCGAAGTCATCGGGCTCATCGAAGTGATGAAATCCTTCAACGAGGTGCGAGCCGACGCCGCCGGGCGCCTGGTCCGCTACCTTGTCAACCACGAAGGAGAAGTCATGCCCGGCGAACCATACGCTGAGCTCGAAGCTTGAAAGGTGCAATGCTGAAAAGCGGGAAGGCCAAATGACCATGCAGACGCGGTACTCATACGGTGGAGACGAGCACATCTTCGTCGAGGTCGATGAAGCCATGTCTCTTGAAGCCTTCTTCAAAGGGCTATCGATGACCAATGCCGTTCGCGACAGCCGGATCCGCGGCATCGCCGAGATTTGCCCGGCGAATGCCTCTTTCCAGATCAAGTTCGACCCAGACCAAATCAATCCGGGCGACCTACTCGCCGAACTGAAATCGCTTGAGAATGCCGCCGCGCGCTCGGAACCCGTAATTAAAACTCGCATCATAGAAATTCCCGTTTTTTACAATGACCCTTGGACACACGAGACCCTGATGCGCTTTCGCGAGCGCCATCAAGACCCTGGGAGCACCGACATCGCCTATGCTGCGCGCATAAATAGCCTCGATGGCATCGAAGGTTTCATCGCGGCACACTCCAGCGCGCCTTGGTTCGTCTCCATGGTCGGTTTCGTCGCCGGGTTGCCATTCCTCTATCAAATGGTCGATAAGCAGCGCCAGATCCAAGTACCGAAGTACCTTCGCCCCCGCACCGATACGCCCAAGCTCACTGTCGGCCATGGCGGATGCTTTGGCTGCATCTATTCGGTGCGCGGCGCGGGCGGCTACCAGATGTTCGGCATCACGCCCATGCCGATCTACGATCCGGCCCAGACCGTCAGTTATCTCCGCGACTTCATGTGTCTCTTTAAGCCCGGCGACATCGTCAAGTGGAAGCCTATCGAACGCGAGGCGTATGACGCGACCGTTGCCGACGTCGATGCCGGGCGTTTCGTGCCGCTGATCCGCGACGTCACTTTCTCGCTTCCAGATTTCAATCGCGATATCGACGCGTACAATCGCAAGCTCGACGGGGTTCTCCATGGTCGCTGAAGACTTGGTCACTAAAGACATGGTCACTAGCAACATGGCCATTCATGTCGTGAGCCCCGGCCTTGCGACTACCGTCCAGGATCTCGGCCGGCCCGGCTATTACCACATCGGCATTCCGCTTTCGGGCGGCATGGACCGCTTCGCGCTGCGATGCGCAAACATGCTCGTTGGCAACACTGAAGACGCGGCCGTCTTGGAAGCCGTGTTCACGGGACCTGATCTCGAGTTCGTGCAAGCCGCGCTCGTTGCCGTGACGGGCGCGGAGTTGGAACCCAAAGTCGATGGCGTTCCGCAGCCCACTTGGACTTCGTTCCAGGTGCGGAGCGGGCAAAAGCTTTCATTCGGCGTGATCAAGAGCGGCGCGCGCGCCTACATCGCCATATCCGGCGGCATAGACGTGCCGGTCGTACTTGGCAGCCGCTCGACCTATGCGCTCGGCGCTCTCGGCGGGCACATGGGCCGCAAACTGCAGGCGGGCGATCAACTCCCAATCGGCAAGGCATTGGCCTCGAGCGGCGTTTTGACCGTATCGACACCGCTGCGCCGCGGTCCCTCGAACCCCGCTCAACTCCGCACACTGCCCGGCCTTTACAATCATCGCATCACACAGGAGTCTGTGTGCGCATTCTACAGCGACACATGGAAAGTCGCCCCCGAAGCCGATCGCATTGGCTATCGCTTTCGCGGCGGGTCGCCCCTCGCCTTCACCCCGCGCGAACAGCCGTTCGGGGCGGGCTCGGATCCGTCGAACATTGTTGACGCCTGCTACCCCTACGGCTCGATCCAAGTGCCGGGCGGCACGGAACCCATTGTTCTGCATCGCGACGCCGTATCGGGCGGCGGTTACTTCATGATCGGCACCGTGATTTCGGCGGATATGGACCTCATCGGCCAATTGCAGCCAAACACACCCGTTCGTTTTGTCGAAGTGTCCATGGACGAAGCCCTCGACGCCCGGCGGGACCGGCAGGGCATGCTGGCCCGCGTGCGCGCCTCTCTAGGCGTCAATGGGTAATCCCCCCTAGACCGTCAGTTCCCGGATTCAAATGACAGCTGGGTGCCGAGACGCCGGGCGTGCAAGTCATTGCCCATGTGACTGAAGCCCATGTGACTGAAGGTTTTACTCCTGGACCGGCTCCTTATCGAACACATAGCCCGCGCCGCGAACCGTTCTTATGGGATCTGGTTCGCTGCCGCGCACGATGGCCTTGCGCAACCGGCCAACGTGAACGTCCACGGTGCGTTCGTCGACTTCCGACGTATTGCCCCAGACACCATCGAGAAGTTGGGAGCGGCTTAATACGCGTCCAGCGCTCTCCATGAACAGCTCTAGCATCCGGTACTCGGTAGGGCCGAGCAGAAGCGGCCTGCCGGTGCGCGTAACGCGGTGCGCCGCGCGATCCATAAGAATGCCGTTGCCATCGAGTGTTTCCGCAATGCGCTCCGGAGAAGACCGTCTGAGAAGGCTTTTGACGCGTGCCATCAGTTCCGAAACGGAGAACGGCTTGACCACGTAATCGTCGGCTCCGACTGAAAGCCCCCGAACCTTGTCCCCCTCCTCGCCGCGCGCGGTCAGCATGATGATCGGCACCGACTTTATCTTCGCACGTGAGCGAACCTGCCGGCAAACTTCGATCCCTGCCAATCCGGGAAGCATCCAATCCAGAATTACGAGATCGGGCTGCTGCTCTTCAATAAGGAGCGCCGCGTCGCTTCCAGACTTGGTCGAAACAACGGTAAATCCGGCTCGTTCAAGGTTGTAAGTCAATAAAGTGATGATCGGATCTTCGTCTTCGACGATAACGACTTTTGCTGGCATTCTCTTATCCCGCCTCCGGTATGCCAGGCTGCGTAACCATCGTCGTGCTCGTTTGATCGTTCTTGGGGCGCTCGCCGTGGGGAAATGCGCCCTGCGCGAGATAGGTGACGGTTTCGGCTATATTGGTCGTGTGGTCGCCGATCCTTTCCACATTCTTTGCAATGAAAAGGAGATGCGTGCACAGCCCGATGTTGCGCGGGTCTTCCATCATGTAAGTTAGGAGTTCTCGAAAAACGGAGTTGTAAAGCGCGTCAATTCGTTCGTCGTTGTTCCAGACGTCGAGAGCCTTTTCCGCGTCGCGCGTCGCAAAGGCATCGAGAACGTCTTTGAGTTGCCGCAGCGCCAAATCCACCATGTGCCTCAGGCCGGTCACAAGTGCACGAGGGTGATTCTCGCTCGCGGTCGCTTGCGCCCGTTTTCCGATATTCTTGGCCAAATCGCCGATTCGCTCGAGGTCGCCTACGACCTTGAGCACAGCCATAACTTGCCGCAAATCGTTCGCCATCGGCTGGCGCCGCGCGATCATCGTGATTACTTGCTCTTCAAGTTCCAACTGAAGCTGGTCGATCGTGTGATCGCTGGCAACGGCCAGTTCCGCCCGTTGCGGATTGCGCTGTTCCAGAGAAGCAAAGGCCTCGCCAAGAATTTGCTCGGCAAGTCCACCCATGTGCCCAATCTTTGCGTCGAGCTGAGAAAGCTCAGCCTCGTACGACTTTACGATGTGCTGGTGGGGCATTCTAATCTCCAATCTAACGGGCAAATTGCTCCGGCGCGATCAACCAAAGCGGCCTGTGATGTAATCCTGGGTTCTCTGATCCACGGGGTTGGTAAATATCTTTTTAGTTTCACCTTGCTCTACCAACGACCCCATATGAAAAAATGCGGTCCTCTGCGAGACGCGCGCAGCCTGCTGCATCGAGTGCGTAACGATGACGATCGTATAACTATCGCGCAACTCTTCCATAAGTTCCTCGATACGCGCTGTCGCTATCGGATCAAGTGACGAGCATGGCTCATCCATGAGGATGATATTGGGATCGACTGCAATTGCGCGCGCGATGCACAGGCGCTGCTGCTGTCCGCCCGATAGGCTTGTCCCGGAATCGGAAAGCCGGTCTTTGACCTCCGGCCAAAGGCTAGCTCTTTTCAAACTACGTTCGACGATCTCGTCCAGCTCCGTCTTGTTTGCCGCCTTGGCGTGAATGCGCGGCCCGTAAGCAACGTTCTCGTAAATCGACTTCGGAAAGGGATTGGGCTTTTGGAACACCATGCCGACGCGCGACCGCAGCTCCACCGGATCGACATCCGGGTCGTATATGTCTGCGCCATCGATGGTGATTCGTCCGGTGACCCGGCACGATGAAACCGTGTCGTTCATTCGATTGATACAGCGCAGAAACGTCGACTTGCCGCAGCCCGACGGCCCAATAAAAGACATTACAGAGCGTTCTGGTATATCGACGCTCACATTCTTGAGTGCGTGTTTTTCGCCGTAATAGACATCTACTCCCCGCGCCTCGACCTTGATCGCCGGCGTCCCAGATTGACCGTTTAGCATTTTCATTTCGGGGATGAGCGACATGTCCATGGAAACCTCCGCATTCAGCATTACCAGCGCCTCTCGAATTTCTTTCTGAGCCAAATAGCAGTTCCGTTCATGACGAAGAGCACCGCTAGGAGCACCAAAATTGCTGCAGCCGTCTTGGCTTGGAACGCGGGTTCCGGCAAATCCGACCACAGGTAGATTTGCACAGGCAGCACAGTGGCACTTTCCGTTAGGCCTTTTGGCACGTCCACAATAAATGCAATCATGCCGATCATGAGGAGTGGGGCCGTCTCGCCAAGAGCATGCGCCATTCCTATGATCGCACCGGTCATGATACCTGGCATGGCGAGCGGCAGAACGTGATGGAAAATCGCTTGCTGCTTCGAGGCCCCGACGCCGAGTGCCGCCTCTTCGATGGATGGCGGCACGGCCTTGAGAGCGGCCCGAGTGGCGATGATAATTGTAGGAAGAACAAGGAGTGCGAGGACCAAGCCGCCGACGAGTGGGGCGGACCTGGGCATACCGAAAAAATTCAAGAAAATTGCCAGCCCAAGAAGCCCGAACACGATCGATGGGACGGCGGCCAAGTTGTTGATGTTGATTTCGATGAGATCCGTAAACCAGTTCTTCGGCGCAAACTTTTCGAGGTAGACCGCTGCGAGCACGCCGATCGGCAGTGCTGTCAGGATTGTTACAAGAAGCGTCAGGATCGACCCCACAATAGCGCCTCTGATCCCCGCCAATTCGGGCTCGCGGCTATCGCCGGCTGTAAAGAAGCGCCAGTTAAAAGCCTTATCGACTTTTCCGGCCGACTTTAATTTCTCCAGAAAGGCGACCGACCGGTCGGAAACGTTTCGAATTGCCTCCGCTGTCGTGTAAGTTATGAAGCGCCACGATCCGGGCTTCGCATCTTCTGAAGATGATAATGGGACAAGAACTTCGCCCGTTGCCGACGAGTTCCCGAATTTCGCGATCTTCACCAAGCCGCCGTTGAGCGCAACGAGCATACTCGGCAAGTTGGCGTCGAGAACTTCTTCTTCGGCCGGTGCCGAGCCGCGTTGTTCGAGTTCGAGGGCCGATTTTTCCAACTCGGCCACCCGCTCCGGCGCGCCCTCGTACTTCAACTTGCCAATGCGCTGAGCTTCCGCCCGGTTGGCTGCGGCCCGCGCCAAAAGGGCCATCTTCGCATCGACGAGTTGTCCAGCGAAGTCGTTGGAACTCGACAGGATCGTTATTTCCCCAGACGTGCCGCTTGGTGTCGCGATGCCTCTTGCCAAGGGTCCTTGTACAACGGCCGTTCCATCGCCCTTGTAGTACAAATCTGCCGTATCGGAGAGAAGGAGGGGCACAGAAGGCGTTGATCCGATGAGTTTGGGGTTGGCAACGACCATGTCTCGCAGGTCGTCGGCCGCACCACTGCTCAAAAGATCGTTGAGCTGCTTCTTGGCAACCCGCCCTTCGACCCCTGGAACTGCGGAAGCAAGCGCCTCGCGAGCGAGAGCCATGTAGTCTGCGGCGAGGAGTGTGCTTCTATCCCGCTTGCCTTGGGGGTCGATGACGTCGGCTTTTAACTGCACGTCGAGCATTAACCGATGCGCGACAAATGCAGGCGCGCCTTTCACAACGATATCGGCGATGAGCACGATCAGAAAAAGCGACGCGAGCACCAACGCGGAGAGGCCATAAGCACGATACCTGGCGTTGCCGCGATGGCGGGCCCGAAGCCGCGCTTTCACGTCCGCCCGAACCGGCGCTTGCGTTGGTCTGCCCGGCTGCCCGGGCCGAAGCTGTATTATCTCAGTCATACTGTTCCCGGTACTTGTTCACGATTCTGAGTGCGATGTAGTTCAGCAGAAGCGTTATGAAGAACAGCACGAAGCCGAGGGCAAAGGCCGCAAGCGTCTTGGCGCTGTCGAATTCCTGGTCGCCGACAAGAATAGTCTTAATTTGAACCGTTATCGTCGTCACGGCGTCCAGCGGATTGAGTGTCAAGTTTGCAGCGAGACCCGCAGCCATGACGACGATCATCGTCTCTCCGATGGCGCGGCTGATCGCGAGCATGAAGGCGGCAACGATGCCTGGAAGTGCTGCGGGCAGTATCACTTGCCGGATCGTTTCCGCTCTTGTTGCCCCGAGCGCGTAAGATCCGTCTCGCAGCGACTGCGGCACCGCATTGATCACATCGTCGGAGAGCGAGGAAATGAAAGGAATGATCATCATTCCCATTACGACGCCAGCAGCTAGCGCGCTCTCCGAGGCAACGTTCAGCCCGAAAGTTTCGCCCCAGCCGCGAATGAGCGGCGCGACCGTCAACGCAGCAAAAAAGCCCAACACGACGGTCGGAATACCGGCAAGTATCTCTAAAAGTGGCTTAAGCGCGCCGCGCACGTTCGGGCTTGCGTATTCTGCCAGATAGATTGCAGAGAAAAGACCCAGCGGCCCCGCAACCATTATCGCGATAACTGTAATGAGGAGCGTGCCAACCAGAAGAGGCACAAACCCGTACGCCGTGGAAATCTCACCTTGATCGGCGCGCATCGCGGCCTGTGGATTCCATTCGGTCCCGAACAAGAAGTCGAAGACGCCGGGTTTCCCCGTGATGTGCGGATCGAAAAAGAACCGGTAGGTTTCGCCCGCTACGGAAAAGAGGATTCCAAGGGTAGTCAGAGCGGCAATGGCCGCACATGCCAGAAGAACGCCGCTTACGATCTTTTCGAAAGCATTGCGAGCCCTGAACCGGACCGATATGCGGCCGAAGCCGAAGTACGCTGCCGCAGCACCAATTAGGAGCCCGGCGCCGAGTACAATTCGCTCTCCAAGAGTAATCGCAGCGGAATAGGCGGCGGCGGCGGCCTGGGTCTCGACTGCAATTTCACCCGAATGCTGACCGGTCACAACATTTTGCACGTCGCGCATTAGTGCGCTTCGCTGCAGCGGGTCGCTCGCATCGGAAAACTTCGAGACCGCCGAGTGTTCGGCATACCGGTTCGCCAGGGGCAAGCCGATAGCCAACACCGCCAGCATCGAAAGCAGTGCCAGCGCCGACGCAAGCAACCCATGATATATTGGGAGCGAATGGAGATCCGATAGCCTAGTGCCTGCAACAAAAATGGCCTGGCGGCGGCTCACATAGAACGCCGCACTCGTCAGCAGCAGCGTCATAACGATGTACCAAGTTGTCATCGTCCTCATCTCCAGACGGCCGGTGCGAGAAGCACTTAGATAAGGGGGAATGCCGCATCGCCCTGAATTTGCACTGCGGCCGCACAACGGACAAGCCGGGGCACGGCCGCAGATCGCAGAAAGACACACAACTTACTTCAAGTCATCGCCTTTCATGACTTCCATGGCATTCGCGGCGCTCGCAACTTTTTCCATCACGGCTTTCGGAAGCGGAACAAGACCCTTCTGAGCCAGATAACCGTCCTCGCCGGACGCCTTGGCCGACACATACTCGGCAACGAACTTTTCGAGGCCCGGGATCACGCCGACGTGCTGCTTCTTGACATACACGTACAGATCGCGTGCGCCTTTATACTTGCCCGCCGAAATGTTCTCATAGGTTGGATCGACACCGTCGATGGAAACGCCTTTCAATTTCGCGGCATTTTCCTCAAGAAACGAAAATCCGAAGATGCCGAAAGCGTTTTTGTTTCCGTCGAGTTTCTGAACGATTACGTTGTCGTTCTCGCCCGCTTCGACATAAGCGCCGTCTTTGCGGACCGACTTCCAGACCTTTTCGAAGTCTTTCGTCTTCTTCTCTTCGTCGGCCTTCTTCATGGCTTTGAGCGAGTCGAATTCCTCGGCACCCTTTTCCATGAACAGTTCATGGAAGCTGTCGCGCGTACCCGACGTCGGCGGTGGGCCGAGGACTTCGATCTTGACGTTGGGTAGCGACGGGTCGATTTCGGACCAGTTCTTGTAGGGGTTCGTAACGAGCTTGCCGTCCTTGTCGGGCACTTGCTCGGCGAGCGCTTGGAAGACTTGTTTGCGCGTCAGCTTGATGGCGCCGCCCTCTTTCGATTGTGCGATCGTCAATCCGTCGATGCCAACCTTGATCTCGACGATGTCCTTCACGCCGCCCTTCTGACAGAGCTCGAATTCGGCTTTCTTCATGCGGCGAGACGCATTGGTTGCATCAGCCTTGTCTTGGCCGACACCCTCGCAGAAAATCTTCATGCCGCCGCCGGTACCGGTCGACTCGACAATCGGCGTCTTGCCGCCGTTGGCCTTGCCAAATTGCTCCGCGACTGCGGTGGTGAACGGATAGACGGTCGATGAACCGACGACGCGGATCTGGTCGCGCGCGACGGCCATGGTCGACATGGCTGACGTCGCGGCAGCAAGTGCAGCGGCTAGTTTTACTGCGTTCTTCATAGGCCTCTAATGCTCCCCGGTTGCGGATGCCGGCTGGAAGAGCGCCTTCCAACCATCCATTGCGCCCGGGGGACTTCTAGCGGCCGTGCATAAAACTTTTGTGACAGTTTAACATATTGATTTATATGTGTTTTTTTATTGCGGCGGGGCAAGCGACTGGACGGTCTCGACAGACTTGTTCGCAATCGACGCTGCCTCGAGCGTCACAGTGAATGTGGACCCCACACCCAGATCGGATGCAATGTCGAGTTCTCCGCGGTGACGCATAATGATGTGTTTTACAATCGCAAGTCCCAAGCCCGTGCCGCCGCGCTGCCGGCTGGCAAATGTGTCTACTCTGTAGAACCGTTCTGTCAGACGGGGCAGATGCTCTTCGGAGATTCCTGGACCGTCGTCCATGACGCTCACCGAAATACGTTCCCGCCGCGAACCCGATGCCTGAACTCTCTTGAGCGAAACATCGACCTTTCCGCCTTCCCGGCCATACTTAATAGCGTTCTGGATGAGATTGCGGAACACTTGCTCGAGTTCGTGACGATCGCCTCCGACGAGAGCCGGCACGGCTTCGTCCACGACATTAATCGAAATCTTTGCGTCCCTGGCAAGCGGCTCCAAGCCGCGAACGACCGCAGAAACCGTTGTATCGAGATCGACAACCGAATCGGGCAACAAGTGAGTGCGCATTTCGATCCGGCTTAGCGACAAGAGATCGTCGAGTATGCGCGTCATGCGCAATGCTTGCTCGTCCATTATTCCCAAGAATCTCTCTTGGGCTTCGGTATCGTATCTGGCGGCACCACGGAGGGTGTCGATGAAGCCCCGAAGCGAGGCTAACGGCGTTCTCAGTTCATGGCTCGCATTGGCAATGAAATCCGAACGCATTTGCGCCAATTGGGTTTGCTCGGTCAAGTCGGCAACTTGGAGCAATAGATAGTTTTCGCCATTTTGGCTAACCCCATTCAGTCTGGCATGTACCAGCTTCAAGGGAATGAGAGTTGCGAGAAGCGTACGATCGGGAAACCGATTGAGAATTTCGACAGACCGGCTGATTTTGAACTTCAGGACGTCTTCCGCCGTGCGGAACAGCTCGGGGTTCCGCACTGCAGGCGAAAGCGGTTCGCCCACCCTCAACTGCGGAAACAATTCGCTTGCGGCAGAGTTTTTGGCTCGGACCGCGAGTAGTTTGTCCAGTAATATGGCTGGAAGCTTCAGCGCATCGACGATAGCCACGATGTCTTGTGAAGTGTCGGCGGCGCTCGAATGAGTCGATGCGGGCCACAAAGGCGGTCCCGAGGCCGCCCTGACAAGTTTCCAATCGAGTAATAGTATGAGCAAGAGAGCCAAAACGAGAGCCGCGAGTACAGCCGTAGTCTCGACACCGCCCGCGAAAGTCAATCCGGCAACGAGGAATGCGCCGGCGGCAAGTCGCCACTTCATGGGCATGAAAGTCCTCTCGTCCCTAAAAACCCGTGTCGCGGGGTGGTAATCCCCCCGTTTTTAACGGGGGGATTACCATATCAACTCGTCATGCTGCGGCGTAAAGTTGGAACGAACTCGCGCAAGATTCCCGCAAATGAACAACTAAAACCTACGGGACCTAACGAGCGCCTTAATGATGTTGGCTGGGGCGGAAGGGTTCGAACCTTCGCATGACGGAATCAAAATCCGTTGCCTTACCACTTGGCTACGCCCCAATACCCGCTTCGCGAGTCTTCAAAATGCCGAAGCAGTCGGGGCGCACCATAGTCAGTCCCCGCTGCCCGGGCAATGGCGCCATCGATATCTCCCTGCGACCAAATCCGCTTTCCCGAAAATCCCCGATAATCACTGAAGTTGCATCAAAAAGTGCGCGAGATGGGGTTCTTGACCCCATCGCCTTATCGGCGCTTGCGGGCAGCAGGTGTCGCAGCTATAAAGCCGCCTCGCCTGCGGCCGCCCCTCGGTCGTCACAGCAGGCGATAAGCCAATCAAAAACGATAGGCTGAAAGGTCGGGCGGAGCGTAGCGCAGCCTGGTAGCGCACTTGCTTCGGGAGCAAGGGGTCGGAGGTTCAAATCCTCTCGCTCCGACCAATTTTTGATTTCGGCGAGGCCACGATTTCGGCGAGACCAAGCTGGGTCCGGAATTGGCCCTTCCGGTATTCGGGCTGAATACGTTGGGTGGATTCCGGCATGGACGGCCTCTCATTCAAAACCGGCATGTCCTTTGCTTACGGCGAGCCGGCCCCCATGGGCCCCGGCATCGTGCGTATCGTCGCCAACAATCCAAGCCCCTTCACCTTCAAAGGTACAAACACGTATCTCGTCGGTTCGACCGCCTTGGCCATTATCGATCCCGGCCCCGATGACACCCAGCACCTCGAAGCACTTCTCAAAGCTGCGGGCCATCGTCCCATCACGCACATTTTCACAACGCACGCGCACCGCGATCATGTCGATGGTACTGCCGCGCTGAAGGCCGCGACGGGTGCGCACGTCTACGCATTCAAGCGCCCGCCAAGCGACATCATTCCGGTTGAACAAACGCCCGGCGGCCGTGCCTTCGTCGATCTCGAATTCAATCCCGACGTCCACCTCGGCGGCGGAGAAGTGATCGAAGGCCGCGATTGGGCGCTAACCGCCATCCACACGCCCGGTCACGCACCCGACCATTTGTCGTTTGCACTCGAAGGCCGCGACGTCGTGTTCTCCGGCGATCACGTCATGGCCTGGAATACGTCCGTCGTCGCACCGCCCGAAGGGCGCATGTCGGATTACATCCGCAGTCTCGAAATCCTGCTCGACCGCAACGATACGGTATTTTTGCCCGGGCACGGCGGGCGGCTCGAAGACCCCCAGCGCACCGTTAAAGCTTACCTCTTGCACCGGCGCTGGCGCGAGCAGGCAATCCTCAAAGCCTTGAAGGACGGAGCGGGAAGCATCCGCCGCATCGTGCCCGAGATCTATCAGGGCATTGCCCCCGAACTCATCCCCGCCGCTACTCTAACGGTTCAGGCGCACGTCGAGTTTTTGATCGAGAAGGGTTTGATTTCGAGCGCTCACCCGCTGACGGCCGATCGCGCGCTGCAGGCCGTTTGATCAAAGCTTTGCCGTCTTTCTGCGAGCTTACGGCCGGTTTTTTGCCGCCGCTTGGCACGGTCGCTTCGAGACGGCCAACGATCTCATTCAAGATGAGCCGCACACGCGCCGCGTTATGCCCGAAATCGTGACGCCCAAACCGCGAGGCACTGCGAACATCGATGCGGGCCGCATTCGTTTCACCTGGGCCTTCGCCCGCGATACGAACGGAAACATCGTCAACAAAGCCGAGGATGAGCGTATGATCTGAAAATTCAATCGACCCTGCGCCGTCATTTGAAGCAGAAGGCGGCACTTCGCTCAGCGTCTTCAGTCGCAGCTTTCCCAGCGCCTGCAAAACGATTTCAAAGGCTTCGTCCGCCGGCCTATCGACGATAAGCGGTTTCAAATCCGGATAACTCGTTTTCTGCAGCGCCGCGAAGGCGTCGCCTGGATATTCGGCCGTATTGCTGCCCGCCTCGCGCAGCTTGGAAATTTCCGTAAACTGCGGGGGGCGTGCCGTGTCGGTCGAGATATCGTTGATCGCCGGCCATTCCCAACTGATGACCCAAAGTGACAATGGAATTGCCAGAAGGGCAAGCGCCACAACCGCGCCGGACACGATACGTGCCGTACCTTGCCGTCCCGTAATCCAAATATCGATACCCGCAATCAACGCCATCACAAGCACCAGGGCCGCACCCGCAAACACCGCCGTCGCCATATTCAAGGCTACAGGCGTCGAAAGCGCGAATAGCCGGTGCAGGAACAGGGCGACAACTAAGAGTGCGGCGCAGAAAATCGCAATTCTGCTGGCCCAGCGCGCCAAGAACGACGGCTCCTGATCGGCTGCATATTCGATGCGGGTCATTGCGTTCACGGGGCGCTCATCAATTCTATTCGTCTTGAACCGCAGCACTTATCAGGAATTTCTCGCGTCGCTTAGCCGATTCTAACGCGAATTCAGTCAAAAAGACGGACCGGCCGCGCTTCTCCAAGATATCACGGGAAAAGCCGCGATTTGGCCCAGCCTTGCCCTGTGCCGGCGCGCTCGAAAAGCACTCGATCGTGCAAGCGGAACGGCCGGCTCATCCAGAATTCGATTGCGAGTGGCGTCACGCGAAACCCCGACCAGTGGGGAGGCCTCGGAATCTCGCCAACGGCAAACTTCGCGGTGTATTTGGCAACCGCCGCTTCGAGCGCGAACCGTCCTTCGAGCGGGCGCGATTGATCCGACGCCCACGCGCCTATCCGGCTGAGGCGCGGGCGAGATTGAAAGTACTCGTCCGCTTCCGAATTTGCGACGCACGCCACGAGCCCGCGCACGCGCACCGAGCGCTCCAGGCTTTTCCAGTGAAAGCACAGCGCCGCCTTTTTACTACCGAGTAACTCGCGGCCCTTCGCGCTTTCGTAATTGGTATAAAAAACAAAGCCGCGCTCCTGGGCGTTTGCCCCATCTAGCCCTTTCAATAGGACCATGCGGACATTCGGGAGCCCGTCGCCATCGACCGTTGCGAGCGCCATCGCGTTGGGATCGTTCGGTTCGGATCTTCCGGCGGCCGACAGCCATTCGCCAAATAATGCGAATGGATCGTCCTCCCGGAGAAATCCGGCTTCGCCTCTTGCAAACTCGTTGTCTGCCATCTCGTCAGCGTCCGCCGCCATGTTCGGGCCACTCCATTCTTAAGTTTGCCCGAGTGTATGTCAGGAATCGAACCCCGTGGGACGGCCATTTAGCGCGCCTTAACCATAGTGGGGCACACTTCGCTGGTCTTCCGCCAGTCGCGGGGGTCATTGTCCTCCGCCTGTCGCGGAATGTAGCGTCCCAGTTCAGTGAGTGTAGCATCCATGCGTTCTGATCATTCGTTTTTCCCGCTTTTAGCGGCCGGCAGCACTGCGTTTGCACTCGTCGCCGCCATCTTCGTATCGGCCGATTTCGCTCAAGCCGGCGAGGCAATGGCAACCGATGCAAAGGCGGGCGCGCCACCAAGTTGCAGCTGCCCCGATTCAGCCGGTAAATCCTCCAGCAAGCCAAAATTTGCCGGAATTCAAGCCCCGCTCGACGCGTCCGACGAATTGGCCGTGCTTGAGAGCGTGCAACTGGCTCTGACCCAAGTTGCGGACGGCTCAAGCTATGTCTGGCACCGCAGCCACGGCCGCCTGTCGGGCATTGTGCGCCCAACCGCCTCTTTCAAGGATCACCGCGGCCACGTCTGCCGTCACATCCTTGTCGTGCTCAACGGCACGACTGAAACCAAGAAGACCGAAGCGATCGCTTGCCGCCTGGCGACGGGCGGGTGGGAACTCGACGGCTAAGACCCGCGCAAGCGCCGGGTAACGCTCGAAAATCGCGAGAATTTCGCCCGACTTTGCGTTTTCCGGGTTGCGCCGCTTTGACCCTTTAGCGCGCCCTGTTGCCAACTGGACCAGAGCCGCCGTTTGTGTAGGATGCGCGCCGGGTTCAAGCCCGGCAGCTTACAACCAAAGGTCGAGGGCCGATGACGGCAATAGAGGCACACGCGGGCGTTCCAACCGGCACCCTGATGGCCGGAAAGCGTGGCCTGGTCATGGGCGTCGCCAACAACCGGTCCATCGCTTGGGGCATCGCCAAGGCGTGTGCCGCCCAGGGAGCCGAAATTGCCTTTACCTATCAGGGCGACGCCTTGAAAAAGCGGGTCGAGCCGCTCGCGGCCGAGATTGGCTCAAAGCACGTGCTCCCCTGCGATGTCACCGACACCGCCTCAATGGACGCGGTCTTCGCAACGCTTGCTAAGGACTGGGGCCGTCTCGATTTCCTAGTCCACGCCATCGCCTTTGCCGACAAGAACGAGCTCGACGGGCGCTACGTCGACACATCTGAAAAGAATTTCACCCAGAGCCTACTGATCTCTTGCTACTCGTTTACCGCGCTCGCCCAGCGCGCCGAGAAGCTCATGACCAACGGCGGCTCTATGCTGACGCTGACCTACTACGGCGCCGAAAAGGTCATGCCGCACTACAACGTCATGGGCGTCGCCAAGGCGGCCCTTGAAGCAAGCGTCCGCTACCTCGCCTCCGACCTCGGCAAGAACAACATCCGCGTAAATGCCATATCGGCCGGCCCCATCAAGACGCTTGCAGCCTCCGGCATATCCGATTTCCGCTATATCCTGCGCTGGAACGAATACAATTCGCCCTTGCGGCGCACGGTCACCATCGAGGACGTCGGCGGCGCCGGCCTTTATCTCTTGTCCGACCTGTCGCGCGGAGTGACGGGCGAAATCCATCACGTCGATAGCGGCTACCACGTCCAAGGCATGAAAAACGAGGACGCGCCCGACATCTCGGTCGTCAAAGGCGACGGCGCTTGAACGCACGCGACATTCCGAAGGCTCGGTTGAAGCCGGGGATCGCGCTTTATCTCATCCGCCATGGCGAAACGGATTGGAATCGCGAACAGCGCTACCAAGGCCAACGCGATATTCCTCTGAACGATACGGGCCGCGCTCAAGCCCAGCGCAATGGCTACATTCTGAAGCCCTACCTCGGCCAGCTCAAAGACGCCGAGTTCGTTGCCAGTCCCTTGTCGCGCGCGGTCGAGACCATGACCATTCTGCGCGCGTCTCTCGGGCTTTCTGTGGACGCGTTCCGCCGGGACGGCGACCTCAAGGAACTGCATTACGGCCACTGGGAAGGCCAGCTTCAGAGCGAACTGGCGACGATCGACCCCGAGGGCGTCGCCGCAAAAAATCGCGATCCCTTTGGCTGGCGGCCCACGGGCGGCGAGAGCTACGAAGACCTGATGCGCCGCGTCGCGCCCTGGCTCGATGGTCTAAACCGCACGACCGTTGCCGTGACGCATGGCGGCGTGACCCGCGTTGCCCGCGGCGCGTTGCTCGGCATCGATACGCGCAAGGTGCCCTCCCTCGACGTGCCACAAGATCAAATCCTGGTTCTGCGCGATTGCCGCATGCACTGGCTATAAAAAGGCTTAGCGCCGCTTTTTTCCGCTCGGCTTGTTCGCCGCAACTTTCGTGCAGCTGTTGCCGCTGCGCTTTTGTCCAGCGCCGCAGCTCTTCTTGTTATCTGACGTTTTCTTTTGCTCGCCGAGAGCCGGATCCTTTTCGATCGTCACGACCTGCTTGATTTTGTTATCCGGCGACTTGATGACAGGAACTTTGGGCGCAACGCGCTTCACGGGCTCGACCATCACGGGCTCGATTTGCGCCGCGCGCGGGGCTGCAGCGGGCGCCGCAATTTCATCCGGCAAAGCCGGCTTCACGGCGGCCGCAGTGCCCTGTTTGTCTGCTGGTTTTCTTTCTGGCGCATCCACAGTTCCGGCAAAAGCCGGCATGAGAAATACCGCAATCGCTGCAAGAGCGCCGAACAACGCGCGACTGGCCATGGCCCAATCCCTCAACTAATAATACAGTTCGGATGCGGACAATATAACAAAGGATTTGCTTTTGGCGATTGGCGATTGGCGTTTTTCGCATATCCGCCAACGGGGTAAAAACGCAAAAGAGCCGGAGGAGCGGCCCCCGGCTCTTTCCCACCATGACGGTGAACGTTTTGAAGCCCCTCGAGCGCGGATGCTCAGTCCGTGCCGGAGCAGCTTTAGGTAGGCCGGCACGAGGTTGCCCGGGTGCCCAAAACACATTGAACTTGCATGGAAAACGCGGCTCCAGCGTGGATGCCGGAACCATTGGTAGCGCGGGTCCTCATCTGCGATCTGCGATGCGGCGCAGGCTGCGTTCAGGCAGGCAAAGCGCGCTCGGCCGAGTTGTGGATGCGATACGTTTCGTCGACTACTTTTGTTTTTCACCGCTTGAAAGACGTTTTGCAAGCGTGACTTAACAGGCGGTGGACGCATCACTCCCGCCAGATAATCTGCGTCGCGCCGCCTTGTCACGAACTTTGCCTGCGAGTTTGGCTTGCAGCCCGCCGTTGGCGCACCTAAGACAGGCAGTGAAGCTTGGCAGCAACAGAGCGTTGCAGAAGCATCAGTTCCTGATTTCGAGTCGCCGGGACCTATCGCAGCGCAAAAGGCGTCAGAACACGCATGTCGCACAATACTTTTGGTCATCTCTTCCGCGTCACCACCTGGGGCGAAAGCCACGGTCCCGGCATCGGCGCCATCGTCGATGGCTGCCCGCCCGGAATTGCCATCGAGGCGAGCGAAATCCAAGCCTTCCTCGACAAGCGCAAGCCCGGCCAATCGCGCTTTACGACGCAACGGCGCGAACCCGACGAGGTCAAAATCCTCTCGGGCGTCTTCGCGAATGACAAAGGCAAACAGGTCACGACCGGCGCGCCAATAGCGCTCCAAATCGACAATATCGACCAGCGCTCTAAAGACTACGGCGACATCAAAGAAAAATACCGCCCAGGACACGCCGACTACACCTACGACGCCAAATACGGCATTCGCGACTATCGCGGCGGCGGGCGTTCTTCCGCGCGCGAAACAGCGGCTCGCGTTGCTGCCGGCGCTATTGCCCGCAAAGTCGTTGCCAGCGTCAAAATTCGCGGCGCGCTCATTCAAGTCGGCCCGCACAAAATCGAGCGCAAGCGATGGGACTGGGACGAAGTTGGCAACAATCCGTTCTTCTCGCCCGACGCCAAGGCGGCCGAGCAGTGGACCACCTACCTCGACGCCATCCGCAAATCGGGTTCCTCCGCCGGCGCTATCATCGAAGTTGTTGCCGACGGCGTGCCGCCCGGCTGGGGCGCGCCGCTCTACGGCAAGCTTGACGCCGAGCTTGCCACGGCCATGATGTCCATCAACGCCGTCAAGGGCGTCGAGATCGGCGCGGGTATGGGCGCTGCCGCACTGACTGGCGAAGAAAACGCCGACGAGATGCGCATGGGGCGCGGCGGCAAGCCTAAGTTTTTGTCGAACCACGCGGGCGGCATCTTGGGCGGCATCTCGACCGGCCAGCAGATCGTTTGCCGCTTCGCGGTCAAGCCCACGTCTTCGATCCTCTCTCCCCGCAAAACCATCGACCGCAACGGCAACGAAACCGAAATCGTCACCAAAGGCCGTCACGACCCGTGCGTCGGCATTCGCGCGGTGCCCGTCGGCGAAGCCATGATGGCGATTGTCTTGGCCGACCAGTTCCTGCGCCATCGCGGGCAATGCGGGGAATGAGGCGCGCGCATCTTCTGCCGCCACCCAAAGCACCAAACTCACCACCAGTCCAATCACCCAACTCATCGGCGCACGTCCTCTAAACTCGAAGCGCCAGTATGCGCTTCCGCCGGAGGGCGGGGAAAAATCGGCTTGAGGAATTTTAATTGCCGAGCAATTTCAGAGGCGCGCGCGAAATGCCGGATTCTGCCTTAAGGTTAATTGTGAAAAGACAGGATTAACGCACGATTTTCCCCAACCCGAAACGCAGCACATCATGCCCCGCTTCGACAACATCTTGATCCTCACCGGCGCCGGGCTCTCCGCCGAAAGCGGGCTCTCGACCTTCCGCGACCCAACCGGCATTTGGGCCAAGTACGATTGGCGCGACGTCGCCACGCCTGAAGGCTTCAAAGCCAATCCCGGTCTCGTGCACGATTTCTACAACATGCGCCGCCGCGCGCACGCCGAGTGCCGCCCTAACGCCGCGCACGCAGCTCTCGCGCGACTTGAAAAGGAACACCCGGGCGTCACCATCGTCACGCAAAACGTTGACGCGCTGCACGAGGCCGCCGGATCAAAAAATCTGATCCACATGCACGGCGAGGTCTGGAAGATTTTTTGCGCTTATTGCGAGGTACGCCAAGTGTGGCGCGAAGACCTCTCGCGCGACGTCGTATGCTCGTCTTGCGCCAAAGCGGGCGGTATGCGTCCCGACGTCGTGTGGTTCGGCGAGACGCCCTATCACATGGCGCGCATTTCGGAACTCTTGTCGGCCTGCGATCTCTTTATCTCGATCGGCACCAGCGGCAACGTCTATCCGGCCGCCGGATTCGTCACTGCTGCACGCGAAAGCAGCGCCCACACCGTCGAACTCAATCTCGAGCCCTCGAACGGTGCCAGCCTTTTCCTCGAGGCCGTCTACGGTCCCGCGACGGAAGTTGTTCCCGCGTATGTGGAGAAAATTCTCTCCACGCAAAACGAAGAAGCGTAGGTTGGGTTAGCGCGGCCCAGATGCCTACAGCCTGAAGTGACTCCGGCATTCCGTGCGTAACCCAACAACCTCACCCACCGGCAAGAGTTGAACTCAGCGACACGCCTTCCGCTCTTGGTTGTTGGGTTACGGCCGCACGAAACCGAGTACCTCGATGCAAATCGCTACGCGGCCTAACCCAACCTACGATTCCTTGCCTTGGCACGAACTTCTTCACCTCCTCAACACCGCCACCACTTCGATGTGCGGCGAATACAAAAACTGGTCGACCGGCGTCACTGCCTCAAGTCTGTACCCGCCATCGATCAAAATGCGTGCGTCGCGCGCGAGCGTCGCCGGATTGCACGACACCGCCACCACCGTTTTCACTTTCGAGCGCGCGATCATCCTGGCCTGCGCTTCCGCACCGCTGCGCGGCGAATCGAAACAAATCGCGTCGTAGCCATTAAGTTCCGTCGCAGACAACGGCTCGCGGAAAAGGTCGCGCACAATCGCATCAATTGGCTTCAGCCCGCTCGCCTTCTTCGATGCCGCAACCAGCGCCGCGATGGCCGCCTTGTCACTGTCGGCTGCAGAGACTCTTGACAGTCTCGCCAAGCGAAACGTAAACGCGCCCACGCCTGAAAAGAGATCAGCCACTTTCTTCGCCTTGCCGATGGCCGAAATGACAAGCTCCGCCATTGCAACTTCTGCGTCCGCAACGGCCTGCAAAAACGCGCCCGGCGGCAGCACAACTTCAGCCGCACCCATCGTCAGAAATGGCGCCAGTGCCTCGTACGCCAAATCATCTGAAATACTGACCCGCGCGAAGCGCCCGGCTTGAGAAGCACGCGCAATGTGCGCTCTGATTTCCGGCGTCAGGCTCTGCCCCACATCCTCAAGCGCGATATCGAGACCGGCTTCCGTCCACGTCGCGATGATCCGCACTTCCCCGCGCCGCGACGTAAGCGGCGCTACGAGTTCGCGCAAAGCAGGCAGCGCGGCAACGATCCGCGGATCAACCACCGGGCAGATCGCGAGATCGACAAGCTCATGCGATCCGGCTTCATGAAATCCGAGCACAACGCACGTGCTCGTCCGCTTTGCCGAAAACACCGCCCGCCGCCGTTTGCCCGCGCAGGCAACAACTTCGGACACGTCCGCATCGATCCCGCGCGAGCCGAACGCGGCCACAACTTGCTCCCGCTTCCACGCAGCATAAGCGGGCGCCGCCATATGTTGAAGCGCGCACCCGCCGCACACGCCGAAGTGCCGGCACACCGGCGCAACCCGGTCAAGGCTCGCTTCGAGCACCGCGACGAGGCGGCCCCTGTCGCCGTCAACTCTGGCGCGCACCAACTCTCCGCCAAGAGTCAACGGCACAAACACCGGACCCGCTTCGCTTGCCGCAACGCCATCGCCCTGCGCGCCAACACGATCGATGCGCAGCTCAACGCCGTCAGTCATTTACTTGCTGTCCCTTGTTGTCCGGCAGTCTTGCTGCCGTCTTGAAGGCCACACTTCAGCCGCGGGTCAAGGGAATTATGAGCCCGCCCGGATACTTTTGGCGGGTTCACGGCCCACCGCCAACTGATATAACTTGCCGTGCAATCGCATTCTCGCATGAGGACCAAACATCATGAACCGCCGCGATACCTTGACGTCCTTTGCCGCAGCCCTATTCGCCATCAGCGCACCCTTTGCCGTATCGGCGGAAGAGGCCAAAGGCACACCTTCACCGGCCGGCGCCAAAGTTTTCATTGTCGAACCGAAGGACGGCGCCACGGTTTCAAGTGCCGTCACCGTCAAATTCGGCATCGAAGGCATGGACGTCGCGCCGGCCGGCACCGAAAAAGCCAACAGCGGCCATCATCATCTCATTGTCGACGGCACGGTCGCCGACATGAAGGCAGCGATCCCCGCCGACGCCAACCATGTTCACTTCGGCAAAGGCCAGACGGAAGCCGCGATCGAATTGAAGCCCGGCGAACACACGCTGCAGCTCGTGCTCGGCGATCACAACCATGTGCCGCACAACCCGCCGGTCGTCTCGGCAATCATCAAAATTACGGTGAAGTAATTTCCCCTTCTCCCTGTTCTTGAATTCGACGGGGCGAGGGTCTACGCGCGCACTGCAAAACGTCCGGGCCCGTGCGCGGCGAGCAAAAGTAATCCGCCCGCGATGGCGATGTTCTTCATGAACATTGCCACTTGAATGCCGTCCGAAAAGTTGCGGTGAAAAATCAGGGCGGCGGCAAGCGAAAAAACAGCAAGGGCCAAGGCGGCAGGCCGCGCAAAAAATCCGGTGAGGATCGCAAGGCCGCACGATAGTTGCAGGGCAATCACCGCGGGCAATAGCGCCACCGGCACGCCGAACTCCGTCATGTAGGCCGTGATGCCGTCGTAACCGAAGATTTTTTGAACGCCGGCCGCGAGAAACAAAGCGGCAAGACAGACCCGCGCGATCAAGCTCAAGACATCGATCATGTCATCGTCCGGCTTCGCACCTCAAGCCCGCCCGCCGCCGATTTCGCCGGAGAGTTTTTCGCGGCCCAAAGCTTTGAACACCGTCGCAACGATGCCGTCGGCCGAGAGACCGGCGGCTTCGTACATCTTGTCCGGCTTGCCGTGATCGATGAACGCGTCCGGCAACACCATCGGGCGCACTTTCAAACCATGATCCAGTAGGCCGCCCTCGGCCAGATATTGCAGCACGAAACTGCCAAACCCGCCGGTCGAGCCTTCCTCGATCGTGACAAGCACTTCGTGATTTTGCGCGAGGCGCTTGATCAAGTCCCTATCCAACGGCTTGGCAAACCGCGCGTCGGCAACAGTCGTTGAAAGCCCGAAGGTTGCAAGCTGGTCTGCGGCGCTGAGACATTCATGCAACCGGGTTCCAAGCGACAGCAGCGCGATCTTTGAACCCTGCCGCAACACCCGTCCCTTGCCGATTTCGAGCGGAACACCTTCAAGCGGAATCTCGACGCCAAAGCCCTCTCCGCGCGGGTATCTGAGCGCACTCGGACAATCGTCTATCGCCGCCTGCGTCGCAACCATATGCACAAGCTCGGCTTCGTCCGCCGCCGCCATGATCACGAAATTCGGCAGGCATCCGAGATACGCGAGATCGAACGATCCCGCATGCGTCGCGCCATCGGCACCAACAAGCCCGGCTCGATCCAGCGCAAAACGCACCGGCAGCTTCTGAATAGCGACGTCATGCACCACTTGATCGTAGGCGCGCTGCAGGAAGGTCGAATAAATCGCGACGAACGGTTTGTAGCCTTCCGTCGCAAGTCCTGCCGCAAACGTTACGGCATGTTGCTCGGCAATGCCGACGTCGAACATGCGCTCGGGGAAACTCTTTTCGAAAAGATCGAGCCCGGTGCCATCGGGCATAGCAGCCGTAATCGCGACGATCTTCACGTCCTTCTCGGCTTCGCGAATAAGGCTATCTGCGAAAACCCGCGTGTATGTCGGCGCGTTGGGCTTCGGCTTGACCTGCGCACCGGTCACGACGTTGAACTTGTGGACGCCGTGATACTTGTCGGCAGAAGCTTCTGCGGGCGCGTAGCCTTTGCCCTTCTTGGTCACGACGTGCAGCAGGATGGGTCCTTGCTTGGCATCTCGCACGTTTTTCAGAACCGGCAAAAGCTGGCCGAGATCGTGCCCATCGATTGGGCCTACGTAATAAAATCCGAGTTCCTCGATCGCGACGTGGAGCGTCGCATTCAGAGAGCCGAACAACAGCGCGACCTCGAGCTGCCGACGCTGGAGCAGCCGCAGGGCGCCCCGGCTGCTTTCGAAGATCACCTGGCGCTGATGCTCGACCTGCAGCTCCTGGCGTTTCAGTCCGATCTCACGCGCGTCATCTCGTTCATGCTCGGCAAGGAACAGAGCGCCCGGCCCTATCCGCAAATCGGCGTGCCCGAGGCGCACCATCCGCTGTCGCACCACAACGACGTGCCCGAGCTGATTGCACACATGTCGAAGATCAACCGCTATCACACACAGCTGTTCGCGACATATCTGGCGAAGCTCCGCGCGACGCCCGACGGTG
>JANMNH010000016.1:0-32867 GCA_031373745.1 Hyphomicrobium sp. | reverse complement strand
GTGCCGTTGAACACACCGTAATGGCCGACGCCCAATTGCACGTAATGCACCTTGTCGCGCTCGGGGATTCTGGTGCAGAGATCGTGCGCGGCGCCCGTCTGGCCAAGGCCGCAAATGTCGTCTTTCTCGCCTTCAACCGTCATGAGTGCGGTCTGCTTGATGGCCGAGCAATTGACATACTCTTCGCGATGATAAAGCGTGCGGTCCGGCAGCGAATGATCCTGGAACACGGTCTTGACCGTCTGCAGATAGAATTCTGCCGTCAAGTCCATGACCGACATGTATTCTTCGTAAAAGCCTTGATGCTGCTTGACGCTGTCGCAGTCGCCCTTAACGAGATCGTTGAAGAGATCGACGTGCGCGCTCATGTGGCGCTCGAGGTTCATGGTCATGAACCCGGTCAGTTGCATGAAACCCGGATAGACGGGACGCATGAATCCAACATGCGGGAAGGGCACGGCAGAGACGACGTTCTGCTCGAACCAGTTGATCGAGCGTGCGCCCGCCAATTCGTTGACTTTGGTCGGGTTGCGCCGCGTGTCGATGGGTCCGCCCATGAGCACGAGGGAGGCCGGCTGGCATTCTTCGCCGCGCGATGCCATAATGGCGGTTGCGATGAGAGCGGGCACAGCCGGCTGACAGACCGCAACGACGTGCGTGTTGGGTCCGATGAATTTCACGAATTCGATCACGTAGTCGATGAAGTCGTCGAAGTCGAAGCGCCCCATGGCGACCGGCACTTCGCGCGCATCCGCCCAGTCGGTGATATAGACGTCATGGTCGGGCAGCATGGCCTCGACCGTGCCGCGCAGCAGCGTCGCGTAATGGCCTGACATGGGCGCGATGACGAGCACTTTGGGGTCGTCGCGCTTCGCTGTCATCTCGCTGTCGCGGGCGAAGTGCAGAAGGTTACAGAACGGTTTGACGAGCGCCGTTTCCTCACTCACTGGTACGGGCAGCCCATTGACCATGGTGGTCTTAATGCCGAATTCGGGTTTGCCGTAGCGGCGCGTGAGATTTTCGAACACTTCGCAGGCCGCCGCCATGTTGCGGCCGAACGATGTCCTAGACCAGGGATTGAGAGGCCATTCCAGACTGTGGCGCAGCGCCTGCATGCCGAACCGCATGGGCGAAACGACCGCATGGGCCATCTCATAGGCAAAATAGTGCATTGCGGCCGCCCTTCTTAGAATTCCGTCCCATTTGGGCGAAGCAGCATGGTGTTGCTGCAACGCGAGAACATAGCCGGATACGGTGTTCACCACAATCAGCAAAGCATGGTTATGGCTAAAGTTACGACAATGACGCAACTGCACAACACTAAGGCCCACTTGCAGGTTCCGGCTGACTTCGCCGCTGTGCACTCGCTGCTCTGCAACTAGGGTCAATTTGGTAGACTGATTCGAGCGCAATCGCTGTTCCCGAAAGTCCCGGCATGACAACTATCAACGATTCTCAGGCGCACCGGGTTCCGGGGTTTCTCGCGCACGCCGTGGCGGTCGAGCGGCACGAGATTGCGGCCCTGCTCGCCTCGTTCGTCATGTTTTTCGCGCTGCTTGCGGCGTACTACATCGTGCGGCCCTTGCGCGACGAGATGGGCGTCACCGCCGGTAAGGACCAAATCCATCACCTTTTTACCATCGTGTTCTTCGCCATGCTGGCGGCTGTGCCGTTGTTTGGGCTTGTGGCCAGCCGCGTGCCGCGCCGCCTCATCCTGCCCGCCATCTACGTGTTCTTCGCGGCGAACATGCTGGCGTTTTGGGCCGCCTTCAAAGCGTCCGGCCCCACTACCGTTTCGGCCGGCGTCTTTTTCATCTGGGCCAGCGTGTTCAACTTGTTCGTTGTTTCCCTGTTTTGGAGCCTGATGGCGGAGCTCTGGTCGAACGAAGACGCCAAGCGCTTGTTCGGGTTCATCTCGGCGGGGGGAACGGCGGGATCTTTCGCCGGGCCGCTGCTCACGCGCTGGCTGGTCGACTATATGCCGCCGGTCGATTTGCTCGTGTTATCGTCCGCGCTGCTGCTGGTGGCGATGATCATGAGTTTGGTCTTGAGACGGCTCCGGCCGGGTGCGAGCGGACACGAAACAGAACCTGCCGGCGGCGGCATTCTGGACGGCGCGAAAAAGGTGTTTTCATCCCCCTACTTCGGACGCATCGCACTTTTCATCTTGCTCGCCAACATCGTCGGCACTTTTTTCTATATGGAACAGTCGCGGCTTGTCGGCGCGACAATTCTCGACAGCGCCGAGCGGGTCAAATTCTTCTCCGGCCGCGATCTCGTGGTCAGCATTTTGACCATCACGATCCAGGTTTTTGGCACCGCGCTCGTCATGCGCAAACTGGGACTGACAGCCGCTCTCATAGTGCTCCCCATCACGGCCATGATCGGCACGCTCGCGCTATCGTATCAGCCGTTGTTGTGGGTCGTTGCAGCCGTCATGGTGGCCGAGCGCGTCGTCGCGTTTTCGCTCTCGAGCCCGGCCATCAAAGTCATGTACACGCTCGCGGAGCCGGATGAAAAATACAAAGTGCAAAGCTTCATCGATACCGTCGTCTATCGCGGCGGAGACGCGGCCGCCGGCTGGCTCTTCGCCATCGCCGGAGGCGGGCTCGGCTTTGCAGCTGCAGCCGTGCCGCTCGTGTCGCTGCCGCTCGCGGTGCTTTGGCTTTGGAACGCGCGTGAACTCGGCAGCGCGCATCGCCAGCGGGCGGGGGAGGGGGTGGGTTGAGTAAAGACGAGCGGCGTAATCCTATTACTGCCACCGCTTATACCTGCCCAGTGAAGTGCGGCGCTACTCGGCACTAGGCTCCTTCGCTTTGCCTAATTCGGGATACGCGCACTACTTGCTTCAGAAACACCTGTTTTGCTGCGGCTCCATATTGTTGTTGAACAGTCACACTCAAGTTATTTGGATGCAATGGAGTTGTAATTCATTCGCTGAGCACTGACTAATTACCTCTGTCCGTCTAGGAGGTGTGATTGTGAGTATACCTGTTTCGTCTCTACCTCGTCCAGTTTCCATGAGCTGGGAACACCTTATGGATAAGGAGCGTTACCAGCCTGATGGGACGAAACTTGAAATGCACTCATCGATAGAACATCTTGCTACGGGTTATGAGCAAGATGCTCAGAGGATCATATCCTGCTCCTCATTTCGACGATTGCAAGGCAAAACCCAGGTTTATCCTTTCCCAAACTCAGACTACTCTCGCACTCGATTGACTCATACACTGGAGGTTGCGCACGCTGCACATGTTATAGGGGGACTAGTTGGAAAAATTGTTCGTGAAAAGCAGCCCGAACTATTTCATGAAGCCGAGAAATCGCACCTAAAAGTGCCAGACTTCTCCGATGTCTGCGCTGCAGCAGCCTATGCCCACGACATCGGAAACCCGCCATTTGGACACATTGGTGAATACGCGGTCCAATCTTGGTTTTGCAAGAAGTATGACACCAAAGGCGTGCATCCAAAAACTTTCGAACGAGAAAGCGCAAACGATTTTCTGTGTTTCGACGGCAATGCAGAAGGCTTCCGCCTAATGAACAGACTGCAAGGCTGGCGTAACTCGGGAGGGCTCCGACTCAGTTCCGCTGTCATTGGAGCGTTTACAAAATACCCTTGGCCTTCGGAGTACGCTTCTGAAAGCAAAAAATATGGCTTCGCATTTCAAGATCGGGAAATCGCAAAGAAAGTCTTTCGTGATCGCCTTAGACTGATTGAGCCAGACCCTTCTCAGCCACTTAAATTTTCGAAACACCCCCTCGCATACGCAACTGAAGCGGCGGACGATATCAGCTATTTGACCTCAGATATGGAGGACGGCGTGCGCGCCTCTTTGCTGGACTTCGGCGACGTTGAGGCCATTTTTCTCGCTATTTCAAAAGGAAGAATACATGCACCGAGATATGATGAGGTGATGAACAATGAGACGGACGACAAGCTGCGTTATCTTCGATCTAGCGCAGCTTCATCTCTTATCAGTTCCGTTGCCGTTGCATTCTCGGAGAACTATAAATCGATCTTGGCCGGTACGTTTGAAGGCACCCTAATAGAAAACACAGAACATCGAGAAAGCTGCAATAAAATTCGGAAGCTCTCGGAGGAGTACATTTACTACGCTCGTGAGAAAATCGAAATGGAAGCTGCTGGGTATAATGTCATATTTGGCCTCCTGGATGTTTTTTCGGGGATGCTGGAAGAGTTATTTGAAAAGAAGTCGTGGGAAAAGCTAAAGAAGAGCGATAAAAATTTATTCCGCCTTCTTCCTGGGCAATTCAGAGATCGCCTAAATCCGAATGAGCCGTATAGCTGCTACCTCGTCTTGGTCGACTACGTTGTGGGGATGACTGATCGATATGCTTTGGAGCTATTTCAGAAGCTAAGTGGGCACAGCATAACGATTGGCCGAATGCTTTAGGGTGCAATTGAGCGCGTAGCATGGATCGAACAAAACGAAGAACTGTAGGGCGGGTTAGCAGGCCGCTGCTTTTGGCGCTTCGGTTGCCCACACAGCAACCGCGCACTGCCGGTTTGGAATTGAGGCCTGCGGCCTCGGGCGCGCCGTAACCCGCCGAGCCTCGGTAAAGAATGCTTCAACATCTGACCCGCTGCCGGTGGGTTACGGCTCCGCCCCCGCCGCGCAACCGGCAAACCGAAAGAGTGCAGAGGCGGAACCTAACTCGCCCTATTTGATCCAGCAGTATTCAGCACGGGACAAAATCAAAATGGCGCGCCTTTCGGGCGCGCCACTGAACAAAAAATGCGAATAAAAACTGCGAACGAAAACCGCCAGCCCAAACAGCCGCGCCCGCCCAAATCAACTACCTTCTATCTCCGCCGCCGCCGCGGCGCGGTCCACCGCCCGGACCTCCGCTGCCGCCGCCTGGACCGCCGCCAGGTCCGCCGCCGCCCGGACCCGAGCGCGCATCCTTGTGGCGGAAATTGATGCGCCCCTTGGTCAAATCGTAGGGCGTCATTTCGACGGTGACTTTGTCGCCCGCCAAAATACGGATGCGGTTCTTTTTCATGCGGCCCGAGGTGTAGGCGATGACTTCGTGGCCGTTGTCGAGTTTCACGCGGCAGCGGGCGTCGGGCAGAACTTCGGCCACCACGCCTTCGAACTCGAGCATTTCTTCTTTAGCCATTCAGTCTCCCTCGCCAGCATCGCGGCGTTTGCAGTGTCGCGCCGGGTCCGGCGCCATTGACCAATAATTCTCTTTAAGAAAAACGGGGAGCAGACGTATCTGCTCCCCGCGCAGTCTGTAGTGGCTCTCGAATTAGAGCGGGCGCAGGTTGACGGCTGCGATTTTGCCGTTGCGGCCGCGCTCGGTCTCGAAGAAAACTTTCTGACCTTCGCGGAGCGACTGCAAACCGGCGCGCTCAACTGCGGAGATGTGGACGAACACGTCGGTGCCACCCTCTTCAGGTTGAATGAAGCCGTAACCCTTTTGACCGTTGAACCACTTAACAGTGCCGTTTGCCATTCCTGCCTCCAAAGCCTTTTGGCATCCTCCCAGGTGATATACCCGGAAGGCCATCAAATCGCGCAATGGAGACGTCTTAGGGCAGGCGGTAGCACTGTCTTGAGAGTGAGCCAAGGCGTGTTCGACGGCGCCTATATGCCCCGGAAATGCTGCAAAAGCAAGAAGGCCGCACCCGTCGAAAGGGCATCTCGGGCGTGCCCTGAAGGCCTTTCGGCGGTATGGTTCCGGCGGCGGCGCCCAAACAACAGCGACTCATGTTAACGCTAGCAGCGCTGGGCGCAGCTGGGTTCGGCAGCGCGCTACAATAACAATGGGGACTGGACGCCATGGCGCAAGGCAATTTGCAAAGACTGATATTCGGCTTCATCGCCGCCGCCCTTTCGGTCGTCATCTTTCACCAAACCGTGGTCTTCGCGCTGGGACAGGCCGGCCTCATTCCGGCAAAGGCTTGGTCGCTCGACCCGGTTGGCCCTTGGGCCGTTCCCTCGCTCGTCAACGGCATGTTCTGGGCAGGGCTCTGGGGCATTCTGTTCGCTTTGATTTGGCCGCGCATTCCGGGCGGATCGCTGCCGGTCAAGGGCGCGATATTCGGATTGCTCGGGCCAATTTTGACAGGCCGCTGGCTGCTCGTGCCAATCGTCAAAGGTGAGCCGCTATTTGCCGGATGGAACTTGACGACCATGGCCGCGCATATCCTGATCGGATTGGCATTCGGCGCGGGCCTTGCGTGGCTCTACGGCAAGCTCACGTCTGCAAGTTAAACGCCGTTATCATTGCCAGCTTGAGAAACGATAAGGGCGGGTCGCTTGATGCGGTCCCGCCCCCGTTCATTTTATGCGATTATGAAACTTAGTGCCCGCTATTGCGATTGAGCGCAACGAAGTGAGAGCCGACATCGACGTGGATGTGGTCCATATCGCTGTAGGTCATCGTGCCGCCATTGCCATGGTTGGCGATCAGCCACTTGACGACTTCGCGCTTGCGGCCGGGCACACGGAAGTCGATCGCCTGACCAGACGCGTGTTTTGAAGGACGGCCGGTCGACGCAATGCGTGCGCCCTTGCGGCAGGTTGAAATAATCTCGACGCGGCCGAACTTGGCTTGAATGCGGCCCAGGAGCGCGCGGGCTTCGGACGTCAAGCAGCTCCCCGAGCCGCCAGAGCTATTGTATGACTTTGCTTCGGCAGTAACCGGTGCGAGCAGGGCCAGAGCCCCAACAAACGCAACAAACATGCTTTTACGCATAGCTTCTCCTCATATCTTTTAAGATGATTGGGATTGAAACGCCGGGTAGGGGACGGTGCACATCGACTGGTGCACGTGCCAGCGCTACCCCCTGGCACGACTATGCCGGGGGCGTCGTATGGGGAGGCCGCGAGCGCCAGCCTCACCCGAGCCGAAAACGCCTTTCCAATCGCGATTGGAAAGGCCGTTCGTTTTGGGAAATAGACGCGGCCCTCTGCCGAAACGTCCCCCGACGGCTGACCCGAAGTCCGTAACGGCTGTGGCTAAATTGTGGCCAAGCCCCCGATTCACCCCTATGGTGCGACGACCCGGCGCGCTTTTCCGGTCCAATGCCCCCGTCAACTGGGCGTCGGACAGGGCAGGTCCGCCACAATGTCCGGTCTCAAACGCGGCCCTGCTGCTTGTGGTCTGGGATTTGGAACGTCATCGTGAGATAAGCAGCAGGCAAAACAAATTATGCGTGACTCGGAATCGAGTGCGCCCATGGGACGATCTGGGGAAGACAGGTAAGGGAGACGAACATGAACGTCGTGAAGAGCATTGTACTCGGTTTTATCGCCGGTGCGCTGGCGGCCTTAACAGCGCTGATGGTGATGGAGATCGTTTGGGCGCAGACCAGCTTCAGGCCGCAACTCGTCTTTCCTGCCGGATTGCTTTCAGGCGATTTTACCTACGTCAATGACATCGTTTGGGGCGGCATCTGGGGCTCGATCATGGGTCTCGTATTCGGATCGCATCCGCAGGGTCCGCTCACGTTCCGCGGGTTCTTGTTCGGCTTGATCGGCCCCGGCCTCATCGGCATCGCCGCCCTCATGGTCGTACCTGCCATTACCGGTGGGGGCGCCGGTCCGGACCTAAGCGACGTCGTTGGCATGATTCAACGCTTCGTGTCGGCAGGTGTGTGGGGTGCGGCGGCCGGCTGGCTCTACGGCCTGCTGTGCTATCAGCGCCTGCCGTTGTAATTCAGCAGACTTGAGTAACACCATTGATTGCGCCGGGTTTTGAGTATCGAGGCCCGGCGCAGATTGTTTTTGACGAAACTCCACTTAAATCAGCGATGGTATTGCGCTTTTTCTGCCGCAGTTTGTGCGTGACGTAACGCGTTTCCGCGCACATGCTGCCGTCGCGCATGAGCACTCCCGGTTTTTGATTTGATTCGGACTTTCAGCCATGCTTCGCGTCCAAGAAATAGCGCTTCGCTCTTGGTTGCCATTGCTGGCGGCAGCCCTGGTCACACTCGCCGCCGTCTATGTTTTGTCGGCCGAGAAATCGGCTCAAGAGGCTTTGGAGCCGCCCACGGCATTTATACCGGTTCCTGCCATTCACGAAACGGACGACGGGATCGTAGCGCCCGACGCAAGCGTCAAATTCGGCAGCTCCGAAGAGATGTACGACGTCACGGGTGCCAATGCCGCCGAACTGTCGCAAGCCATGCAGAAGGACGGGCCGAAGAATTTTTGGGCCTACACGAACTGGTCGATCGGCTGGAACCACACGACCGAGGCCGATGCTAACGGCGTGTGCAAGCTCGCGGACTCTGCCGTCTCGGTGAACGTAAAAATGACACTCCCGCGCTGGGCCAATGCACCCGACCCGAGCGACGCGCGCCGCCAATCGTGGGATGCGATGATTGCCGCCTTGCGCAAGCATGAGCAAGGCCACGCCAACAACGGCGTTCGCGCCGCCAATGCCGTCGTCTCGGCGATTCGCTCAATTCCCGCGCAGTCGTCTTGCGATGCCCTCGACGCGGTAATCGACAGCAGGTCGAAAGAGATCACCAAGGCCTACCGTCAGGCCGATAAAGACTATGATCGCGTCACAAACCATGGGGACAAGACCATTCCCGATCTGAAGTGGTGAGGGCGGCAGCCGAGAAAAGCGTGCCGCATTTTGCCGGGTGGCTGCTAACCCCCGGCCTGCGATCCGGTGCTCGCGGTGCGTGTTGCGGGCGATGCCGGCGCAGTGCCCAGCTTCGCGTCAGGCGCTGCCGCACGCGGTTTTGCCGTGTCGGCGAGGTCTGCTGCTGGTGACGGCCGGGTTTGAGAATTCTTTGAAGCAACCGCTTTTTTCTGAGTTGGCGGTTTCGTTCGCGCAGCCGGTTTTACCGCGTCCGGTTTCACCTTGGACTTTTTGCCTTGCTGGGTCAGGGCCTTTTCTAATTTTTTCGGCTTTGCGTTTTGCCTAAGCTGTTTTGCAGAATACTCGAGTGCCCAGAGAGTTTTTGTCTGCAACGCATTGTCCCGCTTGGCGCCAAGTTCGGTGAGAAATCCCATGAAGCCGGCGTTGGCGAAAGCTGCTTGCGCGACCGGGACGCGGATCGAAACTTCAAGCATCATGCCGCGATCGCCCCGCGTCCAAAGCTCCGCCGTCATAGGGAACGGCAGTCCGGGATGCTGCACCTTCCACCACAGCGCCGCGATTGGCCCAAGCACTTCGAGTTTATCGAGCCGGTAGCGGATACGGCACATTTCTGCGAGGAACAGTTCTTGATCCTTGTCGAAAACGGCGCCGAGTTCGCTTTTTTCCGCAACGATGCGTTTGATCACGCCCTTACCGACGGCACGCGACAAAGACGCCGAAAGGACGACGCCTTTTTCACCTGCATCCGCTTCAAGTTTGAAGCCCTTATTGTTTTGCCATTTGGCAGCCACGTCCTTGGGCACGACTGGGCGAACCTTGATTGTGCTATCGTGATCGCTACCGGGCACCCGGCGGGCGCGGACGATAACGCCCGACCGGAATAATTCGAGCTTCGGCGTGTCGAAGAAATAAACGATACGCTCCTCGGCGTCAGAGTCTTTCAAGCCAAACAGCTTGAGCGCAGCCTTGAGGTTTTTGGCCTCGATGGTGGCTTTGATCTCGACCGATCCTGCGCCCGCAACCTGTTGGCCGACCCGCCCAGTCTCGAGACGGCGCGCTGCTGACTTCGAGGCGCGGGATATTGATTTGGCCATGGTGGGCGATCTCCGGAGTGTTTCCTGGATCAACCGCTAGTACATAAAACCGTCACAATCAGCACAAGTTTTGAGATTTCGCCGGGGGGGGGCGGTCCGCGCATTATGAAAAATGGACCCCGGGAACGGGCCCGGAGTAAAGCGCGCTTTGTGTTGCCGCTCCGGCGCGAGCACCGACGCGTGCCGCGCTTCAATTATCATCCATTTTGAGGGCTGCAATGAACGCTTCTTGCGGGATTTCGACTTTGCCGAATTCGCGCATTTTCTTCTTGCCGGCTTTCTGTTTGTCCAACAGCTTGCGCTTGCGCGAGATGTCGCCGCCGTAACACTTGGCGATCACGTCCTTGCGCATGGCGCGGATTGTTTCGCGCGCGATCACCTTGCCGCCGATGGCCGCCTGGATCGGGATTTGGAACAGATGCGGTTTGATCAGATCTTTGAGCTTTTCGCACATCGATCTCCCGCGGCTTTCCGCGCGCGCGCGGTGCACGACAATCGACAGCGCATCGACCGGTTCGGCCTTGACCAAAATCGACAGCTTAACGAGATCGCCCTCTTCATAGCCTTGGATGTGATAATCGAACGAGGCGTAGCCGCGCGACACGCTCTTCAAGCGGTCGTAGAAATCGAACACAACTTCGTTCAATGGTAATTCATAGATCACCATCGCGCGGGAGCCGACATAGGTCAGCTGCTTCTGCCGTCCGCGCCGGTCCTGACAAAGTTTCAAAACCGAACCCAGATGTTCGTCGGGCACCAGGATGGTGGCTTCGATCCAGGGCTCCTTGATGTGATCGATCATCATAACTTCCGGCATGTCGGCCGGGTTATGCATCTCGATCATCGCGCCGTCGTTCATGTGCAGATGATAGATGACGCTCGGTGCCGTGGTGATGAGGTCGAGATTGAATTCGCGCGCCAAACGCTCGGTAATAATCTCCAAGTGCAGGAGGCCGAGGAAGCCGCAGCGGAAGCCAAAGCCGAGCGCGGCGGAACTCTCCGTTTCAAACGAGAAGCTGGCGTCGTTCAAACGCAAACGGCCCATGGCTTCGCGCAAGTCTTCAAAGTCGGCCGCGTCAACCGGGAAGAGACCGCAGAACACAACCGGCTGGGCCTGTTTGAAACCGGGAAGCGCTTGCGCGCACGGGTTTTTCTCGTCCGTCACGGTGTCGCCGACGCGCGTGTCGGCAACTTCCTTGATCGCGGCGGTGAAGAAGCCGACTTCGCCCGGGTTCAATTGATCGAGCATTTCTTGTTTCGGGCGGAAGATGCCGACGCGGTCGAGCTGATAGGAGCCGCCGGACGCCATCATCTTGACCTTCTGGCCCTTCTTCATCACGCCGTCTTTGATGCGCACGAGCACGACGACGCCAAGATACGCGTCGTACCAGCTGTCGATCAGCATGGCTTTCAAGGGCTTCTTGGCATCGCCAACCGGCGGCGGCAGCAGCGTAACGATGCCTTCGAGCACGGCTTCGACGTTGAGCCCGGTTTTAGCCGAAACGCCGATTGCGTTCGAGGCGTCGATGCCGATCACGTCTTCGATCTGTTCCTTCACCCGGTCGGCGTCGGCCGAGGCCAAATCGATCTTATTCAAGACGGGTAAAATCTCGAGCTTGTTGTCGAGCGCCTGATAAACGTTGGCGAGCGTTTGCGCTTCGACGCCCTGGCTGGCATCGACAACCAGAATGGCGCCTTCGCACGCCGCTAACGAGCGCGACACTTCGTAGGCGAAATCGACGTGGCCGGGGGTGTCCATCAGATTGAGCTGATAGAGTTTTCCGTCCTTGGCGTGATAGTCGAGGCGGACGGTCTGGGCTTTGATGGTGATGCCGCGCTCGCGCTCGATATCCATGGAATCGAGGATCTGCTCTTTCATGTCCCGGTTGGCGACATTGCCGCACAGCTGAATGAGCCGGTCGGAGAGCGTCGATTTGCCGTGGTCGATGTGAGCAATAATCGAGAAATTGCGGATCAAGGAGGTGTCTGTCATGGGGGGCTCATAGCAGGTGGAACCCATCGGCAAAAGGGGCGTTTAATGCGCTGGGCAAGGGGTCGCGGCTATTGTGCCATTGGGCAAGAGGCCAGAATGGCTGGCATCTCTCGTCGGCCTGTGCAAAATTGCGGCTTCGTTCCCCCGACGTCCTGGAGTTTCGCGATGACAAATCCCTTTGACCCCCGCAACAATCCAGCCTTTTCCGCGCTCAATGACGATGCCCGCAAGGCTGTTGGCTCGGCCTTCGACGCTATGTCGAACTGGCGCAACGACATGAGCAAGATGAGCGAGCGAAACAATGAGGCCGTGTTCGATAAAATGTCGTCGGCCGCCAAGGCCATGGGTTGGCCGACAGAGTTCGTCGAAATGAGCCGCCAGCAAATCCAGACCACGACCAAGATGCAAGTGCAGTTCATGGAACAGGTCATGGAGACCTGGGAACAGCAACTCAAGAACCCCGGCAGTGCCTTCACTACGCCCGGCGGTAGCGCCGGCAATCTTTCCCCTTTCCCAAATGCATTTCCGGGCATGGGCGGGCAGTCGCCCTTCAACATGATGCCCGGTATGATGCCGGGTATGGGCTCCATGCCGGCCAATCCGTTCCAGTTCTGGATGCAGGCGGCGGAGATGTGGCAGAAGAGCTGCCAGCAAGCGATGCAGAGTTGGACCGAAGCGCAATCCAATATGATGGGAGGCTCGGGCTCCAGCACAGGCTCCGGTTCCGGCAACGACAAGCGCCGCTGAACCGGCCTACCCACCGGCATAAAACCTCTGGACGGACTGTCGCAGCGCCGGGCCCGGCTGTTGCGGTACGAAAGTGTTGTCTCTATCGTCTGCGGCAATCCAGGAATTTGCGGCGCTTTTTGCCGTGCAAACAATCACAATGGGGCCGCGTCGATTGGGGCGCGGAACGGGGAGCAGCATGGCAGCAGCGCAAGACACCACGACCGCCAAGAGTTCGAACCTCGGCGCCGACCTCTTGGCGTCCGTCGTGGTTTTTCTCGTCGCCTTGCCGCTCTGCATGGGTATTTCAATAGCCTCGGGTATGCCGCCGACGGCCGGCATCATCACAGGCATAATCGGCGGCATCATCGTCGGCTTCATAGCCGGTTCGCCGCTCCAGGTTTCGGGCCCCGCCGCCGGCCTTGCCGTGCTCGTCCTTCAACTCGTGCAGCAATTTGGTGCTGAAATGATCGGCGTTATCGTTTTGTTCGCCGGTCTCATTCAGTTCGCGGCCGGCACCATGAAACTCGGGCAATGGTTCCGGGCGGTTTCACCGGCTGTTATTTACGGCATGCTGGCCGGGATCGGCATATTGATTTTTGCCGCTCAATTTCATGTCATGCTCGATGGCAAGCCAATCGGTACGGGCATCCAAAATCTTGCCGGTATTCCGGGCGCGGTTTTCGACGCCATCAAGGCCGGTGACTTTCACCTGACTGCGGGCGAAGTCGGTGTTGTGACCATTGCCTCGATTTTTGCCTGGGCTGCTTGGGCTCCAAAGTCCCTTAAATTTATTCCGGCCCCCCTCGTCGGCGTTCTCGTTGGTATGGCAGGGGCGGCGTTCTTCAACCTTTCCGAGATCAAGTATGTCAATGTGCCCGACAACATCTGGTCGACGGTGATCTATCCGACACCCGACAAGATTATGAAGTTCTTCAACGACTACCACATGATCATCGGCGCGATTGCGATCGCCTTCATTGCATCCGCCGAAACCTTGCTTTGCGCCACGGCCGTCGATGCCATGCACGCCGGCCCGCGCACAAAGTACGATCAGGAACTCACCGCGCAAGGCGTTGGCAACACGATCTGCGGCATGCTCGGTGTTCTACCCATGACGGGCGTGATCGTGCGTTCCGGCGCCAACGTGGAAGCCGGCGCCAAGACGCGCGCATCCGCTATTTTGCACGGCATTTGGTTGTTCTTGTTCGCGAGCCTTCTGCCCTGGACGCTGACCTACATTCCGCTCTCGGCGCTCGCCGCAGTCTTGGTCTATACGGGATACAAACTTGCCTATCCGAAAATCGTGCCAGCCCTGATGAAGTACGGCAAAGCAGAAGTCTTCATCTATGCCGCGACAATCGCCATGATCGTCTCGACCGATCTTTTGAAAGGCGTCGTCACCGGTCTCGTGCTGTCGCTCGGCAAGTTGTTCTATGCTTTCTCGCATCTTGAAGTCCGGCGAGTCGACGACACGGCGCAAAATCGCATCGACTTGCACTTCGACGGCTCCGCGACGCTCGTCCGACTGCCTATCCTGGCGCGCGCGCTCGAAAACTTGACACCCGGCGCCGACGTTCACGTGCACCTTGCCGACCTCGACTACATCGACCACGCCTGTCTCGACTTGCTGACCAACTGGGAAAAGCAGCACAAGGCAACAGGCGGGTCCCTGACCATGGATAGGGTGGCGCTTGAAGACAAATATCATGACCGCCACGGTACCGGCGCCAACGGCGCCAATGGCAATGGTACCGCCGCACGTAAAGCGCCTGTGACTTGATCGTGATCGTGCTAACCCCTAGATTAGAATAATTCTAGGGTTTAGCAGGCAAGCGATTGAGGTCACGGATGCGGCGGTTTTCTGAGCTTTCCGAGCGCGAAATTTTGGCTCTTGCTGTCGCGCTCGAAGAGGAGCACGGGCGCATTTACGCCGAGTACGCGACGGGCCTCGCCGAGAGCTATCCGGCGTCTGCCAAAGTATTCACCGAGATGGCGGAAGAAGAAAACGAGCACCGCCGCTGGCTGATCGATCTCTTCCGCCAGAAGTTCGGCGAGCACATTCCGCTTGTGCGCCGCCAGGACGTCGCCGGCTTCGTGCGTCACGAGCCGATCTGGATGGTGCGCCCGCTCGGTCTCGATAAGGTGCGCACCCAAGCAGAAGCCATCGAGAACGAGACCCGGCAATTCTATCGCTCGGCTCTGGAACGAACAAGCGACGCCTCTGTCCGCAAACTACTTGGCGATCTTGTCGCGGCAGAAGAGAAGCACGTCAGTCTCGCGCACCAGCTCGGCGAGACGGAACTCACGGCCGACGCCAAACTTACCGAAGCGGCGACCGAAAAACGTGCGTTTGTCTTGCAGTACGTGCAGCCGGGCCTGACCGGGCTCATCGACGGCTCGATCTCGACCTTGGCGCCGATTTTTGCCGCTGCCTTTGCCACGCACAATACCTGGCAGACCTTCCTTGTCGGCATGGCCGCATCCATCGGCGCCGGTATTTCAATGGGTATTGCCGAGGCGATGTCGGACGATGGCTACATTTCGGGGCGCGGTCATCCCTGGATGCGCGGCGCCATCACCGGCCTCATGACCGCGCTCGGCGGGCTCGGCCACACGCTCCCCTATTTGATCTCGGATTTCTGGACCGCAACGGCGATTGCCGGCGTTGTCGTCTTGATCGAACTTTGGGTCATTGCCTGGATTCGCGCGCGCTACATGGAAACCAAATTCATGCGCGCCGCTTTCGAAGTCGTGCTCGGCGGTTTGATCGTGTTCGCTGTCGGCATTTTGATTGGAAGCGCGTGACGAGAGAAATTGTGAAGCATCTGTGATGGATCACATGTGATGGATCACAAATGCTCAAAAAAGAATGATCCCGGGCAAGCTGATCTGTTCGTGCGTCCGCTGCCGTTTACCTCTGTAGCAAATGCCGCGGAATTAGCCGTGTGCATTGCATCGGCCGCGAGGGGATCATAGGCGATCCCGAGTTCCCCGCCGATTTTCAATCAACCGCAATGTATGAGGATACGACCATGAGCTTTCTCAAGGGACTTTTAGTTGTTGGCTTGCTGGCGCTGCCGATGTCGGCAGCACGTGCTGAGACCAAGGACATCGTTGACGTTGCAGCGGGCGCTGGAACCTTTAACACACTCGTCACGGCCGTGAAGGCCGCCGGACTTGTAGACACGCTCAAGGGCAAGGGACCGTTCACTGTGTTCGCACCGACCGACGCAGCTTTCGCTAAGCTGCCGAAGGGCACGGTTGAAGATCTCCTGAAGCCCGAGAACAAAGCAAAGCTCGTTAAGATTCTGACCTATCACGTGCTGCCGTCTAAGGTCATGGCCGCCGATATCAACGGCAAGAAGACCGCCGCCAAGTCGGTTGAAGGCGGCGATGTGATGGTTGACGCGACAGATGGCGTCAAGATCAACGACGGCAAGGTCGTCACCGCCGACGTTGCTGCTTCGAACGGTGTGATCCACGCCATCGATACGGTTCTCATGCCTAAGATGTAACGGTGTTACAGCTCGTTGTTTGAACAGACCAATTGAACCCGGCAGAGCTTGTTTCCGCCGGGCTTTTATTGCGTGAAATGCGCACCGCCGGTGCGCCACGGGCCCGCACCTGCCGGAATTATTGCAACACAACCCGGATTTCTCCCAATACATCTCTGTACACTCTCGTCTCAAAGGCATCGTTCTGATAACGTCTGAAAGCTGCTTTTTGCGGCCCGAACGCTCAGTTACGGGAGCTGGGTGTGTATGCGGCCATGCGCTGCCCACTTTTTTTCGGAGTGGTGCAGCCGGGCGAATTTTGTAAGCGATGTTTGGCGGGGGCTTTTTACCCATGCAGGACCGTCCAGAGCGAACCGCTAACGAAACTGGCGAAGCGAGTGCTGCGATCCTGACGCAGCTGAGCGCCGGCAAATTCCCGCAGATGGTCGACTGGCTCGATCCTGTCATGCTGGCCCAAATCGGCATGCGGACAATCGTTTCCTCGACGCTTGGTCAATACGCCGACCAACGCTTGATGCAAGCGGCGACCGATAAAGCAGACGAAGCGGCGCTAATCGCCAGATACAATTTTGCGGAGGGGCCGGATGCGATAGCACCGGGTGCGGTATGGGTCGATTACATTTCCGATCTCGGCGACGGTTTCGAAGCAACCTTCGCCATGGCATCGTTATTGGCGCCAGACAGTCTCAACGTTAAAGGCGCAGTCACGCCGTTGCCTGCCGGCAAAATCCTCATCATGGGCGGCGATCAAGCCTATCCGCAATCGAGCGCGCAAGAATATAAGGACCGCCTGATCGATCCTTATAACTGGGCTTACCCGCTTCGCGAAGATCAGAGACCCAAGCGCAAGCTCTTTGCGCTGCCCGGAAATCACGATTGGTACGACGGTCTCGGCGCCTTCGACTCGCTCTTTTGCACGGTGCGCAATCTGATTGCGAAGGGCAAAGGCAATCCAATCGGCGGTTGGGAGTGCGCGCAGCATCGCAGCTACTTCGCCATTCGCCTTCCTCATAATTGGTGGATATGGGGCGCCGATATCCAACTCGACGGCGTGTTCGACAAGGCGCAGCGCGACTATTTCCACATCATGAGCGAGCAGGCGCTTCTTGGCCATAAGATTGTGATCTGCCTCGCAGAGCCGAGTTGGCTGCACGAGCGCTATGAAAACCTGCTCGATATCGCCTACCTCGCGCGCAAGCATGAAGCAAAAGTCTATGCGGTTCTCGCTGGAGATCTGCACCACTACAGCCGCTATGCAACGCCCCTTAAAGAAGCCGGCATCACGCCGCTCAACGTCCAATTCATCACCTGCGGCGGCGGCGGGGCGTTCGCGCATGCGACGCACGGACTGAAAAGCGAGGTGACTCTCACGTGGCCTGAGGTCAAGGCTGAACAAACGAGAAGCTGGGCTGCGGCAAAACACAAAGCTCCCGTTGAAACAGATCTCAGCACCGCAGTGTCTGCATCTGGCAATCCCGATTTTGGCCGCCCAGATTTCAGCCGAATGGGCGAGAAAGCGTTAGCCGCGCTCTCGGGCCCGCTTGCACCCGGCGCCATGGGCTTTACGAACAGGTTGACGGGGACACCGGTGCAAACGGCGCGCGCCGGGGAGTGCGACTACAAGCTCCGCCCGGCGAGAATCTATCCCTCGCGGATGACGAGCCGGTTGCTGAGTTTGAAAAATCTGTGGCTGCCCGTACGCAATTGGCCCTTCGCGCTGTTCGTAGGTTGCGTATATTTTTTGTACGCTTGGGTCTTTCAGACGAGCATTGCCGCCTATGACATCAACGTCCAGCTAGCTGAAAAAACCAAGCTGGAAGCGGCATCGGCGCAGGAAATCAACGATTTTCTCGAACCCTTGACGATTGGCACCGATGGAGAGAAGGAATTGCTCGCGTGGCGGGCTATGAGTTCGCTTGAACGTTGGCGCAGAGCCGCAGTGGAGCTCGGACAGAAGCTGACCGGAGTTGTCGCACCCAAGCGCGATACGGCGATCTCGGCGCTTGCGGATCGTGCCGTTAAGTTCGGCAAGGACTGGGACTACGTCTCGCTGGAAACGAAACAAGCCATTCTCGACTTTCGCAAGAAGTCCCCCGGTGGATTTGCCGTTTCGCTTGGGATCGAGGGCGATCTTACGACATACCACGGCCCGCTGGCATCGCAGTATGCGTACGCCATCAAGAGGCATCGGGTCTGGAGATCGCAGAAACTGGCAAAGAGCTTGCAAGAATCTGCCGAATCTTCGGCCTATGCTGCACGTTCGATTGCCGAGCAGGCGGAAAAGTTGCGAGACGACAAAGTGGCAGGCGAAGATGTAACGCGCGCGGCTTACAACATTGCCCAATACGCGCGCAGCGCAGAAAAACAAGCCACCGAGTTCGCCGGCGCGATCCGGCCGATCAATTCGTCGGACGTGATCGAAGATGCCTGGTCGGATATCAAGGATCCAAACCGCGTCTTCATCGCGTGCCTGCTGAACCCTGCCTTCTTTTTCTTAGTCATCGCGTTGTGGTTCGGCCTCGTCCACTATGCGGACGCGGGCACGTCGCGATGGCGTTATCTGGGTAAGTTCGTGGTTGGAACCGCGCACTTCCTCGTGCACATGGCGCTTCTGCTACTCGTCAGTGCAGCGGTTGGCCCCCACATCTCCCCGACGGAATCTTATGGCACGGCCGTGGCGATTGCCTCCGTTTTCGGGATGATTGTCCTGGCCGTCGCCGGCGGCCGTGCAGCGCTCGTCGCGACGCCCCTTGCATTGCTCTTTGCGATCCTCATCGCCGGCACCGATACCGGCATCTCATATCTTTCGTCAGCGTGGAATGGATTTGCACAATTGTATGCCGGGGCATCGGCCGAAACTTTCAAATCAAAGAGCGAGGTTTGGTTCTGGGATACGATCATCGATCTCTGGCGAAATCCGTACGTGCTCAATTTCGCCGCAGTCTTTATTTTCGCATTTGCAACCATCATGCTCGGCGGGCTGCTCGGCGCCTTCATTTTCGGCCTCTATTGGGCGATCATGTCGTCGGTTTTTGCGCGCCATGCGGACGACGCCTTCGGTGCATTAGGCCTTCGTCATTACAAACACTTTCTCAGAATGCATTTCGAGCCCGATCGCTTGACGATTTATCCGATCGCAATCGATAGCGTGCCGGGCCGCAAGGATTGGCGCGCGCCGGGACCAAACGATCCGCGGCAAACAAACCAGCCTCTCATCGTGCCGAAGACGCCGCTCAATCCTTACTTGCTCGAAGATCCAATCGTGATCGAGGCGTGAGCGCGGGACACCTGCGAGCTCAAGAAAAGTGCCCCCGGTGGCGGTCGCGCAGGATGTTTTTCTGCACCTTTCCCATGGAGTTGCGCGGCAAGTCCTCGACAACGAAAATGGCTTTCGGCTGTTTGAAGCTCGCGAGTTTGTCCTTGAGCGCCGCCTTGATCGTCTCCGGCGTGATGTTGGAATTCCGGGTCACGACGACGCTCGCTGCCACAGCCTCTCCGAAGTCGGCATGCGGTATTGCGAATACAGCAGACTCGACGACGCCTTCGATGCCGTCGAGTAGCGTTTCAATTTCCTTGGGGTAAACATTTAGCCCGCCCGATATGATGAGATCCTTCGCGCGGCCTACTATTGTCACGTAGCCGTCGTCGTCGATCGTGCCGAGGTCGCCTGTTATGAAATATCCGTCGCTGCGGAATTCTGAGTCGTGCAAGTGCGGCTTCTTCCAATACCCGGCCAACACATTGGGTCCGCTGACTTCGATGACGCCCGTCTTGCCTTGAGCGAGCTCAACGCCGGTTTCCGGATTTGCAATGCGCACGCTGACACCCGGCAAGGGGAAGCCAACAGACCCTGTCCGCCGCTCGCCCTCATAGGGGTTCGATGCGATCATTCCCGTTTCCGTCATGCCGTAGCGTTCCAGGATGCGCATTCCCGTCCGCTCCTCGAACTCCGCGAAAGTTTGCGGTAGCAACGGGGCGCTGCCCGAAATGAAAAGCCGGATGGAGCGGGCCGCTTCGCGATTGAAACCGGTCTCAGCCAAGAGCCGCGTGTAGAACGTCGGCACGCCCATCATCGTGGTCGCTCTTGGCATTAAGCGGATCATTTCTCCGGTATCCAACTTCGGCAGAAAAATCATCGACGCACCTGCCGCGAGGATCACATTCGTCGCCACGAACAGTCCATGCACGTGGAATATCGGCAGCGCATGCAAAAGCACGTCTTCGCTCGTGAATTGCCAGATTGTTCTGAGTGCCAGTGCGTTCGAAAGCAAATTCTCGTGCGAAAGCACCGCGCCCTTCGCGCGTCCAGTAGTGCCGGACGTGTAGAGAATCGCAGCGGTGTCGCTCGCGCCGCGAGGCACCGTATCGAATGCGTCCGGCATGACCGCCGCGCGCGCCATCAGCGTGCCGAGTCCATCCATGCCGAGCGTCTCTATCTGCACGCTCGCTTTTGCCGCAATGTTCTTCAGCGCGCCCGCGGCGCCCGGATCACAAACGATCAATGCCGGCTCCGCATCCTGCACGAAGTAAGCAACCTCAGTCGGCGTATAGGCCGTGTTGAGCGGCAGGTATACCGCGCCCGCCTGCACGCACGCCGCGTAAAGCGCAAGCGCCTCCTGCGATTTTTCCGCCTGAACCGCTATTCGGTCCCCCGGCGTTACGCCGAGGATTTGCAGCGCGTTCGCAATTCGCGCAGCCTCATTCAGAAAATCCCCGTAGCTCGTCGCCGCGCCGTCAGCAGTCAGGAGAAAGGCCCCTGGCTTTGCCGCGTGCGGGGCAAACAGGGCGTCATACAGGTGGTTGGGCAAGTGGTCCGGCATGCGTTTGCGCCATCAATGAAGTTCCGTCGTAGCTAAGGCTTGGACTACGGAAACGATTGTCGAAGCGCAACAAGCTAAACGTCAGAACGATGAAAACGATCACTGCCACTCGTCATATGGCTCATCGTACTGCTCGCTCCAAATGCGCGGCCGGACGCGCGGCACGCGCAGCGGCTGAGATCTGGCTTGCGGTGCCAGCTGAGGCGCCGTCTTTGCGACGACGGACCCGCGATTGAGCGACTTGACGACTGTCACTTGCGAGCCGATTTGCACGAGTTCGGCCAGATGAAGGACGTGTGCGTTCAGCATACGAAAACAGCCCGACGATTCCGCCCTGCCGATGGATTTGGGATCGTTGGTGCCGTGGATGCGGTAGAGTGTTGTCCCAAGATAGATGGCTTTGGCGCCGAGCGGATTTTTCAAGCCTCCCAGCATTCGCTCCGGCAATTCGGGTTTCCTCTCGCGCATTTCGGCCGGCGGATACCAATCGGGCCAGTCGGCGACGCGTGAAACTTTTTCTGATCCGGTCCAGGAGAAGCCTTCGCGCCCCACACCGATTGGATAGGCGAATGCCGAACCCGGGCTCGTCACGAAGTAGAGCTTGCGCGCGCTGGTGTCGATGATGATCGATCCCGATGCGTAGGGCGCAGAAAATGCGACGACGAGCGGCTGTGTGGGCTCGATATAGGGGCGCGGACCTCCATCGGCGCCGATGATCTTATTCTGCTCGTCGGCGCCGCCGGGTTCGCGCGCGGTATCGCGGGTATCGAACTCTTCCTCGTAATCGTCAAAGCGCGGACGACTGAAGCGGCGATAGCGTTCGCTATAATCGCGATTGCCGTAGCGCCAGCCATATGGCCGGCGCTCGTAGCGCGGCTCATATTGCTCGCCGTCACGGTCGTCATAGGGCTGCACGACGATGGGCGGCGGCCGCCGGTATGCGGGCCGGTTCCAAGGGCTCCAATCGGACGAGTCTTGCGCCATCGCCGGCACCGGACCAAGCGCCATCGCCGCAAGTGCGGAGAGCGCCGCTTTGAGGCCCCTCGTTGAATTCCGCTCAAACATGATGTGACATCCCTCAACCCAATGTGAATGTTAGCCTTTTCACGTGGTCGAGATTGACGCCAAAAGCCGGCTTTCGCGTGACTCTGGTGTGACTGGCAGATGAACGCGTTGAAACTTTGCGTTTAATTCCCGCCAAGGCTCACAACAAGGCTCACGCCAAGCCTAACTCGCGCCACTTTCCCTTGACCCATTGGCCCCCGCAGGCAATCTGAGCCGCCCGCTGGCACTGTGCGGGCCGCTGACAACGAAACGAGGCCCTTCCGCATGCGCGCTGTACTATTCCGGACCACCTTGGCCGCTGTTTTACTGGCGCCAGGTTTCACACTTGCATGGGCCGAGCCCGCCGTGCCGCCGCCGTCGAAGCCGCGCAATTGCACCAACGACGTACCTTTCGCGCGCTGGATTGTGGACTTCAAAAAGGAAGCCGTGGCAGACGGCATCAAGCCGCAAACGATTGAAGCCACGATCGGCGGCATGACGCCCGATCAGAGCATCATCGGCCGCGACCGCAAACAAGGCTTCTTCAACCAGACGTTCATCGAGTTCTACAGCAAGCTCGCAACCAAGAGCCGCGAACAGCAGGGCCGCGCGTACCTGCAGAAATACGCCCCGATCTTTGAGCGCGCGGAAAAAGAATTCGGCGTACCGGGCGCGGTCATCACGGGCTTTTGGGCGTTAGAGAGCGATTTCGGTATAGGCATGGGCAATCTGCCCGTCATGCGATCGCTGTTGACGCTTGCCTGGGATTGCCGGCGTGGCGAACTCTTCCGCGAAGAGTTGAAAGCCGCGATGAAGATTATCGAGAAGGGCTATCTGCGCGAGAGTGAAATGATAGGCTCGTGGGCGGGCGAACTCGGGCAAACGCAATTTTTGCCGCAGCACTATCTCAATTACGCCGTCGATTATGACAATGACGGCCGCCGCGACCTGATGCAGGACGTGCCCGATATTATCGGGTCAACCGCGAACTTCATCAAGGATCTCGGCTGGCGCGCAGGCGAACCTTGGCTTGAGGAAGTGCGCGTAACGAAAGAACTCCCCTGGGATCAGGCCGACCTCGAAATCGAGCATCCAATGTCGCAGTGGGTGCAGTGGGGTGTGAAGCCCCTCAAAGGCGATTTGGTTAAGTCGTCTAATCTCAAAGCATCTTTGCTGCTGCCGATGGGCCGCAATGGTCCCGCGCTGCTCGCGTATCAAAACTTCCGCGTTTACACGAAGTGGAACAATTCGCTGACGTATGCGACGACGGCCGCGCATTTGGCTGCGCGCATGGCTGGCGCCCCTATGATCTCGCGCGGCAACGGCCAAGCGACTGCTTCGCTCGGCTACGAGCAGGTGAAGGAGCTTCAAATCATCCTGAAGCGCCTTGGCTTCGACGTTGGCGAACCGGATGGCAAGATCGGTGCGGGCACGCGCAAGGCCGTCAAGGCGATGCAATTGAAATACAGCCAACCGCCCGACAGCTATCCGACCCCCGAGCTGCTTGCAGCATTACGCAGCGGGCGCTAAAGCGTCACCCAACCGCGTCGGCGCGGCCGTCATACGCCGGGCCCATAACGTTCAACTCCCGCGCAGGCGCGGCGTAAGGCAGAAACCCATTTCTGATTGCGGATTCATAGAACTCTGCGATCTTTTTTGGCTCGTTGATGTAATCGACCGTCAGAACCGGCTTGCCACTGTCTAGGAAATTGGCTTCCAGAATGCCAAGCGTGTCTTTGTCGGGGTTGAGAGCGTTGTTCTCGGGCTTGTCGCCTCGAAAAAACAAGTCCTCGCAGGCAATCGCGCTGATGGCTTTGATGTAGGCGTCGCGGCGGGCATGATCTTCGTCTTCCAGCGCATCGATGATGTAGGCACCGTTCTGCGGTATGACCAGAAACTCGGGATTTGTTTTGCGCGCGTGGCGTGCGAGCGCCGAGATGAAATCTATCATGCGCGCGGCCGCTTCGCGTTCGGTTTTTGGATCGCCATCTCGGCAGCCGCCGCTTTGCGCGATCTCGCAGCCCCAGTGATAATAGGCGTCAACGATATCGAGATAGGCGCCGTCGAATCCGGCCGCGACGATCTTGTCCAGCCACCCGGTGCGAGCCTCGTTGAAAATGACCGCCTGCCAGTCCTTGTCCCAGTAGCGCACCTTGCGAGAATTCGGCCAGTTCTCATTCCAAGCGCCAAGCCAAGCCGGTGCCTTATCCGTGGGCTCGCCGGCCGCGCGCTGGTCCTGGTCCGTGTAGGTTGTCCAATCGTCCTGCCAATGATCGCGATAGTCGGAGGCTTCCCCGATCGAGATGTAAGAAACGATCACCGGGTTCGCCTTCTTGCGCGATTTCAGGGAAGCAATTTGGTCAGACGTAAATGCGCCGGCATCCGATCCATCTTTCGAAAAATCTATGACCAGCAGGTCGTGGGCAGAGAGCTTAAGCTCGCCAATAGGCAGCTTGTGAGACTTGCGGTTCTTGCCCGCGCCCTGGAGGCGATAGCCCCAATGGCGCACCGAGCGCAGTCCATCTGCGGTCATGAAATCAATTGCCATGGGTGTCTCCGTTTTTGGGGGCATCTCCCGATCTGAGAGCAACCGGTTAGGGCCGCCTAATGCAGTTTCACCTGCGGCTCCGTCCGGCGGGTGAGAAGCCGAGAAAGCGTATCGAGCGTCACCTTGACGGGGCCATGCAATGCCATCTCGTGCATCTTGTAAAGCGAACGGTACATCAGTTTGGCAAACCAGCCTTCGATGCGCATGGACTTTCCAGAGACAAATCCCATGAGATTTCCGACTGTCGAATAGTGGCCAAGCGACACGAGCGAACCGAAGTCCATGTATTTGAAAGGCGCCAACGCCGTTTCGCCGGCAACGCGGCGCTGCAATTGCTTGACCAAGTGCGACGATTGCTGATGTGCGGTTTGCGCGCGCGGCGGAAGAGGTTTTTCGTCGCCCGGCAGAACGCAATGCGCGCAATCGCCGAGAGCGAAGATGCTGTCGTCCTTCGTGGTCTGGAGCGTTTCGCGCACGATTAACATATTCGTCTTGGTTGCTTCAAGCCCATCGAGATTGGCCAGCACGGCCGGACCCTTGACGCCTGCCGCCCAAACAACGAGCTCGGCCGGGACAAAATCCCCGTCTTTCAGCTTGACGCCTTCTCTTGTCACTTCGGTCACGAACGAGTTGGTGCGGATTTCAACATCGAGGCCGCGCAATACTTCGCTAACGGCGTTGGACATGCGCTCTGGCAACGCCAAAAGGATCCTCGGAGCTGCTTCGATCAGCGAGATTTTGATGTCCTTCTCGGGATCGATCTTGTCGAGACCGAAGGCGACGAGGCCGCGCAGGCTCGAATGCAATTCGGCGGAAAGCTCTGTTCCCGTTGCGCCCGCGCCAACGATCGCGACGTGCAATTGCCCAGGCCTCACGGGGCCGGGCTGAGAGTTCGCGCGCACGCACGCGTTCAAGAGCCGCCGGTTAAAGCGCTCGGCCTGTTCGGGCGTATCAAGCATGATCGCGTTTTCGTAGACGCCGGGCGTGCCAAACGCATTTGAAACGCTGCCGACGGCAACGACCAGCGTGTCGTAGGGCAACCAGCGGTCCGGCGTGATCTGGCGCCCTTCTTCGTCGATTGTTTCCGCGAGGTGCACACGCTTTTGATGCCGGTCGAGGCCGATCATTTCGCCAAAACGGTATTTGAACCCGTGCCAGTGGCCTTGCGCTTGATATTCGATCTCGTGGCGTCCGGTATCCATGCTGCCAGCCGCGATTTCGTGCAACAGCGGTTTCCAGATGTGGGTGCGCGATTTATCGACGAGTGTGATGTGCGCCTTGCCCCGGCGGCCGAGTTTATGGCCGAGCTGGGTTGCAAGTTCCAATCCGCCCGCGCCGCCGCCCACAATGACGATATGGTGCTTGTCCGATTGACGCGGCAGGACAATCGATGGCGTGGCCGGTGCGATGCCCGGAGGCGAAGGCGTGTTGTTCATCGACTGACCTGTGTTTCTATTCCCTCTCCCCATTGCGGAGGTGCAATGGGGAGAGGGGGAGAATTCTACCCTCTTATCTCGCCGCCTGTCGCCTTCTTTACTTCAGTGACGATGGCCTGCGCGATGCGCTCGATGTCTTTGTCTGTCAGTGTTTCGGCTGCGGGCTGGATCACGGCCTCGATGGCAATCGATTTCTTGCCCTCTGCCGCCAAGTTCCCGCCTTCGAATACGTCGAAGACATTGACCGATTGGATCAACGCCTTGTCGGCATTGAGTGCCGCCTTGATAACGTCGCCTGCCGCGACCGCGCGCGGCACGATGAACGCAAAATCGCGCTTTACCGGCAGCAGGTCGGCTGCCGCGAGCAAGGGTTTCGCGCGCGATTTCTTCTTCTCGGCCGGCAACGCATCAAGGAAAATTTCAAACGCAGAAACCGGCGCTTCGACGTCGAGCGTTTGCAGCGTACCGGGGTGCACCTCACCGAAATGCGCGAGCACGACCTTGGGGCCGAGCCTGAGCGTGCCCGAGCGTCCCGGGTGATACCAGGCGGGCGCGTCGCGCGTGATCTGCGCCTTGTTGGGATCGAACCCGAGCGCAGTCAATGCCGCGAATACGTCCGCCTTCATGTCGAAAACGTTTGCGTCGCTGCTCGTGCCGTCCCAATTGCGCCCGGCACCTGCGAGTTTCGCGGTTCCCGCGCGGACGCCGGCGGCACTCACATATTGATCTTCGGGCATTGCGCCGCGATAGGCTTGTCCCAATTCGAATAAGGCAACGTCGCTCGCGCCGCGATTGCGATTGCGCGTCACGGCCGCCAGCAACCCAGGCAGCAAGCCCGGCCGCATCGACGACATCTCGCTTGAAATCGGATTGGCAAGTTCGATTGCGTTCGAGCCGCCGCCGAAATGTTGGGCTTCGCCTCGCGTGATGAACGACCACGTCACCGCCTCGACGAACCCGCGCGCCGCCAAAAGCCGCCGCGTGCGCCGTGCGCGCTTTTGCTTTTCGGTTAAAACTGCCCGCGTCACGCCATGCATGCGCGGCAGCGGCGTCGCCGGCACGCGGTCCATGCCGGCGATGCGGACGACTTCTTCGACGAGATCGGCGGGCCCGTGGATATCCGGCCGCCACGACGGTACCGAAACCTTTGCGGCGTGGGGCTTGCCTTCAATCGTGAACCCAAGCGTTTCAAGGGTGGTTTTGATTTCTGTGTCTGGCAGTTTCACGCCTGTAAGTTTTTCGACGCGCGCGAAATCGAACGGAACGACAAGAGCTTTGAGCGGTTCCGTGCCCGCGACTTTCGCCTTGGTCGGTTCTCCGCCGCACAGTTTCAAGATCATGTCTGTCGCAAGATCGAGGCCCGGGCGCGCGCTTGCCGGATCGATGCCGCGCTCGAAGCGATAGCGCGCGTCGGTCTGCAAACCGCTCTTGCGGCCGGTAGCGGCCGTGCGCACGGGATCGAAGTAAGCGCTCTCGATGAAAACGTTCGTGGTCGCGTCGGTTGAGCCTGTTGTCTCGCCACCCATGATGCCACCGAAACCGAGTGGACCGCTGTCGTCGGCGATGACGCACATGGTTTGATCGACGGTGTGTTCCTTGCCGTCGAGCCCTGCGAACTTTTCGATCTTCTGCCCAAGCCGCGCGCGGATGGCGCCTTTGAGCTTATCGGCATCATAGACATGCAGCGGGCGGCCGCGATCGAACGAGATGTAGTTAGTAACATCGACGAGCGCGTTGATCGGGCGCAGGCCAATCGCTTTCAAGCGGTTCTGCATCCACGTGGGCGAGGGCCCGTTCTTGACGCCCTTGATCAGGCGGCCTGCGAACACGGGACAAGCGTCGGCAGTATCGCCAGAAAAATCGAGTTTGATATCGACAGGGCACTCGGCCTTGCCTTCGACCGGCCCGAGTTTCGGTTCCGGTTTCAGCGTTCCCATGCCGGCGGCGGCCAGATCGCGGGCAATGCCGCGCACGCCCGTGCAATCGGGCCGGTTCGGCGTCAGTTTTACTTCGATGACCGGATAGTTCGCGCCCACGACGTCGATGTACGGCTCACCGACTTTCAACGCGAGATCCAACGGCAGATCGAGAATGCCGTCGCTCTCTCCCGGCAATTCGAGTTCGGCTGCCGAGCACATCATGCCGTTCGAGACGACCCCGCGCACCGGCTTTTTTTCAAGCGTGATTTTCGATCCCGGAATGTACGTGCCCAAGGGCGCGAACACGGAGATCATGCCGGGCCGCGCGTTGGGCGCGCCGCACACGACTTCGACCAGCGGCTGACCGCGCGCGATTTCGACCTGCACGACCTGCAGCTTGTCGGCGTTGGGGTGTTTTTTGGCCTCAACGATGCGCGCAATCGTGAACGCACTCAGCTTTGCGCCCGCGTCGTCGATGCCTTCGACCTCGAGCCCGATCGCATTCAGCTTCGCCGCGATCTCGTCAACGCTGCTTTGCGTCTCGAGATGATCCTTCAGCCAGGAGAGTGTGAATTTCATGTGTGTGCCGATGCTATTTCTTGTGTCTTGCACTGCTGCGTCTGAATTAGCGGGGACGTCCCCCTCCCCAGCGGGGAGGGGTTAGGGGTGGGGAGACGCCGCATAACAGGTCTTAGCGGTTTCACTCCTGTTTTGCCACTGCACCGAGTGCGGCCAGAACCTCCAAAACAACTCCATCCAAGGCATTTGCCGCGTCACCATTCGAAAATCGCAATACGCGCCATCCGAGCCAGTGCAATCGTGCATCGCGTGCGGCATCCGTCTTCAAGTGTTCCGGCTCCAAATGCTGAATTCCATCGACCTCAATGATGAGCATCTGCGAGAGGCAGGCAAAATCGACGATGAATCCCTCAATCGGGTGTTGACGCCTGAAATGATATCCTTGCCTGCGAAGCTCGCGTAATTCCTTCCATAATCGCTTTTCCGCAATCGTCTCGTTCTTGCGAAGATTGCGTGCGGTTTGGTTTGCCATTGAGCGAAATCGTCCAATGCAATGCTCTTTTTCTTCTCCCCACCCCTAACCCCTCCCCGCTAGGGAGGGGGACCGCACCGAGCTCGTCCTAGCAACGCACCGCAATGTTGTCACTTGAGCGATGGAGGCGAACTAACTCGTCAACCCGCCACCAAGCGTCGGCACGTCGAGCATGGAAAATCCGTAGTGCTTCAGCCAGCGCAAATCGCCCGAGAAGAACGCGCGCAAATCGGGAATGCCGTATTTCAGCATGGCCATGCGGTCGATGCCCATACCGAAGGCGAAGCCCAGATACTTTTCGGGATCAAGCCCGCAATTTCTCAGCACATTCGGATGCACCATGCCGCAGCCGCCGACTTCCAGCCACTTGCCGGGCTTGCCGATGGCGTCCGCGCTGATGTCGATTTCGGCGGAGGGCTCGGTAAATGGAAAATGCGACGCGCGGAAACGCATCTTCACATCATCCACCTCGAAGAACGCCTTGCACATTTCTTCGATCGTCCACTTCAGGTGGCCCATGTGCGTCGCTTCATCGATCACCAAAGCTTCGATCTGATGGAACATTGGCGTGTGCGTCTGGTCGCTGTCGCAGCGATAAACGCGCCCCGGCGCGATGATGCGGATCGGCGGCTTTTGGGCGAGCATCGTGCGAATTTGAACGGGCGAGGTATGCGTGCGCAACAGCATGCGCGTGCCGTCGCTGCCGGGCGGGAAATAAAACGTATCGTGGTCCTGGCGCGCGGGATGGTCGGCCGGAATGTTGAGCTTATCGAAATTCATGTCGTCCGTTTCGATATCCGGACCTTCGGCGACGGCAAATCCCATGTCAGCGAAAATCTCGATCAGCTCGTCCATCACCTGGCTAACCGGGTGAATGCGGCCCAGACTCTCGGCGCCTAAGCGAACGGGCAGCGTCACGTCGGCGCGCTCAGTGGCCAAACGAATATCCAAAGCGGCGGCTTCGAGTACAGTCTTGCGCGCGTCGAGCGCCGTGGTGATTTTGGTTTTAAGCGTGTTGACCGCCGCGCCGAAGGTTTTGCGATCTTCAACGGGCAAGCCGCCGAGCGTGCTCATCAATTCGGAGATGCGCCCTTTCTTGCCCAACGCCGCCACGCGCACGGCTTCGATCGACGCCAAATCCTTGGCGCCCGCGATCTCGATAATGAGCTCGCCCTCGAGTTTGGAAAGGCCGGTTGCTGAATTGCTCATACGATTGTCATCCCGGGCGAAGCGATCTGCGCAGCGGATCGCATAGACCCGGGACCCAGACCGGCAAGTACGTCGTAATGGGTCCCGGCTCTTCGGCGCTGAAAAACGCCTCCGGCCGGGATGACATCAGTACTCATCCGGCGCATCCGGCCGGCTCGAGGAACGAGAGTCGGATGCGCCCAGCAATTAAGCCGCCTTCTTCGCTTTCGCGGCCGCGTCTTTCTTAGCAACCGGCGAGGCGGCAGCTTTGGCTGCCTTATCGACCAGCGCCTTGAAGCCTTCCGGATCCTTGATGGCGATATCCGACAGCATCTTGCGATCAACAACGATGCCGAGGTTGGTCAGCCCGTTGATAAAGCGGCCATACGTCAGCCCGTGCTCGCGCGTCGCGGCGTTGATACGCTGGATCCAAAGCGCGCGGAAATTGCGCTTCTTCAATTTGCGGCCGATATAAGCGTACTGCTGCGCTTTTTCGACGGCCTGCTTCGCCGTTTTGATCAGGCGGCTGCGGGCGCCGTAATAGCCGCGAGCGGCTTTGAGAACTTTTTTGTGCTTGGCATGGGCGGTAACGCCACGTTTGACGCGGGCCATGGGAGGTATCTCCGGATTGTGTGATTCAGAATTCTAGGTGTGAAAGGTGCGGGTGGTGCCGGGCAGTAGGCAGTCGGCATGAGGCAGTGGTCGCGCGTGTATCGCGGTCCTCAATCCCCAGTGCCAAAACCTTCCCTACCGCCAACTGCCAATTGCCCACTGCCCTACCTGCTATACGGCATATACTTCTTGACGATCTTGGCGTCGGAACTGTTCAAGATCCCCATGCCGCGCGCCTTCTGCACGAACTTCGCCGTGCGCTTGATCATGCCGTGGCGCTTGCCCGCTTGCCCTGCTTTGACTTTGCCGGATGCGGTCATCTTGAAGCGCTTTTTGGCGCCCGATTTGGTTTTCATTTTAGGCATTTTGCTCTTCCTCATTTTCGCTCACGGGCCGCATCGATCACATCAGCTTGCGCTGATCCGATCTGGCCCTTCGCGGGAGCGCCACTCAGTGGCGGGGCGCGCTTGCGCCCACGGACCGAAGGGTCCGAAGTGCAAACGACAGCATGTGCGATTGGAGCTTGCCTTGCTGCCCGCGCGCCCTTGGTAAGGGCGCGCTTAGGCGGCGTATGGCGAGCTTCAAGGCGCTGCGTGCCCAGGCCCGTTTCCGGGCCTAAACGTAGATCGCTGGCGATCTACGCTCTCGGCCGCCTCTTTTTGACGAGGGGCAGCCGGTCCTGCGAAGGGATGCTTTTGCGACAATCCGTATGGATTTCAAAGCATTAAGAACCGCCACGGCATGCCTCGCCGGGCGGTTCACGAAGGGGTTATAGGGGAAAGGGGCGGGAGGGGCAAGGGCAACAAATAGGACAATTAGTGCAATTCATCGAAGTCCGCTTTGGTATTGGTCAGTTCAGTGAAATCGTATCCGCCCGTTAGCTCTGGAAAGTCAAGTTTGCCTGTCTTTAACTCGGGGAAGTCCAGTCTGCCCGGCTCAAGCTCCGCGAAATCATGACCTTGATTCAGTTCTGCAAAGTCATGAGATCGAGAATGCCTCCGGCGTCGGTTCATATGCTTTGTGTCCTGAGGTGTATCGGGTTTGAGAAATGCGAGCGTCAGCTGAATTCCACGTAGCGCTCGATTTCGCCCGCCTCTCGTGCAACAGAAAACAGAAATTTCCATTGACCGTTCGACAGTGCGAGTTCTGAGCCTTTTTCCTGCAAATCTTTAAACAAACCGCTTATGTATTCTTCGGACTCTTCGCTAAGATCACAGCGAACTTCCCATAGTCGCTTTACGAGTGTGCTAGCGCGAAACCCCTGCAACATCGTGCGTCGGGTTGCTTTGCTGCGTAAACTATGAAGCGCTTCTTGCTGGCGGGTAGATAGCCGATCATGATCGACGAACTTCTCGAGTTCATCGAGAAAACTGCGCTCCCAATCGGTGAGCTCCTCGCCAATGACAGCCTTGATGGTTTTGGCGCAAAGTCGAACCGCTGGTGGATTGCTGGCGAGCCGAGCCAACTCTCTATAGTCCATCGGGGCATCCTTAAATTTTCGCCGTTACCCGAAGCAGACTGAATGATTCGCTCGTGTCTAACCAGCCGCGCCTTGTGGACGACGCTTGTATAAACGGTCGCTTGCGGTTTTGGATCGAGCATAGAAGATTGTTTTTAAATAACTTTTTTAACTTCAAGGAATTAGTGGGAGATCTTCACATCATTCGATCCGGCAGCCACAGGCCGACGGAATGCAGCCCCTATCCCACACCCTCAAATCAAAGAACCTTCGGGTGCACTCGACGCGCCCTGCTGGTTGGGATTTGAGACCTGCGGCCTCGGGCGCGCCGCTTGCACCAAGCCTCACCCACCGCTGTCATCCCGGCCGCAGGTCCGCATCGTGATGCGGACTGAAGAGCCGGGACCCAGGCTGCGTGCTTCTGAAGTGAAGGATGGGTCCCGGCTCTGATTACTTGCGCGTCTTCGACACGACAAAATTGCGCATGCGCAATTTCTCCGGCCGGGATGACAATGTGTAAGCCGCGTGCGCGCCCTCCTTCGTCCGGGAAAGCGGGTGGTGGGAGTTGCGCGCGCACTGCCCTTCCCCCTCGTGCCGAAGGCGCGCCGTCGTGGCGTAGCCACGCTTCGCGCGGACGGCACGGGTGAGGGGGGAAGAAGATGCGTCTGTGGTTTAGCCCGGCGTTCGCCGCCCGGCACACGCATTCAAGAAGCCGGTGCTCAAGCCACTGGACGCATCAGATGGGGGTGCCGGAAATAGAGTACGAAATTATCACCCCCATCTGAAACGCCATCAGACTTAGCCGGGCCACGATGACTTTGCTCACTCTTGCGTTGGCCCGTCTAAGCCTGTGGCGTTTCTTCTTCCCCC
>JANMNH010000013.1:0-72895 GCA_031373745.1 Hyphomicrobium sp. | reverse complement strand
GACGCTGCCGCCGAGATTGGCAAGCGCGCGAACCTGTTTTCTCTGTTGCTCACTCTGATACTTCGCGCCCACAAACGGCGGGTTGCCAAACACGTAACTGCACTTATCCGGCGGCAGCACATCCGCCCAGCCGATCTGCAGCGCATCGCCGTGACGGATATTTGGCGAGGCCTTGAGCGGAATGCGCAGATAGCTTTCGCCAAATGCCGCCGACAGCCGCGCATTCATAATGTGGTCCATCATCCACATCGCAACCTCCGCGATGCGGGCCGGAAACTCGTCGATTTCGATGCCGTAGAACTGATTGACGTTGACCTTGGTATAAAGGCCAATATCCGTGACCAACTGCCCGTCGCGGAAAATCTCTCTCAGCAGCGCAATTTCGAGGTCACGCAACTCGCGATAGGCGATGACCAAGAAGTTGCCGCAGCCGCAGGCCGGATCGAAAAACGTCAACGCACCCAGCTTGCTGTGAAAATCGTTCAGCGCATTCGTTCGCCCAGTATCGCGCCGCGCCTTCAAGCGTTCGAACTCGACTTTGAGATCATCAAGAAACAGCGGCCCGATGACCTTGAGAATATTCTTCTCGCTGGTGTAGTGCGCACCCTTCTTGCGCCGTTCGGCCTTGTTCAAAACGGATTGGAACAGCGCACCGAAAATAGCGGGCGAGATATGTTGCCAGTGAAACCCGCACGCCTCCAGCAGTTTGTCGCGCATGGCCCGCGTGAACGACGGCATGGCCAGCTACTCGGCGAACAAATCGCCGTTGATGTAGGGGAAATTCGCCAAATCAGCATCAAGCGTGCGCGCCCGTTTATCTTCGGACGTGTTCAGCACTTGAAAAAGGTGCGTCAGCTTCGGGCCGAGGTCCGTGCCGTCGTCGGATGTGCGATCCTTGATGTAATCTTCAAGCAGGCCAAGCGGCTGAAAAATACCGGTGTCGTCGGCGAACAGACAAAACAGCAGCCGCACCAAAAACCGCTCAAGCGCGTGGCCGGTGTAACCGGAGGCCGAAAGCAGATCGTGCAGCTCGCCCATCATTTCAGAGGCGATGACGTTGACAGGGTCTTGATCGCGGAATATCCGCCGCTCTTGGCCGACCATGAAGCCAAAAGCCTGCACGTGATTGGGCAAACTCGACAGAATGAATTTCAGTGGTTTGTCTGGTGCAACGTCAAGATCGTAGAGTTCGAAATTCTGAAAATCCGACAGCAGGATGTATCGCGGCAGTTCGTAGTCTTTTAGTCCGGCGAAATATTCCAGCGCCTGTGTTTTTGCTGGCTTGAGATTGATCCCGCTGCTCTTCTGTTCGACTAGAAGTTTGCCTTTCCAGAACAGGTCAAGCCGTCCGCGCTTCTTGTCTCCTAATTTGACTACATGTTCGTACGCGGCCAAGGCTCGCCGTTTGACACCAAACACTTCGAAGAATTCATTGTAGAACGATTGCGTGTCGCCACGCTCATAGTGAGCGTCCTTCCATTCATCCGCGAATTTGGCGGCGCGGGCTTTGATGTCGTTCCAGTCAAGACGCATCACTTATGTTCCATAATTTGGCTGATGTCGTCGACTAGAGGGCCGCGTTGCGAGATGCGCGAGCGTGGTTTCTCCCACGAGGGTCACATGCCCGCGCGTTAACCCGGTCAGATCCGCAAGCGCATAGACCAGCACTTCTAGTGGCGCACGAAGCTGATCCTCGGGCGCACCGGTCGCGGCCTTGTTGGATAGCTTGCGCTTGGTCGCGGCACCAAAGGCGGAGACGAGCGCCGCCAAGTTTAGGTCTTTGCTCAAAATAACATCCCCGGACGGCGAATCGAGGAGACTATTCAGTACCGATCTTCATCAATCAAGCGCAACCCGCCGGCCCATACCCACCCCCCTCAAACACAAAAGCCCCGCGCGGCGGCTTTGCGTGCCGCTGGCAGGGCTCTGATCGATTACAAAAAGTGCGTTTTGGCTTTAGTGCCGCGTCGCCTTTTTAAGCCTTTCCATTTCGTCTTTCAGTTTGAGCTTCTCTTGCTTCAACCGCCGGATCTCGGCGTCGTCGGAGCCCGGTCTAGTTACGGCTTCTTGGATCCTTTGTTCCAGAAGCCGGTGCTTCTCTGCGAGTTCAACAAGATGAGACGACATGGCCATCTATACCTCTCCTCGGATCGTTGCAGACGGGCCAATCGTGCCACAGTTGTTTGGCCTTGTCCAACGCCGCAGACGTACTAAATTGTGTTCTTATATTTGCTTTTTGCTGCCCGCAGCCCCGCGATTCGTCTAAAATTGTTGCGATTCGCAAGTATTACGATTGGCCGGTATCTTGTTGAAGCGCCGGAGGAATGCGCAGGCGCACACCTTTTTGCCGGTTGCCATATCGGTCACAATGGTTGACAACCCCGGCGTGCAGCCGGTGCGGGGCGGGAAAGACGAAGATGGAGCGTCGCGACGAACGCGAGCTACGCGAAGAGCTGGTGAAACTGCGAACCGAGCATCGTTTGCTCGATGAAGAGATCGTGTCTCTGGAAGCCAATCCGACGGCCGATCAATTGCTCATCAAGCGGCTCAAAAAGCGCAAGCTGGCGCTGAAGGACCGCATTACATCGGTCGAGGACCAATTACTCCCCGATATCATCGCTTGAAGTACGAAAATCGCGGTTAAGTCTTAACCACGCCCGCGATTGCCCACTGGCTCAACAGCCGCGTCGCTGCTTTTGCTTGTCAAGCGCGGGGGCCTCCTCTAAATGCCCCGTTTCCCTGAAGGGGAGTGGACGATTCTCATGAGCGCAGCAAAACCACTCGTTGGCATTATCATGGGCAGTCAATCCGACTGGGCCACCATGAAGGCTGCAGCCGCCATTCTGGACACTCTGAAAGTCGCCTACGAGACCAAGATCGTCTCGGCGCACCGCACGCCCGACCGGCTTTACGCCTATGCGAAATCGGCGCGCGAGCGCGGGCTTAACGTTATTATCGCGGGCGCGGGCGGCGCGGCGCATCTCCCCGGCATGACGGCGTCCATGACCACGCTTCCCGTGCTCGGCGTACCGGTCATGAGCAAAGCGCTCTCGGGCCAAGACAGCTTGCTCTCCATCGTACAAATGCCGGCGGGCGTTCCCGTTGGCACGCTGGCCATCGGCGAAGCAGGCGCCACCAACGCCGGCATTCTCGCCGCGTCCATTCTCGCTCTTAGCGACGCCGGCCTTGCCAAACGCCTCGACGCGATGCGCGCCAAGCATTCCGCCGCCGTCGCCGAAACTCCCAAGGACGAGTGAGCCCGATTACCGTGACCGCCCTTCCACCAGGATCGACAATCGGCATTCTCGGCGGCGGGCAACTGGGCCGCATGCTCGCCATGGCCGCCGCAAGGCTCGGCCTCAGATCGCACATCTATGCCCCCGAAGCCGATTGCCCCGCCTTCGAAGTCGCGGCCGAGCGCACGCTCGCCTCTTACGACGATCACAAGGCCCTGCTCGGTTTCGCTCAGTCGATAGATGCCGCAACCTACGAATTCGAAAACATCCCCGTCGCAACGGTTGAATTCCTGTCCAAGCACGTGCCCGTGCGCCCCGGCGCCAAGGCGCTTGCGTGCGCGCAAGACCGCATCAACGAGAAAACGCTCGCCCGCACGCTCGGCGCTGGCACGGCCGAATTCGCCGAAGTGAATAGCTTCGCCGATCTCCAGATCGCGCTTCAGCAAATTCCCCCGCCCTGCGTTTTAAAAACGCGCCGCTTCGGCTACGACGGCAAAGGCCAAGCCAAGATCCTCAAACCCGACGACGCACGTCTCGCCTGGGACGCCATGCGCGATCAACCATCGGTCTTGGAAAGCTTCGTCAATTTCCAGCTCGAAGTTTCCGTCATCGCCGCGCGCAGCCTCGACGGCGAATTCCGCGCCTTCGACGTCACCGAGAACGAGCACCGCCATCACATTCTGCATCGCAGCCTCGCGCCCGCACGCATCACGGCTGCAGCGGCCGCCGAGGCCATAGCCATCGCCGGGAAGTTTGCGCGCGAACTCGATTACGTTGGCGTCTTTGCCATCGAGTTCTTCGCGCTGCACGAGACGGGGCGCGACGTGCTCTATGTCAATGAGATGGCGCCGCGCGTACACAACTCCGGGCACTGGACCATCGACGGCGCCGTCACCTCGCAATTCGAGCAGCACATTCGCGCGGTCGCAGGCTGGCCATTGGGTTCAACCGCGCGCAAAGCGCCGGCCGTCGAGATGATCAATCTTATTGGCGATGAGATCTTGGCCTGGAAAGACATCGCCGCCGACACGGGCGCTTTCCTGCATCATTACGGCAAGAAAGACGCGCGCCACGGCCGCAAGATGGGCCACGTCAATCGGCTCTTACCCGGTTTGCCGCTGCCGGATGGGACTTGAAATCTGCTTCACCCCACCACTCCCCCCAACCCCTCCAGCATCATTTCCCAACCAGCCTTCGATCGCTCGGCAAAGCTCGCCCAGCGCGGATGCATAGTGTGCGTCAAGCGCAACTCGCACCCCGCGCCGCTATTCGCCCCGCCCTCAACCGGCACAATGTCCACCGCGACGCGGCTGGTCTCGGATTGATTGACGCAAAAGTCGAAAACGATGCGCGACGGCCGCTCGAGTTCGATGAACTCGCCGAAGTGTTCGATGTCCTCGTCCTCGCGCCGCTCGACCAGGCAGAACTCGCCGCCGACAGACGCATCGATCTCGGATTTGATCATGGTGCCGTTCGGCGTCGCAAACAGCCACTTGGCGGCCGAGACCGGATCGATCCAGGCGTCGAACACCTTATCCGCCGCAACAGTAAAGCGTCGCTCCGCGCTAATACTGAAAGTCTCTGCGTCCGCCATATCCCCCACCTGTTCCGGTCCTGCGACCAAGTTGTATATGTCAATTTTTGCACCTAGAATCAGGACGTTGAGTTCGCCCTAGTTCGTGTCCCTGACGGCGTCGCACGGCTTTGAGCCCGGGATAGACAAAGTTTACCGCGTTTGATATACCCCTGCCAGAGATTGGACACGGGATCCGGGGGCACCGCCATCGGGCCGCGTGTTTTTTGTTATTTATCCATCCACACGCACTCATGAGGATATGACCCACGTGCAGGTTCTCGTTCGCGACAACAATGTCGATCAAGCGCTTAAGGCCCTCAAGAAAAAGATGCAGCGCGAGGGCATCTTCCGCGAGATGAAGCTCCGGAACTATTTCGAGAAGCCGTCTGAAAAGAAAGCCCGCGAAAAGGCGGAAGCCGTGCGCCGCGCCCGCAAGCTCGCGCGTAAGAAATTGCAGCGCGAAGGTCTGTTGCCCTCGAAGCCGCTTGTTGTGCGCGGTGGTCCGGGCGGCCCCGGCGGTAAAGGTCCCGGCGCCGGTGGCGGGCGTGGTGGCGCAGGCGGCGGCACGGGCGGCGGTTACGGCGGCGGCGGCTCTTCGGGCGGCGGCTACGGTGGTGGCGGCGGCTTTGGCGGCGGCGGTGGTGGCTTCGGCGGCCGCTGATCGCAACGCACATCTCCAAATACTTCAACGGCCCGCACATCTCGCGGGCCGTTTTCATTTGGTGGCCCCGGAAGTGTACCAGCGAGGATGCAGTTATTCTGCGTTGCGCAACAGGCAACAATTTGTTATTGCGTGCGGAAGCGGCCTGACGGATCAACTGCGATGGAAATTCGAAACGTCAAGAATTAGGCATTGAAGGCGTTCATCGAATCCGAGACCATAAAGGGCCTTCCGTCAGCACACATCGCCAAAATCCGTGACATCGTCACATTCCTGCTTGAAGCAGAAACAATCGAAGAAGTATTTGATCTGCCGAAGTACAAGCCACATCGCTTGAAGGGCAGCCGTGCTGGAACATTTAGCCTGTCGGTTACAGCAAACTGGCGCATCACATTCTCATGCGATCCAAATACAAACGAAATCGTCGATCTCGACTTCGAAGATTATCACTAGAGGACGCCATGGCCATCAGACCGAATTTTCGCCCGCCGCATGTTGGAGGCTTCCTTAAGAGATCCGTCATTCCGGACGGCATGAGCGTCAGCGCCGCGGCGAAATTGCTCGGTGTCGGCCGTCCCGCCCTGTCTCAACTCCTAAACGAACGCTCGTCGCTGTTGCCTGAAATGGCATTACGTTTTGAGAAGGCTTTTAGGGTCAAAATGGATACTTTGCTACGCATGCAGGCGCGCTTCGACGCGTCCGTGATGCGCGAACGCGAACGGGAAATCAAAGTCAAGCCATATCGCGCCGCCCAAGGCTGAGGTTTAATTTGTCCGCGCCCGCACCTTGTCGATCCACGCATTAATCGCATCATACGACCCAAACATATAGTGATCGGCGTGGCCGGCTTCAGGGAACGTGACAATCTCTTTCGGCTCCGACGCGAGCGCGAACATGGCGCGCCCCATGGCGACCGGAATGATGTCGTCCTTCTCGCCGTGAATAACGAGCAACGGGCACTTGACCGACGCGATGAATGATTTGCTCTCATATCGATCCAACAGCAGCAAGCGCACCGGCAGCCACGGATATTGCCCGCTCGCCAGATCCACCATCGCCGTATAAGGCGCGTCGAGAATGAGTCCCGCCGCTTGTTTCTCCGCCGCCACTTGCACGGCAACGCCGCTGCCGATGCTCTCGCCATAGATGATAATATCGTCCGGCTTCACACCCTCTTTGACGAGCGCATCGTAAGCGCGTTTCGCGTCCGCGACGTTCGCGGCTTCCGATGGCACGCCGCTCGATCCCGCATATCCGCGATAGGTCATCATGAACATGCCGCGCCCGCGCGCGAGATACTTGGCGATGCGCTCCGAGCGCGAAGCAAGCGACCCCGCGTTGCCGTGGAAATATAAAATCGTCGCCTGACCGGGCTCAGCCTTGCCATACCAGGCGATGACTTTCTCGCCGTCCGGCGCCTCGATAATGCGCTCCGAAACGTGCGCCAAGCCAACGGCCGCCGGCTCAGTGCGCTCGGCCTCGGGATGATACATCAGCTTACGTTGGCCGAAGTACATCGCCGCTGCAATCAGCGCGTAAATGCCCAACGCCGATAGCAAAATAGTTTTCAGCATGCCGCGCTCCGTTTGATTCCGCGGCCACTCTAGCAACTTTGAGAGCAGTGCCCATTCATTCAAAACGCGCTGTCTTCTGCCGCGCGGCATACGAATCGATAGCTGTTGCGAATTCGAGACAATGCAAATTCATTCGTGCGTTACCAGAATAAGTTGTGTGGACACGTTGAGCACACGTTGGTTAACCTCGCTCCATTGCCAAATACGCTGCGGGGGCAGCGTGTTTTCAGTGGGAGTTCTTGGGGGGCTTTAGTCATGGTATCGCGTTTTGTAACGCGGCAGCTCGCAGCTGCTGTGATGGGTGGAATTGCGGTCAGTGGGTGCGGATCGATCTCTGAAGAGTTTGGATACAACGGAGTAGGCATACCCAAGACATCTCAGATCGCTGCATACTACACCGATACCGGTAATCAAGCGGTTCTTAATGTTGAAACTGGAAGCCGCCTAAACGTCGAACAGTACCTGATTACCAGCCTGACTTACACGAACACCAAATGCCATGACTTTTTTGAGCAACTCGAGCAGTTTCGCCAAGACCGGGATTTCATCGATCAACTCGTTACTGCGGCATTGGCTGCTGGATCGCCTTGGCTCGCAATATCAGGCTCCGACAAGCTGGTCGCGAAAGTAACGAGCGCGCTCTCAATAGGCAACCAACTCAACAAATATACTGCCGACATCTACGCCTTCTACTCATTCCGGAAATCCCTAAAGCGGCACGTCTTTACCGCACTCAGCGACTTCCAGAGCAAGAAGGGTCTCGACCTGATAATCCAAAGGCGGTATGGCGTGCAATTCCATTCCGAACTACTGGAAGGAAATGGCTCGAGCGTCTATCGGATCAAGCTGAGCACGGAAAACCAGACGACGCTCGATGTCAATATAGATAGACTTCGACTATTCCTTGCGTCCTCTTTGACCGAGGATTTACTCATCGCTCAAACAATTGCGACCGATTATGCAGTCATCTGTTCGCTGGAAAATTTGCGCAGGATTATTGAACAATCCCTCGACGTTGCCACAACAACCGCAGACGCATCGGCCAATCCTGCAGCACCGACCGTCACCAAAACAACGTCTTCGGACGATGCCGCCAAAGATGACGTGGAACAGGCCGCTGCAAGAGTAGCGGCTGTGGCCAACAAGGTAGAGAAGCAGGCAAATCAGGTTCAACGCGCAAAGGCAGAGGTTAACAAGGCAACCGATGCGGCGAACGCCGCAGCTAACGCCGCGAGCGAATCCGCCGGCAAAGCCCAATCAGCCGCCGAAAAGGCCAATCAGTAGCTGAACTGTAATTGATACGTAACGGCGTGCAAGTAACTCGCCGGATTTTGAGTGGCCCTTGATCGAGATGCCGGCTGGGGCCACTCTGATATTTTACAGATCGACACCCCTATCTCAGGAGTCGATAATTACCTGTCAAAACTCGCTCGCCTTGACCTCGACGACCTTGTTCGACGCACCGCGCGTTTCAATATTATTCTTGTGCCAATTCGCCGTAATGCCGGGCGACATACCTTTCAGAATGCTGGCCTTAAGCGACGCGCTGACGTTCGGCTTGAATTCCATGGCGACGCTGGATTTCTCCGGCTGATAGACTTTCTTGGCGACGAACACGTAGCGGCCCTGGCGCTTCAGATTGGCGATCAGCCCTCGACAGCGCGCCTGGATGTTGGCCATGACAAAGCTGTCGGTGCCTTCCTCGACTTCGATCTCGGTGACTTTGTCGAAGGTGTAGGTAATCGAGTTGACGTAATTGGCGCTGGCACCGATCTCGAGATGCGGCAGCTTGACGCCTTCAAGGCCAAACTCGCCGCCGGTCCCAACCGTCTTAACGACGTTTTCTTCGCCCTCATACGCGCGCGTCCTCATGCGCTCTGGAAACTTGGCAACAAGCGCGTCCGTGTCGTCCCAGCAGATCTCGGCTACCTGCGCGCCGAAAACCGGGCCCTTCGCCTTGTGCGTCGTCGCGTAAATGCGCCCGGGCTTCAGGCGGTTGGCGTAGGGGAAGGAATGCATGCCCCCGAAAAACCCGCTTGAATAGGCGAACGGCAAGACCGCTGTTCCACCCGTATCGGGCGCTGAAACGCTGGCGCAACCCGATATTGCGCCCGCCGTAATTAAAATCGCGGCAACGCCCGCATAACACTTGAACATCCACGCCCCCGCAACTTGATCACAAAACACCGGGTGATTATGGCGGCGCGGTTCTTGGCGGTGAAGGGCGGCGGCCGTTGCAATAATATCTTATACCCGGAATTCTCGGCCACCCCGGCAAAGCGGCCTCCCGCCGCCACTTAGGGCGCCGCCTCAAGGCGTCTCGAAACACTCCAGCAAATGTGCCATGCGTTCCCGCCCGGGCAAATGTCCGCGCGCGCTCCCCGGACTGGACATAATGCGATTGGTGAAGGACATGACGTCGGCCAGGTTAAAGTAGCTCTGATCGCGCCCGGTCTTGATCGACCAGCAATCGGCTTCTTTCTCGGATTCGGGCTGCGGGGCGAACATATGCCCCAGCACGTGATGCGCGCACTCGTGCAGATAGAAAAAAATCTGCAGCTTGCCGGAAAGCGAGGCCATCACCTCGACATCCACCGTGATAACCGGAATGCGCCCGTAAAGGGTCGAGCGGGCAACGTCGCCCAAGCCGCTGGTCTCGTAGGTTTGCACGGGCCGGCCGCGAAAATCCGCGCATGCAAGCGTGACGCCCGCGACCAGCGCCCTGCCGCCCGGCTCCCCTTGCGCCACGACGCGCTGAGGCGCACTCAAAACCGCCAACAGTCCGATCGCGACGGCCAAAACCACGCGCATTCGATTATCCCGCTTTGCTGACCAGATACCCTATACGGCTCCCCTCCCTCAACCGGATGCGTTCGAGCGCTTCAAAAATTTCTTCGCCGTGCATGGGCCGGCCCGTCTGGCGCACGGTTGCAGCCTCGATTTCGCGCAGTTCGCGGTAAACCGGTTCTGCCGTTTTGTGCAGCATGGCAACGGCGGCCACCGCCTTGCGCGGCATGTTGATGGGCACCTTCGGCGCGACGGACGCTAGAATATCCTTGGCCGTGTCCGAGAAGTGCGCCGTCAACCGGCCAAGCAGCGACACGATGCGGATGATCATGGTTTCTTCAAAACGGTACTCGTAGCGGTCCATCCATTCAAACAGTTTATCGCACGTAAAGTCCTGCAGGCGGATGTTCGACGTGCCGCGATAATCCTGCCATTCGCACACGAGATCGAACTGCGGCTCTAAATCGATATCGGCGGGCGTAAACGTTTCGGTTGCCTTCACGCCGATGCGATCGACAAAGTCGCGGTTCTTCATGGCAAGCTTGGTCGGATAGCGCGGCAGCTTCACGCGCCCTTCGCTCGCCATCTGAAAAGCGAGCCGCACCAGCTTGGCGCAGAACAGGCGCCGCCCGTCGTCGAGCCGCATGGAAAAATCGTACAAGATACGCCGCGCAAAAGATTTACGCGTCGGCGCCACATAATCGTGGATCATCTTGGCGGCGCGCGCGGCTAGAACGGGGTCTTTGTGACGGTAGAGTACGGCGCGTGCGCTGCCGTGCGCCAAGGAGTGACTGAGGGTGTTAACGATAGCGCCATCCTCGATCAGGCTTTCCACCACGTAGTGCTTGCCCGCGTCATCGATATAGATCATGGCCAGGTGGCTGAACTGGCTATCGACGTCGCCGATCCGCGCGATGGCCGCGCTGTTGTGCGCTTGCCCGCGCATCAGCATCACGTCGCCCGACTTGAAGGGAAGGTCGGGTCCCTTGTAGAAGGCATAGTTGACGAGCGTATTGTAGTCGGTCCCGCGAAATGCCGGCAGCGCCACGGCGTTTTCGCCATAGCGCGCATTACCCGTGCCAACCTCGCCCACCATGTCGCTCACATAGCGAAGGATGCGAAAGCAATCGCGCAACGCCTGCTGCACGCCGGCCGTCATCATGCCGCGCTGCTCGAACTCGGCGATACGGTTGCGTAAGCCGATGCGCACGTCGAACAGCCGGTACATGATTTCCGGCGCGGACTTCGCTATAGCTCTCACGTCGTAATCGGAAAAATCGGCGTTCGCGGCTTTCTGATAGATGGCTTGCAGCGCCTTGACGAGTTCGGAAGCGCTCAACGCGGGCGTTTGCGCCAACGCTTCAAGCGTTGCGAGATCGGCTTCGATTGATAAGGGCGTATTCGACTGCAGCACGGCGCGCTCCATTTGATCTAATGGAGCTTAGCAGAGGCGCTTGGCCAATTTCTGTCACTTGCGGGCAACTACTGGCTCTTAGCCTGCCTACGGAGCGGAAATATCCGGCTTTTCACGGCTCTCCCGGCCCTTGCTCAGCTCCTCCACGGCCCGCTCGATCTGGGGGTCCTTGCCGCCCGCATAACGGATATCGAAGGGCTGCTCGATCGTCGGCGTCACGCCCTCGCCCTCAAGCCGGCGGCCGTTGATGTTGACATCGTTCACCGCCAGCACCAGCAAACTGCCGTCGGATAGCATGAAGGCCGTTGCCGCCAGCACGGCGCCCGCCGTTCGCTCGCCGATGATGGGGCCGAGTTTCAGTTCTTTGAATCCGTGAGCCAGGACTTCCTTGCCGCTGCGCGATCCCGCATCGATCAGCAGCGCAACCGGCTTCCTCCAGCGGAAGTTGATGGTCTCGGCGCTGCCGTTGCGTTCCGTCATCGTCATGGTGATGGCTTGGGATACGAAGATATCGAGATACTGCGGCCGCGCCCCGCCCCAGCCTCCGCGCAAGTCCCATACGAGCGCGTCCGCGTCCTTGAGTTTGCCGGAACTCAATTCCTCTTCGAGTACGTCCTGGTAGCGGCTTCCGGCGTAAGACCAGAAGCGGATGTAGCCGATTTTCTTGCCATCGCGTTCAATGATCCGCGCGCTGTCGCGCAACGAAGACTTAAACGCCTCTCCGGGATCGATTGTTTCAGGCACGACAACAACACGGCGCGTGTCGCCGTCCGCGCTCCTGCGTATCTCTAGCGATACAGGCTGCCCTGTCTTGCCCTCGAACGATCCGACCGGTTGAAATGCTCTGCCATCGGCCGATATGATTTCGTCTCCTGTCAGCAACCCTGCCTTGTCGCCTGGCAAACCCGCCATGACGCCGTAGACGAATGTCTTGCCCTCGATCGCCTTCGTAAAGATGCCGATGCCGGGATAGATCACTTTGTTGCTTGGAAAGTGCTTTGGAATTTCCGAGCGCAGCGGATAGGAAAAAATTTCAGCTAACTGATAGTAGCCGGGATCGTCGTTGATGTAGTGGCGCGTGTGCGAAGCCTTGAGTTCGCCGAGCATGGCATTGATCGCGCCCGAGCGCTCCGCTGGCGACGCCGCCGCCGCATAGCGCGGCCGGTAGCTATCGCCCAAAGCAACCCAATCGAGCCCGTGCAGCTTTGAATCGTAAAACCTGTCGCGCACGAGCCGCCAAACTTCGTCGAACGGCTCGGTCGAGACCTGCTGAGTCTTAGCCACCTGCTCGGCCCGCAGCGGCGCCGGCAGAAATGCCAGCGATGCCGCAGCAAGAACCCATGCGGTAAAAAGTATCCGCAATGTTGCCGGCTTCCAGATGATCGTATTTGCAATCATGACGCGTTCTCCGTCCCCCAGGGTAAAGTAGGGACGCGCACGCTCATTCGCCAATGACAAAGTGGAAAGGTGGAACGCGCTGTCATCCCGGCCGGAGTGGGCGCGCGAAGCGCGAACTCGGAGAGCCGGGACCCAGAAGCATCTAGTGCGACAAGGTGGGTTCCGGCCCTGCGGCGCGCTTGAGGCGCACCTGCGGCCGGGATGACAGCGTCACCTAATGCGCCAGCGCCTTGGCGATTTCTTCGGTCATCTTCTTTGCGTCGCCCAAGACCATCACCGTGTTGTCGCGATAGAACACGGGGTTGTCGATGCCGGCATACCCGGAGGCAAGGCTACGCTTATTGAAGAACACGTTCGCCGCTTTCCACACCTGCAAAACCGGCATGCCGTAAATCGGCGACGTCTTGTCGTCTTCGGCCGCCGGATTGACTACGTCGTTGGCGCCGATGACATAGACGGCGTCCGCCTGCGCGAATTCGCTATTGATGTCTTCGAGTTCGAACACCTCGTCATACGGCACGTTGGCTTCGGCCAAAAGCACGTTCATGTGCCCCGGCATACGGCCCGCGACCGGGTGGATCGCGTACTTCACTTCGACGCCGGCCTTCTTCAGGCTTTCCGCCATTTCTCTCAAAGCATGCTGCGCCTGAGCCACCGCCATGCCGTAACCCGGCACGATGATGACCTTCGAAGCGTTCTTCATAACGTAAGCCGCGTCTTCGGCCGAGCCGAGCTTGACCGGCTTTTGTTCGCCGCCGCCCGCCGCGCCCGGTCCCGCGGTCTCGCCGCCGAACCCGCCCGCGATGACGCTCAAGAACTGCCGGTTCATGGCCTTACACATGATGTAGGAGAGAATGGCACCCGACGATCCGACGAGCGCACCGGTAATGATGAGCGCGACGTTGGATAGCGTGAACCCGATGCCGGCCGCCGCCCAGCCCGAATACGAGTTGAGCATCGACACCACGACCGGCATATCCGCGCCGCCGATGGGGATGATGATCAGCACGCCGAACGCCAAGGATGCGAGCACGATCAACCAGAACAACCAGCCCGATCCCCCCGACATGCAGAATGCGTAAATCAGATAGATTACTAACAGGCCAAGCGAAGCGTTGATCGCATGGCGCATGGGCAGCATGATCGGCTTGCCCGACATACGGCCAGAGAGCTTGGCAAATGCGATAACGGAACCCGTGAACGTGATTGCGCCGATGGCCGCGCCGATCGCCATTTCGGCGAGGCTCGCCCCTTTGACGCCGAGGTCAGGGTTTGCCGGATCGGCAAGAATATTGAACGCGGACGGTGCGGAGAGAGCGCTAGCTGCCACAAAAACGGCAGCCATGCCGACGAGCGAGTGGAACGCCGCGACCAGTTCCGGCATCATGGTCATGGGAATTTCGCGCGCCGTCTTGGCACCGATGAAGCCGCCAATCCCAAGCCCCGCCAGGATCAGTACCCAAGACATGAACGACGGCTGCGCGAGCCCGAGCGTGGTCAGCACCGCAATCGTCATACCAATCATGCCGAACATGTTGCCCTGGCGCGACGACGCCGGGCTTGAGAGCCCGCGCAGCGCGAGAATAAACAAAACACCCGAGGCGAGGTAAAGCAAGGCGGCGAGATTGGCGGACATGATGCTGTGATCCTGGGCCTATTGAACTTATTCGAATCGGGACGGCGGCGAGGGATATGAAACCTGCCGTTATGACTTCTTCACCAGCGCTTCTTTTTTCTTGTACATCGCCAGCATGCGGTTGGTGACGAGGAAGCCGCCAAAAATATTGACGCTTGCCATGATGAGCGCGAGGAATCCAAACACCTTGGCCATCACGCTGTCGCTTTCGGTCAATGCGACGCCAACCGCCAGCAGCGCGCCGACCACGATCACCGACGAGATCGCGTTTGTGACGCTCATCAACGGCGTGTGCAGTGCGGGCGTCACCGACCACACCACGAAATAGCCGACGAAAATTGCGATCACGAACACCATGAACTCGAACACGAATGGGCTAACCTGCTCGCCGCCGGCGGCATGTGCCGCGCCCGGCAACAATGCCAACGCCGTGGCCACGGCTGCGGTAAGATACGTCTTCGCTATTGGCATCCTGATGCTCCTCATGGGCTCTTCGGCGCGAGGTTCGGGTGAACGATTTTCCCATCCTTGGCGACGAGCGTGCCCTTGATGATGTCGTCGTCCCAGTTGATGGCGAGTTTTCTTTCCTTCTTGTCGATCATGATGTCGAGGAAGGCCAGAAGGTTCTTGGCGTAGAGGCTCGAGGCGTTAACGGGAATCGTGCCCGAGAGATTGAGCGGACCCGCAATCTTCACGCCGCCTGCCGTCTCAATCGTCTTGCCGGCTTCCGTCAAGTCCGTGTTGCCGCCGCGCTCGGCCGCAAGATCGACGATCACCGCGCCGGGCTTCATGCTCTCGATCATCGCGCGCGAAATGAGCTTCGGCGCCGGGCGCCCCGGGATCAACGCCGTGGTGATCACGATGTCCTGTAGCTTGATGTGGTTGGCAACGAGCTCGGCTTGTTTTGCCTGATATTCGGCACTCATGGGCTTGGCGTATCCGGCCGCCGTCTGCGCCTGCTTGAATTCTTCGTCCTCGACGGCAACGAACTTTGCCCCGAGCGACATGACCTGCTCTTTAGTGGCCGGGCGCACGTCGGTTGCTGTCACTTGCGCACCCATGCGCCGTGCGGTTGCAATGGCCTGAAGACCGGCAACACCGACACCCATGATGAACGCTTTGGCGGCCGGCACCGTTCCCGCCGGCGTCATCATCATCGGCAGAGCTTGGCCAAACATGGCCGCCGCATCGACGACCGCCTTGTATCCGGCGAGGTTCGCTTGAGACGACAACACGTCCATCGACTGCGCACGCGTGGTGCGCGGCATAAACTCCATGGAGAAGATGGTGGCGCCCGTGGCGGCCATCGCTTCGAGTGCCGCGCTATCGCCGTAAGGGTCGATCATGGCCGCTACAATCGCGCCGGGCTTCAAGGCCTTGATCTCGTCCGCCGAAGGACGGCGCACTTTCAAAAGCACATCGGCGCCGTTGAGCGCCTCGGCATGCGAAACGATTTCCGCGCCTGCGGCCTTCAAAGCTTCGTCTGAAAATCGCGATCTCAGGCCGGCTCCCGCTTCGACGCGGACCGTGGCGCCCGCAGCAACAAACTTCTTGACCGTTTCCGGCGAAACAGCGACGCGCGGCTCATCTGCCGCTTCGCGCGTGACAGCTATTGTGACCATGGTCTCTTCCGATTGTTGGCCGATGTCGTTGGATCAGCCGCCTGAGGCCGTAAATGAATTGGGCAGGCCCAAGAATGAGCCTGCCCTGGATCGAGTTAGAAATCCCTGGGGCCAGCCCCATGACCCCTCAAACCAAGAAATATTTCATGCCGACGAGCAGCAAGACCAGGAGCACGATGGCGACCTTGGTAAAGCGGGTAAATCCCGCGTATGTCTTGTTGTGTTCGGAGTAGTCCATGGCGGGATGGCCGCCCGAAGTATTCACACCCACGCTTGTTCTCCCTGCTTGAGAGCCTGTTTGGCCGTTTTGGTAACGCAATGCCTGGCCATCATCAAGCCCGGATCGAACTGTCTTTGGCACAATGACAATGTTTCGCAGGGAGCGCAAATGTCTTTGTCCGGCAACCGGCTAACCGTGTTTCAAGCGACGTGGAAATGCCTCTGGCGTTGCGGAGTGCGCACGACCACCCTACCCCTGGCAGCCGCCGTTGCAGCCTCAACAGCAGTCGCCGGAGAGTCCCCAACAGGCGGCGGCCTTGGCGCCTGCCTCAACAGCCTGAAGCAGGCCTCGCCCGAAATTTCCTGTGAATACACGGCCTTGCTCACGGACCAGGAACGCGCCGACCTGCGCCGCTTGACCCGCGACAGGCTCCAAGACGCTGTTTGCCGCGTCTCGGTCCGGATCGACCGCTCCCTCGTCCGTCCGGCGCTGAGCGAACCGAACCATGTTTTCATCGCCCCGCCCCAACCCGTGGCCTGCGCCATTACAACCAAAGACAGCACCTTTGACGTCACCGGCACATTCGCCCCTCGCGTCACGATCAAAGACGGCAAGGCCACTTACGCAACCCCTGGGCTCAGTGGCGTGACCGGCGTCAGCAAAGTTCTTTCCTGGCCGGTGGTGCAATACGTCAACTATTCCCCCGGCATCCGCCGCGACATGATCGCGATCATCAATGCGTACCGGGCCCTCATCACGCAAAAGTAGCACCGCGCCGCGCGCCCCGGCCTCGCAATTGCCATTCGGGAGATTACATTCATTACTGAGGGAGCCGCAGGGCGTTCGGGGCTTGGAGCGCCAAAACTTTGCACAAGGAGTAGGGCTCATGAAAGTCAAAGACGCAATGCACACAGGCGTCGAATGGGTAGCACCATCGACGCTCCTTCCAGACCTTGCGCGATTGATGCAGAAGCACGATATCGGCGCCATTCCGGTCGGCGAGAACGACAAGCTCATCGGCATGGTGACGGACCGCGATATCGTTTGCCGCGGCGTTGGTAACGGCAAGGATGTTTCCAAACTGACGGCGCGCGATGTGATGACACCGAATATCGTGTGGTGTCATGCCGACGAAGACCTCGACGATGCCACGCGCATCATGGAGAATAAGAAAATCCGCCGCTTGCCGGTCATCGACAAGAACAAGCGCATGGTCGGCATACTAAGCCTCGGCGATATTTCGCACTCGGCAAAGCCGAAGCTTTCAGGCGAAGTGCTGCATGCGGTCTCCGCGCATCACAGCTGATCGCGCCACCTGCAATCCCGGCGGACTCGTTCCGCCGGGAACATCCACCGTGCGGTGGATATGCCATTTAACCGAATGTTCACCATAGTTGGCGAGTGGCTTGTCGTGTTCCGGCCGGAACAGCGCCAACACGCCCCACCTCCTAAGCTTTGTCTGACGGCCCCCCGAAACGCTCAGGGGCTCAGACATCAACCTCTAGGAGAACTACAATGGCTACTGTTACAGACCTCCGCCGAATCCTCGGACAGACCTTCGATTTTGGTACGAACGACGACTTGGTTGGAACAACACTCGCCGACACAATCAACATGCACGGCGGCAATGACCGGGTGTTCGGCTTTGCTGGTAACGACCTCATCTTCGACAATCGCGCCTTGAACGGCGGCTCGTCCGGCTATGACATTGTCCGGGCGGGCGCTGGTGACGATATCGTCGTCAGTTCGCTCGATACCGGCAACGAGTTCCACGGCGACGCTGGCATCGATACCTTCATTGCCAATGCCTCAAACGGCGCTTCGATCGACCTTGCACTCGGTTGGGCCAAGGATCGCAGCATCAACGTAGAAACCTTTCTCGGCGGTTTCGAAAACGCCACCGGCTCGGTCCTCAACGACTATGTCTACGGTAACGCGCAGGCCAACCGGCTGCACGGCAACAATGGCGACGACTTGCTGCGCGGGCGCGACGGCAACGATACGCTGTTCGGTGGTAACGGCCAGGACGTACTGTTCGGCGGCAACCAAAATGACTATGTCAACGGCAACGCTGGTAACGACATTCTCTATGGCGAAGCCGGCAATGACCAGCTCTTTGGCGAACTCGGCACGGATACCCTCGTTGGCGGCATCGGCAAGGACTATCTGGTAGGAGGCGCCAACGCAGACACGTTCATGTTCACGTCTCTCGCCGACTCTGGCGTGACCGGCGCGACGGCCGATATGATCGCCGACTTTGTACATCTCTTGGACAAGATCAACGTTGCCGACATCGATGCCCGCGCCACCCAGGCTGGCAACCAGGCATTCACCTTTATCGGCAACAATAACTTCACGGCGGCCGGTCAAATCCGCTACGTGCTCGACGCCGCGAGCCAGGATACCGTCATCCTGCTCAACACTGACAACGACAGTGCGGCCGAGATGATCATCAAGATCGATCCGCTGGTGGCGCTATCGGCTGGAGACTTCGTGCTCTAAGAGAGGATCGCGATATTCTGCGATACGGCCGGCGGGATCTCTCGCCGGCCGCATTTCTTTTTGCGATACACAGGTCGCTTTGCTCCGCTAGACTGCAGCAATCGAACGGGAGGTTTCCATGTCGCGCAACGCCATCACCGCACTCTCGTTCTTCGCCGGATTGATATTGGCACCTGTGGCGGTTCCGGCTGGGGAAATCGGACGGGTTTGGAAAAGCCCAACCTGCGGCTGCTGCAAGGCCTGGGTCGATTATATGCAGTCCAAGGGCTTCGTTCTTTCCGTCAAGGACACATCCACCGCAACGATCGATCAGATCAAGTCATCTGCCGGCATTGCGCAAAAATTTGCCGGCTGCCACTCGGCGCAAATCGGCGGCTACATGATCGAAGGCCACGTCCCGGCTCAAGACATCTCACGTCTCTTAGCTGAAAAACCCGATGCCATCGGCCTCAGCGTTCCTGGAATGCCGGCAGGCTCGCCTGGAATGGAAACGGACGGCACCGTTCAGCCTTTCGACGTCCACCTGATGAAAAAAGACGGCAGCTCCGAAGTTTTCGCGCATTATGGTGCCGATGCCAAATTCTAATGCGGCTGCCAGCTGCCTGCTGCCTTGTTTCAAACCGCCACCTGCGTGCCGACTTCGACCACGCGATCTGTCGGAATCTGGAAGTAAGTCGTCGCGTCTTCCGCACTGCCCGCCAGCGCAATGAACAAGCGCTCCTGCCAGCGCGGCATCTCGGACTTGGTCGTCACTCTCAGAGATCGCCGCGACAGGAAGAATGACGTCGAGCCCATTTCGATGGAACAATCCTTGCGACGGGCATGTTCAAGTATTTTCGGTACGCTCGGCGTTTCCATGAATCCGTAGCGCGCGATGATGCGGATAAAGTGGTCGGAAACGCGTTCAACCGTCACGCGCTCATGGCGCGGCACGCGCGGCGTTTCTTCTGTCCGGATCGCCAACAGAATATTGCGCTCGTGCATGACGCGATTATGCTTCAAGTTGTGCATCATAGACGTTGGCGCGGCATATGGGTCGCCGGTCAGAAATACAGCCGTGCCCGGCACGCGATGCGGCGGCTTTGCCTCTAGCTTACGCACCAGCCAATCGAGATCGGCTTCGTCGCGTTTTGTCGCTTTGGAGAGCAGTTTGGTGCCACGCACCCAGGTGTACATAATGAGGCCAAGGCCAGCTGCAATCGTCAGAGGCACCCAGCCTCCTTCGAACAGTTTCAAGATATTGGCCACGAAGAAAGCCTGCTCGATAAGCAGCAGCGGGACAACGAGCATAATCGTGCGCCACAACGGCCATTTCCAGAGTTTCCAGATGACAAAGAAGGCCATCATTGTATCTATGACCATCGCTGCCGTGACCGACACACCATAAGCTGCTGCGAGGTTCGACGAGTTCTTGAAGAGCACGATCGCGGCCACAACTGCCCCCCACAACATCCAGTTCACGCGCGGCATATAGATTTGGCCCGCCATGCTCTCGGATGTGTGCCGGATCTCAAAGCGTGGCACGAGGCCAAGCTGGATCGCCTGACGCGTCAGCGAAAACGCCCCCGTGATAACAGCCTGGCTGGCGATGACCGTTGCAAACGTCGAAAGTACCAGCATCGGGATCAGCGCCCATTCCGGATACAATTTGTAGAACGGGTTGGCGAGCGCAGTTTCGTCGCTCATGACGAGCGCGCCCTGACCGAAATAATTGAGCAGCAATGCCGGCATGACAAACCACAGCCATGCCGACTGAATTGGCCTTCTTCCAAAGTGCCCGAGATCGGCATAAAGAGCTTCGGCCCCTGTGCATGCCAGAAACACAAGACCCATGACCGTCAGGCCAATGACGCCGTGGCGCCAGACAAATGAAATGCCATAGGTCGGGTCTAGTGCCTGAAGGACACGGAGATTGTCCGAAATGTGATTGAGCCCGCCGATTGCCAGAACGAAAAACCAAATTGCGGTAATGGGACCGAAATATCTAGCTATGCGGTCGGTGCCGCGCGCCTGCATCCAAAAAAGCGCGGTGATAACAAGCAGTGAAACGGGGATGACTGCCTTTTCGAGTTGGGGCGCGATAAGTTTTAATCCTTCAACGGCCGACAAGACGGAAATCGCCGGTGTGATGACCGCGTCACCGTAAAAGAACGAAGCGCCTGCCACGCCGAGAGCGCCCAACAAGGGCGCACTGCGCTTGGCGACTGATTGACCAAGAGCCATCAGTGCAAACATACCGCCCTCGCCCTTGTTATCGGCCCGGAGCAGGATCAGCACGTATTTGATCGTAACGACGAGTGTTAGGCTCCACAGGATGAGCGACAGCACGCCGAGCGTGGCCTCGCCAACGGAGAGGCCACGATGTACGGCGGCATTGATCGCTTCTTTGAACGCGTAGAGCGGGCTCGTGCCGATATCGCCGAACACGACGCCGATCGAGCCAAGGACCAATGCCCAGAAATTCTTATCGTTATGCCCGTCACCTGTGTTGGCATCGCCAGCGGGAGAAGTGGACTGCGTTTGTGCCATTCAGGCACCTCGCCTTTTCATAAAGCTGCACTGCAGCAAAGTGGGGCGCTTCTACTCCCGCCCTAGACCCAAGGGAAGCGGCAAAATCGCACGTTTACCCTTTGAATGACCCTTGACATTTCGGCAACTTAAAAGGGCCACAGCCTCCGTTACCGCCATAATCAGGCGCGCAATGAAGCACTTCCAAATGCTGCGAGCCCGGAGCAGCCATGCACGCTCTTTGCGAAGTCGCGCATCTCCCGGTTCAATCCGAAACAGTTTCCCACTGGGCTGTGGGTGCAATGGGCTATGGGTGCAATGGGCGGCGAGGCCAACACGTGCTGCCCATGCGGGTAGCGGCAACGCTACTTCTTCTTGCGCTGCTTTGGCCAGTTGTCCCTGATCCAGCGCGTCAGACCATCCTCGCCGACCGTTCCGGCCGCAAGGTCTTGGATGATGATCGCCGCCTCGGCCTCATCAGCCGTGAACTCGATAGAATTCAAACCGAGAAACACGATGATCGACAGAAACGACGCCCGCTTGTTGCCATCGACGAAGGGATGGTTGCGCGAAATCCCGAACGCATACGCCGCCGCCAGCGCCGCGAGGTCCGTTTCACCGTAAGTCCACTTGTTTTTGGGCCGATCAAGAGCCGATTCCAGCATCGCTCTATCGCGAAGACCCGGCGGACCGCCGAATTCGCGAAGTTGCTCGTCATGGATGGCAATCACCAGTTCGGACGTCAGCCAAACCGGTTCTGTCACTTCGCAAGCTCCTTGAGCGTATTGCGATATGTTTTCATGGCCTTGCGCGCGATCTCTATGCCCTTTTCGAAGGTGTCGTCGCCGCGCTTCACTGCAAACCCATCTGGCATTTCGGTCACCACCACTTCGTCTCCTTGCTCAAGCCCGAGCCGCGCCAGCAGTTCCTTGGGCAAAATGAGCCCCGTGGAATTGCCGATCTTCTTGATTTCGAGCTTCATCGCGGCGAACCTCCCAATTCGCGTTGTACAAAATGTCTAACACAGCAGCGTTGCGCTGTCAAACATTTGTTTTACAGGACAATATGGCATAATATATTGATATATATAGTCTTTATGATGAAATGTGATCCATCCCTTCCAACTCGTCGATCATACCTTCGATGACTTGGAGGCCCTTGTTCCAGAACGCCGGATCGCGCGCGTCAAGGCCGAAGGGCGCCAGCAATTCTGAGTGATGCTTCGAACCACCCGCTTTCAACATGTCGAAATATTTGCCCACAAATCCGGGGTGCGATTCCGCATAAAGCCCGTAGAGCGAGTTCACCAGGCAATCGCCGAAAGCATAGGCGTAAACGTAAAACGGCGAATGGATGAAGTGGGGAATGTACGCCCAAAACACTTCGTACCCCGGTTTCAGATCAATCGCCGGGCCTAAGCTCTCAACCTGGACCTCCAGCCAAATCGCCGCCAACTGATCGGCCGTCAACTCGCCCGCGCGCCGCGCCTCGTGCACCTTGCGCTCGAAGGTATAGAACGCGATCTGGCGCACGACCGTGTTGATCATGTCTTCGACCTTGGACGCGAGCATCGCTTTGCGCTCGCGTTGGTCCTTGGCCTCGCTGAGTAGCGCCTTGAACGTCAGCATCTCGCCGAACACGCTTGCCGTCTCGGCCAAAGTGAGCGGCGTCGGTGCCAGCAGCGGCCCCTGCGCGCGCGCCAGCATCTGATGCACGCCATGACCCAGCTCATGCGCGAGCGTCATCACGTCCCGGGGTTTGCCCTGATAATTCATCATCACGTAAGGATGCACGCTCGGCACGGTCGATGCCGAAAACGCGCCCGGCGACTTACCCGGCTTTACCGGCGCATCGATCCAGCCATGATCGAAAAACTGCTTGGCGATCGACGCCATCTCGGGCGCGAAGCCGCCATAGGCGTTGAGCACTATTTTTTCGGCTTCCGGCCATTTGATCACCCGCTCGGGCTTTTCCGGCAGCGGCGCGTTGCGATCCCAATGTGCAAGCTTCTCTTGTCCCAGCCACTTCGCCTTCATCGCGTAATAGCGATGCGACAAACGCGGATACGCCGCGCGCACACTCGTCACCAGCGCATCGACCACAGGCGCTTCGACGCGGTTCGCCAAATGCCGGCTGTCGGCGACGTCCTTGAAATGCCGCCAGCGGTCGGAGATTTCCTTGTCCTTGGCGAGCGTATTGGTGATGAGCGTAAAGAGCGGCACGTTGTTCTCGAGTGTTTTCGACAACGCTTCCGCGCCCGCTTTGCGCTTGGCCCCGTCCGCGTGCGACAGCAGGTTCAGCGTAGGTTCCAGCGACAGCGGTTTTTTTTCGCCGGCGACCTCGAACTTCAAACTCGACATTGTCTCATTAAAAAGCCGCGTCCATGCCGCGCGCCCGGTCTGGCTCTTCTCGGTGAAAAGCGTCTCAAGCTTTTCGTCGAGCTGATGCGGCTTTTCTTTCAGCAGATCGTCGAACCACGGCTTGTAGCGCTTCAAGTCTTTGTGCTTCAACGCCGCCGCCAAAACCGCGTCGTCGATCTGGTTCAATTCAAGCTCGAAGAATATCAGATTGGTCGAGATCTTGGTCAGTTGCTCCGACACGTCTCCGTAAAATTTTGCGCGGCTCGGGTCGGCCTGGTTCTGCGCATAGTAGAGCCCGGCATACGATCCGAGCTTGCCCATTACGTCGGACAGCGCTTCGTACTCCTTGACGGCGACCGCGAGCTTCGCGCCATCCTTGGCAAGTTGGCCGAGCTTGCCCTGGTATCGGGCTTTCATGCGCATCGAGTCGTTGCTAGCGTCGGCAATATCGTTCTCGATCGCGAGGTCTTTGGGCCCTTTGTAGAGATCGCTCAAATCCCATTCCGGCATGTTACCGAGGTCGTCGGTTTTTGCAGCCGCGGCGGCATCTGATTTTTTGGCATAGACAGGCTCAAAGCGCATTGCAGGTCCTCGGGATCATCGGCCAAATTCGGCAAGTCAAATCGCAGAGCTAAACTCTGGCGAGACCCCTAACATGACGCAAGGGCACTGGCAAAATAAGGGGGTGCGACGGCCGCCTTGGCGGTCCGGAGGGCGGCCAATCCGGATCGGCTTCGAGTTATTTCTTGCGGATCGGCGGCGTAGGCGCTTTGGGCATCGCGCGGAACCCGCCCACAAACCGCACGCCAGCTGAATTGCCACGCCGCCATGCCGTCTCGCACTGAACCTCGGCGCGCTCGCGCTCAAGGATCAGAACAAATTGATCGGGAAGCTGGCCAACGCTGCTAATCACGCTGGTCTTGGAAAACTTGAGATCGACCTGCGCGCCCGTTGCCGAAAGATCGCGCACCACGCACCCAACCGACCCTTGCAGCCGGTCGCCAATAATTTTGCCCGCAAGCACGCTGCGTTTGCGCTGCGCCCAACGCCGTTCATCCTTGAGACTGTCGGCCGCAAGCCCCGGAATTGCAAACGAGTTTGCCTCTGAAAGAAGGCGCGCTTTACTCGGCATCGCTCAAAATCTCATAACAGACACTCAGATATTCCATCACGTTACCAACGCTTGGTTAGGAATTGATTAGGACGTAGCGTTTTGACGAGGCCGAACCGGCGCCTGTTCATAAAACCACGTGAAATGCGTAAGTTACGACCCTGTACAAGCCCCCGGCCACCCCGGCTCAAAGTTATCCACAGGTGCGCGGCGGGGCCAATGGAATGAATGTCATACGGGCCCGTTATCACTCCAAGCGCGCCGGTCGAGCCATTGGTTTTGCGTACGGCTCATGTTGGCGCACCACGCTTCGTAGTTGATCGCGTACATGATCGTCGAAGCGACAATCGATGGGCCGGACCTCAAAACAGGTCTGGTCCATTATTGTTTGGTCTCACCAGATCAGTAACCGCGCCCATAGCCGCGGGTCGAGTCGCGCATCAACGTCAGCACGCGCTCTTGCTCGGGCGTCGAACCGCGCGCCGCTGCTTCGGCAACGCCGTTCTTGGTGGCGATCAACGGAATATCGGGTTCGCCGTGTTCGCCAACTTTAGCCATGGACCAGCGCGCGAATACACGCTCATTGACCACACCTTCTTCGCGCACGTCAACGTCGTCGTGCCTCTCGTCTTTTTCGATCACCGCGAAGAGCTTTCTGACCGCGCCTTCGTCGCCTTCCAGCGTCTGCGCGAACCAGTCGTCATACTGCAGCAGCGCGCCGGTAATGCCCTGAGCCGCATTCTTGCGCCGTGCGACGCTGAAAATCTTGCCGAGTTCGCTTTCGCGGTCCGAGGCGGCCACGCGGCTGCGGCTTTTATAGATGAGGCGGAAAACCGTTGCCGATGCCTTGGGCTTTTCGGCGGTTGAAGCCATCTCTGCAGGGGTCACGGCGCATCTCCCTCGATTTTGTTTATCAGGCCGGATGCGTGCGACGTGGAATTCAGATCACAACGCGTGGCGATCCCATAGCGATTTTTCGCCCGCAGTGCCGCGAGACGGGGCGGGACGCTGGGATTGTGGTGCGCGGCATGGCGTTGGGATTGCTGGGAAATGGGGGTGGGGTGGAGTTGAGACGGTATGCCGGCCCAGGGGTGTCATCCCGGCCGGAAAAAATGCGCGTGCGCAATTTTGGAGCGCCGGGACCCATCAATCAAAGCAATAGTGTCCAAATTAAAAAGTCTGGGTCCCGGCTCTCCAGGACCGCACTCGTGCGCTCCTTCCGTCCGGGATGACAGCGGTGGGTTGGCCGCCTGCACAGTGCGATCAAGCGGCGCGTCCCGCGCGTGAGGCCGGGCGCACTACGGTTCTTCGTTTTGTGAGTGCGGGCTGCGTTCCGATGCGTAACCCAACAACCACGAGCCGTGTCGGGAGAAGCATCGTCTCTCCGCGCGTGAGGTTGTTGGGTTACGCACCGGAAAGAAAAATCTTCGCCTGCGGCAACGTCCGGGCCGGTGCTAACCCAACCTACGGTTCTGTTGGGTTACGGGCGTGTATCGTTCACGGCACACAGCCAACAATTTTTCCGGTGCTCTAACCCAACATTTCTTCGCGTTTCGGGGTACGGGCTCGCTAAGAGTTTGCAAGAAAATTGAGTCCAATGAACAAGTAGATTCCAAGCCAGATTACCGATCCATAGATCAGCCGACCAGACCATTTCATTGACGCTCCCATAACCCGGTCACCGTACACAGGTATAGAGGCCAAAAATCTCATGTGCTTTTTTCTGACGAGCCGTCCACGAACCTTATCAGTGAAGTGCGACACACTCTCAAGAAGCACTATTTGGCCAATTGCTGAAGCGGCCAGCCCAATAAAAGCGCAAAACATTATTACCAAGAGTGCCGTTCGAAATTTGGCTGACTCAGGCGAGAGAAATGCTTGGAAGCAAATTACTGCGGCGGTTGCATGAGAAATCATTGAGTATTTGATACCATCGCGGCCGACGGCATAAACAAATTCATCGTTCCGCTGCAACTTTTCGCGCCAAAATGAGAGCCAATCTGCACGCTCGGCCTCAAGATCTTCCTTGGATTTTTTCACTTCAGCAACTCTTCCTCCCAACAGACTACCCCAACCCGCTCATCTCTTCCTTCACGCGGATATCGGCGAGCATACGGTCTAACAAAAGCGTCGTGCGCTTGAACAAATCCGAACCCTTGCGGTAATCGGCGCCGGCGTAAAAATCGCATCTTCCCGCGCGGAAAAGATCGACGCACTTTTCCGCTGATCCTTTCGGCTCATGCACCGCAATCGCGTGCCCGCCGTTCTTTTTCAATAGCGCCATGCTCGGCACGTCGGTTTCGCCGTCGCCGAAATAGATCATGTTGGAAAATGGAATTGGCCTAGCGTCTTCGGCCATGTGGCTGTTGATGCTCTCGCTCTGATTCTCGATGCCTTTGTTGATGCGGAACAGATACTGCGTCTTGCCCGTGTCCGTGATGACGCGCTTCGGAAAGGGAACATCATACGCGTCGAACCAGTATTCGCTCGCGAACACGTTTGCAAAATTCTTGTAGATCTTGGTGCCTTCGATGATTTCGGTCAGGCCCGACGAGACGAGATAGTGCTTCACGATCACGCCGTCTGAACTGGCGTGCTTGGTCACATACTTGCCGATCTCGCCAAACCACGTCTCGACACCTGGATAAAGTTCGACGTCGCGCCCCTGCGCCACCAAATCCTTGCGGTCGATGCGCAAGCCCTTCTACTTGGCCTTCTTGTACATCAAGTGCATGTAGGTGATGAGCGGATCGGCGTTCTCGGCTTTCGAGACGCGCGTGCACTCGGCCCAGAAGTCCGCCGCCTTGATGCCGAGCTTGGGCAGGAACGAATATTCCTGCATTGGTTTGGGCGACAGCGTGCCGTCGAAATCATAAACCAGCGCTATGGTTTTTTTCGAGTATCCCCCTCCCCCTCTCGCCGAAGGCGAGCCTTCGGCTCGACGCGGGGAGGGGTTAGGGGTGGGGGGATTGCCGGGAGACCGGTCCCTCGTCTTCACCCCACCCCCAGCCCCTCCCCGCTTCATCGCAGTGCGATGCTTCGCATCGAGGGGGGAGGGGAGTCCTGCCGGCGCTTTCCTCTTCTGACGTGACTCAGTTTGCGCTGCCGAATGCGTATCCGGCAGTTTCGCAGTTTCTGAAATCCGCTCGACCATAAAACCCTCCCGCGAAAAATCCGCGCTGGCATGAACCTCTCGACTTGTAGAGGCGACAAAAGCCCGATTCGGGTGCAGATTTGAAGGCACGATTGCCCCCTCTCCCCATGCAAGTGAACCGCGACGCGCGGGATTTGATAAAGCCAGGACCGATCAAATGAACCAGCAAAGACTCCGTCGAGCGCCGCTCTATATCGCCGCCGCCCTGTGTTTCGCCACGTTTCCCTCGGCCGCGCACGCCAATGTCATCTGGCCCGGCCTCGCCGTCGGCTGGGCCACGCTTTTGTGGGCGGTGCCGGCCGGATTGCTGATCGAATATGTGGCGGTGCAGAAATGGCTGCCCAGCATAACGCAGCCGGGCAAGGCGGTCCTCATCGCCAATCTTATCTCGGCGCTGGCGGGCATCGTTTTGTTTCCTATCCTCGCAACGCTTGGCCAAATCGTGCCGAACACCGTGCTGCGTCCGCCAGCCGAATGGAGCGCTGCCTATGACCGCAGCTATCATCTCTTGACGCTTCTTGGGCTCATACCGCTTGCGGCGCTCGCCAGTACGCTGATCGAGGGCCAGGTCATGCATAAGCGCTTCGGCCTCGACCAATCGGGCCGCACGTTCAAAATCTTGTTCTTCGCCAATCTCGTCAGCACGGCGGTTGCTGCATTTTTCGCCGCTTTGTTCTTTTAGAAGCGCCGGCGCGACGAAAATGGCGAAAAGGCAGAACAAAAAACGCCGGCACGAAGGCGGCACCCTTTCTACCGCCCGTTGCCGGAACTTCGCTCCCCGTACAGCTGACATTCAGGTTCGGTCCACTATATCGATCCTCAGTTGCATACCCGATGCGTTTTCGAAGTGCCGCGTTTCAAACGATCAGAAAGAATTTCCATGTCAGGAAGAATTGCCATGAGTGCAACTTTGAACCGGATAATGTTCGCCGCTGCCGCCGTGATGCTCTCCGTCACCGCCGCATCCGCCAACGATCCCAAGTGCAGCGACAAAATCGAGGCGCGCGGCGTCTCAAGCCACGTCGAAGGCGGACAGGATTTCGAACGCTACAAAGGTCAAGTGCCGCCGGGTCTCGCCAAGCGCCGGGCCATTCAATCCTGGCAGGTTAAGGTCTCAACCTATTGCCCGTCGTTCTCCAACAAGTGGTGGCGGGCCCGCACAGCACACGTCGAGTGCGACAACGGCCTCGGTCAAGAACGCTGCATCGCGAGCGCAACCCCCGCGCGCAAACTGTTAAGTGTTCTGTTCGATTAAGCGGGACGCGGCGGAGCCGGTCACCCTCGCAGCCCCCCTCTCCCCCCCGTGAGGACAGCGAGAAACCGGTTTCGCCGCGTTGTTTTTTCAAATCAGCCGTTCAATGCTTGCAGCCGGGCCCGTGCACGTGACCGGGTTTGCCGTGCGCCGGGTTTTTTTTTGCTTTGGGCGCCTCGTGGCCACGATCATGACCGTGATCGTGATTGCAGCCGGGGCCATGAACGTGGCCCGGCAATCCATGAGCCGGATTCTGTGCGGCTTGATCGTGGTCATGGCTGTGATCATGATTGCACCCCGGGCCGTGCACATGGTCGTCCGCTTCCGGATCGATCAGGGCGGCATGCAACTTTCGCTCGACGGCCAGCGACACGTCGCGCGGCGCATTTTTATCTTCCGTCAGCATGGCCATCACTTCGGCGCCGATGCGCAAATCATCGACGGCACCGAGATAATGTCGGCGCACGCGCCCCTGGCGGTCGAAGATCATCAATGCCGGTGTTCCTTGAAGCTGATAGGCCAGCATGGTGGCGGGCATGCCCGTGCCGAGCGGCTTGTCGTAGGCGACGGGCATATCGATGCCGCTGTGATCCAGGAATTTCTCGAGTTCCTCAATCGACTGCTTTTCGGGGGCCTCGAATGCCGTATGCAAGCCAATCACCGCGACTTCATTTTCATCGAATACGCGGCGCAAGCGCATGGCTTGGGGAAGACCCGCTTTCAGTGAGCCCTGGCACAACATCTGGAACACGACGACAACCACGACTTTGCCGCGATAGTGCTTCAGCGAAAGTTTCTGGTCGGAATTGAGCCAGCGCGAGGCTGTCATTTCTGGCGGGTTTTCGGGATTGAACATGGGGAATCCTATGGGCTGACCTTCGGCATGGAGTTTTGACGTCTTATAACACGCCTTGGCGCGGCGTCATCTTGGGCGTCAGTTGCAGGACGTATCGTGCTTGGCCGCTTCCCTGGCGGCGTCGGCCTTCGCCTGGAATTCGGGCGTGCAGGGAAATTGTTCGCGAGCCGCACACGCGGAATTGTCGCCTGTTGACAGGATCTCGAAGTAAAGCGGACAGCCGCGCATCATGTTGTAGGCTTCGACACAGGCAACGGGGCGCGGGCGGCGGTACTGGAAACGGGTCATGGACTTGAGCGCCGGATCGCGGACTTCGCCAACGAGATATGTGGCGCGGCCTTCGATCAGCGCGCTTCGGACCGCATCCGGCGTGGCAACGGATGCGTCCGAGTTCAGAATGAAGCGCGCGGCCGGCTCGCGAAATCCAATCACGCTCACCGGACCCGCCGGACACCCCGCGAGCGCGCTCTGGATTTGACGCGATGGCCAGATCTTGTCGACAGCGGGAAGCACCACGCCATTCATGGTGATCGTCACCAGTGCAAGCGCGGCAATCCCGGTAATAGCCCATGCCCAAAGCCGCCCAGCGAGGCCTTCGCGCGCGCTCATGTAGAAGAGCACGGCAGTAGCGGCCGCGAGCGGCAGAACCCACAGCGACGGCGTTTGCTGCATGAGGACGTACGGCGCCGCAATGAGTGGAAGGGCGAACGGCGCCGCGAGCAGGGGCGTTGGGATAGCGTGGAACTTTGGCAACGGCAGCTTGCCCTCCCACGCCTGCACGAGCAGAGCAACGGCAATTGCAACCGCCGGGAACATCACCTGCACCGTGTAGGTGCCGGGCTTCGACGATATGAGTTCGAGATAAACGATGTAGCCTGCAATCCAGGCGAACAGGAATTTCGGCAGCTTCGATTGCCGCTCGTCCCACAGCCGCTTCAAGGCCGGCGCCAGCAGCGCCGTGCCCGGCAGAAATCCGAGGATCGCCGCCAGCAAAAACGTGCCCGGAAAGGCCCGGAGTTTCATATCCTGCGCGCCGCCCAATGCCGCGAGAAACTCCTTCAAACCCATGCCTGAAAACGGCACGCCGTCTTGCAGGTGGCGCACATAGAGCCAGGGGGCGGCGAGTAAGGCTGCAATCAGGATACCGGGAAAGGGACGCACGCGGCGCAGCCACGAGAGATCGCGCTCCATAATCAACAACGCGATCAGCGTCGTCGTCACCAGGATCGGCGTGTGCAGCGCGTTGACCAGCATTCCGAGGCCAACTGCAAACCAGAATAGCAGTGCAAGCTTGCGCGTTTCCGCGCCGTCGGTCGCACAATAGAGTCTCAGCAACGATAACATGGCAACCGTCGCCGGAAGTAGCGCGAGGCCGTCGGCGATGGCAAGCGTTCCAACGACCGCCGTCAGCGGAGCCGCTGCAAACAACCCCGCCGCGATCAGCGCCGGCGATGCCCCAATCAAAGGCAAACTCAACCCGTAGACTGCGAGCACGGCAAGCGTCACCGCGATCATCGATGGCAAACGATACACTGTGATATCGCGCGCGTTGCCGTCACCCGCCACGGAGAGAGAAGCGGCCTGCGCCCAGAATGTACCGATGGGGCGGAACTTGTGCACGGTGTCGCCATAGCGCGGATCGAGCCAGTTTCCGCGCTCGATCATGCCGCGCGTCGATTCCGCAAAAAACGTCTCGGTCCGGTCAATGAGCGGCAGGCGGATGACGCCCGGCAACAGGATCACGAGGCACAGCAGCAGCAGTGCCAGTGCCGCACGGCGGGGCTGGGTCGCGAGCTTCGCAACAGCGTCCACGATGCTTGCGATGATTTTGGCGGTCCAATCCACGGGGCCGCACGCTCCTCTACCTTGACACCCTCTTCAATCTCGGTTGATTGCGCATTCCCAGGACAAAAATGCAAGAGGGGCGAACGGCATGGCAGCAGGGAAATCCGATACGGCGGCGAAGCGGGCGCGGCTGATCGAGATCGTGAAAGCGCGCTCGTTCCAAATCGGCCCCGAGATGAAGCTCGCCTCGGGCAAGACCTCGACCCATTACTTCAACATGAAACCGACCATGCTCGACAGCGAGGGAGCACACCTTATCGCAACCCTCATCCTCGATCAGCTCGAAGGCGTTGACGCCGATCTCGTCGGCGGCCTTGAAATGGGCGCGGTGCCGATTGCGTCCGCCGTCACGGCGGTAGCCCACACGCGCGGGCGCAAGCTGCCGGCGTTTTTCGTGCGCAAGCAAGCCAAAGAACACGGCACCAAAAGCCTCATCGAAGGCTTGGCGCGCTATGAGACAATGGCGGGCAAGCGCGTTGTTATCGTTGAAGACGTGACAACCACGGGCGGCTCGTCGATCAAAGCGGCGGACGCAATCCGCACGGCCGGTGGCACCATCGTGCGCGTCATCACGATTGTCGACCGGCAGGAAGGCGCGGACGAAGCTTTTCGCGCGGCCGGCATTGACCTGCACCCGCTCCTGATGATGGCGGATTTTACAGCGTAGCGTTAGTGCTATACACGTAACGCGCAACACAATCCGGGCGGCGCAACAACTGCACATCCCAAACGTGTGCCGCGATCCCAACCACCTGTGACGGGCGCGCATCAGCCGCATAAAAATGCGAACGGCGAGGGAATATTTCACGCCCGCGGCCGAAGCTCCGCCATTTTTTCTCATCAGTTTTGAAAGCTTGTGCTCGAAACACAAAAATATCCGGCACAGATGTCTTGCGTAAACGGGGGAAGCCATGAAACTCGAAATTCTTTACAAGGACTGGCAGGAAAAATGCGCTTACTGCGGCGTGCAAACGAAACTCGATCCAAAGTTGAAGGAACAGCATATTGCCGCGACGCGCGATCATTTCATCCCGCGTTCGGCGGGCGGCGGCAAAGGGCGCAACAATCTGGTTCTCGCCTGCAGGCCCTGCAACGAACGCAAGGATAACCTCGATCCCCGCATCTACGTAGATATTTGGCACGGTCTCGACCGCAAAGCTCTCGATGCCCACGTGCGCCGCCTCGACGAAGCTCACATACCTGTCACAATCACGGGCCGCTTAAAGGCCATGCTCAACCCAAAACGGAAGAGGAAGCCGTTACCTCACTGATTGAACGACAATTTCTGAGACCGGCATATCGGGCCGGGATGGCTGGCCCGCCGCCCCATATGCCGGCGCTTGAATAAGAGTTGTGCACGCGCGTTTCGTCGCTGCGCGCGAATGCGACATCGAAAAAACTCAAATCCGGGGCATGTTTGCAGAGTCTACTAAGGATGAGCGCTTCGTTCGGATGCGCCCTAGCGAGACGCCGGTTTGAGTGTTAGCCGGTTTGAGCGTTTGGATGTGCTTTGCATGACAAGCCCCACGACAGGTCCAACTTCGCAGGGCGAACCTCACTTACCGGCAGCAGAGCGTGCAGCATCCGAACGCGCCGCAATCGCCGTTTCGCGGACGGTCACGCAACCCCGGACCTTTCATGCCGCTCAACTAAAATCGCTCGGCCGCCGCGTGCACACGCCCATGCTGCGGCACGCGTCGCGGTTTCCTCAGCGGCCCCTCGATACAGTTCATTCGGCTTCAGACAACGCTCTTATCGCCAGTGCTCCGGCTGAATCGATCGCCGAGCCGCCACCTCCGCGAGTTCAGGACTCCCGGCATCGGCCGCTCCTAAGTATTCTCAATCGCGCGGGGCGGCTGACGTTCGACGCGATGCTGCTCATCGTCTTCGCCCCCGTTATTGCGGTCTGGTGGCTCAACGAAAAGCGGCAAAAGCAAAAGTCCCGCAACTAGCGGTGCCTCCTCGCGCTCAAGTGCATCCTTCACTCCAAAAATCTGCCGGGCTATTGTTGGCTTAGCGCACGCAGTGGGAGCATTGGTATGGACATCGTTCATCAAGCATGGCTGACAGCGGCAGGCCTGTCGCTCGATTTTGCCGGATTTTGTCTTTTGCTGCGCGAGTGGTGGATCGCGTTCTTTAGCGAGCATGCGCAGTTGGCACATGATGAAATGCTCGAGCGGCAGCAGAAGCTGCGCGCGTTTTCTGCGAAGCACGCGAGCGAAGGCATGCGCGGTCATCTTGAAACCGCCGGTCAGATGCAGGACGACATGGCCATCCGCCGGGCGCGCGAGGAACGGCGCAATGCCATGCGCGGCCGCCGGCGCTGGTTTATCGCGGCTTCGATTTTGATCGTGCTCGGGTTCTTATTGCAGCTTGCGGGCGCAATGCCCGTTTAGCCGTTCAAACATTCTACTTCAAAAATGCCAGTAGCGTTTTTGCAGTCTCTTCCGGATACTGATCGGCGAAGAAGTGCCCGCTCGGCAGCGTCGCAGTCGAAACGTTGGCAAAACGCTTCTCCCATACCGCTTTCATATCGTAGAGTTTCCCCATAAGGCCGTTCGCGCCCCAGAATACAAGCGCGGGGCACGTCACTTTGACGGCGAGATCGGCGCGATCGTGCTCAAGATCGATTGATGCGGCAGCGCGGTAATCCGCGCAAGAGCCGTGGATCATGTCCGGGTTGCGCCAGCACCGGCGGTATTCCGCGAGCTTGGCGGGATCGAAATCGTCGAGCTCCATCTTCCCCCAGCCGGTCATGCAGGTCTCGAAAAAATAGTCCGGATCGAGGCCGATCATGTGCTCGGGAAATGGCTCCGGCTGGCTCAGGAAATACCAGTGCCAGTAGGCACCCGAGACGTGCCGGTTCGTGTCCATGAACATGGCGTAGGTCGGCACGATATCGAGCACCGCAAGGCTCAAGATCTGGCCCGGATGATCGAGTGCCATGCGGTGCGCCGTGCGTCCGCCGCGATCATGCCCCACGAGGTGAAACTGCTCGAAACCAAGCGCGCGCATCACCGCGACTTGATCCGCTGCCATGGCGCGGAACGAATAATTCGAGCAATCTGGCAGGCAGCGGGGTTTGGAACTGTCGCCGTAGCCGCGCAAGTCTGTCGCGACGACTGTAAAATGCACTGCCAGTATCTTGGCGATGCCGCCCCACATGGCGTGCGATTGCGGATAACCGTGCAACAGCAAAAGCGGCGGGCCGGATCCGCCTATCATGGCATTGATCGTCACACCGCCAATTGGAATACCGGCCCGGCGGAATCCTTCGAACACGGCGGCCTCCATTCGGTGCAGTGGGACAGCGGCTCCATGTGACAATTGCCGCCAGAGAGAGTCAAAGGAAAATGCGCGATACTCACCCCTGGAAGTTGCGCCACATCGGCAGGTCAAATACCTTCGGATCGTATGCCAGACCAAGGAAACGTAACGAGTGAGCCACGCGCGACGATAAGGGCACAACCGCGCCTGCGCGTTCTGTTCGACGGCCAGTGCGGACTATGCTCGAAGACCGTGCACTTCCTCTTTCGCAACGAAAAAACCGCAACGTTCGTGTTCACGCCAATCCAATCGGAGGCTGGGCGCATTCTAGCGAAATCCGCCAGCCTTAACCCGGACGATCCTTCGAGCTTCGCAGTGTTCGACGCGTGCGGCACGCCAAGACTCAAATCCGATGGCGCATTCTTTGCGCTCGGCTTTTGCCGGCAGCCTTGGCGCGCCATCGCTGCGGTTTACCCGATCCTGCCGCAGCCCATGCTCGACGGCGTCTATGATTTCGTAGCACGGCACCGTCTCAGGTTTTTCGGCACGACGGACGTCTGCGCGCTTGCCCCCGAGCCGCTCCGCGCCCGGCTCGAAACGTCTGCCGAGTGCCTCGTCTGAGGCCTACTCCGCCGCCACCTGCCGCCCGGCAACCGGCCCGGAGCGTAAAACATCTGCGTCGACGTAAGCTTCGAACTTGGCGAAGTTCTTCGTGAACATGTCGGCAAGCTTGGCGGCCGTCGCGTCATAGGCCTTGGGATCGGCCCAGGTGTCGCGCGGCGTCATCAGTTTTGGATCGACACCCGCGAGCACAACCGGCACTTTGAAACCGAAGACCGGGTCGACGCGCATAGTCTGGTTTTTAAGATCGCCTGAAAGTGCCGCGTTCAAAAGCGCGCGCGTCACCTTGATGGGCATGCGCGTACCTTCGCCGAATTTGCCGCCGGTCCAGCCCGTGTTGACCAGCCAGCAATCGACGTCGTGGCGGGCGATGAGATCGCGCAAAAGATTGCCGTAAACGCTCGGGTGGCGCGGCATGAAGGGCGCGCCAAAGCACGTCGAGAACGTGGGCTTGGGTTCGTTGCCCATGCCCTTCTCGGTTCCCGCAACCTTCGCGGTGAAGCCCGAGAGAAAGTGATACATAGCCTGGCTTGGCGAAAGCTTAGCAATTGGGGGCAGCACGCCAAAGGCATCGGCCGTCAGCATGACGATGTTTTTGGGATTGCCTGCGCGGCCCGTCGAACTGGCGTTGGGAATAGCTTCAAGCGGGTAAGCGGAGCGGGAATTTTCGGCCAAGCGGTTGTCGTCGAAGTCGGGCGTCCTGGCATCGCCCTTCAGCACGACATTTTCGAGCACGGTTGCAAAGCGGTTCGAGGCGTCCCAGATTTCGGGTTCGGCCGATTTCGAAAGGCGGATCGTTTTGGCGTAGCACCCGCCTTCGAAATTAAAGATACCGCTTTCCGACCAGCCGTGCTCGTCGTCGCCCAGGAGTTCGCGTGCGGGATCGGCGGATAGCGTCGTCTTGCCGGTGCCCGAGAGACCAAAGAAAACGGCCGAATTGCCGTCCTTGCCGACGTTGGCCGAGCAGTGCATCGGCATCACGCCTTTTTGCGGCAGGATGTAATTCAGGAACGAGAACACGCTCTTCTTGGTCTCGCCCGCGTAGCTGGTGCCGCCGATCAAAACGATCCGGCGCGCGAAGTTGCAGGCGATGACCGTCTCGCTGCGCGTACCGTGATAGAGCGGCGCGGCGCGGAAGCTCGGCAAATTGACGACCGTGAATTCTGGAACGAAGCCGTTTAGCTCGCTGGCGGCAGGGCGGCGCAGCAAATGGCGGATGAAAAGCGCGTGCCACGCATATTCCGTGACAACGCGCGTATTGAGGCGATGCTTTGGATCGGCGCCGGCGAAGAGATCTTGGACGAAAAGCTCTTTATGTTTGGCAAATGAAATGAAATCGGCGAGCAGGCGGTCGAACTGCTCTTCCGTCATGGCTTTCGAGTTGTCCCACCAGATCGCCTTTTCGGTCTCGGCGTCGCGCACGACGTATTTGTCTTCCGCCGAACGGCCGGTGTGCTGGCCCGTTTCAACGCAAAACGCGCCGGTCTCCGAAAGCTTCCCTTCGCTGCGGCGAATGGCAATTTCGATCAAGTCGGCCGGAAGCAGATTGCGGCGGATTTTGGGGGACGATTCAAGGGGAAAGAGTTGAATGGTCATCGAAGGCCTTCTTTTGCGATCCGCAGGGTGCAGTCGTCAGATCAGTACATTTAGTTCGTGGACTGGTTATGCATTGACCGCGCCAAATTCCGGCCAAGTGTTCGATCGTTAACCAGGCCACTCTCAACAAGTCCTGCATTTACAAGGCTTTGGCCCACTTGCCCAAGGCCTAGTTACAATACGATCATGCTCACGCTCGGCCGCCCTTGCACTAAGGGAGCCAAGCCGTGGTCTCAAGGTGTGCCTTGGTCGGCATACGAAAGTAGAAGGCAGAAACCACCCAACCCAAGGATATATATGCATTTTCCGAATATCCCGTTGCTCAGATTAGCCGCTGCGGAGATTCCCGCCAAGCCCAGGAATTGATTTGCAAACAGGTGTTGACACCGCCTTTGCTTGCGGCCCGGCGGCTCCTCGCCTATTCAGGTATCATTCAGGCTCACAAAGCGAAATTGGCCGCCGCCACAATTGGTGCAACATACGGCCATAGAGCCCCCGATACCGGGTTGCCCCATTTCCCGCGGGCTTGAGAGGACACGATGAAAGAAAAAAGCACGATCGCCCTCGTTGACGACGAGCGCAACATTCTAACGTCCCTGCGCTTGGCACTCGAGGCCGAAGGTTACAAAGTCCGCACCTATAGCGATGGCGTCTCGGCCCTTGAAGCCTTGACCGAAGAGCCGGCCGATCTCGGCATCTTCGATATCAAGATGCCGCGCATGGATGGCATGGAACTCTTGCGCAAGGTGCGCCAGCAATCGGCGATGCCGGTCATCTTCCTGACGTCGAAAGACGAAGAAATCGACGAACTGTTCGGACTCAAGATGGGCGCCGACGATTATATCGCCAAGCCCTTCTCGCAACGCTTGATCGTGGAACGCGTGAAAGCCGTGCTCCGCCGCGTCGCACCCAAAGACGGGGCAAGTGCGGAAGAAGAAGCAAAGCGCGTTCTTGAGCGCGGCAAGCTGAAGCTCGACCCCGAGCGCCACACTTGCCACTGGGACAATAAACCGGTGACGTTGACGGTGACCGAGTTTCTTATCCTCCAGGCGCTCGCGACCCGGCCCGGTGTCGTTAAAACGCGCGATGCGCTGATGGACGCCGCTTACGACGATCAGGTCTATGTCGACGATCGCACGATCGACAGCCACATCAAGCGCTTGCGCAAGAAGTTCAAACAGGTAGACGACGATTTCGATGTCATCGAAACCTTGTACGGGGTCGGGTACCGTTTCAAGGAATGAGCACCAGGGCGGCCAGCGGGCTTCGGCCGGCTTGAAACGAAATGGCGCGCGGCATGAATGATCTGTCGGAAACGGCGCGCCTCCATGAGGCGCAACTAGCATTGAGCGACGGTGCCGCCGGTCAAAAGGCGGCGCTTTCGTGGTCTGCGGCTGTTTCCAGTATTCGCGGGCCGCTCGCGTCTTGGTGGGCGCGCCAGCCCGTGCCGCGTTATCTGGCGCGCAGTCTGCGCCGCCGCATCCTGATGTCCAACCTGCTCGGCCTCTTGGGGCTTTTGGGCGGCATGCTCTACTTGAGCCTCGCGCACGGCTGGCTGCTCGACGCCAAGGTCGATGTTGTTAAAACGCTGTCGCGGATCACTGCGGAAGCCGTTGCCTATCGTGCCGTCAATAACAACAGCAATGCCCTCTTGGACGACGGCACACCCGAAAAGACGGCGCCCCGCGTGCAGCGCGACGACGCCTTCGCGTCCCTTGAACTGCCGCTCAGCCCCGAACGGGCCGCGCCTGTCCTAAAGAAGCTTATTCAGCCGACCGATTTGTCGGCGCGCATCTATTCGCCCAAGGGATCGCTCATTGTCGATAGCGAAGTGCTGTTTGGCCGCGCCAACGGCGAGGCACCGTCGTTAATAAACCAAACGGGAGAAACGCCGCGCCTCAAGAATTTCTGGACCCGGCTTCACTATTGGCTGATCAACAAGGAACTGAAAGTCTACCGGGAACTTGGAACGGCCAACGGCTTCCTCTACCCGGAAGTGAAACGCGCGGCCCAAGACGGCGTCGAAAGCCCGATCCTGTTGCTCGATTCCCGCGGCCAGCAAATCGTCTCCATGGCCTCGCCCATCAAGCGCGGCAACAAGATCCTCGGCGTGTTGCTGCTCTCGACCCGCCCGGGTGAAATCGACGAAATCCTTTGGGACGAGCGCCGCCTGATCCTGCAGATCGCGGCGATCGCTCTGCTCGCATCGATTATTTCCTCGCTCTTTCTGGTTCGCGCCATTGCCGGCCCCATGAGCCGGCTTTCCGAAGCGGCCGAAGACGTCAGCCAGAACATCGCGTCGCGCCAGGACCTCCCCGACTTTGCCGACCGGCGCGACGAAGTCGGGCAGATGGGCCGCGCATTCCGCTCCATGACCAGCGCGCTTTATAGGCGCATCGAAGCCAGCGAGAAGTTCGCCGCCGACGTGGCGCATGAATTGAAGAACCCGCTCGCCGCCGCCCGCTCGACCGCCGAGGCTCTCACCTATGCCCGCAACCAAGAGGACCGCGATGAACTCGTCCAGCAGATCCAGGACGAGTTGAAGCGCCTCAACCGCCTCATCAACGACGTTTCGAACGCCTCGCGCCTTGACGCCGAACTCGCGCGCCAGCACATGCAGCCAACGAACGTGCGCATGGTTTTAACCAACGTCACCGGAATTTTCCGCGATATCCTCTCGGACGACAGCCGCGGCATCAAGCTTTCCATTGAACCGGGTTCGAGCGAAGCCGAACTGACGGTTCTCGGTAACGATGGGCGCCTGGGTCAAGTTTTCACCAACCTGATCGACAATGCGCTTTCCTTCTCACCCGAGGGCAGCACGGTTTCCGTGCATGCCCGGCCCCACTCGGGAAGCGTCGAAGTCGTGGTCGACGACGAGGGACCGGGAATTCCCGAAGACCGCCTGCAAACGATTTTCGAGCGCTTCTACAGCGACCGGCCCGCGACCGACGCCAAGCGCGGCAAGAACTCCGGTCTTGGGCTCTCTATCTCGCGCGAGATCGTTCTCAGCCACCGAGGCCTAATTTACGCCGAAAACCGCACGCTCCCAGCCAACGGCCAAGATGCAGGCTGCAACGGCGGCGCACGTTTCATCGTCCGCCTGCCGCGCGCAAATTGGGCGGGAGGCCCGCTTGACCGTCACGGGTGAATGCGTCCATGCAACGGCCATCGCGGCCGGCGGCCGGGCAGCGCTGATCCGTGGAGCGTCCGGCATGGGAAAATCCGATCTCGCGCTGCGTTGCCTGTCGCTAGCACCAACGGCGTTACTGCCTTGCGCCGCGGTCCTCGTCTCGGACGATCGGGTCTGGCTGCATATTCGGGACGGCAAAATTGTTGCCAGCGCCCCTGCCAAACTCAAGGGCAGGCTCGAGGTACGGGGCCTTGGGATCATACGCGTACCAACCATTGAATTGGCCGAAGTCGCGCTTATTGTCGATCTTGCAGGACGCGGGGAGACGATCGAGCGCCTACCCGACCCATGGCCGGTTTCGCTCCTTTTGGGGCTCGACGTGCCGATTCTGCGGCTTTGGGCGTTCGAAGCCTCGGCCCCTGTCAAGCTTTTGATGGCGCTATCCAACCGGGAGTTGCCGCTTGTGTCGAGTTTGACATGACCGGTGCCGCCATCCGCCGCCATTACGCGACGTAAAAGGACTTGCGAATTTGCCAAACACTTGCCACCTTCCGGCGCTCGCACCGGCCGGGCGGTCACGGGCGGCGCGGAACTGAAACGCGGGACTATATATTTTGTCAGAAAAAGCCCAACCGGCCCGGCAATAAGTACGGTTCGATTTGGATCTGGAATGGCCATCACCGCATGATCGGACTTGTCATCGTTACACACGGGGGGCTTGCGGTCGAATTCCGCAATGCGCTGGAACACATCGTTGGCCGGCAGCAGCAGCTGGAGACGGTTGCCATCGGTCCCGACGATGATATGGAAGCGCGCCGCCTGGAAATACTGGCCGCCGTCAAACGCGTCGAATCCGGCGACGGCGTTATCGTTCTGACCGATATGTTCGGCGGCACACCATCGAACCTCGCCATTTCCGTGATGGACGAAGCGAAAGCCGAAGTGATCGCCGGCATCAACTTGCCCATCCTTGTCAAGCTCGCCAGCGTCAGGACCGAAATGCCGCTCGACAAGGCCGTCGCGACGGCAAGAGACGCAGGACGGAAGTACATCAAAGTGGCAAGCCAGGAACTCTTGGGTTGACCAGAAACTCTTGGGTTGACCAGAAACTCTTGGGTTGAAAAGCGCGTAACGCAGGGCAAAGACATGCCGGAACTCATAAACAGCATTCGCCCCGAGGCCGTGGTCATCATCCGCAACATCAAAGGCCTGCACGCACGCGCTTCTGCCAAATTCGTCAAGTGCGCGGAAAGTTTCGACGCCAAGATTACCGTCACGCGCGAAGGCCAATCGGTCGGCGGCACGTCGATCATGGGGCTTATGATGCTCGCGGCGGGCCCCGGCTCGTCGCTGCACATCACTGCCGAAGGCCCCCAAGGCCCCGACGCGCTCGCGGCCATCGTCGCACTGGTTGAAGCGGGCTTTGGCGAAGAGTGCGTTTGCGATGCCTGATACCGGGCGTCGCCTAAAGCAAAAGCAGCGCCATTGTGAGAGCACCCCCGGCTACATCCAATTGCGCTGGACCAGGCATATTACTTAGCCAAGTGAAGATCCGTCAGCTTGATGGCGATGTCGCGGAAGACCGACTTTAGCGTTGCGCCGTTCTCGGCGAGATAGGCTTTGTCGTTACTCGACGCACAGGTCTTGAGCGTATTCATCGCGGTCTGATTGCCGCCAAGATCGAAACCGACCGTATAGACGTCGATCCCGTCCTGTTTCATCTGGTTGCATATAGCGACCGCTTGGGCTGCTGAACTGTTACCGTTCGCGCTTGTGCCCGCATTGCCGTCGCCAACTCGGATGCCTTTGCTGTCGTAGGTGTAGTTATATTCGCCGTCCGTCATCAGGATCGCGATTTTTTTGACGTTGGACGTGCCGTAGGCAACGGCTTCGTGACCATCCGGCACGATCGATGCCCAATTCGGCGAGAGCATGTAGTAGGCCCACGCCGTGCCGACGTGACCCGCCGTGCCGCCGCCGGTCGTCAAACCGCCAATCATCGCGAGCAATTCGGATTTGTCGCTGGTCAGCGGCAAAACGGTGCCCGAGACCGGCGTCGCGCAGAGGTTGCTCGCGACAGTGGCCGTGTAGGACGCAGGACTGACAGGCGAATAGAAGTATGCCGGCGACATAAAATCTGACGTTGGCGATGCCGCCGTATCCGTGTGCTTGCTCGACCCTTGACGTTCGCCAACGCACGCGGTGCGGTAGTAGTTATAGGTCGCGGTGTTGCCGCCGCCGTTGTTGCCACCTTGGCCGTTGTTACCGTTGCCCCCGCCAAACGTAAAGGTCCGGTACTTCGGCCACGCGACGTTGGTGATCGGGGGAACAACTTTCGGGAGCATCTCAGACGTCGGACGCACATCGCCCGAGAACGGCACGACCGCAATCTTGGTCCAGAACTCGCCCGCTGTCTCAGGTATCAAAATAGAAATCAAGTCGGCTGCGGCTGCCTTCATGTCGTCGCGCTTGGAGCACGGCTGACACATGGAACCCGACACATCGAGCATAAGCGAGATTTCGCGATTGGTTCCAGTCCCTGAGCGCTGCGCAATCGACGCCTCGGGGGCCTCAGGAGCCGTGAAGAGCGGCAGATATTCCACATTGGCCAGCCCCATGAACGGCGTGCGAATGCGCGCCGCACCACTCGCCGTCACGGTTGTGTTGTCGCTCGACACAATGAAGCTCACAGTGTCATCTTCGACCTTGAAGCGTGAACTCGTGTTTTCGATGTAGTAGTTGCGAGCAACCTGCTTGGCTTGCTCCGCCGTGGCGCCCGTTTGCAAAGCGCGGCCGGCGGCCAGGACCGCAGCATCGATGGCGCTCATCGTTTGATCGCGCGCGTGCAGCCAGCGGCCAAAATCAACTGCGCCACCGATCATTGCGAACATGGCAATCGTCAAAAGGCCGAAGGTCACCATGACCGAGCCTTCGGTCTCGCGCGCAAATCCAGCGAGCTGCAAACGCAGCCGCTGCAAGCCACTGAAATGAGCCGCATCTCCGAAATTAGGAAACGAAGCAGGATAGAACCGCTTCTGAGCCGAACAGGACATTGCAGGCCTCCAAGTCATGGATACAGTAATAAATACAGTACATCGCGCACCGTTTAACAATTATGAATGATAAAAAACACAAATACCCAATATTTTACAATAGATTTATGAGACAAATACAAATTACACCAAATTTTATACAATATTTTTACAAAAAATTGTACTTTTTAACTTCGAAATACATCAGAGACTGGAACTAATAGACTGATTTTGTTTATTTTTTTCATGGCGGCGCGGGCGGGCGCGGCTTGCCGGACGTGTCCGGCGCAACAAAAACCGGGGGCGCCCTGTAGTGGACACCCCCGGTTTGGGTTCGAAAAATTTTTTGTCGCAGCTGCTTAGCGCAGCAAGTGGAGTTCGGTCAGCTTGATCGCGATGTCGCGGAACGCTGCCTTCAACTGCGCGCCGTTCGATGCGATGTAAGCGTGGTCTGCGCCGGAGGCACAGCTGGCCAGCGTATCGATGGCCGTCTGGTTGCCGCCGAGATCGAAACCGACCGTATACACTTCGATGCCGTCGGTTTTCATGCTCTCGCACAGAAGCACGGCCTGCTGTGCCGAGGTCTTGCCGCCATTGACAGAGTTGCCGGCTTCGTCTGCAGACGTCGATATGCCCTTACTATCGTACTGATAGTTATACTCGCCGTCGGTCATCAGGATCGCGATCTTCTTGAGCTTGTCGGTACCGTAAGCGGCAGCCTGGTTTGCCGTTGGCAGAACCGAGTTCCATTCCGGCGACAGGAAGTAATAAGCCCAAGCCGTGCCGAGATGGCCGGCCGTGCCGCCGCCCGTCCCCAGTCCCGTGATCTTGGCCAAAATCGCAGTCTTGTCGTTGGTCAATGGCGCCATGGTGCCGGACACCGGCGTGGAGCAAAGGTTGCTCCGGTTCGGACTCGAATTGCTGCTTTTGACATAAGTTGGCATCACGTAATTGCCGGTTCCGGGCCCGACGTTCGTGTAAGCGTTGGTACCGGTACGCTCGGCAACGCACGTCGTGCGATAGTAAGTCACGGTTGTCTTGCTGCCGCCGCCGCCGCCCTTTGCGACGATAAAGCTGTTGTTGCCGCTACCGCCACCGCCACCCGATGAGACTGTGAAGTTGCGCTTGTCCGGCCACAATCCCGATGTCGTGCCGGTCTGAGCGGGCGTCACCTGACTGAGAATTGTAGACGGCGGACGCACATCGCCCGAGAAAGGCACAATGGCAACCTTCGTCCATGTTGCAGCAGCCGGGTCCTTCATAACCAGGTTGACGAGATCTTTTGCCGCCGTCTTCATGTCTGCGAGTTTCGTGCACGGCGAACACATGGAGCCCGACACGTCGAGCATCAGAGAAATTTCGCGATTGAAGCCAACGTCCGCTTCCTGCTTGATGATCGCTTGCGGCGCTTCAGCATCTGTAAAGAGCGGCAGCTTGTCCAAACCCAAGCCGAGGTGCCCGCCGAGGTCGACCATGTTGAGCAGCGGCGTTTTAATTTTTACGCTACCCGTTGCCTGAATGATGGCATCGTTGTTCGTCGTGGTGAAGTTGACGGTGTCTTCGATCGTATCGATGCGGTTTCTAGTATTTTGCGCATAGTAGGCGCGCGCCACTGTGAGGGCCGCGTTGACATTCGTTGGATCCGTCTGAAGGGCCCGGCCGGCAGCCAGCACCGCCGCGTCGATGGCCGACAACGTCTGATCGCGGGCATTGAGCCAGCGCCCGAGGTCGACCGCGCCGCCCACCATGCCAAAGAGTGCAATGGCCATGAGGCCGAACGTCATCATGACGTTGCCGCTCTTGTCGCCGGCGAATTCGCCAATGCGGGCCCTGAGGCGCGCCTGAGCCGAACTGCTATTGAGCAAAGCAGGCACCGTTTGATCCCGCTTGGTCTCGACAACTGACATAGTAAGTCTCCCACAAATTCCAATTTCAGGAGGCCACCTTAGTCATGAACATATTCAAGACGGCTGAAGCATAACGTTCAATTTTTACACAGTTTCAATTACATATTTATGGAAAAGTACAATTTTATGAAAATTGTATACATGTATTACATTGAATGTTATTCATAATTACTTCAACGTTCTGCCTCAGATATCAAATAGAGCGCGATTATTGCTTCATTTACTTGGCAATAAGAGGTGTCCGGACGGATTTTCCGTTCAATTGAGACATAAAGAGTTGTTTATATCTTGTTGCGGTTGTCTCCGCCGTCGGCTATAGCAGCGTCGTTTGCTTCCTGGCAACTCGGCCTGCGACAAAACGCGCACCCCCAGCCACCAGAAGCCGATAACGCTGGATTGCCGCCCGGCGCGCGATCCCGCGACGACCATTAGATTTCAGTTCGAAGGAGCCGCCATGAGCGCCAAACACGACTACATCGTCAAGGATTTGAGCCTGGCCGAATGGGGCCGCAAGGAAATCGCCATCGCCGAAACCGAAATGCCGGGCTTGATGGCCACCCGCGCCGAATACGGCTCGAAGCAGCCCCTGAAGGGCGCGCGCATTGCCGGATCGTTGCATATGACCATTCAGACGGCCGTGCTCATTGAAACGCTGGCCGCCCTTGGCGCCGACATCCGCTGGGTGAGTTGCAACATCTATTCGACCCAGGATCACGCCGCCGCAGCCGTCGCCGCCCGCGGCATTCCCGTGTTCGCCATCAAAGGCGAGACGCTGGTCGATTACTGGGATTACACCCGCAAGCTCTTCGAATGGGGCGACGGCGGTACGCCCAATATGATCCTCGACGACGGTGGCGATGCAACCATGTTCGTGCATTTGGGGCTCCGCGCCGAAAACGGGGACACCGCCTTCCTCGACAAGCCCGGCTCCGAAGAAGAAGAGATATTCTTCGCGCTTCTCAAGAAGACCCTGAAAGAAAAGCCCAAGGGCTGGTTCGCCGGTCTAGCCAAGAGCATCAAGGGCGTTTCGGAAGAGACGACGACGGGCGTGCACCGCCTCTATGAAATGCAGAAGGCGGGCAAGCTGCTCTTCCCCGCCATCAACGTCAACGATGCGGTCACCAAGTCGAAATTCGACAACCTCTACGGCTGCCGCGAAAGCCTCGTCGACGGCATCCGCCGCGGCACCGACGTCATGATGGCCGGCAAGGTCGCCATGGTCGCGGGCTTCGGCGACGTCGGCAAGGGCTCGGCCGCCTCGCTGCGCCAAGCCGGGTGCCGCGTCATGGTGTCGGAAGTCGATCCCATCTGTGCGCTGCAGGCCGCCATGGAAGGCTATGAAGTGACAACGATGGAAGACGCCATTAAGCGCGCCGACATCTTTGTGACGGCGACCGGCAACAAGGACGTCATCACGTCCGAGCATATGAAGGGCATGAAAGACCGGGCGATTGTGTGCAACATCGGCCACTTCGACAACGAGATCCAGGTCGCGGGCCTCAAGAACTACAAGTGGCATAACGTCAAGCCGCAGGTCGACGAAATCGAGTTCCCCGACGGCAAGCGCATTATCCTGCTGTCCGAAGGCCGCCTCGTGAACCTCGGCAACGCCATGGGGCACCCCTCGTTCGTCATGTCGGCTTCTTTCACCAACCAGACGCTGGCCCAGATCGAGCTTTGGACCAACCCCGGCAAGTACGAGAAGAAGGTCTATACGTTGCCCAAGCACCTCGACGAAAAGGTCGCGACGCTGCATCTCGCCAAGATCGGCGTAAAACTCACCAAGCTCAGCCCCGACCAGGCCGCTTACATCGGCGTGCCCGAGAACGGCCCATTCAAGGCGGATCATTACCGCTACTGAGAAACCCGGGGAGCCCTCAAGGGCCTTTCTGCGGACATTCGAGCGGCCCAGTTGAGCGGCGCTAGGGAAACACCCTGGCGCCGTTCTTTTTTGCGCCTTCCCGGCGGACTGGCTACCGCGCGTCAACGCCCGCATACTGGACGCAAGTGATTCGGGCGGCGCGCCGTCCGGACACGATAGCTTATGCTCTCCGGCGCCGATGTAAGGCGCGTTTGAAGCCGGGCGTCTCACACGATCAATCCCGGACCCGAATGCGCGCAATCGCAAAAAAGGCGAATAAATCGACGACCAGGCGGCAGCTTGCCGTGCTGTTGCTTGCCGCCATGGCGTGCGTCATGGTCCTTATGGCGGCTATTGTCGCCAACGACCATGCCCAGCCCGGCGCGTTCGATCTGCGCCATATGTCCCTAATTGCCGTCGTCGCGGGCGCGGGCTTCATTGCCGGCCTCATCGTTTGGCACATGGCCAGCGCCGCCCGGCGCGAGGCCCGCACGGCAAAAGCGGAAAGCCTTCAGCTGCGCCGCAATCTTGCGGCAGCGGACGCCATCATTCGCGCCGAACCCCAGATCCTGATTTTCTGGGAACAAGGCCAAGCCGTGCGCATCGTCGCGCACACGCTGACAGGCGTTGCAGGCTTGCCGGAGCATCAGGCCGATGTCTTGCGTTTCGGCCAGTGGCTGGAAGCGGCAAGCGCACAAACCTTGAAAGCGGCACTCGATCAACTATTTGCCCAAGGCCGGGCCTTCAACATCATTCTTCGTACGTTTGCCGCCGGCCACGTCGAAGCCGAAGGCCGGGCCGCGGGCGGGCGCGCCGTGCTGCGCTTCAAGGATATCTCCGGCTATAAACTCGAACTCAGCAAAGTGCTCGAGACCCATCAATCGCTGGCGCGCGATATCCGCTCGAGCCGCGCGCTTTTGAACACGCTGCCGATGCCGGTTTGGCTTAGAAACAACGACGGCCGGATCAGTTGGGTGAACGCGGCTTATGCTTCGGCCGTCGAAGCGCAAAGCGACGCCGAAGTCATCGAGCGCCAAATCGAGTTGCTCGAGAGCCGCGAACGCAAGGCCGTTGCCAAATCGCTGACCCAAGGATCGGTGTACCGCGATCGCGTGCACATCGTGACGGGCGGCGAACGCAAACCCCACGACATCGTCGTGCTGCCGCTCGAAGACATTTCGGCCGGTGCTGCCATCGACGTCACCGCCGTCGATACCGTGCAGGGCGAACTCGAACGCCAGATCGCAGCCTATGACCGCACGCTCGATCGCGTCTCGACCGGCGTTGCGATCTTCAATCGCGACCAGCAGCTCGTGTTCTTCAACGACGCCTACTACAAGCTTTGGCAGATCGATCCCGGTTGGCTGCGCGAAAAGCCGAACGACAGCGCTATTCTCGACCGTCTGCGCGAACAGAGCAAATTGCCGCCTGTCGTCAATTATCGCGATTGGAAAGCCAAAGTTCTCGCCTGCTATCAAACAGGACAAGGTCTTGAAGACTGGTGGCATCTGACGGACGGGCGCATTCTGCACGTCATCGCCGAACAGCGCCCGGACGGCGGCGTCACCTATCTCTTCGGCGACGAAACCGAACGGCTCGCCCTTGAGAGCCGTTACAATGCGCTTATCGACGTGCAGCGCGAAACCATCGACAGCCTGAAGGAAGGCGTCGCCGTGTTCGGCACCGACGGACGCTTGAAGCTCTTCAATACGGCCTTCACGAGCATCTGGAAGATCGCGCCGCGAAAACTATCCGAACTCCCTCACATCGACGATGTCATCGCCCAGGCAACGGCTCTGCATAATGCGCCCGCGATCTGGACGCGCATCAGCCGCGCGGTCACGGCCTTCCTCGACGAGCGCGAAGCCTTCGAAGGTCAAATGGTGCGCGCCGACCAATGCGTCATCGACTATGCTCTCATGCCGCTGCCGGACGGCGCGACACTGCTGACCTTCGCCGACGTCACGGACGCCAAGCGCGCCGAGCGGGCACTCGTCGAACGCAACGAAGCGCTCGTTGCCGCCGACCGCCTCAAAACGCAGTTCATCGGTCACATCTCTTATGAATTGCGAACGCCCTTAACGAACATCATCGGCTTTACGGAATTGCTCGCCAGCCCCTTCATGGGCGATCTCAGCGGCAAGCAGCGCGAGTACGTGGCCGACATTATGTCGTCGTCGAAAACGCTGCTCGCCATCATCGACGACATTCTCGACCTGGCGACCATCGACGCCGGCAGCCTGGAGTTGAAGCTGGCACCCATCGGCATTCGCAGCATCATCGATGCCGCAATCGTCGGCATTCGCGAACGCGCGATCAGGGCCAGACTGACGATTGACATCGCCGTTGCCGACGACGTGACGGAATTCATGGCAGACGAAGCGCGCATGCGCCAAGTCCTCTATAATCTTTTGTCAAACGCCGTTGGTTTCTCGAAAGCTGGAAATACCGTACATCTCACCTGCTGGCGCGAAGCGGGCGAAATCGTCTTCACGGTCGAAGATAGCGGCGTTGGCATTCCCAAGGATCAGATCGGCTTGGTATTCCAGCGCTTCGAAAGCAAAAGCCAGGGCGGCAAGCACAGGGGCGCCGGTCTTGGTCTCTCGATCGTCAAAAGCCTGGTCGAATTGCACGGCGGCCACATTCTCATCGAAAGCCAGGAAAGCCGAGGCACGAAAGTAACGGTCAAAATCCCCGAAAGGCCGATTCCGGTTGAGGACAGCGGCCGGCCGGCCCTGGCGGGACCGTCGCGGGCCGCGTAAACTCGCGACACACATGATGACGTCCAAAACACTCCCAGCCCTCACGGAACCCCAACTCTGCCGTTTGGCGGAGGACTTTGCCTTTGCCTTGAAGCCGGGCGATGTGCTGGCCCTCAATGGCGATCTGGGTGCCGGCAAAACAACGTTCGCCCGCGCTCTAATCCGCGCAATTTCCGGCCAGCCCGATATCGAGATTCCAAGCCCGACGTTCACGCTCGTGCAGACTTATAGCGCCTGCCGTTTCGATGTTGCGCATTTCGACCTCTACCGGCTCGCAGCGCCCGAAGAACTGCACGAGCTTGGCCTTGATCACGCGCTCGGCAAAGGCGTGGCAATCATCGAATGGCCGGAACGTGCCGGCGAACTTTTGCCGGTCGATCGCTTCGTGGTGCACATCGGCGAAACCGGCGATCCGGCGACGCGCAACGTCATGCTTGAAGCTAGCGCGCCGCTCGCCGCCCGCGTGGACCGGTTGCTGACTATTCGAAACTTCCTCGACGCCTCCGGTTGGGGTAGCCCGGACACGCAATTCTCGTACCTCCAAGGCGACGCTTCTGCCCGCCGCTATGCACGCTTGAAGAAAAGCGACGGTGAAATGGCTATTCTCATGGACTCGCCGAAACAGCCGGACGGCCCCCCGGTGCGCAATGGACGCCCCTACAGCCAGATCGCGCATCTCGCGGAAGACGTGCGCCCGTTCGTTGCCATCGACGAAGCTTTGCACGCGCAAGGGTTCTCGGTGCCCGCAATCTTTGCGCAAGACCTCACAAGCGGACTGCTGCTCATCGAAGACTTCGGCGACCGCGTTTTCGGCCGCCAAGTGGCAGCAGGCGGGGACCTAGCGGCGCTCTGGCGGCAGGGCGTTGAAGTACTTGTCGAACTGCGCAAATCCGCTCCGCCCGCCGCGATGATCTTGCCGGACGGCACCACATATAAGCTGCCGCTCATGGATCATGGTGCGCTTCAAATAGAAGTCGAGTTGCTGCTGGATTGGTATTGGCCTGCTCTTCACGGCCCGGCCGCACCCGAATCCGCGCGCACCGGCTTCGCGAAACTTTGGGCGGATATTTTCTCGCGGCTTGATTCGGCCCCTAAGGGCTGGGCGCTGCGCGACTATCATTCGCCCAATCTCATCGTGCTTGGCGAACGCCCGAGCCCGCGCGACACCGGCATCATCGACTTTCAGGATGCACTCATCGGCCCCCACGCCTACGATCTTGTTTCGCTTTTGCAGGACGCGCGCCTCGACGTGCCGGAGCCGGTCGAAAAAGAACTTCTGGAGCATTACATCGCGCGGGTTTCCGCGACCGGCACGGATTTCGACGCCGCCGAATTCCGCTATTGCTACGCAGCGCTCGGCGCACAGCGCAACACCAAGATCCTCGGCATCTTTGCCCGCCTCGCCAAGCGCGACGGCAAAACGCAGTATCTCGCACATATCCCGCGCATCTGGCGCTATGTAGAACGTAACCTTGCGCACCCCGAGCTTGCCGATCTAAAGGCGTGGTACGACACCCATTTGCCGGCAGATATGCGCCGCCGCGCACTCCGAATATAAGTGGGCCCGGGAGGCCACCCAATGCCGCATGAAACCCGCTTGAGAACTCAGCCCGATACCGCGATGATCCTGGCGGCCGGTCTTGGCACGCGCATGCGGCCATTGACAGAGAGTATTCCAAAGCCTCTCGTGCCGCTCAACGGACGCGCGCTTATCGATCATGTGCTCGACCGGCTTGCGGCTGCGGGTATCAAGCGCGCGATCGTCAACGTGCATCACCACGCCGATAAACTCGAAGCGCATCTTAGGTCGCGCAAAACCCCAGATATTATAATCTCCGACGAGCGCGGCGTTCTGCTCGACACCGGCGGCGGCATCGTCCGTGCACTCCCGCTCATCGGCGACCGGCCGTTCCTTATTCACAATTCCGATTCCGTTTGGATCGAAGGCCTGGGGCAAAACCTCGCGCGTCTGATTTCCGCCTGGGACGAAGCAAAAATGGACAGCCTCATGCTGCTCGCGCCCACCACGGGAAGTCTCGGCTACGATGGCCTTGGGGATTTTCAAATGGATGCGAACGGACGGCTCGCGCGCCAAAGCGGGCCCCGCCTTGCGCCATTCGTTTTTGCCGGTGTGTCGATCATCCACCCTTATGTGTTCAAAGGAGAGGCCGAGCGGCGCTTCTCCCTCAACCATGTCTGGGACCGCGCGATTGCAGCGGGCCGGCTCTATGGCATTCGTCTTGACGGACTTTGGATGCATGTCGGTACGCCCGAAGCGCTCGCCGAAGCCGAACAAAAAATCGCCGATCATCACCTTGTCACCGGCCGCCCCGGTGCCCGGCCATGAATGCCACGATGAAACCCAATATTTATACGGTGCCGCCTGGAGAGGGTTTTCTCTCCTGCTTGGCACGTGCGCTTTTCAATGGCGATCTGCCAACGGCAGGCGGGCCGAAGCCAGATGTGCTTAACCTGCAAGACATAACGCTCTTGCTGCCAACGCGCCGCGCCGCCCGCGCGCTGCAGGACGCGTTCTTGGCAGCTTCGGGCGCAGGCGCGCTGTTGATGCCGCGCATCAGACCTATCTCGGAGGGCGAAGAAGACCTGACCCTTCTGTCGGGCCTTGCCGGCCTCACAACACTTGGCACCGGTTCGCTCGATCTCCCACCCGCCGTCTCGCCGCTCGAGCGTACGCTGACGCTGATGCAGCTCGTGCAGCGCTGGCGCGACGCCAAAGCGAAGTCAGACCCCGATGGTGCGGGCACTGCCAGCAATACGCCCGCTCAAGCGGCAGCGCTCGCGGCCGAACTCGCAGCCTTGATGGATTTGGTTGAGACGGAGAACGTCTCGCTCGCTGGTCTTAAAAATCTTGTTCCAGATACTTTTGCCGCGCATTGGCAGCAGACCGTGCAATTTCTCGAAATCGTGACGGAAGCCTGGCCGCTCCATCTCAAAGAAAAAGGCTTCACATCGCAAGCCGGGCGCCGCAACGCGCTGATCCTGGCCGAAGCCGAACGCATCGCCAAATTGCCGCCCGGCGCGCCCGTCATCGTTGCCGGCGTCACCGGGTCCATTCCAGCAACCGTAACGCTCATGCGCGCGGTGGCGGCCCTCCCCAATGGCGCCATCGTGCTTCCCGCTCTGGATCTGACGTTGGATGAAGCCAGCTGGCAGAGCATCGGCCCCAATCACCCCGAGCACCCGCAATTCGGCCTGAAGAAGTTACTCGACCAATTGGGCGTTGCGCGCACCGATGTGACAACTCTCAAAGGCGCGGCACCCTCGAAGCGGCTCGCGGCCCGCGCCGCTCTCGTGTCGGAAGCCATGCGGCCTTCGGCAACGACCGAACGCTGGCACCACTTTGCAAAGAGTGCAAATCGCGGCGAGATGAAAGATGCGCTGACCGGCGTCACGCTCATCGAAGCGCCAAGCGCCCAGGACGAAGCGGAGGCAATCGCCCTCATTTTGCGCGACGCCATTGAAACACCAGCGCGCACGGCGGCGCTCGTGTCCCCGGATCGCTTGCTGGCCCGGCGTGTTGCCATCCGTCTACAAAGCTGGGGCATTCGCGTCGACGACAGTGCCGGCCGGCCGTTCGTCAAAACCGTTCCCGGCACCTTTCTCAATCTCACCATCGACGCGGTTCGCAATGGCTTTGCACCCGCAGAATTGATGGCATTGCTGAAGCATCCGCTTTGCCGCCTGGGCCTTGAACCGTTCGACATCCGCCGTTTCGGCCGCGCGCTCGAACTCGCGGCATTTCGTGCGCCTTATCTCGGGCGCGGCATCGAAGGCGTGAATGCGGCGCTCGCGAACGCAGAACGCGCGAAGGCAGAAGAGGAACGCCAGCACCCGGCCGTGCGCAGGCTATGGCAAGAAGACTGGGATGGCGCACGCATGCTCGTTGAGCGGCTGGAAGCAGCATTTGCGCCGCTCGTTGCGGTCTACGCTAAGCCGCGCGACCGCTCGCTCAAGGATATGGCCGCCGCACATATCGAGACGGCCGAATCTTTGGCCGCACTTCCGGCACCGCTCGCAGAAAGCGGAGAGACGCCAGGTAATCCGCTCTGGCAGGGCGAAGCAGGAGAAGCCGCCAATACATTCTTCACCGGCCTCTTGGACGAGGCCATGCCGCCTTTGATGATCTGCGCCAATGATTACGGCGATCTCTATCGCGGACTTCTGGCGCGCGAGAACGTGCGCGAACGCACGCCCGTCCATCCGCGTCTTTCGATCTGGGGTCCCTTCGAAGCCCGCCTGCAGCAGCCCGACGTGCTTGTTCTAGGGTCGCTTAACGACGGCACATGGCCGGAAGCGGCCGATCCCGGCGCTTGGCTCAACCGGCCGATGCGGGCAGCGCTCGGGCTGCCTTCGCCCGAAGAAGACATCGGCCGCTCGGCGCACGATTTCATGTCATTCCTCGGCGCGGAACGCGTGTACTTGACGCGCGCCGAAAAGATCAAAGGCGTGCCGACCGTACCCTCGCGCTGGTTGATGCGGCTCAAAGCACTACTCAACGGTTTGGACCTGGCGCAAGCGCTCGCAGCCGACCGCCCGTGGCTTGGGTGGGCGCGCGCGCGCGATAGAATCGATGAAACGGCGCGTGTTAAAATTGCAGCCCCCGCGCCGACGCCCGCGCTGCATTTGCGCCCGCGCCGCATGAGCGTGACGCGGGTCGAAGAATGGATCCGGAATCCTTACGCCGTGTTCGCACGCTCCATTTTGAAGCTCGAACCTTTGCCCGCGCTTGGCACCGCACCGGACCAGAGCTTGCGCGGCGGGCTTGTCCACGAAGTTCTCTCGCGCTTTGCGATCGCTCATCCCAGGTCTTTGCCGCCCGATAGCTACGGCGTTTTGCTAAAAATCGCGACCGAGGTGCTTGAAGATTACACCGGGCATCCGCGCGTCGCCGCATTCTGGATGCCGCGATTGCAGCGCTTCCTAGCCTGGTTCGCCGAAACCGAACCCGAGCGCCGCACTGGCGTTGCGCACGTGATTGCCGAAACGCAGGGCAGCCTGGTGCTCGATGCGCCGGGCGGGCCTTTCACGCTGACCGCGCGTGCCGACCGTATCGATGACGGCGCCGACGGCTTGATCATCACCGACTACAAGACCGGCGTTATCCCCAACGGCAAAGCCGTCACGTCGAATAAATCTCCGCAATTGCCGCTTGAAGCGGCCATCGCGCTTGGTGCTTCCGGGTTCCCCGGCGTTGCCGGACGCTCCGTCACGGGATTGCGCTACATCAGAGCCTCGGGCGGCGAACCGCCCGGCGAAGACAAGCTTGTTGCCTCTGACGATATCGCGGCACTCGCTAAGGCGGCGTGCGACGGCGTTCTTGGGCTCGTCAGCACTTTCGACGATGTCAAAACGCCGTACCGGGCCGTGCGCCGCCCCGGATACCGTTACGACTACGACGATTATGCAGGCCTCGCGCGCGTCGCCGAGTGGTCGGCTCACGTCGATGAGGAGGCGTGATCATGACCAGCCTAGCCGCCGCCAAAGATATCGCATCCGCGCGGGAGAAAACGGCCCGCGCGCAATCGGACGCAGCCGATCCCTTGTATTCCGCCTGGGTGAGTGCGAACGCGGGCACGGGCAAAACGCACGTTTTGACCAATCGCGTGTTGCGATTGCTGCTTGCCGGCACGCGGCCCGAACGCATCTTGTGTCTCACCTACACCAAGGCAGCGGCCGCCGAAATGTCGAAGCGCGTGTTCGACAAGCTCGCCGCATGGGTCACGGAGACGGACAAGGAACTCGCCAAACTCCTCATAGAACTTGCCGGCACTAAACCCGATGAGAAGTCCCTCGCCCACGCGCGCACGCTGTTCACGAGTGCAATCGAATCGCCCGGCGGATTGAAGGTTCAGACCATTCACGCTTTCGCCGAACGGCTTCTTCAGCGCTTTCCGCTCGAAGCGGGCGTCCCGCCGGGCTTTAAAATCCTCGACGACGAAAAGGGCCGCGAGCTCACACAGCGCGCCATCAACGGCACGTTAGAAGAAGCAACGGGCGATCCAAACGGTACACTTGGCCAAGCGCTTAAAACCGCGATCCGTTATGCAACGGACTCGAATTTTGACGAACTCCTGACCAAAGCAATAGCAGAGCGTCAATGGCTAATCGCCGCGATCCGCTTGAACGGCGCCACCAGCAAGGACCAGTTCGCCGCCGCTGAAGCGCTTTTGCGCAAGTCGCTTGGCGTTGGCCCCAAGTCCAGCGCCGAAAGCATCGCCAAAGTTGCCGCAAACGTTCTGAGCGATGCCGACCTCGCAAGCGTGCGCGATCACCTCGCGGGCGGTGGCAAAACCGACCTCAAGTACAGCCAGATACTTGCCGATGCGCTCGCAAAAATGTCCACAGAGAGACGCGCCGCTTGCCTTGCCGAGTACTTTCTGACCGGCAAGGGCGAGCCGCGCGCTAGTCTCATGAGCAAGAAACTCGCTGACGATCGCGGCGACCTCCTGGCCGCCGCAGAGCGCGCGCAATCCGAATTTCATAAACTCAACGAAGAACGCAAGGCACTCGCCGCAGTCGAAGCCACAACGGCGCTCTACCGGCTCGCGGGCGCAGTTCTGCAACGCTACCAGGACGCCAAGGCCGCAAGCGGGGCGCTGGACTTCGACGATCTGATCGAGAAAACCGGCAGCCTCTTGAGAACCTCGGAGTCCGCGGAATGGGTTCTCTACAAACTCGACGGCGGGCTCGATCATATCCTGGTCGATGAAGCGCAGGACACCAGTCCCGTACAATGGGAAATCATCGAATCCCTCGCGCGCGAATTCTTCTCCGGCACAGGCGCACGCGAAACGGCGCGCACGATCTTTGCCGTCGGCGACGAAAAGCAATCGATCTACTCGTTCCAGGGCGCCGAGCCCGAGAAATTCGGCCTCATGGGCGAGCGTTTTGCAAAATTCGCCGCTGACGTGCAGGCCACATGGCGCCACGTGCCGCTCAATCTGTCGTTCCGCACGGTGCAGCCCATACTTGACGCCGTTGACAGCGTTTTTGCTGACCCAGACCGCACGCCGGGGCTAGCGGCGTCGCCACAAAGCATCCGCCATATCGCGAGCCGCTTTGGGCACGCAGGCCTCATCGAGGTTTGGCCTCTTGAGAGCTACAGCGAGACGGCCCAAGCCGATCCTTGGAAGCCGCTTGACGATACATCCGAACGTGCGCCCGCGAACCGCGTTGCCGAACGCATTGCCGCTACAATTGACGATTGGATCAGGCGCGGCGAAAAACTGCCCTCGCTCGGCCGCCCCATCCGCGCGGGCGACGTGTTGATCCTGGTGCGTAAGCGCCACCCCTTCGCTATTCCAATGGTGGCGGCCTTGAAAGCGCGCGGCATAGCGGTTGCCGGAAGCGACCGCATTCAGCTGACCGGGCAAGCCGCCGTGCAGGATCTCCTGACGCTCGGAGATTTTCTCACGCTGCCTGAAGACGATCTGGCTCTGGCAACGGTGCTCAAAAGCCCGCTGTTCAATTTGACGGACGACGATCTCTTGGCCGTGGCACCGGACCGCAAAGGCGCATTGTGGAAGGCGTTCCTCTCCAACGCAGATACGAACGCCCGATTGCGCCCCGCCGCCGAGACCTTGAAGCGCTGGCGCGCCAAAGCCGACTTCACGCCGCCTTACGAATTTTTTGCGGCCCTTCTCGACCGCGACGGCGGCCGCGCGCAAATGTTGAACCGGCTTGGCCCAGAATCCGCCGACGCGATAGACGAATTTCTCGAAGCGGCTCTCAACTATGACGACGGATCGCCGCCATCCCTGACCGGGTTTCTCGCATCCATGCGCGAAGGCCGCCGCGAAATCAAGCGCGACATGGAACACGGCCGCAACGAAGTGCGCGTGATGACGGTGCACGGCGCTAAAGGTCTCGAAGCGCCCATCGTTTTTCTGCCCGACACCTGCACAACGGCGTCCGGCGAGAGCCCTGGCGCGCGGCTTGTCGAACTCACTCACGTGACCCGCCCGCCAGGAATGCCCAGCCCAATTCTTTGGGCCGTCAAAGGCACCTCGCGCCTCGAAGCCGTGCAGCAAGCTCTCGGCGACAGCGGCAAGCGCGACCGCGAGGAACGCAACCGCTTACTCTATGTCGCAATGACGCGCGCACGCGACCGGCTCTACATCGCGGGCTTCGAGGGCCGCCAGGGCCGTTCTGCGGGATGCTGGTACGACTGCATCAAGGACGCCCTCGACGCACGCATGACTGCGTCCGCGTATCCCGATGGATTCGCGGTCAAACGGCTTGAAGCCGCCCAATCCGAACCCGTCGAACAGGAAAAAAGCACACCAGCCGGCATGCTCGCACCCGAGCCATTGCCGGATTTCGCCAAGCGCCGGGCGCCCACCGAGCCGCAATTGACCGTACCGCTCTCGCCCTCCCGCTTAGAGCCCTACGCACCGGACGCCGAGGGCGAACCCATCGTCACGCATGAGGCCGCACCCGGCGAAGTACGCGACCGGCCCTCGCCCTCGCACCTTGCATCCGGCAATCGCTTTTTGCAGGGTACGCTGACCCACGCCTTGCTCGAGCATTTGCCCTCGCTGCCGGAACACCTTCGCGGCGGCGCGGCCACGGCCTTCGTCGAGAAACGCGGTGCTGGTCTGACGAAGAAAGCGCGCAAGTCCATCGTCAAGGAGACACTGGCGATCTTAACGCGTCCGGAATTCACGGATCTGTTTTCAGTCGCCAGCCGCGCGGAGGTGCCGATTGCCGCAACCCTGCCGCGCCAATCAGGCAAGGGTCCGGCTCTTAAACTATCAGGGCAAATCGACCGCCTCGCCGTCACGGCGAGCGAGGTTTTTATCGTCGACTACAAGACGAATCGCCCCCCGCCCTTGAACCCGGAAAACGTCGCGCCCGCCTACCTCTATCAGCTTGCCGCCTACGTGCTGGCGTTACAGGAGATTTATCCCGGCAAGCGCGTCAGAGCGGCGTTGCTGTGGACCGACGGCCCGCGTTTAATGCAAATCCCGGAGGCCACGATCCGGGACTACGTGAGCCGCCTGTGGGACCTCGATTGCGCCACTCTTGACGCGACCTGATGCGATACCTACGTATGCGAAGGCAAGTTTAAGGGTGACCTTGAAAAAGGCACCCGGTGAGATCACCAAAGAAATCAAAGGGGCGATTTTGGAATGCCCCCAAAAGGAGACCTCCATGGCCAACGCCGTTACCGACGCAAGCTTCGACGCCGAAGTCCTGAAATCGACCGAGCCCGTGCTCGTCGATTTCCACGCGGTCTGGTGCGGGCCGTGCAAGGCCATGGCCCCGGCGCTTGAGCAGGTTGCAACTGAGATGAAGGGCAAGGTCAAGGTCGTCAAGATCGACGTCGACGAAAACCCGAAAGTGACCGGCACGTATGGCATTCGCGCCATGCCGACGCTTATCTTGTTCAAGAACGGCAAGGTCGCAGCGCAGCACACCGGCGCCATCGTACAGAAGAAAAAGCTTGAAGACTGGATCACGGCGAGCGTGTCGGCGTAATGTTTGACTGAGAAGTTCTGAGTGACAAAACCCCGCGAGGCACGCACCTCGCGGGGTTTTCCTGTACCGGAGTATCGCTCAAAAGGCGGCCTGCGAAAAATACTTCATGCGGCCGCACGTTGAAATCTTTGCACTTTTTCGCAGGCATTAAAAAAACCAAAAAAAAAACCGATCCACTTTGCGGCGCAGCGCGTAGGGGTCAACAGTTAAAATTGCGTTAGGTTTTGTGCGGCGCAGCGTAAATAGTCGGATTTTCTCGTAGTGTTCTCGTAGTGTTAGAGACCGGGTCGTGTTTGCTTGAGCGCGTTTTAAGACGCGATGTTCGGCCTTCAACTATGGCCCGTGTTCGCTCACCGGCCTCGTTTATCGGCACAGTTTGTGGTTGGGGGCGTTGGACAATGGGAAACCGGAACAGACGCGCGGCCGTCGTCGACGACATTTGTGCCGCCTGGATTCCGCCGGCAGGGTTACAAGAGCCGTGGGAAAATTTTCTGACTCTACCAGCCGCAGCCGACAAACAGAAGCTGCTTGCCGGTGTCATTGAGAACGAAGTCATCCCGCGTCTTCTGCTTGCCAACAATGCCGAGCTTGCCATTGCGCCGCCTGTGACGGACGCGATGGCCGCAAAGCTCGCCGAGTACGTCGGCGAATTTTCGGAAATTGTCGTCAATCGCGATGCCGCGACGGCCGTGGCCTTTGTCGAAACGCTGCGTCAGGAAGGCGCCTCGATCGAAAGCATCTTCCAGGATCTTCTGGCGCCCGCCGCGCGCCGCCTGGGCGAGCTTTGGGACGAAGATATCAATGACTTTTTAGATGTTACGATCGGCATAGGCCACATGCAGCATATCGTTCGCGCCTTCGGCAGCGAATTCGGAAAAGAAATCAGTAAGCCGGCCAAATGCAGACGGGCATTGCTGATGCCGCTGCCGGGAGAGCAGCACACGTTCGGTATCTCGCTGCTGCGCGAACATTTCCTGCGTGAAGGCTGGCGGGTCTGGTGCGGCCCGTCTCAAACGTTCGACGACATCATCGAACTTGTACAGAACCAGTGGTTCGACATGGTCGGATTGTCGGCCGGCGCGGTCTCGGAGCCCGGCGCGCTCGCTACAAAAATCCGCGAAATCCGCGCGGCGTCCGTCAACAAGGATATTCGCATCATGGCCGGCGGATACGCCTTCAACACACGGCCGGAACTCGTCCAGGAGATCGGCGCCGACGCAACGGCCGGCGACGGGCGGCAAGCTCTGCTTCATGTATCGATGGGTATCTCGGGTCCTAAAGCGGCGTCGTGAGACGGTCTAGTCTGTCAAACCGCAGGCCTCTCCGCACCCGTTGGCGGAGGGCCGCTCTTATCGAGCGCATTGTTCTCTGCGTCGGTAAATATTCGCGACCGCGTTAAAAACCTGACGCCCTCCGGGGCTTCAACCGAAAACCCCGATCCGCGCCCTGGAACAACGTCGATAATGAGATGCGTGTGCTGCCAGTACTCGAATTGCGATTTCCCCATATAGAACGGCTGGCCGCCGATCTCGCCCATGTAAACATCTTGCGCGCCAACCTTGAACTCGGTCCGCGGGTAGCACATCGGCGCGGAACCGTCGCAGCAGCCGCCCGACTGGTGGAACAGTAAGGGGCCGTGCAGGACCTGCAGTTTGGAGAGCAGAGCCAGCGTCTCGGGCGTTGCCGTCACGCGATCAACCAAGGCGGTCTCCTTCTCAGTCGCGGATGTACTCGGCGGCCGGCACGACGATAGAGAACATATCTGCGAGCGCGGTCAGTGCGCCGTCGTGCACTTGCTGCGCCGAAAGAAACCCGCCGATCGGATTGGGAAGCGATCTCGTCGCGGTGGCGCTGGCGACAACCGTCGGCTTATAGCCATGATTGAATGCGGCGCGCGTCGTTGAGTTCACGCAAACATGCGTCATGAACCCCGCGATCACTAGATTGGACCGGCCAAGCTTTACGAGTTCGGCGTTCAATCCAGTTTTCTCGAATGAACTCGGATAGGCCTTGGTGATGACGATCTCGCCCGCACGCGGCGCGACTTCATCCGATATTTGACCGATACGGGCCTTCACATCATATGGGGTGGCGGGGCCGGCATCGTGCTGAACATGTATAACAGGCGTGTCCGTATCGCGCGCGCGCTTGAGAAGCCTCGCACATTCTTGAATTGCAGGTTCTACCCCTTCCAACTGCATGACGCCTTCGCGATAAGTGTTCTGACAGTCGATGAGAATGAGAACAGACTGTGATAACTGCTCGGGTTGTGTTGGCATCGCGAGAAGCGAGCGTAGTGTTGGTCTTACGGACATTCTCAGACTTCCCTATTGTGCTGGAACTGCGGAAACTTCACCGGGCACCCCTGCAGCACCCGGTGAAGGCCATCGATGAAAGTATCAGAAGAAGCCCAGCGCCTTCGGGCTATAGCTGACCAGCATGTTCTTGGTCTGCTGGTAGTGGTCCAACATCATCTTGTGGTTCTCGCGCCCAATGCCGGACTGCTTGTAGCCGCCGAACGTCGCGTGTGCTGGGTAGAGGTGGTAGCAGTTGGTCCACACGCGCCCCGCCTGGATCTCGCGGCCGAAGCGATACGCGCGCGTGCCGTTGCGGCTCCAAACGCCTGCGCCAAGCCCATAGAGCGTGTCGTTGGCGATCGCCAGCGCCTCTTCCGGCGTGTCGAACGTCGTGACCGAGACGACGGGTCCAAAGATTTCTTCCTGGAACACGCGCATCTTGTTGTTGCCTTCGAGAACCGTCGGCTCGACATAATAGCCGTTAGCAAGCTCCCCGCCGAGATTCGAACGCTGGCCGCCGGTCAGAACGCGTGCGCCTTCGCCCTTGCCGATCTCGATGTAGGATAAGATCTTCTCGAGCTGGTCGTTGGAGGCTTGCGCACCGATCATTGTGGCGCTGTCCATCGGGTGGCCTTGCTTTACTTTGAGAACGCGCTGGATGGCGCGATCCATGAACTTCTCATAGATCGACTTTTGTACGAGCGCGCGGCTTGGGCAGGTACAAACTTCGCCCTGGTTCAGCGCAAACATGGTGAAGCCTTCAAGGCATTTGTCGAAGAATTCATCGTCTGCGTCCATCACGTCGGCGAAGAAGATGTTGGGCGACTTGCCGCCCAACTCCAATGTGCAAGGGATGATGTTCTCGGACGCGTATTGCATGATGAGGCGGCCCGTCGTCGTCTCGCCAGTGAAGGCGATTTTAGCAATGCGCTTGTTCTGGGCCAGCGGCTTACCGGCCTCGATGCCAAAGCCGTTGACGACATTGAGAACGCCATCGGGCAGAAGATCGCCGATCATTTCCATGAGCACCATGATGCTCATCGGTGTCTGTTCGGCCGGCTTCAGCACGACGCAGTTGCCGGCGGCGAGTGCCGGCGCCAGCTTCCAGACGGCCATGAGGATTGGAAAGTTCCACGGAATGATCTGTCCAACGACGCCCAAAGGCTCGTGGAAGTGGTAGGCAACGGTATCGTGATCTATTTCCGAGATCGAGCCTTCCTGGGCGCGTGCACATCCGGCGAAGTAACGGAAGTGATCGATAGCGAGCGGCATGTCGGCATGCGTCGTCTCGCGGATCGGCTTGCCGTTATCGATGGTTTCGACAAGAGCAAGGATGTCGAGATTGCTTTCCATTCGGTCTGCAATCTTGTTCAAGATTTGTGCGCGTGCCGCTGCAGACATACGGCCCCAGGATTCGCGGGCCTTGTGTGCGGCGTCGAGAGCGAGTTCGATGTCTTCGGCCGTCGAGCGGGCAATATCGCAAACGTGCTGGCCGGTGATCGGCGTGACGTTGGAGAAATACTGGCCTCTGACAGGGGCGACCCATTTTCCACCGATGAAGTTGTCATAGCGCGGCTTGATAATTTGCTTGCCGTTCAGCTTGTCCATCGCAACGTGTTGCATAGCGTTTCACTCCTCTTGCTTTGTTGGCCTTTTCAGCGTTATGTTGATGCATGCATAGCGCATGGCAAGCGTTTTTCTAGGCCAATTGTGCTGCTTCTTTAGTAGGAGAGATTTCGCGCCGCTCCGCGCGAGGTGCGAGCTCTTGCGCTCAATTCGACTGTGGTGTCACGCCTTGCTGAAGCCCAAGAACATGGCCCGCAAGATAGAGCGAGCCGCAGATCAGCACGCGCTTATTTTCGGCCGGTAAATCGACAATCATTTCGAGCGCGTCGATCACGCCCGCGCAATAGATGGCGTTAAGCCCGGCGCTGCGCGCGATCTCGGCCAGTGTTTCCGCCGAGTGGGGCGCCTCATTCGCGCCCGGAATAGGCACCGTGTAAATGGTGCGCACGAGGCCGCGAAACGGCGCGAGGAATCCCAGCGCATCTTTCTGGCCCATCATGCCGACGATGAGATACGTCGGTTTTGGTGCCTTCTCTTCGAGACTGACGAGCGTGTCGGCCAGCATATCGCCGGCCGCAGGATTGTGCCCGCCGTCAAGCCAAAGCTCCGTGTCGGTGCCCAGCAAATCCGGAAGCGGGCCGCTTGTCAGTCGCTGCATGCGGGCCGGCCACTCGACCGTGCGCAGCCCCTTGGCAATCGCCCCTTCGTCCACACCAAGTTCGGGGCGCTGCTCCGAGAGTGCTAAAGCCGCCACGACCGCTACACCCGCGTTCGTGATTTGATGGCGTCCTATCAATGCTGGCAACGGCAAATCGAGGAGTGTATCCTCGCGCTGGACGATGAGCCGCCCGTTTTGTTCGAAGGCTTCATACTCACGGCCCCCGACGACAAGGGGGCTTCCGGCAACGTTGGCGCGCGCTTCGATGACGCGCAGAACCTCATCAACCTGCGGCGCCACGATGCCGGTCACGCCGCGTTTCAGAATGCCGGCTTTTTCGATGGCAATCTTCGAGAGCGTTGGCCCGAGCTTTTCCGCGTGGTCCATCGAGATCGGCGTGATAATCGAAAGCGCAGGCTTCGGAATGACATTCGTCGCATCGAGCCGCCCGCCAAGACCGACTTCGAGGAGCAAAACGTCGGCCGCCGTTTCGGAAAAAGCGAGAAACGCCGCGGCGGTCGTGATTTCGAATTGGGTGATATCGTCGCCGTCATTCACGGCATTAACGCGCATCAAGACGTCGACAAGCGCATCCTCGCTAATCGGGCGCGCTTTTCCATCGCTGCCGGCAAGTTCGATGCGCTCGTGGAAGCGCACCAGATGCGGCGACGTGTAGACGTGCACGCGCTTTCCCGCGGCCTGGAAAATCGCCTTGAGATAGGACGTCACCGAACCTTTGCCGTTGGTTCCGGCGATATGGACTACGGGGGGCAAACGGGTTTCGGGCGAACCCAACTTGCCGAGCAATCGTTCGACCCGCCCGAGCGAAAGGTCGATGAGTTTCGGGTGCAACAGCTTCATCTGAGCGAGAAGCGCGTCGCTCGTCGGACGTGTCGTCGTCTGTGCCATGGGATGAGCCCGCGCTCGCAGCTTGTGAGTTGGCGCGGCTTAAGCGCCGCGTGGCGCGTCCTTCGGCGGAGCATTAGAGGCAATCGCCTCGCCTTTTGCTTTTTCGGTTCGAGCCGGATCGAAACGCTGACTCGATGGAACCGGTTCCGCTTCTATGACGCCGCCCGTTTCCCGCGCCGCCGACTCGATCAGTTTGCCATCGACGGATGACCCGTTCATGTAGTGCTTGCCGTTGAGCTTCTTGTGTTGCGACGCCGACTTGCTGGCGCCAACGCCGGCCATGAGCAAACGGCTGACGCGCGCCAGCGTTTCACGCAGCTTGTGGCGATGCACGACCATATCGACCATGCCGTGAGCCAGAAGATACTCGGAGCGCTGGAAGCCTTCGGGCAGTTGCTCGCGGATCGTCTGCTGAATAACGCGCGGGCCCGCAAAACAGATGAGTGCGCCGGGTTCGGCGATATGGATATCCCCAAGCATGGCATAGGACGCGGTCACGCCGCCCGTTGTCGGATCTGTGAGAACGACGATGTAGGGGAGTTTCGCTTCGCGCAGGCGCTGCACGGCAATTGTCGTGCGCGGCATCTGCATCAAGGAGAGAATGCCTTCCTGCATGCGGGCGCCGCCGGACGCTGCAAACAAGATGAAGGGCGTTTTAAGTTCGACGGCTTTCAGCATGCCGGTGATGATGGCTTCGCCCGCCGCCATACCGAGCGAACCGGCCATAAAACGGAAATCCTGCGCGGCGGCAACCACCGGCTGCCCTTCGAGCGTGCCGACGCCAACCAGAACGGCGTCCTCCATTTCGGTTTCCGCCTTCGCGTTTTTGAGCCGGTCGGTGTATTTGCGCCCGTCGCGGAATTTGAGCGGGTCTTGTGGAACGGCCGGGATCGCGACCTTCGCGAATTCGCCGCCGTCGAAGAGATGACTCAAGCGCTGATCGGCGCCCATTTTCCAGTGGTAGTCGGAGCCCGGCACAACGAACTCGTTGGCTTCAAGGTCCTTGTAGAAAACCATCTGCCCCGAGACCGGGCACTTGCGCCAAAGATCGTCCGGCACCTCGCGCTTCGTGGTCGACGACAGCAGTCCGCGAATCTTCGGCCGGACGACGTTGTTGATCCAGTTCACTGCGATTGGCTCCTCATCGCTGGAAGCTCCACCAAATTTGGCAGCGGAAACCTCCGGACTCGCTCAAATGTTGTAGGGCGGCGTAATCTATCGCCGGGCCTTCCCCTGGGACAAGGGAGGTTAGCCGCTATATGGGCCCATCGAGAGCCCGATAACAGACCTTTTGGTGGATATCGTGGCCCATGGTCAAGGCGTGCGTAGCGACGCAGCCAATTCTTTCACCATATTTATGACGCCCGTCACCGTCCCGGCCGACGCCTGACCCTTTGATCCTAAAGACTTTTCTATTGTTTGCACAAGCGCCGAGCCAACTACGACACCGTCCGCGCCCTTGGCCAGAGCCTTGGCCTGCTCGCCGGTTTTGACCCCAAAGCCCACAACGACGGGAAGTTCGGTCTCGCCCTTGATGCGTTTCACTTGAATGTGAACGTCGTTCACTGCAGGCGCGGCGGCGCCGGTTATGCCGGTGATCGACACGTAATAGACGAAGCCGGAGGTGTTCTTCAAAACGGCCGGTAGGCGCTTGACGTCGGTGGTTGGCGTCGCCAAACGAATGAAGTTCAGGCCCTGCTCAACAGCCGGGAGACATAGCTCGTCGTCGGCTTCCGGCGGCACATCGACGACAATGAGGCCGTCAACGCCAGCGTCCTTTGCATCCTTCAGAAAGCGCGCGTTTCCATAAACGTAAATCGGGTTGTAGTAACCCATCAAAACGAGCGGCGTATCTTTGTCGTTGGCGCGAAAGCGGCGCACCATCTCTAGCGTCTTAACCATGGTCTGGCCGCTTTTCAACGCGCGCTGCGACGACGCCTGAATAGCTGGGCCGTCTGCCATTGGATCGGAAAATGGCATCCCAAGTTCGATAATATCCGCGCCGGCTGCCGGGAGGCCGCTGAGAATTTTCTCGCTCGTCTCGAGATCGGGATCGCCAGCCGAGATGAACGTCACAAGGGCGGGACGGTTTTCTTTTTTGAGCGCGGCGAAGCGCTGGTCGATGCGGGTGGCCGTTGACATAACTACTTCTATCCCTGGGTTGCCTGCCGGTCCTAAGACGCATGGGCTGCATGGTCAAGAGCAGCTGGTCTTCATTGATCTTTGGACCAGTCTTAGCTAATATAATTAGCTAAGGAGTGACCCATGGCAATTTACTCGGTCCACAAAGCCAAAACGAACTTGTCAAAACTCATCGCGCGCGCGGAGGCCGGCGAAGAAGTCGTGATCGCGCGCCGCGACAAGCCCGCAGCACGTCTCATTGCGGTCGATGCCGGAAAAGCGGCGCCCAAGCGAAAGTTTGGGGCGTTCAAAGGCCGGATTTCCATCCCTGACACGTTCTTCGAGCCATTGTCGGCTCATGAACTTGATGCATGGGAAGGCCGCCCCAAACCTCCACGCCGCAAAGCCGCACCGAAGCGTTTGAAAGCATGAGCCTGCTTCTCGACACGAATGCGTTGCTGTGGTGGGCGGCTGGCAGCAGAAAGCTCTCGCGAACCGTGATCAAGATAATCGAAGACCAAAGTACCGAGGTCTTCGTCAGCGCGGCGTCCGCCTGGGAGATCTCAACCAAGGTGCGGATTGGCAAACTGCCGGAAGCCGAATGGATGGCGGGGCAATTCCGGCGCATCCTGCAATCCCAAAATTTTCGCGAGCTGCCGATCTCCATAGAGCACGCCGATCTCGCGGGCTCTTTACCCGGCGATCATCGCGATCCCTTCGACCGGCTCCTGGCGGCACAGTGCCGGATAGAGAACTTGTCGATCGCAACCAACGACGCCGCACTCAAGTCTCTCGGCGTCAAAGCGGTTTGGTAGTTACCTCAAACCTTCAACCCCAGAGCCTTGGCCACCGTGAACAAATCCTTGTCGCCGCGGCCGCAAAGATTCATGACGAGCAGATTGTCTTTCGGCAGTTTCGGCGCAAGTTTCATGACGTGGCCAAGCGCGTGGCTTGGCTCAAGCGCCGGAATGATGCCTTCCATGCGCGTGCAGAACTGCAGCGCTTCGAGCGCTTCCTTGTCGGTGATGGCAACGTACGTCACGCGCCCGTTTGATTTGAGCCAGGAATGTTCGGGGCCGACGCCTGGATAATCAAGACCCGCTGATATTGAATGGCCTTCGAGGATTTGCCCGTCGCCGTCTTGCAAGAGATACGTGCGGTTGCCGTGCAGAACGCCCGGCGACCCGCCCGTCATGGATGCTGCATGTCCGTTATCGACATCAAGCCCATGACCGCCGGCTTCGACGCCGTAAATCGCCACGTCTTTGTCGTCGAGGAAGGGGTGGAAAAGTCCAATAGCGTTTGATCCGCCGCCGATGCAAGCAACGAGCGTATCGGGTAATCGCCCCTCCGCCTGCATCATCTGCTCGCGCGTTTCAGTGCCGATTATCGACTGGAAATCGCGCACCATGGCGGGATAAGGATGCGGGCCTGCCGCGGTGCCGATCAAGTAATACGTGTCGCGCACGTTGGTCACCCAATCGCGCAGCGCTTCGTTCATGGCGTCTTTGAGCGTGCCGGCGCCGCACGTGACGGGATTGAGCTTGGCGCCGAGCAGGATCATGCGCGCCACGTTCGGCGCTTGGCGCTCGATATCGGTGGCGCCCATATAGATTTCGCAGCCCATACCGTACTTGGCGCACACGGTCGCGACCGCAACGCCATGCTGGCCGGCGCCCGTCTCGGCGATGATGCGCGTTTTGCCCATGCGGCGGGCTAGAAGAATTTGCCCCAAGCAATTGTTGATCTTGTGCGAGCCGGTGTGATTGAGTTCATCGCGCTTGAAGTAGATCTTCGCGCCGCCTAGTTCTTTGGTCATGCGATCGGCGTAATAGAGCGGGCTCGGCCGGCCGGCATAATGCAAATTGAGATAATCGATTTCGGCCTGGAATGTTGGATCCTTCTTCGCCTCTTCATAGGCACGCTCAAGCTCCAAGATGAGCGGCATCAGCGTTTCGGCAACAAAGCGCCCGCCAAATAGTCCGAAGAAGCCTTTGTCGTCGGGCCCGCTGCGATAACTATTGAGTTTGGCCTCGGCTGTTTTCTGCGTCTTCGTCGCCATCGGATGTCCTCGAGGTCTGATCCCTCTCCCCGTCCCTTTCGGGGAGAGGGTTGGGGTGAGGGGCCCATACACGCACCGAACATGCGGCCGCCCTTCACGTCATGTTGTAGACATGCTTCCAGCATGGCCCTCTCCCCATCAAGTGCAGGAATGGGAAGAGGGAAATTCTAATTCTGCTTAGCTGCCTTTACTGCCTTAAGGAAGCGGCGGATCAACCCAGCGTCCTTAATGCCGGGCGCGCTTTCGACGCCGGACGAGACATCGACGGCGCCCGCCCCCGTCAAGGCAATCGCCGCGCCGACGTTTTCTGCCGTCAACCCGCCCGACAGCATGAATTTCATATGATCTTTCACATCCGCAAGCGCGCGCCAATCGAACGAAAGTCCATTGCCGCCGGGAAGTACGGCACCCTTGGGCGCCTTGGCGTCAAACAGTATGAGGTCGGCGGACTCGTTATAGCGCAGGGCGCGCACCGCATCGACGGCCGTGCCGACCTTGATGGCCTTGATGACGGGCAGATGAAAGCGCTTGCGTATTTCACGCACCCTCGGGCCGCTTTCGTCGCCGTGCAACTGGATCATGTCCGGCTGCACGGTCTCAACAATGCAATCCAAGACCTTGTCGTCGGGATCGACAAAGAGAGCGACGATCTTGGCTTGTCCGCGCGCGCGGTCGGCGAGAGCGAGCGCAGTCTTGGCATCGACATGGCGCGGACTACGCGGAAAAAACACGAGGCCGATGTAATCGGCACCGCCGTCGAGCGCCGCATCAACGGCTTCGACTGTTTTTAATCCGCAAATTTTGACTTCGGTCGGCATGAACACGAGCACTTAGATTTGTGAAAGCCGGGATTTATAAACCCGGTATCAGGGCTTGCCGGCAAGCCGCCGCTTTTGCCAGCGCTTCAGCGCCACACCCGTCCAGATCGCTTCCACGACGCCGAACGGCCACGCACCTTGCAGAAATCCATAGGCCGATGCGGCGGCACACGCAATCGCGAAGCCGAAAATGCACCAAGGGCTCGCGTCCTCATAGGCATAGAAAAGAAGCATGACCGAAAGGGCCACGAGGCCAAAGACTGTCAGCGCATCAAGTATCATGTGACTTCAAATGTGAGCTTTAGCGGCCGGCAACGGCAAGCTGCTTGGGTGCAGAAACGTCCGCTTCCTGCAAACGCGTCAGGCGGTCGGCTTCTGCTTCAAATCGCTGCGCGCGCTGGCCTTGCACGCGGGCCGTGCGGCGCCAGCGGCTCTGGCTCATCCACGTTGCCACGCCGCCCAAGATCACGCCGAGCACCAGCGTGCCGAGAATGTAGGCATAGAAGGGAAGTTCGAGCGCGAGGGCCGGGCTTTCGGGCCTGAACGGATCGAGTACCAGTTGAACCGCATGGCGATTGGAGACCGCCAGCGCGACCAGCACAACGCCAAGAGGAAAAGCAACGAGCAACGATACGAGACGCCTGAGCACCGCGGCACTCTCCCAAAACTATTGCCCGGCCTGTGACTTTTGCCGGACCTGTAACTTTTTACTAAGCCGCCGCGCCGGAGTTGTCTCTCAGTGCGGGGTCTTGCCTTTGTGATTGAGCCTGTCGCGCAGTTCCTTGCCGGTTTTGAAAAACGGCACGAACTTTTCAGCGACCGATACGGTCGTGCCGGTGCGCGGGTTACGGCCCTGGCGCGCGCCGCGGTGTTTGACCGTGAACGCGCCAAAGCCCCTGAGTTCGACCCGGTCGCCGCGCGATAGTGCATCGACGATTTCGTCGAAAATCACGTTCACGATGCGCTCGACGTCGCGATGATAAAGATGCGGATTAGCAGACGCAATCCGTTGTACGAGTTCTGACTTGATCACGTTATGCTCCCCAGCCATGCGATCAATTCTTCTTATTTATCAGAAGGATGCCAAACTGAAACGAGACCGTCAAGGCCAAGTGACGAAAACGCCGAATCGCGGGCCAAAAAGCTGACAATTCTCCCCGCTTGTTCGCCAAATACGCCCGTCACAGCCCGGGACGTCATCGATCCGACGCCAAAACTCGAGCCGCCGCCGGGCGTCCAATCGACAACCTTGGCGTCCTTATCGACGTTCTTGACGTCCTTCAGCCACTTCACGGCTTCGTCTTCGCCACCGATTTCGTCGATGAGCTTGGCTGCGAGCGCCTCGCGGCCCGAAAAGATGCCGCCTTCGATGAGCCCCGGCACTTCGGCAACCTTGATTCCGCGGCGGTCTTCGACCAGACCGAGGAACCACTTGAATCCGTCCTTGACCATGCCTTCGGTTACTTTGCGGCTCGAATCGTCCATGGGCGCGAACGGCGACGGCGCGGCCTTAAGCGGCCCGCTTTTCACTTCATTCACTTTGACGCCGATCTTTTCCATCAACTGGGCGAACTCGGGCCATTGCACGATGACGCCGACGGAACCGGTAATCGTGTTGCCGCGCGCCACAATGTGATCGCTAGCGAGCCCGACGATATAACCGGCCGAGGCTGCAATGGTCCCAAACTGGGCAACCAACGGCTTCTTCTTGCCGATCTCGCGCAAGCTTTCGTAAATCGCTTCGCCGCCCGTTGTCGTGCCACCCGGACTGTTGACGTAAAGTAGGACGCCCGCCACGTGATCGGCGTCCGCGATCTCTTTGAGCATTTTCAGCTGATCGCGATTTTCCATGATCGTGCCTTCAATGGAAATGCGGGCGATCTGCTTCTTGCCGGCCAGTGTCGCGAGCTTATCGCCACCGAGCACAAAAGCGCCGATGGCAAGCGCCACGCCGGCAACGCCAAGCCCGCGCCACAAGGAAAGCGACCGGCGCAACCGGCGGCGGTCCAATACGGTTTCCGTCTCAAGCATGGGGGCATTCCTCCGGTTGCGGCCGTTGCGCGCGCTGCGCCGCAGCCGCAGCATTAATTCTATCGATCTTGTCTCAGGTTAGGCAAGGATCGGGCCGCCCGCAACGCCTTCCAGCGGGAGGCGGCCCAAAAAGGTAAGCGCGCGGCACTTTCATGCCGCGCGCTCCAGGAAACTAGCCCCGTTGCAGAGGCTTATTGGTTACTCTGCGTCGTCGTCGGTCGTTTCGCGCTTTTTGATCGCGGCTTTGAAGATATCGCCGAGCGAGGCGCCCGAGTCCGATGACCCATATTGAGCCACGGCCTGCTTCTCTTCTGCAATCTCAAGGGCCTTGATCGAAACGGTGATGCGGCGCGCGGCCTTATCGACCGTCAACACGGCCGCATCGACCTTGTTGCCCACGCTGAAGCGTTCCGGACGCTGTTCCGAGCGTTCGCGCGACAGATCCGAGCGCTTGACGAAGGCCGTCAGATCGCTGTCGGCGAGTTTCACTTCGACGCCGTTTTCCTGCACGGACGTAACGGTGCAGGTAACTGCGTCGCCCTTCTTGAAGCGCGCCATGGCATCGACCGGATCGCCGGAGAGTTGCTTGATGCCAAGCGAGATGCGCTCCTTCGAGCCGTCGACGTCGAGAACGACGGCTTTGACGGTATCGCCCTTCTTGTAGTCCTTAATGGCTTCGTCGCCCGGCTTCGACCAATCGAGGTCCGACAAATGCACCATGCCGTCGACGCCGTTGTCGAGACCGATGAAAAGACCGAACTCGGTGATATTGCGGATCGGGCCTTCGACGGTCGAACCCTTGGGGTGTTGCGTCAGGAAGCCGTCCCACGGATTTTCCTGGGTCTGCTTCAGGCCGAGCGAGATACGGCGCTTCTGCTGATCGACTTCGAGAACCTGCACTTCGACCTGCTGGCTGGTCGAGACGATCTTGCCGGGATGCGTGTTCTTCTTTGTCCAGCTCATTTCCGAAACGTGGATCAAGCCTTCAACGCCCGCTTCCAGTTCAACGAACGCGCCGTAGTCGGCGATATTCGTGACGGT